>JBJMMR010000077.1:0-7779 GCA_045804645.1 Chloroflexota bacterium | reverse complement strand
CCTCCTCGACCCGCAGGAGTGCGTCGAGCTGGCGCGACGGGCCCTTGACTCCCGCACGTTGAGCGAGGTCCGCGCACTCGTCGAGCGATGAGCTAGACCGAACGCCCGGTCTAAATGTGGTCGTGAGCCTATACTCCAGAGTCCCGTGGCCACGATCGCTCCTGCCGACCCGCTCGCACCGTTCTCGCCGGCTGTTCGCGCGTGGTTCGAGGCCAGTTTCGAGGCGCCGACGGACGCGCAAGCCCGCGGATGGGAGGCCATCGCGCGTGGCGAGCACACGCTCATCCACGCCCCGACGGGGAGTGGTAAGACGCTGGCCGCCTTCCTCTATGCCCTCGACCGCCTCGCCCGCGACCCGAGCCCACCCGCCACCCGAGAGAACCCGGGCCATGTCCGCGTCCTCTACATCTCCCCGCTCAAGGCCCTGACCTACGACGTCGAACGCAACCTCCGCGCGCCGCTCACCGGTATCGGCCTCGCCGCGCAGAAGCAAGGCGATGAGCCGCCGCGCATCACCGTCGCGAGCCGCACCGGCGACACCCCCACCGAGGACCGCCGCGAGATCGCCCGTCGACCGCCCGACATCCTCATCACGACCCCGGAGAGCCTCTACCTCATCCTGACGAGCCAGGCCCGGGAGATCCTGAAGGGCGTCGAGCACGTCATCGTCGACGAGGTCCACGCCATCGCCGGCACCAAGCGTGGCGCCCACCTCGCGCTCACCCTCGAGCGTCTGGAACGGCTGGCACAGGAGGACAAGGCGCCACAGCGCATCGGTCTCTCCGCCACCCAGCGCCCGCTCGACACCGTCGCCCGCTTCCTGGGCGGCGTCGGAGCCGACCGGGACGTGACGATCGTCGATGCCGGCTCCCGAAAAGCCCTCGAGCTCGAGGTCATCGTCCCGGTGGACGACATGGCCTCGCTCGGTGAAGTCCTCCCGCAGGAGCAGCAGCCCGGTGGCCCGGCCGTGAGCCCCGACGCTCGGAGCAGCATCTGGCCGGCCATCCATCCCCGGATCCTCGAACTGATCCGTAGCCACAAGAGCACCATCGTCTTCACGAACAGTCGCCGGCTGAGCGAGCGGCTTGCCCAGCGTCTCAACGAGCTGGCCGGCGAAGAGCTCGTCCGCGCCCATCACGGCAGCATCGCCCGCGAGCAGCGCCTCGAGATCGAGGAGGAGCTCAAGGCGGGCCGCCTGCCCGCCCTGGTCGCCACCAGCTCGCTGGAGCTTGGTATCGACATGGGGGCCGTCGACCTCGTCGTCCAGGTCGAAAGCCCCACCAGCGTCGCCCGCGGTCTCCAGCGGGTCGGGCGGGCCGGCCATCACGTCGGGGCGCCGAGCAAGGGCGTGATCTTCCCGAAGTATCGCGGCGACCTCCTCGAGGTCGCCGTCGTGACGAAGCGCATGCACGAAGGCGAGATCGAGCAGACGCGCATCCCGCGCAATCCGCTCGACGTCCTGGCCCAACAGATCGTCGCCATGACCGTGATGGACCAGTGGACCGGCGACGAGCTGTTCGCGACCATCACCCGGGCCGCGCCCTACGAGACGCTGACGCGCGACCTCCTCGATGGCGTCCTCGGCATGCTCGCCGGCGCCTACCCGTCCGATGAGTTCGCCGAGCTCAAGCCACGACTCGTCTGGGATCGCGTAACGGACACCATCCAGGGCCGCCGGGACGCGCGGGTCGTCGCCGTCACGAGCGGCGGCACGATCCCGGACCGGGGTCTCTTCGGCGTCTTCATGGAGGGCGAGGCCGGGACGCCTGGGAGGCGCGTCGGCGAGCTCGACGAAGAGATGGTGTACGAGCTCCGGGCCGGGATGCACGGCGACGTCGTCATCCTGGGAGCGAGCTCATGGCGGGTCCAGGACATCAGCCATGACAGGGTCACGGTCACGCCCGCGCCGGGGGTCCCTGGCAAGCTCCCATTCTGGAAGGGCGATGCCGTCGGTCGACCGATCGAGCTCGGACGCGCTCTCGGGGCCTTCGTCGGCGAGATCGAGGACGACCTGCAGCGCGGTTCGAAGGGGCGGACCCAGGCTCGCGTGCGACTCCAGGAGCACCACGACCTCGACGATCGGGCCGTCGACAACCTGCTCGCGTACCTCGAGGACGAGCGCGATGCGACCGGGGCGCTCCCGACGGACAAGCGGATCGTGGTCGAGCGGTTCAAGGACGAGCTCGGCGACTGGCGCCTCACGGTCCTGAGCCCGTTCGGAGGCCGCGTCCACGCGCCATGGTCGCTCGCGATCGAGGCGCGGCTCGCGGACCGCCTTGGCGTCGAGGTCCAGACGATCTGGTCGGACGACGGGATCGCCATCCGGTTGCCGGAGGGGGAGGGGAGCGTCGACGGCGTCGAGGATCTGCTGTTTCCCGCGGCCGACGACATCGAGGACCTTGTCGTCGGCCAGGTGGCGAACTCAGCGCTCTTCGCGAGTCGATTCCGCGAGAACGCGGCACGTGCGCTGCTCCTCCCACGACGACGGCCGGGGACGCGGACGCCGCTCTGGCAGCAGCGCCAGCGGGCGGCCGATCTCCTCGCGGTCGCGAGTCGCTACGGCAGCTTCCCGATCCTCGTCGAGACGTACCGCGAATGCCTCTCGGACGTCTTCGACCTCGATGCGCTCCGGGACATCCTGCGTGGCGTCGCGAGCCGCGAGATCGCGGTGCACGGCGTCGAGACGCCCCGCGCCAGCCCGTTCGCGAGCAGCCTCCTGTTCGATTACGTCGCGGCTTTCATGTACGAGGGCGACGCCCCGCTCGCCGAGCGCCGAGCCGGCGCACTCACCCTGGACCGCGACCTCCTGCGGGAGCTGCTCGGCCAGGAGGAGTTGCGCGAGCTCCTCGATCCCGAGGCGCTCGCCGACCTCGAGCTCTCGCTCCAGGCCCTGACCGAGGAGCGCCAAGCGACGAGCGTCGACCAGGTCCACGACCTGCTGCGGCGGCTCGGTGATCTGTCGACCGACGAGGTCGCGGCACGGGTCGTCGGTGGGCGCGACGCGGCGACGACATGGCTCGACGAGCTCGGATCGGGTCGCCGCGCGGTGAAGGTGCGGATCGCGAAGGACGAGCGCTGGATCGCCATCGAGGACGCCGCCCGATACCGGGACGGTGTCGGCGTGACGGCGCCGGTCGGCGTGCCGGAAGCCTTCCTCGCCCCGGCGGCGTCGGCACTCGACGGGCTGCTGGCGCGGTACGCGCGAACCCACGGCCCGTTCCTCACGCCCGAACCCGCGGCTCGCTGGGGCCTGCCGCTCGGCATCGTCGAAGACGCGCTCGAGCGGCTGCTCGCGGCCGGAACCCTTCTCCGCGGGGAGTTCCGTCCCGGAGGTGCCGAACGGGAGTGGTGCGACCCCGACGTCCTGCGGCTGCTCCGGCGTCGATCGCTGGCCCGGCTCCGTCGAGAGGTCGAGCCGGTCGATCCGGCCGCGCTCGGGCGCTTCCTGCCAGCGTGGCATGGGATCGCGCCGGTGGCCGGGCCCGGCGCCGACGGGAGCCCGTACCGGGGGTCCGCGGCGCTCGAACGCCTTGCCGAAGTGGTCGATCAACTGGCCGGCGTCCCGATCCCGGCATCCGTCCTGGAGCGTGACGTCCTCCCGTCACGCCTCCCTGGCTACGCCCCGCGCCTCCTCGACGAGCTCGGAGCGATGGGCGAGGTCGCGTGGGTCGGTCGCGGCGCTCTGGGTCGAGATGACGGACGGATCGCGCTCTACCGACCCGGCCGCGAGATCCTTCGCCCCCACACGGCCGTCGATGCCAACGACGACTCCGCCGAGCGCCCCTCCGGGAAGCGCCACGAAGCGATCCGCGAGCACCTCCGGGCACGCGGCGCGAGCTTCTATCGGGCGATCCATGCCGCTGCCGGCGGCGGACCGGATCGCGAGATGCTCGATGCGCTGTGGGATCTCGTCTGGGCTGGCGAGGTGACCAACGACACGTTCGCACCGCTCCGCGCGCTCCGTTGGAAGCGCCCATCCGGCTCGGGTTCCGGCGCTCGGCGTGGTCGGCCCGGGCGGCTCACGGCGCTCGGTCCGCCCGAGGCCGCCGGTCGTTGGTCACTCGTGGAACCGCTCGAGGACATCGCGCCGACGGAACGACTCCACGCCCGGACGCTCGCGCTGCTCGAACGGCACGGCGTGCTGACGCGGGAGGCTGTCGGCTCGGAGGGCCTGGAGGGTGGCTTCTCAGCGGTATATCCGGTCCTCCGCGCCCTCGAGGAGGCGGGCAGGATCCGACGCGGCTACTTCGTCGACGGGCTTGGCGCGGCCCAATTCGCGCTCGCCGGCGCGCTCGATCGGCTGCGCGCCGTGCGCGACGGCGAAGAGGGTTCGGCTGCTCCCGCTGTCTACGTGCTTGCCGCCGCGGACCCGGCCAACCCGTACGGTGCCGCCCTCTCCTGGCCGCGCCGCGGCGATGACGACCGACGTCCGTTCCAGCGCGCGGCCGGCGCATACGTCGTCCTCGTCGACGGCATCGCCGTCCTCTACCTGGAACGGGGCGGTTCGACGCTGCAGACGTTCCCGGCCGCGGACGACCCGAACGTCGCCGACGCAGCCCTTCAGGGCCTGACGACGCTCGTCGCCAGCGGCCGCTTCCGGGAGATGGTCATCCGCAAGGTCGATGGCGTCGCGGTCGGCGACTCCCCCTGGCGCGATCGGCTGCTCGAGGCCGGTTTCACGGCCGGTTACCGCGGCCTCACGCTGCGCCAGGCCCGCTAGGTCGGGCCGTGCCCGAGGGCGACACGCTCTTTCGAACGGCGCAGGGTCTTCGTCCGTACCTCGTGGGGCGCGACGTCCTCGCGGCGAGGGCGCAAGGCCCGGGAGCCGTGCCACAGGTCCAGCGGATCATCGGCAAGCGAGTCGATGCGGTCGAGGCGCAGGGCAAGAACCTGTTGATCCGGTTCGACGGCGGGCTGGAGCTCCGGACGCACCTGCGGATGAACGGGTCCTGGCATCGCTACCGGCCGGGTGAACGGTGGCGTCGGCCGCCGGCCCGCGCGCGGCTCGTCCTCGAGGTCGACGGCACCGTCGCGGTGTGCTTCGACGCCCCGGTCGTCGAGCTGTTCGAGACCCGCGCCGAAGCGATCCATCCGACGCTGTCGCGACTCGGGCCCGACCTCCTCTCGCCCGAGTTCGATGCCGCGGAAGCCTTTCGACGCCTGCGCGCACCCGAGCGCGCATCGATGTCGGTCGGCGAGGCGCTTCTCGACCAGCGGGCGCTTGCCGGGATCGGCAACATCTGGCGCAACGAGACGCTGTTCGCCGAGCGCGTCGACCCGTTCGTCGCAGTCCGCGATCTCGATGACGCGACGCTCGAGCGCTTGATCGCGACGGCGCGACGCCTGTTGACCCAGAGTGCCGGCGTGGCCCCGGGTCGGTCGCCGACGAAGGTGTATCGACGGACGGGCCGCCCGTGTCCGCGTTGCGGGACGGCGATCCGCTCTGCGCCGACGTCCGGCGAGGTGCCGCGGACCACGTACTGGTGCCCGAACTGTCAGGGAGGTCGGTGATGGCCAAGATCGAGCCCGACTGCGGCAGGACCGACGGCGGGTGGCGCTGCACGGTGACGATCCGCGACGATGTGAGCACGTCGACGCACGATGTCACGGTCGCCGACGAGGATGCGGCCAGGCTTGCCGCCGCGACCGCCGACGGCGACGTCGAGCGGCTGCTGTACGAGACGTTCGATTTCCTCCTTGAGCGGGAATCGAAAGAACAGATCCTCTCCGCGTTCGATCTCTCGGTCGTGAGCCGCTACTTCCCCGAGTACGAGCACGAGATCCAGAGCCGCCTGGCACCGTAGGGCGGGCGCGACGGCCAGCAGTCGCTGGCGCCGCCCTCGGACGACCAGTCGACGGCGCGTATCATCCCGGCGATGTGCGAGCAATACGTCGCCCGTGCCGCAGAGCCGTTCCGGATCGACGAGCTGTGGCCGTTCACCGAGCGGCTCGAGCGCTACGGGCTCGCGGGCTTCGGTTGGGGCGCCGCTTGGCTCCGTGCCGACGGCCGGCTGTGCAGCCACCGGGCCGCGGATGCGTTCCGCGATGACACCGAGGGTGCGGCGTCGGTCGGTCGTGAAGAGACGACGGCCCTTCTCGTCCATCTCCGACGACCGTCGCGACTCTCGACGCTCCAGGTCGCGGACGCGCAGCCGTTCGACGACCCGGCTGGACGGTTCTCGTTCAGCCACAACGGCGACCTGCGTGAGTGGCGCGCGGCCCGACCGCAGTACCAGGCACAGGGTCGGATCCACGGCCGCGCGGACACCGAGGTCGGGGCGCGCTGGCTGGAGGATGCGTGGCGCGACAGCGGGGACGCGCCAGCGAGCCTCCGCGCCCTCCACGAAGCGTTCGGCGGACAGGCGAACCTCGCCGTCCTGACGAACGACGGCACGCCGGTCCACTACAACGGCAACACCGAGAACCCGATCTTCACGTTCCGTCTCGGGCGGATCGGCATCGCCAGCACGGGCATCTACTCGCTCGACCGTTCCGTCTTCAGGTACGCGGCCAGCGGCGCGACCGAACGTCGGCTCATGCGCGTCGGCGACATCGTCACGCTCGACCGTAACGGGACTCCGATCCGCGCGTCGTAGCATCCGAACGACGGGCCGTCACCTTCGCCCAAGAGGTACCCGCGATGCACGCCGAAGCGACGTTCGACGAAAGCTACGTCCGTCCGACGCGCGCCCTCCCGCTGGGCCACCTCGTCCGGATCTCGCTGTACTGGCTCGGCCTGACGGCGATCGATGGCGCCGTCGGGCTGTTCATCCAGAACCGCGTGAACTTCGGACCGTTCGCGGTCGACCCGCTCGAAGTCGGACGGGTCCTGTTCCTCCTATCCATCCCGGTCGCCGTGATCTCGATCCTCGTCCAGCCGACGGTCGGTTCGATCAGCGACTACACGGTCAGCCGATGGGGACGGCGCAAGCCGTACATCGTCATCGGTTCGGTGCTCGATGTCGTTTTCCTGGTCGGCATCGCGACGTCCAGCATGATCCTGATGCTCGGGGCGTTCGCGGCATTACTGGCCGTGAGCACCAACATCGCGCGTGGCCCATTCCAGGGCTACGTCCCGGATCTCGTGCCTGAGCAGCAGGTCGGCCTCGCCAGCGCGATGGTCGGGCTGATGCAGATCCTCGGGAACGTGACCGGGTTCGTGCTCGTCACCGT
This sequence comes from Chloroflexota bacterium, assembly GCA_045804645.1. Lineage (GTDB taxonomy): Bacteria > Chloroflexota > Limnocylindria > Limnocylindrales > CSP1-4 > SPCO01. The sequence continues at coordinate 606 of JBJMMR010000077.1, read as the reverse complement.
GGCGGTGCTGGCGGGCCAGATCGAGGTCGCGATCTTCGCGGTCGCGCTCGTCGAGCTCATCACGATGGCCGCCGTCGTCCTGCGCGTCGGCGACGGTCAGCCGCCGAAGCCACGGAACGGCAAGTCGTGGGGGACCATCGCGCGCGAGGTGTGGGGGACCGACGTCCTCAAGGAGCGCTCGTACGTCTGGCTGCTCGCATCGCGCTTCTTCTTCCTGATGGGCGGCGCGGTCCTCGTCAACCTGATCCTCACCTACCTCAAGCAAACCCACCACCTCGACGAGGACGCCGCGAACTCGACGAACCTGGTCATGCTCGTGACGATCGTCATCGCCAACGTCATCGCGATCGTCCCGTCGGCGCGCATCTCCGACCGGATCGGGCGCAAGCCGGTCATCTACGCGAGCTGCCTGATCGGCTTCATCGGGATCGTGCTGGCGGCGCTTGCGCCGGCGGTCCCGCTCGCGTTCGTCGGCGGTGCCCTGTTCGGTGCGTCGGCCGGTACATTCCTTGCCGTCGACTGGGCGCTGATGACCGACATCATCCCGAAGGCGTCGTCGGGTCGATACATGGGGCTCTCGAACGTGGCCACGACGTCGTCGACCGT
>JBJMMR010000076.1:0-5251 GCA_045804645.1 Chloroflexota bacterium | reverse complement strand
CGGCAGGTCGATCTTCACCTTCGCAGCGGCATCGGCCAGCGCCTTGTTCAGCTTGTACCGACCGACACGACCGAGGTCGTAGCGGCGGAAGTTGAAGAACAGGCTCTCGACGAGCTGGCGGGCGTTGTCGCCGGTCGGCGGATCGCCCGGGCGGAGCTTCTTGTAGACCTCGATCAGGGCCTCGGCCTGGGTGCGGGTCAGGTCCTTGTCGAGGGTGCTCGCGATGAACGGGTGATCGGGATCGACGTCGACGGAGCTGAAGAGCGCCGTGATCGCGTCGTTCTCCTCGAACCCGACCGCGCGCAGCAGGGTCGTCGCCGCGATCTTGCGCTTGCGATCGACCTTGACCCAGAGCTGGTCCTTGTTGTTCGTCTCGAACTCGAGCCAGGCGCCGCGGTTCGGGATGACCTTGGCGCTGAACAGCATCCGGCCCGAGGCGGGATCCTCCGCCTCGCTGTAGTAGACGCCGGGCGAGCGGACGAGCTGGCTGACGACGACGCGCTCGGCGCCGTTGATGACGAAGGTGCCCTGGTCGGTCATCCACGGGTAGTCGCCCATGTAGACGCGCTGGCGCTGGATCTCGCCGGTCTCCTTGATGAGGAGCTCGACATTCACGTACAGCGGCTTGCTGAACGTCAGGTCCTTCGTCCGGCACTCCTCTTCGGAGTACTTCGGCTCACCGAATTCGTAGTCGAGGAACTGGAGTTCCATGACCTTGCCGGTGAAGTCCTTGATCGGGCTGATCTCGTCGAACAGCTCGCGCAATCCCTTATCGATGAACCAGGCGAACGAATCGAGCTGCAGCTCGATCAGGTTCGGGATCTCGAACTTCTCGTAACTGACGCCATCGACCTTCTTGTCGATGCGGGCGTACGAGATGCGACCCGACGGGGTCACGGCGCGAGTCGACGACTCAGCGGAAGACAGCATGAAACACCGCTCCTTGACGGAGGAGGAAGGAGAAATGGGGGGCCGCGCTCACAGAAGGAGTAGGATACCGCGATTTCGCTTCTTGTCAAACGGCGGGGAACATGTTATTGGGCCTCCGTCGACCACCTGGCGCCCGGCCCGTATCGATCCGCCCGCTTCCGCCCCATCGAGACGCTGCGGCCGTATGCTGGCCATCCCGTCGCAGGCGACCCGGTTCTCCGAGGCGCCGACCATTGTCGACGCACGAGGAGGGACAAGACATGGACCGCACCCGCATCGTGTCGAGCGTGACCGCGATCTCCTGGATCCCCTCCGAGGCGGTCGAAGGATTGTCCAGGATCCCGTTCGATCTCGGGGTGACGCACTACGACGAGCCGCCACCCGATCATATCGACGATATCGAGATGCTGCGCACCAGCGACCGCTTCCGCGAGGCCAACGAGCTGCGGGCGTACATCGACATCGAGGGTGGGCGCATCGTCGGGACCGGCTATCTCGGCAAGGGCCATATCGGCAGGACGACCGTCCGCGTCGGCCCCGCGGCGATCCGCTTCCCGGCGGTCCAGATGCCCGATATCCAGAAGGAACCCGAGGTGTCCGGGACGTCGGCCCGCTTCGTGCAGACGATCGGGGGCCGGATGGGGATCCCGACGCCGCGTCCCGTCCCGCACAAGCCCTATGCCCAGTTCTGGCCATCGCTCGCCTGGACGACCCTCGCACTCACGATCGACGTCGACGGCAGCTCGTCGCATGAACTCGTCGGCGCCAGCCCCTTCCCACGTCACTGGATCTACGACGCGAACGGCAACCTCGTGGCGAAATCGGGCGTCGTGGATTTCGACCGATGGTTCAACGACTCCTTCGGCGACCGTACGCCCTGGGGGTCGTACGACTCGGAGGCCGTCGTGAGCACCGTCGAGTCCGACCTCGAACGCCGACTCTCGGGCCTGATCATGCACGGCGGCGTGAAGCCCAAGGTCAGGACGATCGAGGCGGGCGAGGTCCTGATGACCCAGGGCGAGACCGGCACAGACGTGTACCTCATCCTCGATGGCATGTTCGTCGTCGAGGTCGACGGGAACGAGGTGGCCGAGATCGGACCGGGCGCCGTCGTCGGCGAGCGGGCCGCGCTGGCCGGCGGCCTTCGCACGGCGACGCTTCGTGCGACGACACGGGCCAGGGTCGCCGAGGCGAGCGCCGAGCTGCTGGCGCCCCTCGCCCTCGACGGTCTGGCGGCGATGCACCGGCGCGAGACCGAAGCCGCGACCGCGGCGGCCACCGACTGACTCGCGAATCAGAAGAGCCCGGCGCCGATCGGCCCGGGCTCTTCCTGATGCGACCTGCGACTACTTGATCTCGACCTTCGCACCCTGCTCTTCGAGGGCGGCCTTGATCTTGTCCGCCTCGTCGCGGGCGACGCCTTCCTTGACGGGCTTCGGCGCAGCGTCGACGAGGTCCTTGGCCTCCTTGAGGCCCAGGCCGGTCAGTTCGCGGACGACCTTGATCACCGGGATCTTGTTCGGGCCGACCTCGGCGAGGACAGCGCTGAACTCGGTCTGCTCTTCCGCGGCGGCAGCGCCACCACCGGCCTCGGCACCACCGCCTGCCGCGGGCGCCGCAGCGACAGCGACGGGCGCGGCCGCCGTGACGCCGTAACGATCCTCGAACTTCTTGATGAAATCGGACAGCTCGAGGACGGTCATCTTGTCGATGGCCTCGAGCAGGTCGTCCTGGGAAAGGGCGGTAGCCATGGATATCTCCTCGATCCGTTGGTGTTCGGTGATGGTGGACGTGTCGGCGAAGGTCTAGGCCTCGGCCTGGCGCTTCTGGTCGGCGACCTGCGCCAGGGCGTAGCCGAGGTTCCGTAGCGGCGCGGCGAACAGCCCGGCAAGCGTGCCGACGGGCGCCTGCATGCCACCGGCCAGCTTGGCCAACAGCACCTCGCGCGCTGGGAGCGCGGCCAGGCGCGTGACGGCATCGGCGTCGATCGGTCGATCGCCGAGGACGCCGCCGGTGATGCGGACGACGCGGTTATACGGGCGGGTCGCATCGATGACAGCCTTGGCGGTCGCCGCCTCGTCGGTACCGAACGCGATCGCGGTCGGACCGTTCAGGAGCGGGTCGAGCGCTGCCCCGACGGTGTCGGCGGCGGCGATGCGCATCAGCCGGTTCTTGACGACGCGGTACTTCACGTCCTGCTTCGTCAAGGCTCGCCGGATCTCGGCGATCTCCTTGACCGTGAGGCCGCGGTACTCCGAGACGATCATCGTCCGAGCGTTCGCGAGTTCCTCGCGAAGTTCGGCGACCGTCGCCTCCTTGGCCTCTGTCGGCATAAAGCCTCCGTTCGCTCCAGCACGCGACCGGCGTGCGGCGGTGGGTCTCCGGATCGCTCCGGTCCCCCTGCGACGGATCCCATGGCCACCTCCAGTCAGGAGGTCACTCCGGCTCGCAGGGGCGCGCCCACCGTTGGCGGTGGAGGCACCGACTGCCTCGGCGTGCTCGTCGTCGTCCCCTGCCCCACCGCGCGGGTGATGGCCGGTCCGGTCCGACGGATCAAGTCCGGCACGACGACCCTGTGGTCGCGCACGCTGGACGCAGGCTGTCTGCGGCGGTCCGTCTGTATCGATCTGCACGACGCGCCTCTCGGCCGTCGTGGCGTCAATGTGCCGGCGGTCCCGCCGGCGGGGATCAGGCGGCTGCGGCCGCCAGAGCAGCGGGCAGATCGACCCGGATACCCGGGCCCATCGTGCTGGCGATGGTCAGGGTGCGCATGTATTGCCCTTTGGCACCCGACGGCTTGGCCCGGTTGACCGCGTCCACCAGGGCCGCGAGGTTGTCGACGAGCGCATCAGGCTCGAAGCTCGACTTGCCCACGGGGACGTGGATGATCGCTGCCTTGTCGACCCTGAACTCGACGCGCCCACCCTTGATCTCGCGGATGGTCCGGTCGAGATCGAACGTGATCGTGCCTGCCTTCGGGTTCGGCATCAGCCCGCGTCGGCCGAGGATCTTCCCGAGCCGCCCCACCAGGCCCATCGAATCGGGCGTGGCGAGCGCGACATCGAAGTCGAGCCAGCCGGCCTCGATCTTCTTGGCCAGATCCTCGCCGCCGACCTCGTCGGCGCCCGCGCGGAGCGCCTCCTGGGCCTTCTCGCCCTGCGCGAAGACCGCGACGCGGACCGACTTGCCGGTGCCGTGCGGGAGGACGACCGTGCCGCGGACCATCTGGTCGGCGTGCCGCGGGTCGACGCCGAGGCGAAGGTGGGCCTCGATCGTCGCGTCGAAACCGACGGTCGTCGTCTGCTTGGCGAGCTCGGCGGCCTCCGCGGGCGTGTACGTGCGCTCACGGTCGACGAGCTTCGCCGCCTCCAGGTACTTCTTGCCTCGATGTGGCATGGGTACGTCTCCTTGATCGGCCGGCGTTCCGGCCTCCCCCTGGTCGATGTTGCCGATGCCCCGGGGTACGGGCACGGCGACCGTCGATACGGCGCGATGCGCGCCTCTCCTAGCCGACCACCTCGATACCCATCGAGCGGGCTGTCCCCTCGATCTGCTTGGCGGCGGCGTCGATGTCGTTCGCGTTCAGGTCGGCCATCTTGATCCCGGCGATCTCGCGGAGCTGGTCGCGGGTCACGCGGCCGTTCATCTCCGTGCCGGTCGCGCCCGATCCCTTCTCGATCCCGGCGGCCTTGCGAAGCAGGTCGGCGGCAGGTGGCGTCTTGAGGATGAAGCTGAACGAGCGGTCCTCGAAGACCGTGATCTGGGCCGGGATGATCTGACCGCGCTTGTCCTGGGTCTTCTCGTTGTAGCTCTTCGTGAACTCGACGATGTTGATGCCGTGCGGACCGAGCGCCGTGCCGACCGGCGGCGCGGGCGTCGCTGCCCCGGCGGGCAGCTGGAGGGTCAGAACGATGCGGATCTTCTTGGCCACGGGGGAGTCTTCCGGTCCTTTCTTAGAGCTTCTCGACCTGGAGGAAGTCGAGCTCGACCGGGGTCTCGCGGCCGAAGATGCTCACCAGGACCTTGACCTTGTTGCGCTCCGGGTTGATCTCCTCGACCGTGCCGATGAACTCGGCGAACGGACCGTCGGTGACTCGAACGCTCTGGCCCTTGGTGAATGCGACGCGGTACTTCGGCGTCTCCACGCCCATGTGCCGCAGGATCTGCTTGACCTCGGTCTCGGTGAGCGGGATCGGCTCGCTGCGGACGCCGGGGATGTTGGCACCGCCGACGAAGCTGGTCACGCCCGGCGTGTTGCGGACGACGAACCAGCTGTCCGGGTCGAGGATCATCTCGACGAGCACGTAGCCCGGATACACCT
>JBJMMR010000075.1:0-3047 GCA_045804645.1 Chloroflexota bacterium | reverse complement strand
CGCGCTGAGCAGGTCGCGACCTCGAAGGCTCGTCGCGGACACCTCGACGCTCGTCACCCACTCACTGTAGCGGCGTCTCGCGTCGCCGCGGGACCCCCGGAAGGTCCTGGGGCGTTCAGGTCACGTAGGCGGCGAGCCTCGGTGACGGCAGGCGTCCCCGATGGCGCGGCGCCGGTGCGATGACGGCGCGTCCAACGTTGACAGGCCCGTTCCTACGGCGCGGCCGCGTCCCGTTCCTACGGCGCGGCTGCGTCCCGTTGGTGCCTGACAGTCAACACGAGCGCGTCGAAGACTCCGGGAGGTCTCGCTCAGGGCCTATGTGTGGTCTGACAGACAACACCGAGGCGTCCAGGACGGACGGATCATCGCCTCGAGGCTTGGTTGTTGATTCCCAGGCACCACGAGGGTCCCGACGAAGACCAAAGCGCTGCTCAGGGCTTACGTGTTGCCTGCCAGGCACCACCAAGGGGTCAACCTCGCCGATAGGATCTCCTCGACGCCTCGACGCCTCCCTGTCGGCCGGCAGTCCACTATCGCGGCTTGAGGTCACCGACTGGGCGCGTGCGTGAGCGAGTCGCGGACGACCGCCGATGCCGTCGGCGCCCGGTCAGGCGGCTAGCGCTTCGTGTACTGCGGCGCCTTACGAGCCCGCTTGAGCCCGTACTTCTTGCGCTCCTTCATGCGCGGATCGCGCGTGAGGAGCCCGGCCTGGCGAAGCGGGAGCCGATGCGCGTCGGCGTCGACTTCGAGCAGGGCGCGCGCGATGCCGTGGCGGATCGCGCCGGCCTGCCCCGTCACGCCGCCGCCTTCGACCTTGATCATCGCGTTGAAGCGGCCCTCGGTCCCCGTCACCCGGAAGGGCATGCGGACCTCCGCCTCGTTGACGGCGTTGCCGAAGTGCTCGTCGAGCGATCGACCGTTCACGACGATCTCACCCTCGCCAGGGAGCAGACGGACTCGGGCGATCGCCGTCTTGCGGCGACCCGTCCCGGAGTAGAAGGCAGGGATCGACATTTCGCTCCTCGTCAGGCGAGCGGCTCAGGCTGCTGAGCCTGATGGGGATGGTCGGCGCCGGCGTAGACCTTGAGCTTGCGCAGCTGCTGGGCACCGAGGCGGTTGTGCGGAAGCATGCCCTTGACGGCGCGCCGGATGACTTCCTCCGGTCGTCGCTCGAGGAGGTGACCAAGGGTCTCCTCCTTGTAACCCTGTGGGTAGCCGCTGTGGCGGGCATAGACCTTGCTCTCGAGCTTGTCGCTCGTGACGGCGATCCGCTTGGCGTTGAGCACGATCACGTGGTCGCCGGTATCGAGGTTGGGCTGATACGTCGGCTTGTGCTTGCCCTCGAGGATGCGCGCGATGCGCGACGCAAGACGACCGAGGGTCTGGTCGGTCGCGTCCACGACGAACCAGCGTCGCTCGATCTCGCTCTCACGGACCGCCATGGTCTTCGCGTTCATCGTTGCTCGCGTTCTCCGTTCGTACGTGCCCCGGTCCGTGGCCCTCGCTTGAGGGCGACGTGCCGGAGACACAATCCCTTTGCCGGTGCGGCCGGCGGTTTCATCATCGATCCGGGATCGGCGAGTGCCGCCCGAACCGCATCCATATCCCGTTTTCCAAGACCGACCTCGAGGAGGAGGCCGACCATCCGACGGACCTGTCCCCGGAGGAACGACTCGGCTCGGACGTCGATGGTGACGTACCTGCCGGACCGACCCACCCGGATCGCGCTGACGGTCCTGATGGGATCCCGGTCGCCGGTCCCGAAGGCCCGAAAGTCGTGCCGGCCGATGAAGGCCGACGCCGCTCGCGCCATCGCTCCCGTATCGAGCGGGTCCCGCACGCCGGCCGCTGTCCGTTCACGGAGCGGGCTCGACGGCCCGTTCCAGATCGTGTACCGGTATTCGCGGTACCGAGCGGCATAACGCGGGTTGAACAGCTCGGCTGCCGGTCGGATGTCCCGGATCGCGACGTCCCGCGGCAGGATCGCCGCGAGGGCCGCCTCGAGCTCCGTCACATCCAGCCGCCCCACGTAGGAAAAGCCGATGACCTGTCCCAACGCATGGACGCCGGCGTCGGTGCGTCCCGCCCCGTCGACCCGCCGGACGACCCCGTCACCGAGGTGGGCCAGCGCGTCTTCCAGGGTCCCCTGGACGGTTCGCTTCCCGGGGTTCACCTGGAACCCTGCGAAGTCCGTCCCGTCGTATTCGACCGTCGCGCGGTAGCGCTTCGGTGACACCCTCTCGAGTGTCTTGCTCAACGCTTGATTCAGACCAGTTCGATCTGGACGATCTCTGCCGCGTCGCCGCGGCGCTGCCCGATGTGGACGATCCGGGTGTAGCCCGACGTCCGATCGGCGTATTTCGGCGCGATCTCGTCGAACAGCTTGTTCACGACGAGCGGCTCATTCGGGAACTGGGCGACGACGGATCGACGTGCGGAGAGATCACCGCGCTTTGCGAGCGTGATGACCTTCTCCACCTGACCGCTGATCTCCTTGGCCTTGGCCTCGGTCGTCTTGACCCGCTCATACCTGAGGACGGACACGGTCAGATTCTTGAACAGCGCCAGACGCGGACCCTGCTTTCGGCTGAGCTTGCGCCCGCCGATCCGGTGCGCCACGTCAGTCCTCGGTCTCGTCGTCGAACGACTCGTCGTCCTCGAGGTCGTCGAGGCCGTCCGACTCGGTGTCCGGGACGATGAAGCCGCGCATCCGCAGTCGCTCCTTCATCTCATCGAGCGACTTCTTGCCGAAGTTGCGCATGCGGAGAAGGTCGTCGTCCTTGAGCTGCAGCAGCTGCCCGACCTTGACGATGTTGTTCCGCTTGAGCGAGTTGTACGCGCGCATCGGCAGGTCGAGCTCCTCGATCGGCATGTCGAGCATGTTGGGCGGCAGCGCGGCGACGCCGGTCGCGGCGACCTGGGGCTGGGCGGCCATCCCGACGGTGACGAACGGGCGGAACTGGTTGACGAGGATCTCGGCCGAGCGGCTGAGCGCCTCCTCCGGGCTGATCGTGCCGTCGGTCTCGATCTCGATCGTGAGCTTGTCG
>JBJMMR010000074.1:0-37958 GCA_045804645.1 Chloroflexota bacterium | reverse complement strand
CGACCGAAGCGGACGGCGCCGGCGATTGAGCGGGCGGCGCCGCGCCCGCGCATGCTGCGACGAGGAGGCACGCCGTCGCCGGCAGCAATCGGTGAAGTCTCACGGTCAACCCCTCGGTGTTGCGCGACGGCCTTCGCCCCGCCGCAATGCTCAATTGTTACCTGCGCCGCCGAGGTCGTTGTCGGTCGGCACGCCCCCCGGTACAATGCGGGCCGCCGCTGACCACGGTCGATGACGTCATCGACTCGATCGCGCGGGACTGGAACGCCTGCGAGCCACGATCGTCTCCGAGGACTCCCAGGCACGGGTCGGCGACGGCGGGCGGCTAGCTCAGCTGGTTAGAGCACTTGCTTGACATGCAAGAGGTCACTGGTTCGAGTCCAGTGTCGCCCACCACGCCTCATAGCGTCGATCGGGACACGCCGTCCGATCCAACGATCACGAGAGAGCCGGGCCTCGGCTGGAAGTCTGGCGATCGATCCGGAGCGGCACCACCCGTGAGCGGCCGGCGAACCGGCCCGGGACCGCCCGTTATCGCGGCCAGAGAGCGCGGAGCCGAGACGGCACCGCGAACGCGGGTGGGACCGCGGGAGGATCGAACCTCTCGTCCTGCAGGGACGAGGGGTTTGTTGATTCCAGGAGTCGATATGACAGACGACGAGCAGCAGGGCATCACGATCGATGAGGCCGACGGCCTCGAAGCGCCGGAACGGGGAAGCGCCACCGAGCTGATGGACCACGGCGCGTCCGGCGAGCTCGGGCCGATGCGCCACAGCGCCGCGCACGTCCTCGCCGAGGCGGTCCTCGACCTTTTTCCGGGGACCAAGCTCGGGATCGGCCCGGTCATCGAGGACGGCTTCTACTACGACTTCCTCTTGCCGCGTCCGTTGACGCCCGACGACCTCCCGAAGATCGAGGAGCGCATGCGCGCGTCGATCGCGGCCGACCACCCGTTCGAGCTCAGCGAGGAGACGCCGGACGTCGCCCGCACCCGGCTCGCCGAGCAGGGCCAGGACTTCAAGGTCGAGATCATCGATGACCTGCTCGCAGCGTCGAAGCGCGACGGGACGCCGATGCCGCCGACGACCTTCTACCGGCAGGGCCCGTTCATCGATCTGTGCCGCGGGCCGCATGTCGCGAGCACCGGCAAGATCGGCCCGTTCAAGTTGCTCGGCACGGCCGGCGCCTACTGGCGGGGGGACGAGAAGCGGCCGATGCTCCAGCGCGTCTACGGCACGGCCTGGGCGACGCAGGAGGAGCTCGATGCCTACCTCTGGCGGCGCGAAGAAGCGCGGAAGCGTGACCATCGACGGCTCGGGCCGCAGCTCGACCTCTTCTCGTTCCACGATGTCTCGCCGGGCGCCGCGTTCTGGCACCCGAAGGGCCAGCTGATCTGGCGGACGCTCGAGGGAGCGATGCGCGAGCTGCAGGTGCGCCGCGGGTACCAGGAGGTATCGACGCCGATCGTGGTGTCGGAGCGGCTTTGGCGCCAGTCCGGACACTGGGACCTGTACCGCGACAACATGTTCCTGGTGGAGTCCGAGAACCAGACGTTCAGCCTCAAGCCGATGAATTGCCCGGAATCGACCTTCATCTATCGCTCGCATCTGCGCTCGTATCGGGATCTGCCGCTGCGCTTCAGCGAGTTCGGGCGGCTCCATCGCAACGAGCGCTCGGGCACGCTGTCGGGCCTGACGCGGGTCCGCCAGTTCATCCAGGACGACGCACACTTGTACGTACGGCCGGACCAGCTGACCGACGAGATCGTCGCGCTGCTCGGCGAGGTCCGCGAGTCCTATAGCTGGTTCGGGTTGGAGCCGCGGTTCACGTTCGCGACCAAGCCCGACAAGGCGATCGGCGATCCCGCGCTCTGGGAGCGCGCTGAACAGCTGACCCGCGACGCGTTCGCCGCGGCCGACATCAGCTACGAGCTGAAGCCGAAGGACGGCACGTTCTACGCGCCGAAGATCGACATCTACATCGACGACGCGCTGGGGCGTGAGTGGCAGATGGCGACGATCCAGATCGACCTGACGATGCTGCCCGAGCGATTCGACCTGACCTATATCGACGAGGAGGGCAAGCCGCAGCGGCCAGTCGCCATCCACCGGGCGATCTACGGCTCGCTGGAGCGGTTCATCGGGATCCTGATCGAGCACTTCGGTGGCGCCTTTCCCCTATGGCTCGCTCCGGTCCAGGCGGTGGTCATCCCGATCGCCGATCGGCACATCCCGGCGGCCGAGGAACTGGGCGGGGTCCTGCGCGGGCGCGGATTGCGTGTCGAGGTGGACGGGTCCTCGAACCGGATGCAGTACAAGATTCGGACGGCGCAGGAGCAGAAGGTGCCGTACATGGTGGTCCTCGGTGACCGGGAGATCGAGGCGCGGACGGCATCGCCGCGGACGCGCGGCGGGGAACAGCAGCCCGCCGAGGACTGGGAGTCGTTCGCGGACCGGCTCGCGCGGGAGTCCCGCGAACGCACGGTCGCGTAGCCGGCCCGTGTCGCGGACGCGGGCCGTGTCGCGGAGTGCCTGGCTCGCGGTCGATATCGCGATCAAGGTCGCGACGGTCGTCCTTCTCGTCTGGGCGCTGCTGAACCCCGATCTGCCGCAATTCACCGGAAAGGCCTTCACCGGTCGGGCCATCGGGTACCCGATCGCCCTCCTGGTCCTGCCCGCGATCTGGTGGTTCCTGGGGCGGCCGCGCGGGATCGCCTTTCCGGTCGCGGCCGACATCCTGCTCGGCCTGCCGTTCCTTATCGACGTCGTCGGCAATGCGCTCGATCTGTACGACTCGATCGAGTGGTGGGACGACGCCAACCACCTCGTGAACTGGTTCTTGCACACGGCGGCGATCGGGCTGTTGTTACGCCTCGGGCCATGGGGCTCGGCGACCCGCGCCGCACTCGCGGTCGGGTGGGCCGCGACGACCGCGATCCTGTGGGAGCTCGCCGAGTACGTGGCGTTCGTCCCCGATTCTCCGGAGGCGGTGACGGCCTACGCCGACACGCTCGGGGACCTCGCCCTGGGTCTCATCGGCGGGTCCGTCGCTGCGATCGTCGTCGGTCGCTTCTCGCCGCGGCGTCTTCCCGAGGCGACCCGCGAGATATGAGAGCGTGCCGTGTCGAGCGCAGCGCGTGTAGCGGCAGAGTGGAGGTCAGCGCGGCGCGTGTAGCGGCCGAGTCGGACGGCGAGGGGAGCGGGCTATTTCAGCCTCGCCGTGCCGCGGGGCCTCAGCGAGGGCTCAACGACGGCTCACCCATCCGCCCCCGGTACTTCACGTGTTACGACTGACGAAGGAGCGTCCGTTCCGCCGCGTCCCGTAACACGTGACGTTCCGATCGACGGCCGAGACCGCCTCGATCGCCGGTCCAGCCGCCACTCGTAACATGTTATGTAACAAGCGGTCGCGTTCGGGCTCGAGGACTGCAACAAGCGGTCGCGATCGGGTTCCATCACTGCAACAAGGGCATGCGCACGGGCTCGAGCACTCCAACAGCGGTCGCGATCCGGCTCGAGCGGCGCAACAGCGCTGGCCCGGAAGCTCGCCCGCGCGGCAACCACGACGGCCGACGACGGCCTCGCCCGCGACCGCCCGTTCGTTGTCCCCCTCGGAACCCCTGTGCTATCCTCCGCGTTCGTCGGTCAGGCTGTCTGCCGGTGCCGATCGAACGTCAATCAGCACCAAGAGGGGTGAACCATCAGCCGAGACCTGCGAGTCAATCAGATGATCCGGATCCCACAGGTCCGGGTGGTCGATGAAGAGGGTGCTCAGCTAGGCGTGATGCCGACGCCCCGAGCCCTCGAGATGGCGCAGGAGCGGGGATACGACCTCGTCGAGGTCGCTCCGATGGCCCAGCCCCCGGTGGTCCGGTTCCTCGACTTCGGTCAGTACAAGTACGAACTGACGAAGCGGGAGAAGGAGAACAAGCGCAAGCAGCGCTCGATCACCTTCAAGGAGGTCCGCCTCACGCCGAAGATCGGCGTCGGCGACTTCGACACGAAGGTCCACCGCGCGATCGAGTTCCTCGAGGACGGCGACCGCATCAAGGTGACGGTCCGATTCAGGGGTCGGGAATTGACCCACCCGGAGATCGGCCGGAACCTGATCGCCCGGTTCGTGGAACGCGTCAAGGATCACGGAGTCGCGGAACGGACGCCGCTGCTCGAGGGCAAGTCGATGCATATCACGATGGCATCGCTCCACAAGCCCAAGAGCCAGGACGCACCAGACCGCAAGCACCCGCCGGGGGTGACCCCGGAAGACGCGACGGCGGAGACGCCGCCGGCGCCGGATACGAACACTGTCGTGGCCCAACCGGCCGCCGCCGCGCCCTCCGCTCGATCGGCGGAGCCAGCTGCGCCGGAGCCCGTCCAAGCAGGAGAGTGAGGCCCGCGTGCCCAAGATCAAGTCGCACAAGACGGCGCAGAAGCGCATCGGAGTCACCGGCAGCGGGAAGTTCATCCGCGTCAACTCCTGGCGAGGTCACCACCTCGAGATCAAGTCGTCGCGACGGACCCGCCGTTATGCAGGCAAGACGATCATGAAGGGCGTGCATGCGCGGCAGGTCCGCCGCATGCTTCCCTACCTCTAGGAGCCCCACGACCGATGGCACGAGTCAAGCGGGGCGTCACCGCCCACAAGCGGCACAAGCGCCTGCTCAAGGCGGCGGAGGGTCGCCGCGGCACCCGATCGAAGCTGATCAAGCCGGCCCGCGAAGCGCTCCTCCATGCGCTCGCGTACGCCACGCGCGACCGGAAGCAGCGCAAGCGCCAGATGCGTGAGCTGTGGATCGTCCGGATCAACGCCGCCGCGCGGCAGAACGGCCTGACGTACGGTCAGCTGATCAGCGGCCTTAAGCGCGCGGACATCCAGATCGACCGCAAGATCCTCGCCGACCTCGCCGTGCGCGACAGCGCGACGTTCGGTCGCATCACCGAAGTCGCGAAGAGCGCCTAGCGTTCCGCCCGGACGCTCGACCGCTCGAACCCTCGACGTCGCGGACGCTCGAGGGTTCATGATTCATCGACCCGTCTCCCGTACAACGCAAGGAACCCAGTGGACCTCGCCGATCTGACCCGCGACCTCGAGGCGCTTCGGACCGTCGCGCTCGACGCCGTCGCGGCCGCGCCGGACGCCGCGACCCTCGAGGCGCTCGAGCTCGACGTGCTCGGGAAGAAGGGGCGCCTCACCGCGGTCCTGCGCGGGATCGGCGGGCTGCCGCCCGACGATCGACCCAAGGTCGGGGCGATCGCCAACGACGTCCGCCACGCGGTCGAGGCGGCGCTCGCCGAGCGCGGCACGGCCCTCCGTGGCAGCGAGCTCGAGGCGCGGCTCCGGGCCGAGACGGTCGACGTCACGACGCCCGGTCGACCCATCCGTCGCGGAACGCTCCATCCCAGCATCGAGGCGATGCGTGAGATCGCCGCGATCTTCGAGCAGTTCGGGTTCCAGGTCTACGAGAGCCCGGAGATCGAGGACGACCTCACCAACTTCCAGATGCTCAACATCCCGCCGGACCATCCCGCGCGGGATCTATGGGACACGCTCTACGTCGACGTCGAGGGACGCCTATTGCGTACCCATACGTCGCCTGGGCAGATCCGCGTGATGCACAGCGAGAAGCCGCCGATCCGTGCGCTGCTTCCAGGGCGCTGCTTCCGCTACGAGGCGATCGACGCCAGCCACGGCTCGGAATTCTTCCAGGTCGAAGGACTGATGATCGACGAAGGCACGACGATGGCCGACCTCAAGGGACTGCTCGACCAGTTCGCGAAGGCCATGTACGGCGCGGACAAGCGGACGCGCTTCCGACCGGGCTACTACCCGTTCACAGAGCCGTCGGTCGCGTTCGACGTCGAGTGCCTCGTGTGCGGCGGCGTCGGCTGCCCGGCCTGCGGCCGGAGCGGCTGGATGACGATCCTCGGCGCCGGCATGGTCCACCCCGTCGTGCTCCAGTACGGCGGGCTCGATCCGGAGCGCTATCAGGGGTTCGCGTTCGGGATGGGCCCGGAGCGGATCAAGATGCTCAAGCACGGCATCACCGATCTGCGGCTGTTCCTCGAGAACGACCTGCGGTTCCTGGAGCAGTTCCGATGAGCCCGATCGTCGAGCGGACGGCAGGACCCCGCGCATGAGGGTCCCGCTGTCCTGGCTCCGCGACTACGTGGATGTCGAGCTCTCGCCGGACCAGCTCGCAGAGCGCCTGACGCTGCTCGGGATGGAGGTCAAAGGCCTCGAGCGCTGGGGCTCGGACTGGCAGAACGTCGTCGTCGGGGAGCTGCTGGAGGTCCGCAAGCACCCCAACGCCGATCGCCTCTCGCTCACGAAGGTCACGACCGGCGACGGCGCGACGCTCGAGATCGTGTGCGGCGCGACGAACATCGCGGCGGGGCAGCGGATCCCCGTCGCACTCCCTGGCGCGGTCCTGCCCGGTGGTCGTCGGATCGAACGGACCGAGAAGATGGGCGTCGTCAGCAATGGGATGCTCTGCTCGGGCGACGAGCTGAACCTGACGTCCGATGCCGACGGGATCCTGATCCTGCCGCCGGAGACGCCCCTCGGTGTCGCCCTGACCGATCTCTACGGCGACGTCGTCCTCGATGTCGACGTGAAGCCGAACCGCGGCGACGCCCTGAGCCTCGTCGGGCTCGCGCGCGAGGTATCGGCGGTGACCGGCGCCCCGGTGCGCTTCCCGGAGACCGACCCTGTCGAGAACGGACCACCGATCGACGAGAAGCTGCGGGTAACGGTCGAGGAGCCCTCGCTATGCACGCGCTTCGTCGGTCGCTGGGTGGGCGGGGTCGCCGTCGGTCCATCGCCGGACGTCGTCCAGATGCGGCTGCTCGCCGCGGGACAGCGCCCGGTGAGCAACGTCGTCGACGTGAGCAACTACGTGATGCTCGAGCTCGGCAAGCCGATCCATACGTTCGACGCGGCCAGCGTCAGCGGCGGCCGCATCGTCGTCCGGCTGGCGAGGGAAGGGGAGCGCCTCGAAACCCTTGACCACGTCATCCGCGAGCTCACGCCCGACACCCTGATCATCGCCGACCCCAACGGCCCGATCGGCATCGCCGGTGTGATGGGTGGCGCCGAGTCGGAGATCGCGCCCGAGACGACCGACGTCGTGATCGAGTCGGCGATCTTCGACCCGATCAGCATCCGCCGCACGGCGTTCCACTACGCCCTCCGCTCGGAGGCGAGCCTGCGCTTCGAGAAGGGCCAGGAGCATCGGCTGGCGAAGCTCGGCGCCGACCGAACGGCGCGGCTCATCACCGAATGGGCGGGTGGCCAAGTCGCCGACGGCGCCGTCGACACGAACCCATCGGAGCGCGCCGCCGGACGGGTCGCGTTCCGCCCGTCACGTGTCGATCGCCTCATCGGGACGACCAGCTCCACGGACGATCAGGTCGACATCCTCCGGCGCGTCGGCATCGCGGCGGAAGCGGCGCCCGCCGGCACACGGGTGCTGGTCGCGACGGCACCCCAGCCGCTCGAGGTCGATCCGGGCGCGACCGAGACGCTCGTCGCGACGATCCCGACATGGCGACGCGACCTTGTCATCGAGGCCGATATCGCCGAGGAAGTGGCGAGGGTCCGTGGCTACGAGACCGTTCCCACGATCCTCCCCGACACACCGATGCCGCCGTACCGGCACTCGCCGCTCGCGGTCAGGCACCACGTCCGTGAGACGCTTGCGGGGATCGGCCTCACGGAGGCGGTGACGTTCGCGCTCGTCTCTCCACAGATGGCGGAGCGGTTCGGACCGATCGAGGACGCGCTCGTTCCCGGCGAGGGCGAGCCCGGTGGTCGGGTCGTGAGGGTGACCAACCCGTTATCGAGCCAGCACTCGGTATTGCGCCAGAGCCTCGTCGGCAGCCTGCTCGAGGTGGTCTCGACCAACACGCGGCTCGGCCAGCCCGATGTCGCGATCTTCGAGATCGGCAAGGGGTACGGCGCGACCGCCGAGGGCGACTCCACTCACGAGTGGTGGCGCCTCGGACTCGCGCTGACCGGCTCGGCCGAGGAGCCGAGCTGGGACCAGCCCGCGCGCCCATACGACCTGGACGACGCGAAGGGCATCATCGAGCTGATCGCCGAGAGCCTCGGTTACGAACGGCCCGCGTTCTCGGCCCTGACCGACGACGCGAACCTGCACCCGGGTCGCGCCGCTCGCGTCGCCGCCGGTGACCAGATCGGAGGCCGCGTCGGCGAGGTCCACCCGACGCTCATCGACGGCCTGGACCTTCGCGCGGAGCGGATCCTGGTCGCGGAGCTCGCGATCGCCGGCTTGTCCGGTGGCCAGCCGTCGACGCCGCGGGTGACGAGCCCGTCGCGCCATCCGATCGTCGAGCGCGACCTCGCAGTCATCGTGTCCGAGGCCATACCGGCCTCCGACGTCGCCACCTCTGTCCAGCGACGCGGTGGCGCGCTGCTCCGTTCGGTGACGCTCTTTGACATCTACCGCGGACGTCCGCTCGCCGACGACGAGAAGAGCCTCGCGTATCGCCTCGCGTTCGCGGCGGACGATCGCACGCTCGTCGAAACCGAGGTCGACGCCGCCATCGCCGAGATCACGTCAGGCCTCCGAAACGACGTGAACGGGCGCCTCCGCGGGTAGCGGCCTAGCCAGAAAGTACCGGTCGAGGGCCACGTCGCGGCCGGTTGCGACCGCGAAGAACGCGCTGCTACCCTTGCGCGGCTTCGGGCCGGGATCCGGCACGAACGCCTACCCAAGGAGGCTCGGTGGATCTCGGGGTCCTCGGCGGCATCGCGCTCGCCGATTGGTTGATCATCATCTACTTCCTGGGCTTCTTCGTCCTCGGGTTCGCCCAGGGGACGATCCGGCGCCTCATCGGCATCGCGTCGATCCTGTTCTCGTTCCTGCTCGCGGCGAACCTCGCCGACCCTCTCAGCCAGTTCCTCAAGGCGAACTGGACCGACCAGAACCCGGAATACAGCTACATGGTCGGGTTCCTGACGGTGTTCGTCGCCGCGTCCGTCGCGTTCGCTCTCGTCATCCAGGGCTTCTACAAGCCACAGACGCTGTTCGAGAAGGCCCGCTTCGTCGACGAGCTGATCGGCGGTGTCCTCGGCGTGCTCCAGGCCGGCATCATCCTGGGCGCGCTTGTCATCATCCTCGACTCCTACTACCGCCTGAACGCGCCGCCGCGTGACACCGAGCTGCAGTTCCTGCGCGACTTCTGGACCTTCCTCGACTCGTCCACGATCGTCGACGTCTTCCGTGCGACGCTGATCCCGGCGTTCTTCGCGATCTTCGGGTTCCTCGTCCCGGACAAGATCGAGGCGATGTACCCGCGGTCCTGAAGGTCCTCGACCGGCGGATCCTCGCCGGTCCTACACCCGACACCGCCCGTGCGCTCCTGGGTGTCCGGCTCGTCCGCGACGACCCGACGGGACGCCGCGTGGCACGGATCGTCGAAGTGGAGGCCTACGGCGGCCCGGAGGACCGCGCCTCACACGCCCGATTCGGTAGCACCCGACGTAACCGGGTCATGACCGGGCCGGCCGGCGTGGCGTACGTGTACCTTGTCTACGGGATGTACGACTGCCTGAACGTGGTGACGGCTGCAGAGGGCGCGCCGGGTGCCGTGCTCATCCGCGCGGTCGCGCCGCTCGACGGCATCGAGGCGATGCGTCGCGCGCGGCTCGTCGTCGAAGGACGCCGTCGCGCAGCACGGACGCCTGATGGTCTCGCCGCAGCCGAGGCACGCACCGCGGCGACCCGCGTCGAGCGCCTCGCGAGCGGCCCAGGCCTCGTGTCCGCCGCCTTCGGTATCGACACGACGTGGACCGGCCGCGACCTGTGTGACCCGACCTCGCCACTCCGCCTCGAGCGCGACCCGACGGATCCTCGCGACGCGGTCGACGACGCCGCGGTCGACGTCACGCCGAGGATCGGCGTCGACTATGCCGGTCTCGAGTGGGCGTCGCGGCCGTGGCGCTTCGCGATAGTCGGTCACGCGTCGGTCTCGGGCCCGCGCCCCCGCTGAGGGCGCACATGGACGCTCGATCCCAGGCGCTTCTCGAGTTCCCGCTGGTTCGGGAGCGGCTCGCGGCCGGGACCTCATTCCCACCCTCGCAGCGGCTCGCCGAGTCGCTCGAGCCGTCGGCTGATCCGGTCGTCGTCGCGCGACGGCTCGACGAGACCGACCAGGCTCGCGCGCTGCTGAGCGAGCGACCCGGCGTCGGAATCGGTGGAGCGCATGACATCGCGCCGTGGGTCGACCGGGCGGCGCGTGGCGGCCGGCTCGAACCCGAGCAGTTCCTTGGCATCGCCGACACGCTGGACGCCGCGGCTCGCCTGGCCACGTCGCTCGCCGACGAGCGGCGCTCGTTGCTGCGCGACCTCGGACGAGAGCTGCACCCCTTGCCCGCGGTCCGCAGCACGCTCGCGCGGAGCTTCGATCCCGTCGGGGAGCTGCTCGACACGGCGTCGCCGAGGCTCGGCGGGCTCCGCGCGGCCGTCCGTGTCGCATACGACCGGCTGCGCCGGCGGCTCGATGCGCTCGTCGGCGCCGAGCTCGGCAGTGCGCTGCAGGACCCGATCGTCACGCTGCGGAACGGGCGTTACGTGGTGCCGGTCAAGGCCGAGGCTCGCTCACGGGTCAAGGGCATCGTCCATGACGCATCGGGCAGTGGGCAGACCCTGTTCATCGAACCCCTCGTCGCCGTCGAGCTCGGGAACGCGTGGCGCGAGGCGCAGGCCGCGGAGCACGAGGAGGTCGGCCGCATCCTCGACGAGCTGTCCGCGCTCATCGCGGTGAACAGCGCGGCGCTTCGCGAAACGCTCGACGCGATGGCGCGCTTCGACCTGTGGGCGGCGAAGGCGTCGTTGGCCGCCGACATGGATGCGACGCGCGCCCAGACAGCGGAACGCCCCGAGGTCGTGCTGCTGTCGGCGCGCCACCCAGGGCTGACAGGTCGCGTCGTCCCGATCGACATCAGGATCGGCGACGGATACACGGCGCTCGTCGTCACGGGTCCGAACACCGGCGGCAAGACCGTGACCCTGCGGACGCTCGGGCTGCTGAGCCTGATGCATCAGGCCGGACTACACATCCCGGCCGAGGCAGGCAGCAAGCTGCCGGTGTGGCGCGACGTGTTCGCGGACATCGGCGACGAGCAGTCGGTGGCCCAGTCGCTGTCGACCTTCTCGGGGCATCTGCGCCGCATCACGACGATCGTCGCAGAGGCCGGGCCGGACACCCTCGTCCTACTCGACGAGCTCGGTGCCGGTACCGACCCGACGGAGGGATCCGCCCTGGCACAGGCCCTGCTCGACCACTTCATCCGGGCAGGGGCGATCGTGGCGGCCACCACGCACTACGCCGAGCTGAAGGCGTACGCGCACACGACCGAGGGTGCTCGCAACGCCGCCGTCGAGTTCGACCTCGACACGCTGTCGCCGACCTACAGGCTGACGATCGGACTGCCCGGCGGCAGTCAGGCGTTCGCGATCGCGGAACGCCTCGGTCTCCCCCAGGCGATCGTCGAGGACGCGCGGTCGAGGCTCACCGAGGCCCAGCGCTCGTTCGAGGCGACGCTCGCCGCGATCCGCGAGACCGAGGGCGAGACCAGCGAGGCACTCGAACGCGCGCGCTCGGCCGAACAGCGCGCCGATGAGGCGCTCCGGACCGCTCAGGAGGAGCGGCGGAGGGCACGTCGCGAGCGCGACGAGCAGGTGGGAGCGGCCCGCAAGGAAGCCGAGCAGATCGTCACGCAGCTTCGCGACGAGCTGGCTGCCACCCGACGGATGCTCGAGCGTGAGACGGTCACCGCCGCGTCGCTGGATGCGGCCATGTCCCGGGCCGAGACGATCGCCGCCGGCCTGCCCGTACCAGAGACGGGAGTCGAGGAGCCCGTTCCCGACGCGGCGGTGCCGAGGACGTGGAAGGTCGGTGATCGGGCGCGAAGCCGGTCGGGTGGCTGGGAGGGACGGATCGCGGCGCTGGAGAAGGGTGGCCGCCGGGCGACGCTCGAGGCGGGCGGTCTGCGGGTCACGGTGGAGGTCGACGACCTCGTCCCGGCGCTCGGCGCGCCCACGAGCGTCGGCGGGGGCACGGGGCGGGGTGCCGCGGCTTCGGCCTCCTCCGCCTCCTCGAACGCAGCATCGCTCCGTCTCGAACGTGCTCGGAGCGTGGCGTCCTCGCTCGATCTTCGTGGTGCCCGGGTGGAGGAGGCGCTCGAAACGCTCGATCGCTACCTCGACGATGCCGGTGTCGCCGGACTCGGCTCCGCGACGATCATCCACGGGCTCGGGACGGGCGCTCTACGCGATGCCGTTCGGGCCGCTGCCGGGGCCCATCCGCTGGTTCGGTCGGTGCGTCCGGGAGAACGTGGAGAAGGTGGCGACGGGGCGACCGTCGTCACCCTCTGAAGGCGCGAGCGCAAGGTCCCGCGCCCGCGATCGGTCACGGCTTGGGCGGCTTGCTCTTGTCCGGCTTCGGCGGTTCGCTCGGCGGTAGGCACAGCTCGGGCGGGAGCAGCGGATCGCACGTCGGTGGCGGGGTCGCGACCGGCGCGATCGGACAATGGCCGGTCGGGGCGAATGGCGCGCCCCACGACTTGCCGAACGGTGTGAACGCGCCGTCGTAGAAGTACGACGTCCGTGTGCCTTCCGGGCCGCCGCGCGTGCCTGGACCCTTCGCGGCACGTGCCGCCCAGAGCCGGTCAGCCTTCTGCCAGCTCGGGAAGTTGCTCTCGACCTCGTTGAGGTTCACGAAGCCCTTCGTCACCCTCGGGCCGACGCAACCGTCACGCCAGAGCAGCCCGGACGCCTCATCGATCTCGCGGGACACGCGGAGCGTCTCGCGTTGCGTCGGGACCGTGCCCTTGATGAACAGCTCCTTGACCGTCGCCTTCGTGAACGGTCCCGGTTTGAGGCCGGTGAAGGCATCGACCGTCGCGGTCTGGAGCCCGCCCGGCGCCTTGAATGTCGCGATCGGGTACTTCGCGCTGATGTCGCTCAGGATCGCGGACCACAGCGGCGCCGACGAGTCGAGCGAGAGGCTGCCGTTGTTCGGCTGATTATTGCTGTTGCCCATCCAGACGCCGACCGCGAGGGCCGGCGCCTTCTTGTTGGTCGGCGGCGCGAGATAGCCATAGGCGTGGACGTCGCGGTTGTCGCTCGTGGTACCGGTCTTGTATGCCGCGGGCCGGCGACGGCCGTTCTTCGCGTAGATCGCCCACTCGCCCCAGTACGGGTTGATGCTCGGCACGGTGTTGCCCGACAGGATGTCGGTGATGATGTAGGCCGACTGCGGGCTGACCACTTCGGCCCCTTCGGGTTTCGTGTCGTCGAGCGGCCAGACCTGGACGCCGTTCTCGTCGACGACCTTCGTGATCAACTGGCGCGGCATCTTGACCCCGTGGTTCGCGAGCGCCCCGTAGGCGGACAGCATGTCGATCGGGTGTGTCTCGAGTGTCCCGATACCCATGGACGTGACCGGGCTCGCCGTCGGCGGGAAGACGAGACCGAAGTCCTGGCTCCGCTCGAACGTGTGATCGAGCCCTTGCATGAGCGTCGCCTTGATGGCGGGGATGTTCAGTGAGAACTGCAGCGCGCTGCGGAGCCGTACCGGCCCGCGTTCCTTCTTGTCGGCCTGGGTCGGGGTGAAGCCGCGCCCGAAGTCGGTCACGACGTCCATGAACATCGTGCTGGCGGTGTAGGTCTCATCGTCGATGCCGATGGAATAGTCGATCGGCTTGATCGACGAACCCGGCTGGCGCCAGCCGTCCGACAGGACGTCGAACTGCGGCTGGAACTTCTTGTTGCCCTTGCCGGTGTAGCGGGCGCTGCCCACATACGCGAGGACCTCGCCGGTGCGGTAGTCGATGACCCCGGACGCGGCGTTGTGGATGTTCCGGCCGCGCAGGTTCAGGATCCAGCCCCATTCGCGTGCCGGGATCTTGTTGTCGCGTAGGACCTTTCGCGGGTTGCTCGAGTGCGGCGCCCGTGCAGCGACGTAGGTGTATTTCTCGGCGATCTTCTGCATGCCCCAGTCGAGCGTCGTCGTCACGCGATAACCGCCGGTATCGACCTTCTCGCAGTCGGTCGGGTCATCGGGGCAGAGGATGCTCGTGAGTCCCTCGCGGACCTGCCAGACGAACTGGGCCGCGCGCCACGACGCCGACGCCTGCGGCTTGATGATGACGGGCTCCTCCTTCGCCGCGTCGTACTCCGCCGCGGTGTGCTTGGAGCCGCTCAACGCGCTGCGCGTCTTCATCAGATCGAGGATGTAGTTGCGTCGCTGGACGATCTCTGACGAGAGCGGGACCTGGAGCTGGCTCTTCTTGCACTCCTGGTCGGAGTCCGGGTCGGGCGGGTTCTTGTCGAGACAGACGTCCTCGGCGTTGCGCATCAGGTCGAATCTCGTCGGCGACTGCGGGATCGCGGCGAGGATCGCGAACTGGGCGAGGCTCAGGTCCTTGAGCGACTTGCCGAAGTAGCCGCGCGCCGCCGCCTTCACGCCATACGTCTGGTTGCCGTAGAAGTTCTGGTTCAGGTAGGCGGTGATGATGTCCTGCTTGCCCTGGTCGCCCGGGTAGGCCTCCGTGAGCCGGATCGACTGGATGATCTCGCGGACCTTGCGCTCGTAGGTCGAGTCGGCGAAGGCCTCCGGTGGCAGCAGACGGGCACGTACGAGCTGCTGCGTGATCGTCGACGCGCCGCGCGGGCGGCCGGAAAGGGTATCGAGGCCCGCGCTGACGATCGCGGACGGGTCGAAGCCCGGATTCGTCCAGAAGAACTGATCCTCCACCGCTGTCGTGGCGTCGAGCATCTCGGGTGGGATGTCCTTGAAGCTCGCCACCTCACGACGGAGGGTACCGAGCCTTGCGAGCTCGACCTTGCCCGTCCGGTCGTAGACGATCGTCTGCTGCTCGAAGCGCAGGTCCTTCAGGGCCGTGGTGGGGTCGGGGAGGCCCTGGGAATAGAAGTTGTACGCGGCCACCGTGAACAGCGCGCCAGCACCCGCCAACAGGATCGTGACCAGCAGGAAGACGATCGGGATGGCGATGAGGGTGGCGCGGATGACGGTTCCGCTGCGCCCGGTCGGCTGGCGGTTGAGGGCGCGCCGATGGCGCTGCCGCCTCGCCAGGGTGGTCTGCATCTAAGCCCGCACGATAGCATAGGGTCCGTGAACGACCGGACACGGGCGGCCGTCCCCGGGCAGACGAGACGGGACGGGGGCCTGTGACGGCCGCACCCTCGGCGGGGTCTGGGACGGACCTGCTCGCGGAGCTCGAGTGGCGCGGGATCCTCCACGCCACGACGCCGGGATTGGCCGAGCGGCTCGCGACCGGTCGGCCGATCAGCGGCTACATCGGCTTCGATCCGAGCGCCGATTCACTGCACGCCGGCCACCTCGTCCCGATCTTCGGGCTGATCCGTCTCCAGCGTGCTGGCGGAAGCCCGATCGCCGTCGTCGGTGGTGGTACCGGGATGATCGGCGATCCCTCAGGCCGCTCGACGGAGCGCAATCTGCTCGACCGCGAGACGCTCGAGCGCAACGTTGCGCGCATCCGCGGTCAGCTCGAGCGCTTCCTCGACTTCACGCCGGGATCGGGCGCGGCCTCGATGGTCAACAACCTCGACTGGCTCGGCGAGTTGTCCCTCATCGACTTCCTGCGCGACACGGGCAAGCACTTCACGGTGCCGTACATGCTGAGCAAGGACTCGGTCCAGGTACGGCTCGACAGAGGCCTGTCGTTCACGGAATTCAGCTACATGCTGCTGCAGGCGTACGACTTCTGGTACCTGCACCGGACGATGGGCGTCGAGCTGCAGATGGGCGGCGCCGACCAGTGGGGCAACATCACGGCCGGCCTCGAGCTCATCCGACGCACCAGCGGCGTCGGCGAGGAGGCCTCGCAGCAGCCCGCCCACGGTCTTGCCTACAACCTGCTGCTGTCGCCGTCCGGCACGAAGTTCGGCAAGAGCGTGTCGGGCGACGCGATCTGGCTCGATCCGGAGCGCACCTCGCCGTTCGCGTTCTACCAGTACTGGCTGAACGCCGACGACCGCGACGTCATCACCTATCTGCGCTGGTTCACCGAGTTCGACCGCGAGCGGATCGAGGGCCTGGAGGCCGCACTCGCTGCACGGCCCGAGGGGCGCGATGCGCAGCGGACGCTGGCTCGCGATATCACCGCACGCACACATGGGGAGGCGGCAGCGGCCCAGGCCGAGGCGGACAGCGAGGCACTGTTCTCGGGAGCTGCGATCCAGGATCCTGCCGTTCTGGCATCCCTCTACCAGTCGACCGGCGGCTTCACGTTTACCGCCACGGCGCTGGAGAGCGGGATCGCCGCCCTCCTCGCCGATGCCGGTGTCCTTGCGTCTCGGGGGGAGGCGCGTCGCCTCGTCTCAGGCGGTGGTGTGACCGTCAACGGGTCGCGGGTCGCCGACGCCGCGGAGGTACCTGTCCCCATCGACGGGGAGTGGCTCGACGTTCGGATCGGGAAGCGCCGAAGGGAGATCGGTCGCCTCCAGCGCTAGGACGCGGCCCTTCCGGTTTCGAACTCACGCGCCGCGGCGATCAGTCGGTCGTTCTGCTCGGGGCTCCGGACCGTCAGCCGCAGATGATCGGCGAGCGGGTGGGTCTCGGGGAACGTCCGCGGTACCAGGCCGCGCCGCAGGAGCGCCTCCGCTGCGGCTGCGGCGCGGTCGACCGAGCCGAGGTCGACCAGAAGGAAGTTCGTCACCGACGGCCCGACCGGCCAGCCGGCGTCGATCAGCGCGGCGCTGAGCCTGTCGCGTTCGTCGGCGACGCGCGCGACGTTGGTCGCAACCAGGCTGTCGTCCCGGAGCGCCTCCGTCACGACGGTGACCGACACGGTCGAGACGGAGCCGGGCGGGCGGATCGGGTTCATCCGGGCGACGAGTTCAGGCCGCGCGACGGCGAACCCGACACGAAGCCCGGCCATCGCGTATGCCTTGCTCGCGGTCCGGATCGTGATCAGGTTCGGGTACGTGAACCGAAGGTCGGCGACGGAATGTCCCACGAACTCGGCGTACGCCTCGTCGACGACGACGATCGGGACCTGTCGGTCCTCTGCTGCAGCGTCCGCCCCGATCAGTCCGAGCAGCGTCTCGATCGCGCCGTCCGGCTCAGGCAGGGCCGTCGGGTTGTTCGGTGAGCACAGCCAAAGGAGCGCGGCGTCGCGCGCCGCTTCGCGCACGGCGGCGATGTCCAGCGCGTAGCCCTCGGCCGACCCGAGTCGTGGGACGAGCACCGCCTCGGCGCCGCGCTGCTCCGTGAGGACGCGATACATCGCGTAGGTCGGCACCGGGATGACGGCGCGCGAGCCCTCGACGAGGAACGTCTTGGCGATCACGTCGAGGATCTCGTCGGCGCCCGCACCGACGACGAGCTCATCCGTGCCGACGCCGTACCGCGCGGCGGCGGCTTCGACGAGCAGTCGGTAGTCCGCCGGTGGGTACTCCGACAGCGAGACGTGGAAGCGGCCGGCCGTCATCACGCGCTGCGCCAGATCCGGCGCGAGCGGCGCGGTGTTCAGGTCGAACCGGACGACGTCCTCGACGGGGACGCCGTAGCGGGCGGCGACCTCCTCGTTCGTCGCTTCCCATGCATACGCGGACGGCTGGTTCGGCGTCGCGAAGGTGACGGGCGTCGGGCTCATCGCGCTCCGGTCCCCCGGATGCTCTCCAGCATCGCGCGATAGCCTCCTTCGCCGTGGTTGAGCCACGATGCGATCCGGGTGATCGTCGCGGTGCTCGCTCCCGTCAGCCGCGAGATGTCAGCGTAGTGGAGCCCCTCGTCGAGCATCCGCACGACCGCCCACCGCTGGCTGAGATCGCGCAGCTCGCCGAGGGTGCACAGGTCGCGCATGAACCGCGCGGCCTCGTCGCGGTCGTCGAGCCGGACGATCGCGTCGAGCAGCGCGTCGAGGTTCGGGGTCCGCCACTGTTCTGTCATCGCGGTAGGGCCTCCTCATCGCGAGGGAGGGGAGTGCGTGCTGCCACGCTAGCGTGTTAGCACGTTAGCAGGGGAAGCGTCGTGACGACACCTGGTACACCACGTTCACGGCGGGCGAGACCCAGCGGATCCCCGATGGTGGTTGCTCTAACGAGCTTTCCGATCGACGGCCGGCCCGGCGCACCAGCCGCGCCCGTCGATCTGGCGTCCCTCGGAGCGGACGTGCCACACGCCGGGTCAGTGCCCGCCGTGCCCAGCCTCGACCGTCTTGCGGTGCTCCGCGATGACCTTCTCGGCGAGGTGCGACGGAACGTCTTCGTAGTGATCGAGCTGCGACGAGAATGAGCCCCGACCCTGAGCGAGCGATCGAAGCTCCGTGGCGTACGAGAACAGCTCCGCCTGCGGGACGTGCGCGGTGATGACCTGCACGCCATCGACGCTGTCCATACCGAGGACGCGTCCACGCCGGCCGTTGAGATCGCGGTTCACTTCGCCCATGTACGCGTCGGGGACCCGGATCTCGACAAGCATGATCGGCTCGAGGAGCGCTGGC
Source organism: Chloroflexota bacterium (assembly GCA_045804645.1). Lineage (GTDB taxonomy): Bacteria > Chloroflexota > Limnocylindria > Limnocylindrales > CSP1-4 > SPCO01. The sequence continues at coordinate 19,442 of JBJMMR010000074.1, read as the reverse complement.
TTCGCCTGGTGGACGCCCTCCTTGAGTGCCATCGACGCGGCGATCTTGAACGACAGCTCGTTCGAGTCGACCGTATGGAACGACCCGTCGTACAGGGTCGCCTTGAAGTCCGACAGCGGGTAGCCCGCGAGGACCCCTTCGGCCGCCGCCTCGCGGATGCCCTTCTCGACGCCCGGGAAGAAGCCCCTCGGGACCGCGCCGCCGACGACCTTCTCGGCGAACGCGACCCCGCCGTCCGGGTTGGGCTCCAGCTCGAGCCACACGTCGCCGAACATGCCGTGTCCGCCGGTCTGCTTCTTGTACCGGCCGTGGACCTTGGTCGTGCCGCGGATCGTCTCCTTGTACGGCACTTTCGGCATGTGCGTGGCGATGGCGGCGCCGAACTTGCGCTTGAGGCGCTCGAGGATGACGGCCGTATGCGCCTCACCCATCGTCCGGAGGGTCTGTTCGCCGGTGTCGGTCCGCTCGAGCCGGACCGTGGGGTCCTCCTCGAGAAGTCGCTGGAGTGCAGGACCCATCTTGTCGAGGTCCTGCTTGGAGACCGGCTCGATGGCGACCACGAGGCTCGGCTCGGGGAACGCGAGGGGCGGCAGCGTGAGTGGCTTCTCCTTGGTCGAGAGCGTGTCACCCGTCTCGGTGACGGCTAGCTTCGCGACCGCTCCGATCTCGCCAGCCTTGAGCTCCCCGATCGGCTCCTGCTCCTTGCCATGCAGCAGCAGCAATTGGCCGATCCGCTCGTCCTCGTCCCGTGTGCTGTTCCAGACGTGCGCCTGCGAGTGGAGCGTCCCGGACAGGACGCGCAGGTATGTCAGCCGGCCGACGAAGGGGTCCGCGGTCGTCTTGAAGACCCGGACGAGGAGCGGGCCACTCTCGTCTGCCTCGACCTCGACGGTCGCACCGGCCTTGTCGGTCGATCTGGTCGCCGCCTCGTCGGCGGGGGAGGGGAGATAGCGCGTGAACGCATCGAGCAGCGCCTGGAGCCCGATGCCCTTGAGCGCCGACCCGACGAGGACCGGTGCGAGGACGCTCTCCTTGACGCCCTTGCGCAGGCACGCCTCGAGCTCGGGGTCGGAGACCTCCTCGCCGTCGAGATACTTCACGAGGACGTCGTCGTCCGCCTCGGCCGCGGCGGCAAGGAGCTGGTCGCGCCGCAGGTCGACCTCACCGGCGAGCTCGTCCGGGATCGGGATCTCACTCTCTTTCGCACCGTCCCATCGGTAGGCCTTGCGATGCACGAGATCGACGTACCCGCTGAACGACTCGGCCGCACCGATGGCGATCTGCAGGGGAGCGATCTTGTCCCCGAACGTCGAGCGCAGCGCGTCGAGCGTCGCCGTCGGGTCGGCGTTCTCGCGGTCCGACTTGTTGATGAAGAAGCACGCCGCACGACCGGTCGAACGACCGAGCATCACCGCCTGCTCCAGGCCGGCTTCGATGCCAGCAGACGCGTCGACGACGAAGAGTGCGCCGTCGACCGCGGCGAAGCCCTCGATCATGTCCGCCACGAAGTCGGGATAGCCGGGGGTGTCGACGAGGGAGATGCGCGTACCGTCGTGCTCGAACGTCCCGACCGCGAGGCTCAGCGACTCGTGTCGCTTCTGCTCCTCGGGCTCGAAATCGAGGTGGGCACTGCCATCGTCGACCTTGCCCAGCCGCGGGATCGCCCCGGCCCTGAAGAGCAGTTGCTCGGCCAGCGTCGTCTTGCCGCCACCAGCATGGCCTGCCAGGACGACGCTGCGGAGATGAGGCAGATCGACGCTCTTCATCGTCATCGGGTCGACGGTCCTCCTGCGATGTCGAAGGGTGCCGGAGCGGGCCTCGGGAACGGGGGTCGGGCCATCATAGTCGGCTATACTCCCGCCCGCGATGTCAGGTCATTCCAAGTGGTCGACGATCAAGCGCCAGAAGGGCGCGAACGACGCGAAACGGGGGGCGGTCTTCACCAAGGTCGCACGCGAGATCGCCGTCGCTGCCCGTCTCGGCGGCCCTGATCCGGACGCCAACTACCGACTCCGGCTGGCCATGGAGAAGGCTCGCTCGGTGAACATGCCGCAGGACAACATCAAGCGCTCGATCGAGCGAGCGACTGGTGGCGGCGACGGCGAGCAGTTCGAGGAGATCGTCTACGAGGGCTACGGCCCCGGAGGCGTGGCGGTCCTCGTCGAGGCCCAGACCGACAACCGCAACCGGACCGCGGCCGAGGTGCGTTCGATGTTCACCAAGGCCGGCGGCCAGCTCGCCGGGTCGGGGGCCGTCGCGTGGCAGTTCGAGCCGCGTGGCCTGATCACGATCGTCCGCGATGGGATCGATGCCGACGAGGTCGCGCTCACGGCCATCGATGCCGGCGCGGAGGATGTCGATACCGACGACGACGAAGCGATCGAGATCTACACCTCACCGGGCAACCTCGAGCGCGTCCGCTCGTCGCTCGAGGACGCGGGTGTCCCGGTCGAGTCGGCCGAGTCGGCGATGATCGCGAAGCAGACCGTCGAGCTGGATGCGGCCAGGGCGCGCCAGGCCCTGCGGCTCGTGGAACAGCTCGAAGATCTCGACGACGTGTCGCGCGTCACCGCGAACTTCGACATCCCCGAGGAGCTCTTCGCCGAGGTCGCCGGGTGATCGTCCTCGGGATCGACCCCGGGACTGCCGCACTGGGATACGGGATCGTCGGGTCGAGCCGGGGACACCTGCGCGAGGTCGACCACGGCTGCCTCGTCACGTCGCCGGACACACCCATGCCCGAGCGTTTGCTCGCCGTGCATGCGCTCGTCGACGAGCTGATCGCGCTCCACTCGCCCCGGCTCCTGGCGATCGAGCGCCTTTTCTTCTCGAAGAATGTCCAGACGGCGTTCGCGGTCGGGCAGGCCCGTGGGGTTGTGCTCCTCGCGGCGGCGCAGCACGGCGTGCCGGTCGTGGAGGCGACACCGAACGAGGTCAAGTCGGCGATCGCCGGCTATGGCGCCGCGGACAAGGAGCAGGTCCAGCGGATGGTCCAGCTGGTCCTTGGCATGGCCGAGTTGCCGCGACCTGACGACGCCGCCGATGCGCTCGCGATCGCCGTGTGGGGCGCGAACAGCGCTCGCGAAGGCTCGGATCGACTCTCGCCGGTCATGGACCGTGCGGCCGTCGCCCCGATCACCCGCGGTGAGTCGAGCTTCGACCGCGCCGTCCGCGAGGCGCTCGCGAAGGAGGCCGCCGACGAGCGTGCCTCGAAGCGGAACGCGTCCTGACGGCCGGACGCGTCGGTCGGTGACTGCCAGTCAGCACGGGAGGCGCGAAGCGCCCGGGTCCGCCCGCGAGGAGGCGCCTCGGGAGCTGATCGGTGACCACCGGGCACCGATCGCCGATGTGCCGGCGGTGTCGGAGCGCCTCGCGGGCTCGGTGTTGCTTGCCAGGCACGACCTGGGCTGGAGTACCGCGCCGTGATCGCGTCGGTCGAGGGGAAGGTCGGGGCGATCGGCGCCGACGCACTGGTGATCGAGGTCGGAGGGCTCGGCTATCGCGTGTTCGCGCCGCCGGCCGTGCTGGCGAGTGCCGCCTCGGGCGGAACCCTCAAGCTGCACACGTATCACCTGGTCCGCGAGGATCAGCAGGCCCTCTACGGCTTCCGCACCTCCGAGGAGCTGGGGTTCTTCAACCTGCTGCTGACGGTCAACGGCGTCGGCCCGAAAGTGGCCCTCGCCATCGTCGGCTCGCGACCGACCGCCGATCTGCAGCTCGCGATCATGACCGGCGACCAGGCGGTCCTCGTGTCGATCCCGGGCATCGGCAAGAAGCTCGCCGAACGGATCATCTTCGAACTCAAGGAGAAGGTGGCCGCCGCCGGTGTCGCAGCGGTCGAGCCGGGTGCCGTCGGGACGCGCGGCGGGGCGGAGACCGAGGTGGTCGCCGCACTCCAGGCGCTCGGCTATTCGCTTGCCGAGGCGCGCGCCGCCTCTCGCACGGCCCTCGCCGACGCGACGATCGGCGGGACACTCGAGGAACGTGTCAAAGCCGCCTTGCGGAGCCTCGCCAAGGACTAGGTCGTGATCGGGACGGCGGTCCCGGAGACCCGGACGCGCTGGTCGGCCTCGACGATCGAGACCGTCAGCAGGCTCGGCCGGCCCATCTCGACACCCTGCTCGATCTCGAACGTGGCCGGCGGGCTGATCTCGCCGCGGTGGCGGAGGTAGGCCCCGAGAGCGGCCGCTGCGGCACCCGTCGCCGGATCCTCGACCACGCCGCCGGCCGCGAACGGGTCGCGCGCACGGAAGCGGGTCGCCGATCCACGCCAGATCAGCTGGAGCGTCGTGAGGTCGTGCTCGAGCATGACGGCGCGCATCCCTTGGAAGTCGTAGTCGAGGCGGGCGAGGGTGGCGAGGTCGCGCACGGCGATGATGGGGTGCCGCACGCCGGCGAAGGCAAGGGCCGGCGGCAGTTCCGCGTCGAGCTCGTCGCGCTGCCACCCGAGAAGGTCGAGCAGCCGACCGAGCAGGTCGTCCGATAGCTCGCGCACCCACGGCTCGACCGACGTCAGCGTCGCCTGGAAGCGGCCGTCGGCGCGACGGACGACCGCGAGGTCGACGACCCCGTCGTTCGTCTGCAAAACGAGCGACCCAGGCCCGCCGCGCTCCGCGAGTGCGATACCCGACGCGATGGTCGCGTGACCGCAGAAGTCGATCTCCTTCGCCGGGCTGAAATAGCGCACACGAAGCCGGCCCGGCTCGCCTGACCCATCGGGCGCCACGAAGGCCGTCTCCGAGTAGCCGACCTCGCCGGCGACCCGCTGCATCTCGGCGGCGTCCGGCAGCACGTCACCGAGCCAGACCCCGGCCGGGTTACCACCGGACGGGTCCGTGGTGAACGCCGCGAGGCGAAGGAGCGTGCCTGACGTCGGATCGCGGTCGGTCATCGCCGGCCGATGGTAGCCTCCAGCCTCCGACCGGATGACGACGCAGCCTGCGAGGGAACGATGACGACGAAGGCCGACTACACCGAGGACGAATGGGCGGGGCTCGTGCGGTCACCGATCCTCGCGGGCGCGTATGTCGCCGCGTCCGACATGAGCTTCTTCGGGATGATCGGAGAGATGAGCGCTCTCTACAAGACGATGACCGGGGGGAACGCGCCCGCGGCCGCATCCTCGCTGATCGAGGCGATCGTGGCCGATATCGAGGCCAGCAAGGGGGCCAAGGACAAGCTCCAGCTGCCCGAGACGAAGAACAGCGCGACACAAGCGGCGCAACTCGTCCACCAGCTCGGCCTCGACCTCGAGACGCTCGACAAGAAGTCGACGCCCGAGGAGACGCGTGCCTTCAAGGGTTGGCTGCTCGACATCGCGCAGGCGACCGCCGAGGCGACGAAGGAGGGCGGCTTCCTCGGGATCGGGGCCGTCCGGGTGAGCGACAAGGAAAAGATGGCGCTCGCGACGCTACGGAACGAACTCGGCCTGGGCTGACGCCGCTCCTGGCGGCCGATGGAGGCCGTCGGCACCGGGCCTTCGCGCGCGTAGAACATCCGTGCGAAATAGCGCCCATCTGTGCTACCATCGCGCCCGATGGTCGACGACCTCGCGAGCATGCGCCTCCTCTCGGCCGACGCGGAAGAACCCGACGATCCCGTCGTCGAGGGTTCCCTCCGCCCGAAGACGCTCGCCGAATACATCGGTCAGGCCGAGGTCAAGTCGAACCTCTCCGTCCTGCTTCAGGCGGCCAAGGGCAGGGGAGAGGCCGCGGATCACATCCTTCTCTACGGCCCGCCCGGACTCGGCAAGACGACGCTCGCCACCATCGTCGCGCGCGAACTCGGTGTGAACGTCCGCTATACCTCGGGTCCGGCGGTCGAACGTGCGGGCGATCTCGCCGCGATCCTGACCTCGCTCGACGACCGGGACGTGCTGTTCATCGACGAGGTGCATCGGCTCAACCGTGCCGTCGAGGAGATCCTGTATCCGGCGATGGAGGACTTCGCCCTCGACGTGATGATCGGCAAGGGGCCATCTGCGCGCAGTCTTCGACTCAGCCTGAAGCCGTTCACAGTGGTGGGTGCGACGACACGCGCCGGCCGCATCAGCTCGCCGTTGCGCGATCGTTTCGGCGCCACGTACCGCCTCGACTTCTACACCGAGGATGAGCTCGCGGAGATCGTCGAGCGCTCGGCGGAGATCCTGGACGTGCCGATCGACGCGGCGGCGACCCGGGCGATCGCCCGCCGCGGCCGGGGGACCCCCAGGATCGTGAACCGACTCCTCAAGAGGGTCCGCGACCACGCGCAGGTCCACGGCGACGGTACGGTCCACGAGTCGACTGCGCGAGATGCGATGCGCCGGATGGAGATCGACGACGAAGGACTCGACTCGGCCGACCGGAAGCTGCTCGCCGCCATCGTCCAGAAGTTCGCAAGCGGGCCGGTCGGCGTCGCCGCGCTTGCCGCCGTCTTGTCCGAAGAGGTCGACACCATCGAGGACGTCCACGAGCCGTTCCTCCTGCGGCTCGGGTTCATCGACCGCACGCCCCAGGGACGGATCGCGACGGATCTCGGGCGGGCACATCTCTCGGCACTCGGTTACGAGATCCCGCCGCCGCGACGAACGGATGGATCCATGCCCGGGCTGTGGGACGAGCCGGTCGACAGGGACGTGGATCGCGCGACCGAAGCGGACGAGGCGTGACGGCGCCCTTCGTCTCGTCGTCGACGCGCTTCGAGGTCACGACGCCGCCTCCGTCGGACGGGACGACGCGGGCACGAACCGGGCTGCTGGCGCTCCCGCACGGATCGGTGCAGACGCCGCAGTTCATGCCGGTCGGTACCAACGCGACCGTCAAGGCGCTGTCGCCGGACGACCTCAAGGACACCGGCGCATCGATCATCCTCGCCAATACGTACCACCTCTACCTCCGACCGGGGCACGAGCGCATCGCCCGGCTCGGGGGGCTACACGGGTTCATGGACTGGGACCGTCCGATCCTGACGGACTCCGGCGGGTTCCAGGTCGTGTCGCTCGGTGACCTGCGCGTCGTCGACGACGACGGGGTCACCTTCCGCTCCCACCTGGACGGATCGGTCCACCGGTTCACCCCTGAGCACGCGACGGTCGTGCAGGAGGCGCTCGGTTCGGATGTCGCCGTCGCATTCGACCAGCCCGTGTTCCCGAGCTCGCCACGGGCGGTGGTCGCGGACGCGACGGCGCGCACGCATCGCTGGGCCGAGCGCTCGCTCGCTGCGCACACAAGAACCGACCAGGCCATGTTCGGGATCGTCCAGGGCGGACTGGACCCCGAGTTGCGCGGGGAGTCAGCCCGCTTCATCGCATCGCTGCCGTTCGATGGGATCTGCATCGGAGGGCTTGCGGGTGACGAGACTCCGGACGAGCGCGACGCCACGCTCGATGTCGCGGTCCGTGCACTCGCCGACGATCCGCGACCGCGCTACCTGATGGGTCTCGGCTCGCCGGCAGACCTGCTCGAGGCGGTCCATCGAGGCATCGACCTGTTTGACAGCGTGCTTCCGGCGCGCGTCGCACGGAACGGCCAACTGTGGGTGCCTGGAGGTCGATTGAACCTGCGCAATCGGGCGTTCCTGGACGATCCCGCGCCCGTGCAGGAGGACTGCCCCTGCCTGCTCTGCCGGCGGTTCTCGAGGGCGTACCTGGCCCATCTATTCCGGGCGAAGGAGCTGCTCGCGTACCGTCTCGCGACTTGTCACAACCTGACCTTCACCCTAGACTTCATGGCCAGGATCCGAGCCTCGATCGGGGCCGGCACCTTTCCCGCCGAGATGTCCGAACTCCGCTCGCGCGCGGGCCGGATAAGCGGCAGTGAAGTGGCCGAGCAGTCCGCGTGAAGGATCCATCGGTAGGCTGGATGTCGACGCGGAGGCGACGCGATGGGCTCTCGGGATCGACCGCGCAAGGAACAGAAGAAGAAGCCGAAGGCCAAGACCGTCCAACCGAGTCTCGCGCCGCTCTCGGAGCCACCGCAGAACGTCGAGGTGATCCGCAAGCCGCGCAAGGAAAAGCCGGTCGTCGAGGACGACTCGGACGAGGCCTGACCGGCCGCACGGACGCCACCGGGCAAGGCTCCGCTGACGGATCGGATCGATCGATGAGGAGCGTGACGAACGGATGGCGATGACGGACGAGCGCGCGGCGGAGCGGGCGGTCGCGGAACGCAGCAAGGCGGTCGACGCCGCGCTGTCGACGATCGAGAAGCAGTTCGGTCGCGGCGCGATCATGAAGCTCGGCTCCGCCGAGAGGCAGCAGGTCGATTCGATCCCCACAGGGTCGATCGCCCTCGATCTCGCGCTCGGTGTCGGTGGCATCCCGCGCGGCCGGATCACCGAGATCTTCGGCCCCGAATCATCGGGCAAGACGACCATCTGCCAGCACGTCCTGGCCGAGGCGCAGAAGCGCGGCGGCGTCGTCGCCTTCATCGATGTCGAACACGCGCTCGACCCGGGTTACGCCCGCGCTTGTGGCGTCAACGTCGATGAGCTGCTCGTGTCACAGCCGGACACCGGCGAGCAGGCGCTCGAGATCACCGAGACGCTCATCCGCTCCGGTGGTATCGACTGCGTCGTCGTCGACTCGGTCGCCGCGCTCGTGCCGCGCGCCGAGATCGAAGGCGAGATGGGTGACTCGTTCGTCGGCATCCAGGCACGGCTCATGAGCCAGGCGCTGCGCAAGTTGACCGGTGCCGTGTCTCGCTCGAACACCGCGCTGGTCTTCACGAACCAGCTGCGCGAGAAGATCGGCGTCATGTTCGGCAACCCCGAGACGACGCCGGGTGGCCGCGCACTCAAGTTCTACGCGTCGGTCCGGCTGGACATCCGGCGCGTCGAGACGATCAAGACGGGGACGGAATCGGTCGGTAACCGCGTCCGGGTCAAGGTCGTCAAGAACAAGGTCGCGCCGCCGTTCCGCGTCGCGGAGTTCGACGTCATGTACGGCGAGGGCGTGTCGAAGGAGGGTGGCCTGCTCGACGTCGGTGTCGCGATGGACGTCGTGAGCAAGACAGGCGCCTGGTTCAACTTCGGCGAGACGCGTCTGGGCCAGGGACGCGAGGCGGCGAAGGAGTTCCTCAAGTCGAGCCCCGAGATCGCCGCCGAGATCGAGGGTCGCATCCGCGGCAAGATCACGGAGACGCCGATCCCGGTCGAAGGGATCGAAGAAGCCGAGTAGGTCGTCGTCATGCCGACCGTCTGCGGCGTTGCCGTCTGCGAGCGGACGCTCTCGCACACGAAGTGCGCTCGCGTTCGCGGCTCGCAGGCGTCTTTCAGCCGGCCCACCTGAGGCGACCTGATGCCGAGGCGGCGCGAAAGCTACGCCGAGCGACGTGAGCGGCGTGCCGCCGTCGACGATCCGGCGGTCGTCCTCGATGCTGCGGCTCGGTTCCTCGAGACGCGCTCGCGTTCGGTCACCGAGGTGCGCCGGCGGTTGACGACCGCCGGCTATCGGTCGGACCTCGTCGACGGTGCGATCACCCGGCTTACGGAGCTTGGGATGCTCGACGACGAGGCGTTCGCCCGTCTCTGGGTCGAATCGCGCGACCGGGCCCGCCCCCGTGGCGAGCGGGCGCTGCGGGACGAGCTCCGCCTCAAAGGGATCGACCGCGCCATCGTGGACGGCCTCCTGGATGAGCGTCGGTCGGCCGACGTCGAAACCGCTCCCGCGCCAGACCGGACGGCGGCGGAGCGCCTGGTCGGGAAGCACGCCCGTGCCCTGGGGCGGATCGGAGACCCACGGCAGCGCCGCCAGCGCGCGTACGCCTTGCTGGCCCGGAGCGGCTTCGATCCCGAGACGTGCCGGGACGTTGCCGCTACGGTCGCGACGATGGGCGACGAGCTAGACGGCGACTTCCCATCGTGATGCGAGGTACTCGGCGTCTCGAGCGACCCCGGCCAGGTTCGCCGAGGCGTTGTCGCGCTGCCAGAGCATCCCGATGAACGAGAGGCCCGGGATGTCGGTGACCCCGCGGTCGTGCACCGGGACGCCGAACTGCCGCTCGACGGGTACGTCGAGCCAGCTGTAGTCGGGCGCATAGCCGGTCGTCCACAGGACGGTCGAGATCCCTTCAGCGGCGAGATCGAGCTCGGTCACCTCGGCGACCGAGAAGTCGAATGGCTCGCGGTCGTCAGGAGGGACATCGAGCCCGGCAGCCGCGATATAGCGCTCGAAGAGCGGCTGGAACCGTTGATCGAAGGTGGCATCGGCGAACGCCAGGTTCTCTTCGAGGTCCGGGCGGAACCGCGCCCTGGTCCCGTCCGCAGCGTCGAACCGGCCGACCAGGCGGATCCCGTCGGCCGCGAACCGACGCAGGTTCGTGTCATGGCCGCCACCGTGCCCGGACAGATGGGGATTGCAGGCGAGCCGCATCCCCGGGTCGGGCAGTTGCTCGACGGTGGGGAGCGATACCCCGACGTCGTCGCCGTGGAGGACGAGCTGACGGATCCACCAGAAATAGTCCCGATCACGGTAGCGCCGCGGAACGCGGCCGCAATGGCCGACCGACAGCGTCACCTGCCGGCCCGCCTCGAACAGCTCCTCGGCCAGCTGGACGCCGGTCTGACCCGTTCCGACGACGAGCACACCGCCAGGACGCAGCGCGCCCGGATTCCGGTAGTCGTGGGCGTGGAGCTGCGCGATCGACGGACCGAAGCCGGTCTCGGGGATCCGCGGCGTATGAAAGGCGCCCGTGGCTCCGACCACCGCGATGGCGCGGATCGTCCCGCCGGACGTCTCGACCGAGAAGCGGGCGGCGTCCCCACGATCCTCGTCGAGCGACACGCGCTGCACTTCGGTCTCGACGGCGACCGGAGCGTCGATCACGTCGGCATAGCGAGCGGTGCGTGCGACGATCTCGTCACGGGTCATGAACCCGTTCGGGTCGCCGGCGTCGTATGGATCGTCCGGCAGATCCGTGAGGAGGTTCGGGGTCACGAGCTGGAATGCGTCCCAGCGGTCTTGCCACCCGCCGCCGAGGGTCGAGCGTCGTTCGAGGACGATGTGTTCGCGGCCGGCGTTGCGCAGCATCCGACTCATGATCAGACCCGCGTGACCGGCGCCGATGACGACCGTGTGGGTCGACCGAGGCAGGTTCCCTGACACGTCATGAGGATACGGTCCGATGCAGCGGCAGAGGCGGCGCGTTGACGCCCGGCACCGGACCTGAGGCCACCGGTTCGCACCCGACCGACCGTCGGCGGGACCAAGGTCAGGGTCGTCCTGTCACCCCAGGCCCGGGATACTCACCCGCGTACTCATCCGCCCTTACTCCGGGGGAAGGAGAAAAGGACGCGTGTTCCACGCACTTCGCGCCTCTCGGCTGACGCCCATCTGGGTGCTTCTCGCGACGCTGCTCATCGTCGGGTTCGCGGCAGGTGCCGTCGGCCGATCCGCCGCATCGCCGGCCGGCCTCGTCGCCGCCTACGTCGATGCGAACGGCAACGGCGTCGACGACTCGTGCGAGACCGGCGACATCGTGGCCGATCCCGTCGCAGCCGGAGCCGCAGACGCGGCGATCGACCTCGACAGGGACGGCACCATCTCCGTTCCGGAGGCCGCCCAGAGCGACCGCACGGGCGGCGTCAACTGCAACCACGGCGGGTACGTCAGCTGGGTGGCTCAAGGTTCATGCGCGGATCCGAGGCCGACGCCCACGCCGGAACAAGTCGTCTTCGTGACCGGAGACGCTCCCGAGGGTGAGACCGACGAAAGCACCACTGAGGCGACGTCATGCGACGACACCGCCGATCAGCTGACTGACGAAGCGCCGACGGAGGCGACGGAGCAGGCCGCCGACACGACGTGTGTCGAAGTCCCGCCTCCCGACCATGATCCCGCTCTCGACGAGCAGAAGAACGGCCACGGCAAGTGGGTCTCGACCGTCGCGCAGTCCGATGCCGTCGGTGGCAAGAACTGCAACCACGGCGGTGCGGTCAGCGAGTCCGCGAAGAAGGACAAGGAGGCGGCGAAGGCTGCGCGTGATGCTGCGAAGGTGGAACGAGCGGCCGAGCGGGAGGCAAGGAAAGCCGCACGCGAAGCCGCCAAAGCTACCCGCGGCCACGGCAAGGGAAACCGGCACCAGGACTGACCCGCCTCGACGCACGACTCTCCCCCCGGACGACGGCGCCATTCCCCCCAGGCGCCGTCGTTCCGTTTACGGAAACCAGCCGATGGTTCTCACGGCCGGAACGGCCGAGTTCCTGCGGCCGCCGGAGCTCTCGCGGCGGGCCGAGTTCCGGGGCCGCGGTTGACCCGTTCCTGCCCCGGGCCTACCCTAGCCGGACGTCCCAGGCGCCGATCGTTAACGGCGTACCGGACATCTGCAACGGCCCGATCGCGGCCCAACGAGGGGGCCCGGACCTTCCGATCGAGGGTCCGTAGCCACACCGCCCCGTGCGGTGCGAAATTTCCTCCTCCGTTCGCGAGCGAGCCCTCGTATACGTGATACGTCCGGCCGCATGATCCGGTCCGGATGGGAGGAAACCGATGGAGACACCGGTCGTGGTGGCGGTGGCCGTGGTGGCCGCGGCCATCGGGGTGCTACTCGGCGCCCTGGGCCGCACGATGTGGGCATCCCAGGGGATGAAGGCTGCGCAGGCGGAGGCGCGCCGCATCGAGGCCGAGGCGCGGACCCGGCAGAAGGAGCTCATCCTCGAGGCGAAGGACGAGAAGCTCCGTCTTGGTCGTGAGGCCGAGGAAGAGGCGCGGGCACGCCGCAACGAACTGGCCGCGCAGGAACGACGGCTGATCCAGCGCGACGAGCAACTCGATCAGAGGACGGAGATGCTCGAGCAGCGCGACCGCAAGCTGCTCGAACGCGAGCGCGAGCTCGACAAGGCCAAGGAGGACCTCGCCCGAGCGACACAGGAGCAGGTGAGCGCCCTCGAGCGCGTCTCGGGCATGACCGCCGATGATGCGAAGGCCATGCTGCTCGACGCGGTGCGAGCAGAGGCGGAGCACGACGCGGTGAAGCTCGCGCGCGCGATCGAGCGCTCGGCGCGGGAAGAGGCGCAGGACAAGGCCCGCGACATCGTGCTGACCGCGATGCAGCGCGTCGCCGCGGATCACACGGCGGAGCACACGGTCAGCGTCGTCCATCTGCCCTCGGACGAGATGAAGGGCAGGATCATCGGTCGTGAGGGTCGCAACATCCGCGCGCTCGAGCAGGCGACGGGCATCGACCTGATCATCGACGACACGCCGGAGACCGTCGTCCTCAGCGGCTTCGACCCCGTCCGCCGCGAGGTCGCCCGGATCGCGATCACCAAGCTCATCGCCGATGGGCGCATCCATCCCGGTCGGATCGAGGAAGTGGTCTCGAAGGCTCGAGCCGAGGTCGACCTCGTCATCCGGCAGGCCGGTGAACAGGCGGCGTACGAAGCCGGTGTCCCCGGGCTCCCCGCCGAGATCGTGAAGCTGCTGGGTCGCCTCAAGTACCGGACGAGCTACGGACAGAACGTGCTCAACCATGTCGTCGAGACGAGCCATCTGGCCGCGGTCATCGCGGCGGAGATCGGTGCTGACGTCCAGGTCGCCAAGATGGGCGGTCTGCTGCATGACATCGGCAAGGCGGTCGATCACGAGGTCGAAGGCCCGCACGCCGCGATCGGCGCGCAGATCGCCCAGCGGCACAACCTCCCGTTCAAGGTGATCAACGGCATCGCCGCCCACCACCAGGAGGTCGAATACGCCTGCCTCGAGGCCCCGATCGTCCAGGTCGCGGACGCGATCAGCGCGTCGCGCCCGGGCGCCCGCGGCGAGACGATGGACACGTACGTCAAGCGACTCGAGGACCTGCAGGCCATCGCCGAAAGCTTCAACGGCGTCGAGCGATCGTTCGCCGTCCAGGCCGGCCGCGAGGTCCGCATCCTGGTCCGCCCTGAGGAGATCGACGACCTGACCGCGACACGTCTTGCTCGAGACATCGTCAAGAAGATCGAGGAGCAGCTGACCTATCCGGGTCAGATCAAGGTCACCGTCATCCGGGAGACGCGCGCGGTCGAGTACGCCAAGTAGCGCGCCTATGCTCGATCGGCCAAGCGTCGCGCGTACGCACGCTCGGTGGGCGACACCGGTGCAGGCCTCGGCCAAACGGTCCGCATACGCTCGCTTCGGCGATAGCGGTGCGCACGCGCACCGAGTACGCGCGTCCGAGCGCCTCCTGCTCGGACGTGACACGCCCCCGTTAGGCGGATGTCAGGCGGGGCGCGCTACGTTCGGACCATGCGAACACCACCGATACCGGGGCGGCACATCGAGATCTTCTTCAACGACGCCGATCGCATCGTCGATGTCGACACCGAAGACGAGGACGTAGCGGTCGTCAATGCCGTGATCGACGCCATCGAGCACGACGACCCCGACGACGCTGAGAGGATCCTGCGCGACGGGCTGGCCGGAACGGTCAGTCGGCGCCCGTAGCGTCGGAGGGCGACGGGTCCCGGGCGCCGTTCCGCTCGGCCCATTCCTCTCGGCGCTTCCGGGCCGCTTCAGCCTGTCCGCTGGCGACCCATAGCCCGACGATGTCGCCGCGCACGGCGGCGCGGTTGGCCCGCGCGTCAGCAAGGTCACTGGCACGACGGCGTGGCTGGGCGCGCTCGATCACCCGATCCACCCTTCGCGTGCGCCCGTCCCGGCGCGCGGTATCCCCCTGGTCGATGGTGCGCTCGCGCACCGGAGCGCCATCGTAACGACCAGGTCAAGGGCCCTTAGACTCACGCGATGGACCCCTCGACGCCCCTCGGTCGAACGCGCCTCGGGAATCCACCGAACGGCGACGCGCCCCGACCGACTGGTGCGTGTCGTGTGCTGATGATCGGCGACTTGATCGGCAAGCCGGGCCGTCAGGCGATCGAGCAGACGTTGCCCGAGCTCCGCACGGAGCGCGGAATCGACTTCGTCACGGCGAACGGCGAGAACGTGGCCGGCGGCATGGGGCTCACGGCATCGACCGCCGAGGCGCTGCTGGCCGCCGGCGTCGATGTCATCACGTCGGGGAACCACATCTGGGACAAGAAGGAGATCTATCCGTTCCTCGAGAAGTCGGAACGGGTGCTGCGCCCGCACAACTACGGCACGAACCAGGTCCCCGGCCGCGGATGGGGCACGTACGACGCCCTCGACGGCTCGCACCTTGCGGTGATCAACCTCCAGGGACGGACCTACATGCAGCCGATCGATAATCCGTTCACGGACGCCGACACGCTCCTAGACGAGTCGTCTGCGCCCGAGCCACTCCCGCCGATCCGCCTCGTCGATTTCCACTGCGAGCTCACGTCCGAGAAGAACGCGCTCGGCTTGCACCTCGATGGTCGAGTGAGCGTCGTCGTGGGAACACACACGCACGTCGTGACCGGCGACGAGCGGATCCTTCCCGGTGGGACGGCGTATCTGACGGACATCGGGATGACCGGACCCGTCTGGAGTGTGATCGGGTTCGCGCCATCGACCGTTCTGCCGCGCTTCATCAATGCGTTGCCGACGAGGTTCGAGGTGGGGGAGGGGCCCGTCGTGTTCAACGCGGTCCAGGTCGACATCGATCCGGCGACCGGACGTGCCCTCGCGATCGAGCGTCTCCAGCGACTGCTTGAGGTGTAGCCGACGTTATTCGGCGGCACCGCGCCGAAGCGTTGTCTGATGCCACGATCCTGCAGTTCGCGAGGATGACCGTCACGGGGGTCGGGTCGGGCGCGGGCCGGGCTCGTTCTGCGGTCTGGTCGGGTGGGCCTCTTTCGAGCGGTCGATATATGACGTGTTACGACTAACGGCTGAACGCGGGCTCGGTCGCCGTTTGGAACATCACGCGTTACGGGTGGCGGCTGAAGTCGCCTTTTAGGAGGCTTCCTTCGTCAGTCGTAACACGTGACGTAACACCGGCGGGTGCGCCGGAGATCCGTGAGCGGGCGACCGCGCACAGCCGCGCCTCGGGACCCGCCTTCGCGTGCCCGTGCACAGCAGCCCCGCTCGGGAGCGCGCGCGAGACCGGTGCACAGCCGCCCCTGCCGCGGAGCCCGTGGACACCGGCCCCTGCTAGGCTCGCGCGATGTCCGGCGGCACCCGACCGAAGCGCTCCCGACGGCATGATCCTGCGGCGACCGAGATGGGCGTCGTCCCTCCGGGTCCGTCGACCGTCGATCTGCACGCCCACTCGGCGCGTTCAGACGGGGTGCTGAGTCCTCTGCAGCTGATCGGCGACGTCGCCGCCGCCGGTGTCCGGGTCTTCTCGCTCACCGATCACGACACGCTGGCGGGCTACCACGAGCTGATCGCCGCGGGCGCGGTCCCCGAGGGCATGACGCTGATCCCGGGTGTCGAGATCAACGCTCTCGTCACGCGCGACCTCGGATTATGGGAAGGCGAGCTGCACATCCTCGGCTTCGGGATGGACCCCACGAACGCAGCGTTCGAGGGCGCACTCAGCAATCAGCGCCATGCCCGGCGCTCCCGTTTCGACCGGACCGTGGCGCTGCTGAGGGAGATCGGGATGCCGATCGACGCGCAGGTCGAGGGGCTCGAGACGGGCGATGACGACGCGCTTGGCCGACCGACCATCGCGCGTGCCCTTATCGCCGCGGGGTTTGCCACGAGCGTGGAGGACGCGTTCACCCGGATCATCGGGCACGGAGGGCCCGGCTACGTGCGGCGTGAAGGGCTAGGACCCGAGGCGGCGATCCAGGTGATCCGCGATGCCGGCGGGCTGCCCGTCCTTGCGCACTTCCGGGAGGCACCCAGCCGCCCCGACGTCCTCGATGAGCTGGTCCGCGCCGGGCTGGGCGGCCTTGAGGTGTACTACCGGACGTTCGATCAGGCGACCGTGGACGCGATGGCGGTCCTCGCACGAGCGAAGGGGCTCGTCATGACGGGCGGGAGCGACTACCACGGTGATCTCGGTCCCTATTCAGAGACGCATTCCCGCCTGTGGGTGCCGCCCGAGATCGGCCAGACATTGCTCACGACGATCGCAAAGCCGTGACCGTCGCCACTGTGGGTACGATGGCGCCACCGTGACCGTTCCGCGACCGACGACCCGCGCGCTGCCCGTCCTCGACCTGGAAGCACCCGTCCGCGCCGCGCCGCGCGTCCCAGAGACGCCGCTCGACGATCGGCTGACCGAGTACCGACCGGAAGCCGCGGCCCTTCCGAGATTCCATGTCTGGACGCTCGGCTGCCAGATGAACCGGAGCGACAGCGAGGAGATGGCCGGTCGGCTGCTCGCGGTCGGGTGCGACGAAGCGTCGACGTTCGATACCGCCGACCTCATCGTGATCAATACCTGCGCGATCCGCGAGGGCGCCGAGCAGAAGGTGATCGGGCGGCAAGGGCACCTCCGACAGCTGAAGAACGCCAATCCGGGGATGCGGGTCGTCATGACCGGCTGTGCCGTCCGTGAGGCCGAGCGCGATGGCCTGCGCCGGCGGTTCCCGGCGGTCGATCTCTTCCTGCGGCCCGACGAGGAGCCGGAGCTGGTCGATCGACTCGGGCTTGCGTCGGCCCAGGGAGCGATCGGCGCAGTCGGGACGACGACCACGGTCGGGCGAACGCTAGTGGGCGCGGCCGACAACCTGTCCGGGACGCGCGCCCGGGCGGTCGGCGAGGGAACGGTGAGCCGCGGGTCGGCGATCAGCGCGTGGCTGCCGATCATCTACGGCTGCGACAAGACATGCACCTACTGCATCGTCCCGTTCAGCCGTGGTCCCGAGCGGAGCCGACCGTTCGACGACATCGTCGACGAGGCTCGGGCCTTGGCCCACGCGGGCTATCGCGAGGTGACGTTGCTCGGTCAGAACGTCAACTCGTACGGTCACGACCTCGAACCAGAGGCGCGCTTCGCGCACGTCGATGCCGAGCGCTGGGCTGGCCGACGGCTCGACCTGCACGGTCGCCCCGACCTCGCGGAGCTGATCCGGGCGATCGACGCACTCCGCACGGCGGACGGCCTGCCGGCGATCCCTCGTCTCCGGTTCGTGACGTCGCATCCGTGGGACCTCTCGGACCGGCTGATCGCTGCGCTCGCCGACTGCCCGAGCGTGTGCGAACACCTCCATCTGCCGGTGCAGTCAGGCGACGACGCCCTGCTGCGGCGGATGGGCCGGCAGTACACGATCGATCACTATCGCGAGCGGCTCGACACGATCCGCGAGGCCGTCCCGGGGATCACGATCTCGACCGACGTGATCGTCGGGTTCTGTGGCGAGACGGAGACGCAGTTCGAGCGAACGATCGCGCTGCTCGAGGAGGTCGGCTACGACCAGGTCTTCGCCGCGGCCTACTCCCCGCGTCCCGGGACGCCCGCGACGAGACTTGCCGACGACGTGCCACCCGACGTCAAGCGGCGGCGCCTGAACGAGCTCCTCGCGGTGCAGGAGCAGATCGGGCTGGAACGCAACCGTTCGTGGCTGGGGCGTGACGTCGACGTCCTGGTGGACGCCGTCGCCCCCGCGCGCTCGCACGAGCACGAGCACGACAGCGGGCCGGAGGAACCCGGACCGACCCCGGCGCGCACCACCGTCACCGGCCGCACGCGCGGGAACAAGCTCGTCCACGTCTTCGCGGACGCGTCCGTCGTCGGCGACGAGGTTCGCGTCCGCGTCGAGCACGCCGGGCCGTATGCCCTGCGCGGGAGCCTGGTGGAGGCGTCGTAACGCAGGCGCGCCCATATCCGCGTTGACGCCGGGGTGATGCGCCAGTACCTTGCAGGCTTCCGGAGGAGTTCCCAGCACGGACCGTCCGGTACGACGGTGGTGCGAAGCATCACGGGTTCCGTCACATGGTCGAGGAGGATTGTGCGCCATGGACTATTCCCGGCTTGATCCTGTGCGTCGCTCGGCGACGCCGCAGCAGCTCGATCTCGTCGAGACGTTCGCAAAGGGTGGGATCACACGACGCCAGTTCATGCGGCGTGCAGCGGTCATCGGCATCGGGCTGCCGACCGTTTCCGCGGTGATCGCGGCATGCAGTGGGGGCAGCCCGAGCGCGTCCGCCCCGGCCGCATCCGCGTCTGCAAGCGCGGGCGCCAGCGCCAGTGGGTCGGCGAGCGCCTCTGCGGCGACCGGCGGCAACATCCGCGTCGCCACCCAGCGGCCGGTGTCGATCGACCCGATCAATATGCAAGACCTCAGCGGCTACGGCCTCGTCGCGCAGTCGTTCGAGTTCCTGGTCCACATGGACCCGGCGACCGGCGACATCGCGCCTGGTCTCGCTGAGTCGTGGACGCCCAACGGCGACAACACCGTCTGGACGTTCAAGCTCCGGTCCGGCGTCAAGTGGCAGGACGGCGGCGACTTCAGCGCGGACGACGTGGTCGCGACGATGAAGCGACTCGTCGCTGCAGGCAACTCCGGGTTGAAGGGCGTCATCGACGACAACTCCGCCGTCGCCAAGGACCCCACCACCGTCGAGATCACTCTCGTCAGCGCCAACGGGAACTTCCCGTATCTCGTCTCCGTATTCAATGCGCAGACGC
>JBJMMR010000073.1:0-66209 GCA_045804645.1 Chloroflexota bacterium | reverse complement strand
CGCGGCCTCGAGCGAAAGCTCCCGTACCCTGTGCCGCGCTACGCACGAGGAGGGGCGGCGATGACCGGACCCCAGCGACCGAGAGCCCGCATCCGGCTGGCCCTCGTTTCCGTCACCGCCGGGGTCGTGCTCGCGAGCACGATCCCGTTCGCGTCGGCATCGGCGGCCGAACCCGCCGCGATGCTGCTGCAGTGGAACGAGCACGCGGTCTCGGCCATCTACAACCTGCCCGGCGGTGCACCGGCCGGAGCCGGCCAGACCCCGCCGGTCGGCTCGATCCATCTGGCGATGGTCGAGACTGCGGTCTACGACGCCGTCAACGCGATCGACCGGGGGCATGAGCCGTATCTGCGGAACCTGCCACGGGTCTCGCGATCGGCCTCCAAGGCTGCGGCTGTCGCCACGGCCGCGCACCATGTGCTGGTCGGGCTCGTCCCGGCGTTCGCCGACAACATCAAGGCGAACCTCGATGCGGCGTACGCGTCATCGCTTGGCACGATCTCGAACGGCGGGCGCAAGAATGCCGGGGTCGCCATCGGGGCAGCTGTCGCCGCGAAGATGCTGGCGAACCGCGCGAACGACGGCCGCTTCGTCCCGTACTCGTTCACACCGGGGACCGGCGTCGGTCAGTGGCGTCCTGAGCTCCCTGCCTTCGGAAGCGATCCGTTCGCCTGGGTGAGCAACGTCAAGCCGTTCGCCATCGGGCGCGCGTCGCGGTTCCGGACGCCGGGTCCGCTCAAGCTCGACAGCGCCGCCTACGCGCGCGAGTTCAATGAGGTCAAGTCGCTCGGGTCCGCCACGAGCACGACGCGGACGGCCGCCCAGACGGCGCTCGGGATGTTCTACTCCGCCAACCCGATCCCGATGCTGAACAAGTCGTTGCGCGACATCGTGTCACGCAAAGGCCTGTCGATCACACGGGCAGCGCGGCTGTTCGCGATGACCAGCGTCTCAGGCGCCGATGCACTCATCGGCTGCTGGGATGACAAGGATCACTACAGCTTCTGGCGGCCGATCACGGCCATCCGGAACGCCGACCTCGACGGGAACCCGGCTACGACGAAGCAGAGCGACTGGCTGCCGCTGCTGCCGACGCCGCCGTATCCCGATCATCCGTCGGGTTACAACTGCTTCGTGGGGGCCACGACCCAGGCCGCGCGTGAGTTCTTCGGGACGAACGCGGTCCGGATCACCCTGACGAGCCCCGTGACGACGACGAGCCGTACGTACAGCCGGCTCAGCAGCATCGTCAGCGACACCATCACCGCGCGCATCTACCTCGGGTTCCATACCCGGACCCCGGACGTACAGGGCGCGCAACTGGGTCGCCGGACGGCTGCCTACGTCGCCGACCACCTCTTCGAGCGCGTCGACTGACGTCGTCGGGCGATAGATCGACGGGCGCCGCGCGAGCGGCGCCCGTCTTCGTTTACCGACACCTCGCGCCGGCGCGTCGCCACGCGGCTATTCGTTGCTTTCGCAGCCGAGACCGTCCTCCTCGGCGTCGAGCATGTAGTCGTCGGGCCCCTTCACCTTCACGGGTGCCTTGCCCATGGCGCGGACCTGAGCGCAATCGAGGTCGTCGACGATCGGCAGGCACGGATCGTACGACGGGTGGCACTTCCCGGCGCCGCCTGCGCTGACCACGCCCTGCGGGCTGGCTCCTGCCCCTGGCGCGACGGCCGCGGACGCACCGGCGGCGGCCGGTGATCCTGGCGCGATCCCCTTGCCGATCCCCCAGATGCCGACGCCATCGGCCTGCGCCTTCTGTTGGGCCTCGGTCAGCTCGCGGACATAGCGGACGTCCGGCGGGAACGTCGAGATCTGCGCGTATCCGAGCCGCACGAGCTCAAGGTTGACGAGGACATAGCTTCCGCCGTCAGAGATGAGCCACACGTCACGCAGTAACCGCCCGAATCGATCGGTATCTGAGACCTCCCGCTCGAGGTACACCTCCTTGCCCTCGACGAGTCCCGAGTTGGCGGCCGTCGCAGCGTCAGCGAGGCGCTTGATGGCGGGGTCGGTCGCATCCGGCTCCGGGGTATCCATTCCGATGTATCGCACGGGGAACTCGGTGCCGTCGATCTCGACCTTGATCGTGTCGCCGTCGGTGATGCTGGTGACCGTAGCGAACTGGGTCGTTGCGGACGGCTGGAACGCGGGGGCCGTGACGATGCTTGGCGAGACGGCCGCGCTCGCGCCGGGCGCCTCGCCGGTGAGCGGTGAGGCATCGACCCCGCTCGCCGGGGTCGGCGGCTGCGACGCGCTCGAGTTCGAGCGAGCCATGTTCGACAGGGCACTGAAGCCGAGCAGTGCCGCCAGAAGGATGATCGCGATCCGGGTCAGCGTCAGCTCGGGACGACGCGACAGGACGCGCCGGGGTCGGACCTGTTCTGTCGGCGCCGGGGTCGTGACCGCCTGCGCCGCAGGGGCCGTGGTCCCTGGCGCAAGATGCGCTCCCGCCACACTCCCCGCTGCGGGCTGTGGCGTCGGTACGTAGGGCGAGGTGCGGCGCTCGAGCTCGTCGGCAGGCAGGGCGCCGGGCGGCGGCCAGGAGGCCGGGATCGGTGGTGCGGCCGAGGCGGCAGCCGGGGCCGCCACCGGCGGCGTCGGACGCGCCGGGCTGGGGGGCGCCTGGGCGGGACGCGGCGTGGGAGGACGTGCCGCCGGCGCGGGAGGCGACGTGACAGGACGTGCGCCCGGAGCAGCGCGAGGAGCCTTGGGCGCGGCCCCGGGTACGGAGGCGGCGGATGGAGACGCAGCAGGCGCTGCTGTCGTCGACGGAGACGCGGCCGGCGGAGCAGATAGCCGAGCGGCGGCAGCGACGGCGGCGGCCGGAACGACCTTCGTCGGACGGGCGGGCGCGGGCTGCGGCGGCCGCGCCGCGGACGGTGGTGCGGTGGGCGATGGAGCGGCCGGCCCTGGTGACGGCCGAACGGAGGGTGGAGCGGCCGTCGCGACGGCGGCTGCCGCGGCGGCGGGCGCACTCGCGCGCCTCGGAGCCGTAGCCGGTGGCGGTGGCGCATCGGCCGCGGGGCCAGGTCCCCCGGGCGCGACCGGTACGGGCGCCGCAGGCCGCGCCGCCGGGGCCGGCGTGATCGCGGCCTGTCGCAGGTCGGTCGCGCTCACGACCGACGACTTCGTCGGGGCGGACGCCTTCGGGTCCGCCGGCCGGCGCTGCTCCGGCGCCAGCAGCTCGTCGTAGTCGAAGCCGTCCTTCGGGCAGAATCGGAAGAAGCCGACGCGCCGTGTTCCGCACTGGGGGCAGAAACGTGCTTCGCCGGTCATCGGGCGGCCTGGGATCGCTGGCTAGCTCGGCCCATCGTCATCGACTCGGACCGCCCATCCTACCCGGGCCGCAAAACAACGGCCCTTAGGAAGAAGCCCTACCTGCCATCGGGCGTCGCTCGGTCGAGGGGACGCCCAGCCTAGCGTTGCGTATCGGCGACGTCAGACAGGCGCGTCGAGCGTGACCTCGATCATCGGCGAATAGGCCGTCATCGCATCGACGTCCTGGTTATGCCAGGCGTTCTTGACGACCCACGCAGCGGTCGCGCGACGCTCGGTCGGGTCGGTGATGATCCGCGCCGTGGCGGGAAGGTCCGCCGTCAGCGCGCCCTTGATGTGGAACGTCATCCGGGCGTCCGCCTCGAGGTTGAGGATCCAGGCTCGCTTCTGGCGCCGCGGCTGGCCCGTGATGATCAGACGGCCGTCGATGTTGTGGAAGACGATCTCGATTCGGCGGGGCTCGCCCGTCCGCCGGCCCGTCGTGGAGATATCGATCAAGCCGCCACGCGAGAGGAAGCGACGGAGGGCGTCCGTCTCGGCGGTGTCGCGCGCTGAGCGCGCATCAGTCGTTGGTTGCATGTGCAACAACATACGCCGGTCGCTTGCCGTCCGCAAGTGACCTGTTTCGCGTGCGATGGCGCCGCTCGGGCGCAGCTGGGGATGGACGAGCTAGCGGCGCTTCGACGCCCAGGTCGGATCGTCGCCGGCGAGCCACTCCGTGGAGAACCGCCCGGCACCGTGGATCGCGGTCAAGTGCAGCTCCCCGTCGCCGCTGTTCACGAAGCCGTGCGCCTCGCCGGCCGGACTGACGACGACGTTCCCGCTCCCGACGGTGATCGACTGATCGCCGATCTGGAACGTCGCCTGTCCCGACTCGACGATGAACACCTCGGGATACGGGTGGCGGTGGACCTTCGGCCCGACCCCCGGCTGCGAGTGGACGAGGATCAGGCTGAACGGCACGGCACCGTGGTCCGCGCCGACGAATTCGTGCGAGTGCTCGCTCGGGTCGAGCTCCTCGAACGGGACGATCGATCCCACCGTCAGACCCAGAACGTGTCGTGGCGGAGCATGAAGGCGGTCCGCTCTTCGTCGGTCATCGACTCCCCCATCGATACGCGAGCCAAGGTCTCGAAGTAGTCCTCGCGGGGAGCGCCCGGAGCGAACAGGATCAGCATCGACGCCTCTTCACCGGACTCGTTGCGGAAGCCGTGGATGCCACCTTCGGGCACGAACACGAAGTCCCCGGGAGCGGCGTCGATCCAGTCGCGACCGTCGTACAGCTTGATCGACCCGGAGATCACGAAGAACGACTCCGAGATCGACCGGTGGAAGTGCGGATCCGGGCCGCTTCGAACGTGTGACATGTTCCAGCGGTACAGCCCGAACTGCCCGTTGGTCGAGGCACCGGTCGCCAGGTACTCGGCGGTCACGCCGTTCCTGTTCTCGACTTCGGGCGCACCAGCTCGCCGGAGCCGAGCGTTCACGAGCCCCGGATCGCCGCCGTACTTGGCGGGCGGATAGGCGGAGGGCGAAGCCGGAGGTGGGTAGGACATCGTCGAAGCCTAGCCGTCGGCGACCACTTCAAGACGCGGATCACGACCGTCATCCGCACCGGTACACACCGAGAAAGCGGGTCAGTCGGGAGGAGGCTCGTCGCTGTGGACGGCCAGGATGTTGCCGTCCGGATCGCGGAACCAGGCGAGGGTCGGCCCGCCGTTCGGGCCAGGTCGCGCGATGCCCTTCTCGTCCTGATCGAAGCCGTCGAAGCGCGCCATCTCGACCCCTCGTCGGACCAGCTCGTCCACGGTCGCGTCGACGTCTGGGACCGGGAAGTTGAGCACGGTGTACGTCGCTGGCGTGAAATCGTCCTTCTGATAGATCAGGACGCGCTTGTTCGCGCCGAGCCTCAACTCGAGGAGCTGGCCGCCGTACAGCTCGTTCACCTGGAGACCGAGCGTCTCTGAGTAGAACCGCTTCTCAGCGGCGACGTTCTTGGCGGCGAAGCTCGAATAGGCCTTGTCAGTGGCAAGCATCCGGCACCTCCTCGTGACCCTCGATCCTAGGCGCCGGCGCGTTACGGCAGCATCAATCGACATCCGGGCATATCCGTCGGCCCGTCGTCCGAAGGGAGGTCCGGCCGCGGAAGGGCGTCTACGGCGTCCGTCACGCGAAGGTCCGTCGTGCCCAGTCGTCGCCGATACCGTCGCGCGAGTCGACACCCTTGCGGACCGCCCCGGCATCCACCAGGGCGAGGATCGCCAGCACCGTCACGATGAACATCAGCAGCTCCATCTCGATCTCCTTCATCTGCCTCGGACTGAGTTCGTTGACACGATGGTGACGTATAACTGGTCGTCTGCTAAGGTCCACATCGATGGTTAGAACGAGGACCAGATTCCCGATCGAGCTCCTCCTCGAGGTGCGAAAGGCCGACCCGCTTCCCCTGCATCGCCAGCTCGAACAGGAGCTGCGAGGGGCGATCCGAGCCGGCCGGCTGCAACCGGAGACCGCGTTGCCATCGACGCGCGTCCTGGCGGATCAACTGGACCTGTCGCGCGGCGTCGTCGTCGAGGCGTACGAGCAACTCGTCGCCGAGGGCTATCTCACGAGCGTGCCGGGTGGAGCGACGAGGGTCGCGACACGTGCAGCAGCTGCGACCCGCAGCGGCGCACACGCCGCCGCTTCACCGGCAGTTCGCATCGATTTCGCCTATGGGCGCCCGGACGTCACGTTGTTCCCGCGGCAGATCTGGCTGCGATCCCTGAGGCGGGTGCTTATCGAGGCGCCGAGCGAGCGCCTGACCTATCTGGACCGGCGTGGTGCTCCTGAGCTACGAGAGGCACTCGCGGGGTATCTCAACCGGGTTCGTGGCACCGCCGCCGAAGCGGACGACATCATCGTCTGCAACGGGTTCGCCCAGGCGATCGACCTCGTCGCCGAGCTCGTCAAGGCGCGCGGCGGCCGGCGGATCGCCGTCGAGGACCCTGGCGACGCTGACGGTCGCGAGGCCGTGCTCCGCCACGGGCTCGAAGTCGTGCCACTCCCCGTCGACGACGGCGGGATCTCGGTCGAGGCGCTCCACGCGTCCGACGCCGATGCCGTATTCCTCACCCCCGCTCACCACTACCCGACAGGAGCGGTCATGGCGCCGGATCGTCGCGCCGAGCTCCTTGCCTGGGCCGACGAGCGCCACAGGCTGATCCTGGAGGACGACTACGACGCCGAGTACCGCTACGACCGCGAGCCGATCGGCGCGATCCATGGTCTCGCACCCGAACGCGTCATCTATGCCGGCTCCGCGAGCAAGACGCTCGCGCCGGGACTGCGGCTCGGCTGGATGGTGGTACCACACGGGCTGGTCGATCCGCTCGCGGCTTTGAAGGAGGCGAACGACCGAGGATCGGCGAGCCTGGATCAACTGGCGTTCGCCGACTTCCTCTCGCGCGGCGAGTTCGACCGTCACCTTCGCCGGATGCGGCCGATCTACCGCGAACGCCGCGACGCGATGCTCGACGCGCTCGCGCGGGACCTCCCCGCCGTACGGACGACCGGTGCGTCGGCGGGGCTCCATGTCCTCGCGCTCCTGCCGCGCGGCGTCGACGAGGGGGCCGTCATCGAGCGGGCGCTGGCGTCAGGCGTCAAGGTGACCGGGCTGCGCCACACCTACCAGGATCCGGAACGGGCCGCGGGTGGGCTCATCCTGGGGTACGGCCAGGTATCGGTGGCGCAGATCGAAGAGGGCGTGCGCCTTCTCGCAGCGGCGGTCGCGGCGGCGATGTAGGGTCAGTCGGCCTGTTCTTCCGCGCCGCCGCGACGCCAGCGGCCCAACCGGTGCCAAGCGCGTTCCGGCGCCGATACCGGAGTCGCCGGGCCACGCCTGCCGTCGTCGGCGTCCGGGTCGCCGGCGATCCGAGCGACGGCCGCGACCTCTCCTTCGAGCTGTCGCGTGTACATGCCAGCGAGCGCAGGCCGAACGATCCCCGCGATCGGACCAGAAACCTCGAAGGCGTGCCGGATGCGCGACCCGGCCGGGGTCGGCGAGACCTCGTAGATGTTGATGATCGTCAGCAGCGCGGGCTTGACGACGAGTTCCAGCGCATGCCCGGGGTCGAGCCGCCGGATCCGACAGTGATAGACCGTGCCGTAACTCGCTCGGACGTCGACGATCCCGCCCTCCACGAGCGACCCCTCCGCCCGCGCCCACGTGGCGTTGTGGCCCCACCGACTCCACGTCGACGGATCCATGTACAAGGCAAAGACCGCGGCGGGGTCGACGTCCGCTTCGAGTACAGCTTCGATCGTGAAGCTCAAGGGTCCCTCCTCGGCCGATCGGCGTCGAGCATACGGGCGCCGCGTGGCGCGCGGCGCGGATGCGCCCCGGGCGGTGAGTGCCACCCGGGGCGCGAGGATCGGCGAGCGACGTGTCGGGGACTAGCTGCCCCGGGCTCAGCGGCCGCCGCTGAACGGTGGCTCCCCGGGCTTCAGGGCCCGGAACCGGAGCGCCGACCACGTCTCATCGACTGAGACCTGGCTGATCGGGCGGAACCCGAAATCGGCGAGGATCGGCCAGAGCGAATCGCGGTTGATGTCGGCCTTGTTCCCCTTGCGGTAGAGGACCCACAGGTTCCCCGACCCGAGGAGCGCCCTGCCATCGGTGGCGAACCGCCGTCGGACGGAGTCGGCGTCATCAGCGATGACGATCGACGTCGATGCCTTCGCCGGATCGCTCGTCGGCGCGACGCCGTCGGGCAACGGCCCGAGCAGGTCCCCTCGCGTCGCATCGGACACCCAAAGCGTCGAGCCCGGCTTGATCAGCAGCTTGTCGGCGACCGACTTGTCGGCCATCTCGCGGACCCTTCAGCGACCGAAGAACTCGGTCAACGCTGGCCCGAGAACTGTCGGATCGACGTTGTGCTCCTGTCCCTCGAGGGCCTTGACCTGCGCGTTCGGCACCACGTCGGCGATGGCCTCCGCGGTCGGACCCATGAACCCGAAGCTCGCGGCACCGACGAGGATCAGCGTCGGGACGGCGACCGACCGGATCCTGTCGACGGGAAGCGAGTAGTCGCCCATGATCTCGGCGTCGTACGCGAGCGTGTGCGCGAGCGACTCGGTCCATCGCCACCATGGCTGGGACCGCGCCGAGGCGACGAATTCGTCCGGCATGCCCACGACCTTGGCCATGAAGTATTCGACCGCGTCGCCGCGACGATCCTGGGCGACGAGGTCGCGATAGATCTGGGCCGTATTCGGCTCGGGCTTCGGCCGGCTTCCATCGACGATGTACGGCGGCTCCCACAGCGCCAGCTTGTCGACAGGCGATCCGGCCGCAGCGGCGAGCAGGGCGAGGGCGGCACCGGATGACGACCCGTACAGGTGTGCTTTCCCGCCGGCCGCATCGATCACGGCGTCGATGTCCTCGATCTCGCGTTGGACGGCGTACGGCTGCGTATCGCCCGACGGTCCCCGCCCGCGACGGTCGTAGTTGAAGACCGTGTGATCGTTCGCGAGCACGTCGGCGAGGCCGGCATTGGAGGATCGGTCGACCGAACCACCGCTGACGAGAACGACAGCGGGACCGGTCCCGAGACGGTCGAAGGCGATGGTCGTGCCATCCCTGGACGTCGCGTACTGCAGTGTCGTGCTGGACATCGAGGTCCTCCTTGGTCGAGTGCCGTGATTCTGAGGGTTCATCGATCTGCGGTCAGTCGGCGCGGCGTTGTCATCAGGTAGTCGAAGCCGCGCGTCGCTTCTCGACATGGATCGGAAGCGATCTCGGTCCGACTTTTCCGACATCGGACGTGGGCGTTCGAAGCGACAGATGAACCGCCGACCTGCGTGGTACTGGTCGGCTCGGCAGTCCTCCCGAACTCTCGGAGTTGGAAGCGACGCACGACCGTCGGTCCAGCGGTCCGTTCGAACACGGGGGTTCGACCGTCGGGTGGCAGTTCGGCGCGCAACCCACGCAACGCGTGGCACGATGTCGAGACGGCGATCCCAGCTTCGACCTTCCTGTGACGGCCCCCATCGAGGCCCGCACAGAACAGGAGACCAGCGTGAAGTACATGATCCTCATCCACTCGGACATGAAGTTCTGGGAGACGCTCCCGGAGTCCGAGGCGAACCGCGTCCTCGGCAATCACTACACGGTCATCAACGAGACAAAGGCGACCGGTGAACTGATCCGCGTCGAGGGCCTCGGGAACGAGCGGACCTTCATCCAGTTCAGCAATGGCGTGCCGGCGGTCACCGACGGCCCCTTCGGCGAGGTCAAGGAGCAGCTCGCGGGTCTCTTCCTGATCGACGTCGACAGCCTCGACCGCGCCAAGGAGATCGCCGGGCCGCTGTCCGAGTACGGGGTCGTCGAGATCCGCCCGATCATGGAGGAGGCCGGGACGGAGATGTGACGGCGCGCGACTCGACATCAGCTCAAGCCGGCAGCCGCCCCAGGCTAGCGGCGACCCCGAGCGACATCGAGGACCTGCTGCGCGAGCTCGCGCCGCAGGTCCTCGCCGCGCTGGCTCGCAGGAACAGCCGGTTCGACGCAGCGGAGGACGCGGTCCAGGAGGCGCTTCTGACCGCCGCCCAGCAGTGGCCCGACGACGGCATCCCGGGCAATCCACGTGGTTGGCTCATCACCGTCGCTCAGCGACGGCTGACCGACCAGCTCCGCGCGGACGTCGCCCGACAGCGACGCGAGTCCGCCGCTGCCGCGCTGCTGCCGCCCGAGGCGTGGCTGATGCCGGCGCCGGACGTCGCGGACACGGGACCGCAGGAGGACGACTCGCTCACGCTGCTCTTCCTGTGCTGCCACCCGGCCCTGTCGCCAGCGTCGCAACTCGCCCTGACGCTGCGCGCGGTCGGTGGCCTCACCACCGCGCAGATCGCAGCCGCCTTCCTCGTCCCCGAGGCGACGATGGCGCAGCGGATCAGCCGCGCCAAGGCGACGATCGCGGCGGCCGGAGGACGCTTCGAGATGCCGCCAGTGTCCGATGTGCCCGGCAGGCTCGCGGTCGTCCTGCACGTCCTGTACCTCATGTTCAACGAGGGCTACACGGCCTCGTCCGGCGACGATCTGCTGCGACCCGAGCTCGCCGCGGAGGCGATCCGGATCACCCGGGAGGTCCATCGGCGACTCCCCGACGAAACCGAGGTCGCGGGCCTCCTGGCCCTGATGCTCTTGACGGATGCCCGTCGGCCGGCCCGCAGCGACGCACACGGGGACCTCATCCCACTCGCGGAGCAGGACCGCTCACGCTGGAACGCCACGGCGATCGAGCAGGGCGTCGAGATCATCTCGGCCGCGCTCCCTCATGGCCGGATCGGGCCGTACCAACTCCAGGCGGCGATCGCTGCCGTCCACGACGAGGCCACCAAGGCCGAGGACACCGACTGGCGCGAGATCGTCGAGCTGTACCGGCTCCTCGAGCGCATCGCCCCGAACCCGATGGTGACCCTCAACCACGCTGTCGCCGTCGCGATGGTCGACGGCCCCGATGCCGGCCTCGCCATGCTCGATGAGCTCGAGACCGACGAGCGGATCTCGAGGCACCATCGACTCACCGCGGTACGCGGCCACATGCTCGAGATGGCCGGCGACGAGGCGGCCGCCCGGGCCGCCTATCGCCTGGCTGCGCAGCAGACGACGAGCCTTCCTGAGCGGCGGTACCTGGAGGCTCGGGCGGCGCGGCTCGCGTCGGCGGAGATGGCCTCAGTCCGCGTCCGGACCCCAGTCGATGTACCGCGGTCGGAGATCTGAGAGCGGCAGGATCACGCGAGTCCCGGTTCCATCAGGCCGGATCCGATAGAGCCCGAACAGGCCGTCCTTCTCAAGCCGGAAGACCAGCCATCGGCCGTCTGGCGAATACGACCCCAGGTATGCGTTGGTTTCGCCGTCGTGGAAGTGCGTCAGATGGCGGCGATGCGTCCCGTCGGCACGCATCGTGACCATGTTGGCCGAATCCGCCGGATCGAAGTGGTTGGCGTTCTCGGTCACGGCGATCCGAAGGCCACTCGGCGCCCAGTCGGCCTTGACGGTCTCGTCGGCGCTGTACGGACGGATCTGCTTGATGTGGCTACCGTCCGTCCAGGCCGTGAACAGGCCGCGTGCCGGCTCCTCGTTCGGAAGCGGGCCGACCAGCGAACCGTCCCAACCCTGGAAGCTGAGCCGCTGACCGTCGGGCGACACGTTCGGATCCGTCACGAAGCCGTGCGGGAACGGGCCGAGCACACGCTGCTGGCGCGACCCGTCGGTCTTCATGCGCCAGATGGCGTCATCGTTGGTCGCTTCCGTGTATCGCTCGAAGTAGACCCAGCGCCCGTTCGGCGAATACGACGGCTGGTCATCGAACACCCCGGCCGGTTGCGGCAGGATCGTGAGGTGTGTCCCGTCCGGACGCACGATGGCGATCCGTGCCGAGGTTTCCGTCCCGATCGCGAATACGATCCGGCGACCGTCCGGAGACCAGTCGGGGTTGAGCGCATCGCCGGCGAGGCGGGTGATCTGCCGAAGGCCACTGCCGCTCGGGCGGACCGTGAACATCTGGACGCCGGTAGGGGTCTCTGCAGAAAACACGATCCGGCCGTTCTCGCTGGGCATCGTCGCCGACGTGGCGGCAGGCAGCGCCAGCAGGGCCGCCAGCGCGGCCACCACAGCCATCGAACGCATACGCATCTCAGAACCCTCCTTGCAACCCGATTCGCGCCCTCGTCCTGGTCAGGGCAGCCTTTGCCAGCTCCCGTTCCCGATACTCCCTGGGGAAGGGATCCGAACCGGCGGCGCCTTGCCCTCCGGATCCAGCACCAGGACCTGCGAGAACGACCCGTCGTTATCCATCACGTAGCTGTAGAGACGCGTCCCGTCTGGCGACCAGACGGGAGGTGCAAGGTCGGCTGGGGTCCGCAACTCGACCACGCGGGTCCCGTCCCGGCTCCCCACGACCACGTACGCGCGAGCGGACTCGTCGGCAGGTGCGCGCGCCCAGGCCAGGCGGTCGCCGTCGGGTGACCAGCTCGGCGAGAACTCATCGCTCGGGTCGTGCGAGACGTCGGTCACCGTCGAGCCGTCGGCGGACACGGTGAAGATGTCGAGCTGCTGACGAGCGGCCGAGCTGACGGCGATCAACGAGCCGTCGGGAGACCAATCCGGCCAGAGCACGATGTCCTTGAGGGCTGTCAGCTCGCGCTCGTGCGTGCCGTCAGGAGCGACCGTTTGCAGTGTCCTCGATCGCTCGCTGACGAAGGCGATCGTGTTCCCATCGGGTGACCAGACCGGGTCGATCGACTTGAGGCGCGGATCGGTGATACGAACGGCGCCACCGTCGAGCTCCGCGACGAAGATCGCGGACCCGGCCGGCGTATCGGCGGCGTAGGTCATCCGCTTGCTGTCGGGCGACCAGCTGATGGCACTCGGCTGTGAGAATTGCTCCTCGCGCTCACGGAGCGTGATGTCGTCAGCGATGACGCGGTGCCCGCCGCCGTACTGGTCGACCACCGTGAGCTCCCACGGCCGGCCGTGGGCTGGGCGATGCCAGAAGGCCAGATGGAGGCCGTCACGGGACCAGATCGGACTGACCGACTCGCCGTCCTTCGGCACGAGGATGTGCCGCTGCGAACCGTCGATCCGCGCGACGATGATCCCGTCCGCCGCATCTGCTGTGATGAATCCGGGCGTCGTCAGCCCGAACGGCGGAGCCGGACGCGGCGACCCGATCAGGATCGCCGCCGCGACGAACGCGAGCACGAGCAGCAGGAGCGCCGCCGCGACCAGGACAAAACGACCACCGGCCACGGCTCGCCGCGCCCTTGGGCCCCACATCCAGCGGTCCGTGATCAGCCAGCCCCGTCGGCGCGGCGTCTCCGCCACGCGCTCGAGCGCCGAGTCGAGGAGCCCCGGCGGCGGCGACGTCGGCCGCACATCCGCTAGCCAGGTCTCGAGGCGGCCGTCGAAGTCGCTTACCGTACTCATGCCGTACGACCTCGCTCGATAGGTACGACTCGCGCATCGGCGTCGAGCGCAGCGCGCATCGTCCGCTTCCCGCGGTGCAGCCGGGATTTGACGGTACCGACGGGGATGCCGAGGACATCGGCGATCTCGGTCAACAGGAAGCCCTCGATGTGATGCAGCACGATCACGGTGCGCTCGTCGATGTCCAGGCGCCGGAACGCGCGATCGAGCTGATCGCGGTCGATCAGCCCCGGGAGCGCGTCGGGGCCGCCGCGTTCATCGACGACGGCGTGGATCTCGACAAGCCGCCGGCGACGCTCGCGGCCGGCCTCCCGGTAGCAGCACCGGACGAGGACCCGATGAAGCCATGCCTCGAAGCGGTCGGGATCGCGGATCGCCGATAGGTCGCGCCAGGCGGTGACGAGCGCCTCCTGGGTCGCGTCCGCAGCTCGGTCCGGGTCGCGGAGGATGAGCGATGCGACGGCGTACAGCCGGCCGATCGAGGCAGACGCCAACGCGTCGAACGCCTCGCGGTCGCCGGCCATCGCCGATCGGACCAGCTCTCGATCCATCGCCCCTCCGGGTTTCGGCACATCCTGGTGCCTTCACCCAACGATGGGTCACCGCCGTCGCAAAAGGTTCCCGAATGGCGCGGATGGGTCCGCGGTGGCCGCCCGATGGGAGTCAGGGAGTCGAGGCGGTCAAACGATCGCGGATGCGTCGCTGCGGCACACCCGAGACGTCGAGACGCTCCGCACCCAGGAAGCGGCTCATCCGCTCGACGCCACAGGCGAACGCCTCCGCGAAGGCGCCGTCGGCGGCGAGTGCGTCGTCCTCCAGCCACAGGCCGAGGATCGCGAACGTCGACGTCGATCGGTCGAGCCGACCGTCGAACCTGGCCACAAGGCGGTCTCCCCACAGGACCGGAAGCGCGTAGTAACCGAACTTGCGCTTCGGGGCGGGCGTGTAGACCTCCCAGATGTAGTCAAAGTCGAACAGTGACGCCGCTCGCTTGCGAGCACTGACGGGATCGAGTGGCGCGAGGAAGGTCGCCTCGTCGATCGTCGTCGTTCCCTGCGGTCGCCACGCCCGGGGGACCCGTCCGCGCTCGACGGTCGCGATGTCATCTGCGTCCTCTGCGAGCGCCCAGCGGATCCCGCGCCACCCGTCCACCTCGACCTCGATAAGGACGCCGTCGCGGACCGTCTGTTCGCGCCACGCGACGACGGCCTGCCGCTCTCCCTTGTGGTACAGCGCGTACGTGCCGGTGAGCGGGGAGATCCCCTCGAACGCGACGTGCTTGCGGCGCATGAAGTCGTCCGTCTCCCCGTCGGATGCCTCCTCGAGGAGGTGCCGCGGAGCGACGTCCTCGGTCGGCGCGTAGACACGTTCGAACCGTTCGCGGTGATGGACCATGGCATCGCCGATCCGCCACAGGTAGTAGAGCGCGACCGCACTGTCCTTCCGGCCGCGGTAGGAGTCGGTGCGCTTCCGGGTCGCCATCGTGAAGTCGCGGTTCGCGACCGTGCCTCGCTCCCGGAGGACGCGCCGCATCTCGACGATCGTCTCGTGATGCTCGTGCTCGACCTCGCGCCAGTGACCCATCTCACGTTCGCGTCGCATCAGGTTCCGCCAGTACGGCAACTCGTCCATCGGCCGGACCGCGAGCCAGCCGCCCCAGTCGAAGAACTTGCGCCGCTCGTAGGTCAGCCGCGCCCAATCGTCAAGCTGGTAGTCGATCACTCGACTGTGGAGCATCAGGTCCTGCGCCCGCGCCATGATCGCAAGCGGGTCGAGCTGGAGATGCTCCATCGACCGCATCGCGCGCTCGGTCCCCTGGACGCCGCGCCAGCGTCGGCCGGGCCACAGGCCCTGCCGCCCGAGGATGAACCGGCGGGCCGTCTCGCGCGAGATCTTCACGGCACGCAGCGTACCGGCGTTAGGCTCTCGTCATGACGACCCGGTCCACCGCCGACTCGAACCTGCGCGACATCACCGACGTACCAGCGCTCGACGTCTGGGGAGAGACCGTCCAGGCGCGCGTCATCGCCGGCAACAACGCGAGCCTCGCCCTCGTGGAGCTCGCCCCGAACGCGATCGTGCCCGAGCACCGTCATGTGCAGGAGCAGCTCGGGTTGTGCATCAGGGGGTCGATCACATTCACGATCGATGGCGAGCGCCGCACGCTTGGTCCCGGTGGGACGTGGCGGATCACGTCGAACCTGCTGCACGATGGCGTCGCCGGCCCGGACGGGGCGACGGTGGTCGACATCTTCTCGCCGCTCCGGTCGGACTGGGATGCGCTTCCGCGATCCGCGCCACGACAGCCACGATGGCCTGAGCCGGGCGACACCGAGGGTTAGCGAAGCGCCGACGCGAGCGACAGCTGCTCGGCGCCCGGAGGCACCAGCGGTGCTGGCGGGCGATCCTCGCGGTCGTCAGGCGCCCCGTCGCTCTGCGTCGAGGCCCCCGCGCGGCGTGGTCGTCGATCGGCGATCCCATGCTGCTTGGCCAGCTCGCGGACCTGCCGCTTGACGGGGTCGACGACCTCCTTCGCGACGTACGCGCGACCCTCGTAGAGCCGCTCGTACGAGGGCAGGAGCTCGGGCCAGTCTCGCGCAAGGTTCTCGAGGAAGTGCTCACGCGTCCCGGGCTTGAGGTAGAGCACGTTCGTCCAGACCGCGGTCGCGCCGGCATCGCGCGCTGCCTTGATGACCTCGGCCATCTTCTCCGGATCGTCCGAAAGGCCAGGGAGGATCGGAGCCATGCCGACCGACGTGTCGATCCCAGCGTCGATCAACGTGCGGATCGCGCGGAGGCGCTGACGCGGCGATGCCGTTCCGGGCTCCGTCTTCCGCCAGATCTCCTGGTCGAGCGTCGGGATGGAGAACGTCACGCCGACCTTCGCTCGCTCCGAGGCATACGCGAGGACGTCGACGTCACGCACGATCATCGGGCCCCTGGTGATGAGGCCGATCGGCGTCCGGGCTTCGCCGAGCGCTTCGAGGGAGCCGCGGGTGAGGCGAAAGTGCCCTTCGGCGGGTTGGTACGGGTCGGTCGCCGTGCCGACGACGACCTGCTCCCCCTTCCAGGACTTGCGGGCGAGCTCCTTGCGGAGGACCTCGACGATGTTCGTCTTGACCCGGATCGAGGTGCCGTAGCGGGAATCCGAGGGCCGGTCGGCCATCTTCTCGAAGGCGCGCACGAAGCAGAACGTGCACTGGTGGACGCAACCCATGTACGGGTTCAGCGACCACTTGAAGCCCATGCCCCGGACGCGGTTGAGCGCAGTGCGGCAGGGTTCGTCGCGATAGATCGGCCGCATGGTCTGGGAAGTATAGAACGGTCGTTCTAAGCACGCCTTCGCAGCCGTCCAGCCCGCAGCCGTCCGGCCCGAGTTCGGGCGATGCATACCTGGGTCGGGAGGACGACGGGGTGCCCCGTGATGCACGTCCCCTGCATAAGTCGGACGGGAGCGCGATCGGCAGCGGCCCGCGGGGCAATCGGAAAGCGCCCTGTGATGCCGCCGAGCTGCATCACCGAGGAACATCTGGCTGGACGACGCCAGATATGCATCACAACACACGGCGTCCGCCACGGCCGCAACCTCAGGACCGCGGAGCCGGCGCCTTCCGGGCCTCGAAGCCGAGCTCGCGCGCCTCCCGGACCGTCAGTCGATCCGTCCGGCGCCACATGAACGCGGTCGCGATGCCTTCCCACACCGCCGACAACTCCCAGTAGGCCGAATGCGAGCGGGGGAAGTCCTTGCCCGAGTGGACCCGGAGGTCGACGACGGTCGCGAGACCATCGGTCCGCCGGAACAACGGTTCCGCGACGAACGACAGGAAGTCACGGCTGTCATAGACGTTCAACCACGGGACGGGGAGACGCGGCGGGTCGGCCTCGTCGTACGGCAGCGACGGGATCGCGTCGAACGTGTAGAGCAGGGGCGCCTGGGAGCCCACCGTCACACATGTCTCGACCGGGGCTTCGGGCCAGGACGCGACGAGATCGACGAGTGCGACGCCGCCAAGCGAGAGCCCGACTGGGACGATCGTTCGGCCACGGGCCGCCTTCGCGGCTTTCGCGAACTCGCCTCGCAACACGTCCTGGATCGAGTCGCGATGTTCGTGGTAACCGATCACGTCCGCCAGCATCTGGGCGCCGACGGTATCGAGCAGCATCTCCCGCCGCCCTTCGAAGTAGTTCGTGACGAGCCTGAGGACCGCGGTCCGACCCACGCCCCGGGGGACGTTCGCCAACGAGATCGCCGCAGGCCGCGCGCCGCGATAGAGCGCCTTGCGCCAGTTGCCCAGTCGCAGGCCGGATCGTCGCCGCCATTCGGGTGCGACGACCCGGACATCCCAGCCGCGGCGCCGCACCTGGTCCTCGATCCGGGCCACGTTCCGTGCCAGGCCCTCGGACGTCTCGTTGGCGCCATGGATGAAGAACAGCACCCCGCTGGGCGGCGGCGGTGGCGGGGCGAGGCGAGGACGCGTCGCGCCGGTCGGCGGCATGTACCGAGGGTAGCGTCCCGGACGTCGCGCGAAACCGACCAGGTCGTACCTGACGTATCGGTCGCTGGACCCACGTCAGCTTACGGAGACGACGCGATGACACCTGACACTCGACGATCGAAGCTGCTGCTCGCTGCCTTCGCCATGACGGCGATCGTGGCGGCGTGTTCAAGCAGCGGTGGCGGCAGCGCCACGACGGCCCCGTCGGCCGCCGCACCCTCGGCTTCTGCGTCCGAGGCAGCCCCGTCGGCCTCGGCGTCGGAGGCGGCATCGGCTTCCGCTTCCACGGCCGCGGGCGGCGCGATCAAGCTCACCTTGGCGACAGGGGCCCTCGGCACGTTCATCGCCGACGGGACAGGCAAGACCCTCTACATGTTCACACCGGACGATGGACAAGCCGCCCCGACGTGCAACGATCAGTGCGCTGCGAACTGGCCGGCGCTGACGGCGAGCTCCGCGTCGGACGTGACGGTCGGCGACGGCCTCGATCAGTCGAAGGTCAAGCTCGAGACACGGGCGGATGGGACGCAGCAGGTGGTCTACGGCGACTACCCGCTGTACTACTTCGCTAAGGACTCGGCTGCGGGTCAGACCAACGGCCAGGGGGTCGGGTCCAAGTGGTACGTGGTCGGCAGCGACGGCGAGCCGATCAAGGGATAACGCCATCCGGGGTTCTGGGGGGACGGAAGCGGCGGCGCGAGCCGTCGCTTCCGCGATTCTCGATGTCGTGCGCGCCCGGTGGGCGGGCGTTGACTATGCCCGCGCGGCGACCCTCGTCTTCCCCGACGCTGCGCTGACCTTCGCGCGATCCTTGAGGATCTGACCCGCGGCGAGCTTGCCGGGCGCACCCATGACGCAGCCGCCCGGATGCGTCCCCGAGCCGCACTGGTAGTAGCCGTCGATCGGCGTCCGGTACTGCGACCAGCCCGGCGCGGGCCGGAAGAAGAACATCTGCGGCGCGAAGAACTCGCCCGCGAAGATGTTCCCTTCCGAGAGCCCGACCGTCCGCTCGATGTCGAGCGGCGTCCGGACCTCCCGCTGCAGCACGAGGTCACCGAAGCCCGGGAAGAACCGCTCGAGCGTCCGTTGCACGGTGTCGCCCAGGTTCTCCTTCTCCGAGTCCCAGTCGCTCTCGCGGAGCTTGTAGGGCGTGTACTGGATGAAGCACGAGAGGACGTGCTTGCCCGGAGGCGCCATGTCGGCGTCGATGGTCGATTGGATGGCGCAATCGATGTATGGGTCGTGCGAGTACCAGCCGTACTTCGCGTCATCGAAGGCGCGCTCGAGGTAGTCCATCGAGGGGCCGATGTTGGTGAAGCCACGGAATTGGCTCCCGTCGAGGTCGCCGAACGTGGGCAGGCCATCGAGCGCGAAGTTCACCTTCGAGCTCGTGCCCTGGAACCGGAAGCGCTCGATGTTCTCGACCAGGTCGTCGGGCAGCTCGCGCGGGTTGACGAGCTCGAGGAAGGTCCGCCGCGGGTCGAGCGCGCTGACGACGGTATCGGCGTAGTACTCGGTCCCGTCCTGTAGCGCGACCCCGGTCGCGCGGCCGTCCCTGGTGATGACCGAGTCGACCGGCGACTCGAGGCGGATCTCCGCCCCGAACGACTCGGCGGCCCGTGCCAGTACCTGGGTGAACCCACCGTTGCCCTTCTTGTGGAACGCCCACGCGCCGAACTCGCCGTCGTGCTCACCGATCGAGTGGTAAAGCAGCACGAGCCCCGACCCCTGCGAGCGCGGGCCGACCTTCGTCCCGATGATGCTCGACGAGGCGAGGTAACCCTTGAGCAGCTCGGAGTCGAAGTAGTCATCGAGGAAGTCCGCGGCGCTGCCGGTCAGGAGTCGAACAGCGTTGTGCAGGACCCGCTTGTCCATCTTCTTGAAGCGCGAGCCGACGTTCGCAAGAGCGATCATCTCCTCGGGGTCATCGCTGAAGATGTCGGGCGGGACCATATCGAGCAACGGCTTGATGGCCTGGCAGACCATCTCCATGTCGTGGCTGTACTGGTCATAGGCGTCGGCATCGTGCTTGGAGTGCCGCGCGATCTCCTGCTGGTTCTGCCCGTGGTCCTGGGTGAACATCAGGTACTCGCCGTCGAGACCAGGCGCGAAGGTGTTCGACATCAGCAGCGGCATGAAGCCGTGTTTCACGAGTTCGAGGTCGTGGATGATCTCGGGCCGCAGCAGGCTCAGCGCGTATGAGAACGTCGTGAACCAGAAGCCCGGCCGGAGCTCCTCGGTGATGGCCGCGCCGCCGACGAGGTGCCGGCGCTCGAGGACGAGCACCTTGAGTCCCGCCTTGGCGAGGTAGGCGCCGTTGACGAGACCGTTGTGGCCGCCACCGACGACGATCGCGTCGTAGGTGCGATCGGCCCGGCTCGTGGCCCTGGTCGACTTGGTCGACTTGCTGCCGTTCCCGTTCTTCCCGGGCTTGTTGGACTTGGTCGGCTTTGGCGCGGTCATCGTCATGTCAGGCCGTCTTTCGCTCCGGGTTGTAGAGCGGCAACCGAGCGACGTGCGCGGCGACCTGCTCGTAGTGGTGGTCGACGGTGAACTCCAGGTTGACCTTCGTCCCGAACGTGGCGAAGTCGGGGCGGACGCGGGCGATGGCGATGTGGCGCTGGAGCATGGGCGAGTACATGAAGCTCGTCGCGTAGCCCACCCGTTCGTAGTCGTCGTCGTAGAGCATCCAGTCCTCGACGACGGGTGCATGGTCCTTCGGTGGGATCAGTCCCGCGTCGTTGTAGACGCGATCGTAGTCCCGCCAATCGACGACCAGGCCGCGCATCGCCCAGCGCGAGGTCTTGTCGGCGATCTCCTTCTCGAGCGCCTTGCGGCCGATGAACGCGCGGTCGTCGGTCTTGAGATCGCGGAACATCCACGCCCAGCCGAGCTCGATCGGCGTCGACCGATGCGCGTCGTTCCACGCGTATCGGCTCGAATCGAAGTCGGCCTCGAGTAGCAACAGACCGGCCTCGATCCGGAGCATGTAGAGCGCCGCGAGCCCGAAGGGCAGGACGCCTTGTCCGTCGATCGAATCCCAGAGCGTGTCCCAGACGTGCAGGGCATCGGGCGTGTCGATCCAGATCTCGTAGCCGAGGTCGCCGCTGTAGCCGGTCCGACTGACCGTGACGCCCGCCCCGCCGATCTCGCCCCTGGCGACGCCGAAGTACGGGATGCGCTCCATCTGCGGCACGAGCTGCTTCAGAAGGTTGCGGCTTCGGGGGCCCTGGAAGGCGAGCGTCCCGATCTCGTTGCTCACGTCCTCGATCGTGACGTCGAAGCGGCCGATGCGGTCCGCGAAGTAGGCGTAGTTGGGCTCGGCGGATGTCAGCAGGAACTCGTTCTTGCCGGGCCGCAGGATCACGCCGTCCTCGATCACGAACCCGCGGTCATCGAGCCAGCAGGTGTACTGGGCGTTGCCGGGCTCGCAGGACCGGATGTCCCGGGCGAGGACCCCCGAGAGGAACGCCTCCGCGTCCTTGCCGGTGATCCGGTACTTGAACAGCGGGCTCGTGTCGAAGATCCCGGCCGCGTTGCGGACCGCGAAGTACTCGAACTTGTCCGACATCTGGTAGCGGTCGGCAGCGAGGTGGCCGCTCCAATGGCTCCAGAGCTGCGTTTCGTTGAGGGCGCTCGTCCGCTCGTGGAACGGGGTCGTCCGGATCAAAGGCGTGTCCCTCTACGTCGTCCGTCTTCGTGGTCCCTCTCGACGCGGACGACGTTACCCGCTGTTGGACGTTTGCGCAATATCGTCCTACGCTGCGGGCGTGACGGCACCTGCTGGCCCGAAGCGGATGTCCCCCGCCGGCCGCCGGGCGGCGATCGTCGCGGCGACCGTCGAGGTCGCCCGACGGAAGGGACTGGCGTCGACGACGGTTCGCGACGTGGCGGCCGAGATGGGGACATCGTCAGGCCTCATCCATCACTACTTCGAGTCGATGGACGACGTCCTCGCTTCGGCGTTCGAGGTCGTGGCGCGGCAAGACCTGGAGGTGTCGGCGCGCCTGATCGCCGAAGCCGCGACGCCGATCGAGGCACTGCGCATCTTCTTCCGCACCTACACGCCGGCCGACAAGGACTGGGCGTTCCAACTCTGGCTCGATGCCTGGGCCGAGGCAGCTCGCCGTCCCGCCGTCCAGGCCACGTCCCGACGGCTCAACCTGGAGTGGCAGGGTCTGCTCGAGCGGACGATCGGCTCGGGTGTCGCCGACGGGTCATTCCGGTGCGCCGACCCGGCCGCCGCTGCGTGGCGGATCCTCTCGCTGCTCGACGGGCTGGCGTTGCAGGTCGTCGCTCATGGTACGACCGTCACGCGCGCCGACGTGGTCGCCTGGTCGACGGCCGCCGCGGAACGGGAGCTCGGGTTGGCCGCGGGCACGTTGCGATAGGGCGCGACTGGTTGTCATCCGCGCGGAAGGTCGTCACGCGGTCTTGCACACGAGCGTTTGACGGACTTTCGGCCAGATGTCCACCAGGCGAGCGTTCGTCACCGGATCGCTGACAGATGTCACTCGAAACGAGCGCACGACACGATCTGACGGCTCCGCCGTGCTCGACCGATGTGGGCCGTCCTGACCAATGCTCGCCTGATGAGCATCTGGCAGGACGGCGCCCGTCTGACGTGGGACGCCTCTCACGAACGGCTCCGCGGAACGGCTCCGCGGAACGGCTCTCACGGAACGAGTGCGCGGAACGAGCCCGGACAGCCGCTCGCGACGGACCCTACGCCCGCACCTCCTGGCGCATGAACAGCACGTAGGCAAGCGCGAAGCACGCCACGGTCAACGCGACGAGGCCGACCACCTGCGGCCAGATCAGGATGAAGCTCTGGTCGAGCGAGAACAGCGACGGGATGCGCTGCTGCGCCTGCGCGTACTGGCCGAGCGTCGCCGGTGTCGACACGGACGTCACCTGCGGGTTCAGCAGCGTGAGCGACGCCTCTCGATACAACGTGTCGGGCAGGAGCCGCTGGAGCATCTCGCGCAGCCCGATGTTCTTGAGGACATCCTCGCCCGACGTCGTCGTGAGCGGCGCGACGATGCCGTTGATCAACGAGACG
The DNA here is from genome assembly GCA_045804645.1 of Chloroflexota bacterium. GTDB lineage: Bacteria > Chloroflexota > Limnocylindria > Limnocylindrales > CSP1-4 > SPCO01. The sequence continues at coordinate 43,393 of JBJMMR010000073.1, read as the reverse complement.
ATCAGCCCGCCGAAGAACGACAGCAGGAGCCACGTGCCGAAGCCGACGAGTGCCGACGTCGCGGCGCGGCGGATGCCGACCGACAACAGCAGGCCGAACGCGAGCCACAGGGCGATGTACACGAGCGTCACGAGGATCCACAACACGATCCGCAGCAGCTCGACCGCCTCGGGGACGACGCCCAGGCGGATCAACGCGAACGACGTCACGCCGAGGATCATCACGATGACCACCATCGCGATCACCGCCAGGCCCGCGGCGAACTTGCCGTTGATCACGTCGTCGCGATGGATCGGCTGCGACAGGAGGCGGGGCAACGTGCCGTTCGCCCGCTCGCCGTTGATCGCGTCGAACGAGAACGCGAGCCCGAGAAGTGGCCCGACGAGCGCCAGGAACCCGACGACGGACGGCAGCGAGATCTGGTCGTTGACGGTCGGCGTCAACCAGAACAGCGCGATGAAGAGCGCGGGGAAGCCGGTGGCACCCGAGGGCGCATCGCGGATCTGGCCGCTGATGAAGTAAAGCGGCACCGCCGCTGCTACGGCCATGATGATCGCGAGGACGAGAAACCGCGACGACAGGATGTGGTCGCCGAACTCCTTCGATGCGATGACCAGCCATCCGGCGCGCGGGATGGAGCGCGCCCTCGACGGCGTCGTGGCTTCCTCGGCGGGCTTGCGGACCGCCGGTTCGACCGCAGAGGTCGTCGATGTCATGCCGGAACCTCCCCAGCCGTCGCGCGACCGCGCTCCACCCGTGAGCCCCCGGGTCGAGCCACGGCGCGGCGATAGATGTCTTCGAGCGACGGTACGACGGCGCGGATCGACGTCAACGGCAGATGCTCCAGCGCGACGGCGGCCAGCACGGCGGAACGAACGGCAGCGGGATCCGCACCAGGCTCGACCTCAAGATGCCACGGATCGCCGGGACGGGCACCGTCGGAGATCGAGGTCACGCCGGCGACCGCGCCGAGGACCGACCGCGCGCTTGCCTTCTCGGCATCGCTATGCAGGTCGAGGCCGACTTCGAGGACCTGCTTTCCCTCGCCGAATCGCTCGGCAAGCTGCGTCATCGTCCCCTGCCCGATCAGTCGGCCGGCGGAGAAGATGCCGATCCGGTCGCAGACCGACTGGACCTGGTTGAGCAGGTGGCTCGAGAGCAGGATCGCCATGCCGCGCTCCTCGACCAGGCCGCGCAGCAGTTCCAGGATCTCACTGACGCCGAGGGGGTCGATCGCCGTCGTCGGCTCATCGAGGATGAGCACATCCGGATCCTTGATCAGCGCGTCGGCGATGCCGAGGCGCTGGATCATGCCGCGCGAGTACGTCTCGACCCGGTCGTCCGCTCGATCGGTGAGGCCCACCTGCTCGAGCACAGAGTCGATCGTCTCGTCCATGAGCGACTTGTCGAGCCGGTTGAGGCGCGCCGTGTATCGCAGGTTCTCGCGGCCGGTCATCTCGCCGTAAAAGCCGACCGCGTCGGGCAGGTACCCGACCCGCCGCTTCACCTCGAGCGGCCCGCGTGACGGATCGAGCCCGACGACGCGCGCGGCGCCCTCGGTCGGCTCGGTAAGGCCGAGCAGCATCAGGATCGTGGTCGTCTTGCCCGCGCCGTTCTGGCCGAGCAAACCGAAGATCTCGCCGGCGCGGACGTCCAGATCGAGATGATCGACCGCGACGAGATCCTCGTACTCCTTCGTCAGGCCTCGCGTCTTGATGAGGACCGGGGCGCCGCTCGCGGCCGGGCCGGTACCCGCGGAGGAGGGCCGCTCAGCGGAGTCGGCCCGGCCGCGGCGCTTCTTCGACGCGATCCTTCCCGGACTCGCGCTCATCGCCGACCGTAGGTCCGGAAGACGTAGAACAGCCCACCGAGGATCAGCGCGATGAGGGCCACGCCGACGAACGCCCAGACCGGAGACGTCTCGACGGTGAACCGGATGTCGGCGCTGGAACCGGTCGCGTTCTCGGTCGAACTCGCCTTGAAGGTGATCACGTAGTCGCCTGCGACGGCGTCACCCGACGGGGTGATCGTCGCGTTGATCCGGCCGACCTGGCCCGGGTCGATCGACTGCAGGCCGTCCTTCGGGTCGACGGTCACCGTCCAGCCGCTCGGCGGCGTGCCGTCGAGCTTGACGGCCGTGATCGGCGCGGTGCCGTTGTTCGTGATCTCGAAGGTCTGGGTCGTTGGCGAGCCGGCGGAGCCTCGCGTCGACAGGACGTCGCCCGGCGTCGATAGCTTCATGCCGTAGGAGCCGGTGATGGCGATCGACAGATCGGCGTCGATCGTGCGGTCACCGGCGGTCGCCGTGACCTTGATCGGGTACTGCTGCGCCGGCGCATTCTCAGCTGGCTTCGCGGAGACGCTGATGCTCTGCGTGGCCCCCGCCTTGACGATGGTCGACGCGGCATCCGTGGCGCCCGTCAGCGTCGTCGTGATGTCCCAATCGCTGGGGCCCGTGGCGCTCGCGGAGACCGTCACGTCCTGGGCGGTGTCGTTCTTGAGCTGCAGATCGAACTTGAACGTCTTGTCCGAGGCGCCGGTGAGTTCGGGCGTGTTCGTCGTCAGCGTCATGTTGCCTGCCGCCTCTGCGTTCACTCGGATCGAGATCGGCAGGATGTCCTCAGCCCCGCCGCCCCGCGCCGTGACGCGGATCGTGGAGGAGCTGTTGGTGGCGTCGGCGGGGACGGTGACGTCGAGTCGGACCGTGCCGGCCTTGGTGGGCGAGACGGAAACGCCATCGACGACGTTGCCGCCGCCGGTGAGGTTGGCGGTCCAGCCGCTCGGGACGCCGTTGAGCGAAAGCGCGACGTCAGCCGCGCGTGTCGACGAGACCGCAAGATCGAAACTGACCTTGTTGCCCGGTGCGACAGCGACGGCCGGGTACGGGGTCGTGACCTCGAGCCCGTTCGCGGCACCGACGCTCGGCACGAAGATCGGCAGCACGAGTGCCGAGATGACGAGCGCGGCGGCTACTGGGGCGCGCCGCGCGACCCTGCTCTGCAAGGTGTCCCTCCTACGAATGTCGAGACATGGTCGGCTGACAGCGCCGACGAATCTGCCAAAGTCGGGCGAGACGATACAACCACCATACGATTCAGGCTTCGTTCGGAAACCTAAACCGTTGCCGTCTCGTGTACGGGAAAGTCGTCGTACGCCGCGTAGACTGCCGGGATGAGCCTCTATTCGCTGGCCGGACCCGGGAGTCCGGGCGACCCCGGCGACTTGATCGCTCCCGTGCTGATCGCCGCGTTCGACGGCTGGGTCGATGCCGGTAGCGCGGCGACGTCGGCACTGGAACAGTTGCTCGACGACGCCGTCGACGTCGCGACGTTCGACCCCGATGCTCTGTTCGACTATCGCGCGCGTCGCCCAACCCTCCAGATCGTCGACGGGCGGCTTGCGGAGCTGACCTGGCCCGAGCTCGTCGTCCGGCGCGTCCGGTTCGGCGAGCGCGATCTCCTCGTCCTCGCGGGGCCCGAGCCGGATGATCGCTGGCATGCATTCGCGGACGACATGCTCGACCTCGCGCGACGGCTCGGCGTCGTCGAGTGGGTCAGTCTCGGTGCGATCCCCGCCGCGGTACCGCATACCCGTGACGTGCCGATCCTCGGGACGACGTCAGAGGAAGGACGCCTACGCGGCGACATCCAGCCGGGTCCGGCCGGCTTGTTGCGCGTGCCGGCCGCGGCGATCAGCGTCCTCGAGATGGCGATGGCCGAGGGCGGCATCCCGGCAGTCGGCTACTTCGCGCAGGTCCCGCACTACGTCTCCGGGCCGTATCCCGCGGCGTCGGTAGCGCTCGTCGAGGCGCTGGGTCGACATCTGGGTCTCTCGTTGCCGACGGGCGACCTCGCCGAGGAGGCGCGTCAGCTCAGGACGCGGCTCGACACCGCGACCGCGCTCGAGGAGACGACGCGGTCGTACGTCGAACGCCTGGAGGCCATGGTCGATGAGCAGCGCTTGCCATCGGGCGACGACCTGATCGGCGAGATCGAGCGCTTCCTGCGCGAAGGCGGGACCGAGGGGCGGCCACAGCCCTAGGCGCTGGAGCGCGTGGCCATCGGGTCGAGCGTCGTCATATCTGACAGAAACTGTCGACATCGTGCGTATCCTGAGTCGATGCGCGCGAGCCGGCTCGTGAACCTCCTGCTGCTGCTCCAGAGTCGGGGTGGCATGACCGCCGCGCAGCTCGCCGACGAGCTCGAGGTCTCGGTCCGGACCATCCACCGGGACGTCGAGGAGCTGAGCGCCGCGGGCGTGCCCATCTTCGCTGAGCGCGGTCCGCTCGGCGGGATCCGCCTCGTCGACGGCTATCGGACGCGCCTCACCGGGATGACCGCGGACGAGGCCGAGGCGCTGTTCCTGTCCGGGCTGCCGGGGCCAGCCGCGCAACTGGGACTCGGCACGGTCGTGGCCGCTGCGCAGCTCAAGGTGATGGCCGCTCTCCCACCGGAGCTTCGGTCCCGCGCGTCACGGCTGGTCCAGCGGTTCCACCTCGATGCTGCGGGATGGTTCAAGGCGAACGAGGAGGTGCCCCATCTCGCGACGCTGTCGACGGCTGTCTGGGAGGGCCGCACGGTCGCCGTCGAGTACGACCGAGGCGATGACGTCGTGGTGAGGACGCTCGGTCCGCTTGGGCTCGTGCTCAAGGGCGGGGTCTGGTACGTCGTGGCGACCGTCGACGGACAGGTCCGTACGTATCGCGCGTCACGGGTCGTGAGCGCGACCCTGCTCGAGGAGGTCGTCGATCGACCCGACGACTTCGATCTTGCGTCCTTCTGGATCGAGTCGACCGCCGCCTACGAGCGCGAACAGCCGAGCAGCCTCGTCGAGGTCCGCATCCGCGAGGACCAGGGCTGGCGGCTCAACCAGGTCTTCGGCACCGGGACCGTCGCGGCTGCCGAGCGGATCGAGGAACCGGGCCGGCCGGGCACCATCCGGCTCCGTCTCCGATTGGGTTTCCCCGAAGAAGTGCCTGGGCTGCTACTCGCCTGTGGTCACGATCTCGAAGTGCTCGAGCCCCCGGAGATCCGCGATCGCGTCGTCATGCTCGCGAACCGGATCGCCGACCGCTACCGCGACGTCACGCCAGACGCGCGCCGCTGAAGACGCGGCGCCGCCGCCGAGCGCTCGTCGCGTGCACCCTTCGTGTCGCTCCCGTCCAGAAGCCGACGCCGTCGCAGCGCGTCCTGGATCTCTTGTTCTCGCTCCGCTTGGATGATCCGTGCCAGTTCGATGTTGAACATGGCAACAGTGTCGGGCGTGTACCTGCCGAAAGCCGTCATGTTTGGGTCGCGTGTCGTCGCACGTCTCGTCGGGCGTCTCGATCGCCCGTCTCGGTGGCGCGTCTCGCCAGGCGTCTCGATCGCCGACGGTGATGCACAAAGCTGGCTGGGGTGGGAGGGGTTGCTCCGTGATGCACATGAGCGGCATATAGAGACGGCCTTCGCCGGCCCGGGGCAATACGTTTCCTGCGAGATATGCAGCCGAGGTGCATCACCAGGAGAAGCGACCCGGCACGTCGATCGGTATGCATCAAACTACGGCGCCCCCGGCGGTCGACGCGCGCGCGGCACCCGGCTGTCGACGCTCGCCACGGGGCCGCCGCCCCACGGGCGCTCGCGCCGCGCCCGCGACGCTCAGCGAAGGACCCCGAGACACCGCGAGGCCGCTCGTCGTCCCCACGCGCGAGCGGCCAGTGCGGCGAAACAGTTCGATATTCGGTTGTGGATCGCCTATGCAGTCGTCCGTGCGCTATTCGGTTGTTCTTCAGTTGGATAGCGCTTCGGCGGACCGCCGTTCGGCAACTGTTGCCGGCTCCGTCGTCGCCCGGCATCCCGCCGGAGGATCGACGCGCCGCCGGTCTATGGTCTTGATGTCCGGCGGTCCGTCTCGTGCTGAGGACACCGTAGGCGCGCCGCTGCAAGGCGCCACCTGCCATCCGACATGAAGCTGCATGGACATTTGTCCATACTCGGCGGCCATGGCACTACAGGGTGATGTCGTCGGCCCCTCCCGACCGGAGCGGTTCGCTTCGGCCGAGCGCCGGATCGGCAGGGTCACGACGCTGCTGGACGACCTGGTCACGATCCCGGGCACGTCGACGAAGATCGGGCTTGACCCCGTGATCGGCTTGATCCCGTTCGCGGGCGACGCCGTGGCGGCGCTCGTGGGCGGCTGGCTGATCCTCGAGGCGTCACGCTTCGGCGTGCCGCGTGTGGTGCTCGGACGGATGGTCCTCAACCTGGCCGTCGACCTCGGGATCGGGATGATCCCGATCATCGGCGACTTGTTCGACATCGCCTTCCGTTCGAACTCGAAGAACCTCGCGCTGTTCCGGCGGCACGCGCTCGACCCGACGGCATCCACGCGCGGTGAACAGGCACTGTTCATCGGGCTGGCGCTGCTCATCGTCGGGATCGTGTGGCTCGTGGCGACGGCGATGGGCGCATTCATCGGCTGGCTCGGTTCGACCCGGATCTGAGCGCGACCCCACAGGTAGACTCCGGCCCGATGCCGGAACCGCGCCACGTCACCGCGACCCGCTATGTGACCCCGCTGCGCGAGGGCGGATCCCTTCCCGGCCTCGTCGAGGCCGACGACGACGGGCTGTACGTCGTCAAGTTCCGCGGCGCCGGCCAGGGTCCGCGAGCCCTCGTCGCGGAGTGGCTCGCCGGCGAGATCGCTCGCGCGGTCGGGCTGACCGTGCCGGAGCTCGTCTTCATCGACGTCGACCCGGGCCTCGGCGACGCCGAGCCCGACGAGGAGCTCCAGGACCTCGTCCATCGCAGCGGCGGCCTCAACCTCGGCCTGGACTTCCTCCCCGGCGCCTTGATGTTCAACCCCGGGGCCGATCCCGCCGTCGACGCCGGTGAGGCTGCCGACGTCGTGTGGCTCGATGCCTTCGTCACGAACCCCGACCGGACGGCGGTCAACCCGAACCTCCTGGTGTGGCATGGCCGTACCTGGTTGATCGACCACGGGGCGGCCCTGTATGTGCATCACACGTGGCGCGATCCCGATGCGCATGCGGAGGGTGTCTTCGAGCGCATCCGCGATCACGTCCTGCTGCCGTTCGCCGGGGAGGTCGCCGCGGCCGACGAACGCCTCTCGCCCCGTCTCGGTGGGACGCTATTCGAAGAACTCGTCAACGCCATCCCGGACGCGTGGCTGCCCGACGACCCGATGACGGGCGACGCCGAAGGTCAGCGTCGCGGCTACGTCCGCTACCTCCAGCGCCGACTCGCGGCGCGCAACGGGTTCGTCGAGGAGGCCGACCGTGCCCGACGCGCCGCGTAGCCCCTATCAATACGCGATCATCCGCGTCGTCCCCCACGTCGAGCGGGGCGAGGCGGTCAATGTCGGCGTCGTGCTCCTGTGCCGATCGCGGGATTTCGTCGGTGCGCGGACATCGCTCGACGAACCTCGCCTTATGGCTATCGCCCCGGATGCCGACGTGCGATCGATCGGCCGGCATCTCGAGGCCATCGATCGCGTCGCCGCCGGCGACGCGAGCGGGGGACCGATCGCGCGCCTGTCGAGCCCGGAGCGGTTCCACTGGCTCGTCTCTCCAGCGAGCACCATCATCCAGCCATCGGAGGTCCACACCGGCCTCACCGATGACCCGGGCGCGGAACTGGACCGCCTCTTCGACACGCTGGTGCGATGAGCTCGCGGCGAGCTTAGGCTGCCCCCACGGCGACCTGAGCGGACACCAAGGCGTCGTGCAGGGTCTCGCCGCGAGCCGGGCTCGCGGCCGCACCGACCACACGAAGATCCGCTCCCAACCGACCTGCGACCTGGTCGGCGCACGCGGTGCGGACCCGCTCGATCAGCGTCTCGGCCTCGGCCTCCTCCGTCTCGGGCAGCAGGACATGGAACCGATCCGCGGCAGCGCGGGTGACGCGATCCGTCTCACGGGCATGGAACCGCACGATCTCCCCGACGCGTGCGGCGATCCGGTCGGCGCTCCCCGGTGGCGTGAGCCGAAGTCGGATCACGACGACGCTCGCCGGTCGACCGTAGCGGGCCATCCTCGCGTCTTCGTGGCGGAGAGCGACGTCCCAGTCGGGACGGGTATCGAGCGGGACCGGTCGGAGCCGCGTCGGTCGAAGCCTGGCTGGTCGCGTCGCCTGGCGGACCCGTCGTCGGGTCTTGGACGGGGGCCCATCGAGGAATGCCTCGATGACGTCACCGACGCGGTCGTCATGCTGGTCGTCGGGTAGCACGAACCGCTGGCGACGCCCAGCACGGGACGTGCGGCGACGTGCAGGGGGCGGCGTGTCGTCTGGCAGCTCCGACATGGGGAACGACCAGTCTAGTCCGAGTGGACGGACGCCACCTTCCGGATCCCCCATCGTGGGGCGCCGACGCGACGCTACGTCACGCCCCGCAGCCGACAGGGCCCGAGAAAACGCTTAGACGCTGACCGCCAGCGAGGTCCGCGGGAACCGACGGGGCTGTGGAGCGTACTCCGTCCACGCCGCGGCGAGGCGATCCACGCCTTCGACGAGCCGTTCCGGATCCGCTCCGTAGGCGATACGGATGTGGTCGCGGAACCCGCCGTCTGGAGAGGCGAGCGGGCCGGGACGGACGATCACGCCGTGGCGCGCAGCGAGCCGGCTGAACTGGACGGCATCCGTGTCGGGGAGCCGGACCCAGATCGACAGCCCGCCCTCGGGCGCGACCCAGTCCCAGTCCGGCAGCTTTGCCGCGAGGGCGTCCGTGATGATCGTTCGCCGCATCGCGGCGGCTTCTCGACTGAACGCCACGACCTCGTCGACGCGCTCCAGGACACGAGCCGCGATCGCCTGCGTGATCAGGCTCGTCGCGTGGTCGGCGACGATCTTGCCGGCGACGAGGCGATCGACATCGGCGCGAGGCGCGCGGATCCAACCGATGCGGAGGCCGCCCCAGCCGATCTTGCTCAGCGAGCCGAGCGTGATGACGCGCTCACCCTGGTCGAAGGCGGCGATCGGTGGCGGGACGTCGAGCCCGAGGCTCGTGTCGGGTGTCAGGTCCTCGACGACGTAGAAGTCGAACTCGGCCGCGGCGCGCGCGAGCTCTCGCCGGCGCCTCTCGGGCATCGTCGCGCCGGTCGGGTTGTGATACGTCGGGACGACATACGCGAGCCGCACCGGCGCGTTCGCCGCCAGCAGCCCAGCGACTTCGACCCGCGGTCCGTCCTCGTCGACAGGCATCGGCATCAGGCGGTTGCCGGTCGTCCGGAACGCGTCGATGGCACCGATGTAGCTCGGGTTCTCGACCACGACGGCGCTGCCAGGCCCACCGATATGCGCCGCGACGAGGTGGACCGCTTGCTGGGCACCGTTCGTGACGAGGATCTGATCGGGATCGGAGGGGACACCGAGGCGGGCGAGGTGGTCCGCGATCGCAACGCGCAGACGCGGCCAGCCGAATGGGTCGTAGCCCATCTCGCCGAGCAGCGCCGGCACGTCTTCACGCAGCGCCGTCTCGATGGATGCACCGACCGCGGGACCCGCGGGCAGCGCGCCGATCGTGAGCTGGATCGCGTCGGGATCGTCGGTCGGGACGGCCCCACTCGCCCAGCCGACACCTTCGCGGACGCGGACCGGGAGTTCGATGTCGGTCTCGCCCGCCGGCGTCGGAGCGAGATCGAAGAGTCCCGGGCGACGCGCAGCGACCCGCGTCCCACTGCCCTGCCGACTCCGGGCAAGACCCGCGAGACGGAGGCGGTCGTAGGCCGCGACGATGGTGGTTCGACTGAGTGCCAGCTCCTTCGCCAGCTCCCGCTCGGCGGGAAGCCGCGTGCCCGGTGGCAGCAGGCCCACGTCGATCGCCCGTGTGAGCGCATCGGCGAGCTGTTCGTTGAGCGGGTCGGCGCCCGTGGCCCACGGACCCATCAGCTCGACCAGGGCAGACGCGGTGACCATCGATTGCCTTTTCAGTCCACTTTGGTCTGAATGGCTATTTGGCATCTCCGTCATCGCTGCCAATATGGGCCTCGACCAGTCCACTGTCAAGGTGGCACACGAACGAACGGTCAAATGGACCTGAAAGGATGGGATGACATGGACGCTTGGATGGCCGCTGGAACGGCAATCATCGTCATCGTCCCGTTCGTCTTGCTCGCGATCGCGTCGATCCGCTTTGGCGTCGACTCACGGCCCGGCATCAGCGAACGCGACCACCGGCCCTGGCTGGTCGGCTGACGACGACTCAAGCGCAGGCGAACGACCCCGGCTCCCACCGGGGTCGTTTCGTGTCTCCCGGTGATCCCGACCCGCCGCGAGAGGACCGCGTCTAGCCCTTCTCGGCCCTGAGCGCAGCCTTCTTCGCCCGCTTTCCAGCCTGGTACGCAGCGAGGGCGTCCGCCGAGTCGACGTCGCCGAGCGTCGGGTGCTTCGGCATCACCTTGTCCATCTCCGGCAGGTCGACCGCAAGGCGCTTCCCGAGGATCGCGATGATGCTCTTCGCCTTCATCTCGCCGATGCCCGGCAGTGCCAGGAGTCGACGCTCGAGATCGGGACCATCCGCCGCCTCGGTCCAGATCCGGCTCGCGTCGTTGGCGTAGTCGCGCGCGATCGCCTCGCAGAGCTGCTGGACCTTCCCCGCCATCGAGCCCGGGAAGCGGTGGAGCGCCGGTCGCTCGCGGAAGGCCGCGTCGAGGGTCGCGGGATCGGTCGCCCCGATCCTCGCGGCGTCGAGGTGACCGAGCCGGCGCTTCAGCTCGGCAGGTCCGCTGAAGGCCTTCTGGACCGTGACCTGCTGGTCCAGCGCGAAACCGATGAGCAGTGCCAGGGGTTCCTCGACGAGGAGGCGGTCCGCTGCGTCATCGCCGGTGAACGGCAAGCGGTCGATCGTGGTCGGCATGCGTGCATGGTAGTCGCGCTGTGGCGCTGGGCCGCGCCGCGTCAAACGGGTGCCTGGCAACCGGCCCTTCGCCCACTCGCATGCGCGTCATTTGTCCATGCGGGTTCGGAACGGATGTCCGCTGGCGCGTGGCGGGAATGGACGGAACCTATGGACGACCCGATCAGACCGGTCGGGCGAAGGAAAGGAGACCGAGATGCCTTCGACGCCGATGGTCCAGGCAGACGTCTATGGACTCCTGCCCTCGATCCTCATCCTGCTGATGCTGATCCTCGCGAGCCTCGGGATCGTGGCCCACGCCGCGACGCTCTAGCCCCTCCGGATCCGACGCACTACCTCTGGGCGGCCACGGGCCGTCCGACCCCCGGCCCCGCGCGACGTACCCCCCACGTCGTGCCGGGGCCTCCGCGTGTCTGGAGGCGGCGGGCGTCTCGCCTGCGGGATGACCGCGAACGCGGTCGGGATCCGGATAGCGGGAGACCCGGCATCGGAGCCGGGTCTCTTCGTCGCGCTAGCGAGTCCGCGTCAGCCGCCGGCCCGCCACTGACTCGCGGTCAGGCTCAGGCTGCCGACCACCGAGCGCCAGTACTTCCCGGCCTGCGGCGGGTCCATGTGAGCTCGCGCCCAATAGGTCCGGGTCGAGCTGAGCAAGAAGTCGCGTGCACCGCTCGCGCTGGGCGCCGACATGAAGATCGAGTCCATGGTCCGGTTCGTCGTGAACAGCGACCGGATGTGCGGCGAGATGCTGTTGATCGCCTCGGCGAAGACCGCCTTCGCGCCGGTCCGTAGGAAGCCCGCACCGTAGTTGTCGGCGCGGCGGATGGCCGTCGCCTTGGTCGGGTTCGCGGAGCCCCACTCGGAGTTGCCGGACGCGTAGCAGAGGCGGTTCAGGAGCACGACCGCGTTCCTGGCCATCTGGATGTCGCGGTCGACGTAGTACTCGCCCCAATACTTGACGTTGTAGTTGCCATTGCCCGACGTGGCGTTGAGGCCCATCCCGTCCTTCGTGTAGCGCTGGAAGACGCCGTACGGACTCGGGTAGCCGTTGCCGTGGCCGAGGTAGATCAGGAGGTTCGCGCCCTGCGCCGCGCGCTTGACCCTCGTCCAGGTGGCATAGGGGCTGTAGATCTCGGTCACCGATGCGCCGTATGAGCGCGCGAGACTCGCGTAGGTGTGGGCGTTGGTGCGGTAGTTCGACGTACTCGAACCCGCTGGCCCGACGACGACCACGACCTTGATCGAGGCTGCCCGCGTCGCCTGTGGGCTCCCAAGCCCGACAAGACCGATGACCGCAAAGGCCATGAGTGCGGTGAAGACCACGCGATGTGGTCCGCGGAGGGACGCCCGCTGGGCGCCGCTGGGCCAAACCGGCAAATCCTTGCCTCCTCTCTGCCGGAACATCGCGTGGGGGACGCGATGACGGTGGGGGTGCCGCCCGACGGCAGAGCAAGGCGCAAAGGGCCGACGACAATCGAAGCCGCGGTGAGCGCAGCTCGAGGAGGGTGCCACATGCGTGGGGGGGCGCACGTGACGTGTCGAGTACGGACTCGACGGGATGACAGGAAGTCCTGCCGTGGGGGCGGCGAGTCTTCTGTTGGGCCTGTCTATCGGGACTCCGTGGGGTGGGTCCGCGGTCGAAGTATCGCACCCATCGTGGGGGCCGTCTCTAGCCAGAAGTCCCATCCGACCCGTCACAGGGCGCGTCGTGGGATGTTTTCGGTGCCACCGTGCACCATGTCGGCCGCGCCGCTGGCGCTGGTGGCTTCCCGCGAGGCCGAGGGCAAGGGCCGTTTTCGGCTATGCTCGCGCAGGCCGCCTCGCCGCAGCGATCGATGTCGTGCGACCGGCGCCGCCGTCGCGCTCCCGCGGATCCCGCCAGCCGACGGCAAGGATCGCATCCCAGGAGCAACTCTTGACCTTCGAATCGCTCGGCCTGACGGCCGATCTGCTGCAGACCGTTGCCGACGAGGGCTACACCGAGCCGACACCCGTCCAGGCAGCCGCCATCCCGTTCGTGCTCGAGGGCCGCGACGTCCTCGCCGCCGCCCAGACGGGCACCGGCAAGACCGCGGCCTTTACCCTGCCCATCCTCGACCGGCTGCGCGCGCTCGCGAACGACTCGTTCTCGCCGGCCCGCCACCCCGTCCGCGCGCTGATCCTCGTTCCGACCCGGGAGCTCGCCATGCAGGTCGACGCGAGCGTGCAGACCTATGGGCGCACGGTGCCGCTTCGCTCGGCCGTCGTGTACGGCGGCGTGCCGATGGAGCCGCAGATCAAGGCACTCCGCGCCGGCGTCGAGATCCTGACCGCGACACCGGGTCGCCTCCTCGACCTCGTCGGTCAGCGCGTGGCGAACCTCGGGCAGGTCGAGGTGCTCGTCCTCGATGAGGCGGATCGGATGCTCGACATGGGCTTCCTGCCCGATATCCAGAGGATCATCGACCTGCTCCCGAAGCGCCGTCAGAACCTGATGTTCTCGGCGACGTTCTCCGACGACATCCGGCGCCTCTCCGGCACGATCCTGCGCGATCCGGCGACCGTCGAGGTAGCGCCCCGGAACACCGCCGCCGAGGCGGTCAACCAGCTCGTCTATCCCGTCGACCGCGATCGCAAGGAGGAGCTGCTGGCTCACCTGATCCGCGCCGACGACCTGCGCCAGGTCCTCGTCTTCACGCGCACCAAACTGGCGGCCTCGCGCCTCGCGTCGCGGCTCGACCGCGAGGGCCTCGATGCGGTCGCCATCCACAGCGACCGGTCGCAGCCAGAGCGGACGCGGGCGCTCGAGGGGTTCAAGACCGGTGAGATCCGAGTCCTCGTCGCGACCGACGTCGCGGCGCGCGGCCTCGATATCGAGGACCTGCCGGTCGTCGTCAACTTCGAGCTGCCGTGGAACCCGCAGGACTACATCCACCGGATCGGGCGGACCGGCCGAGCCGGGGCGACCGGCGAGGCGATCAGCCTCGTGTGTATCGACGAGGTCGACCTGTTGCGCGGCGTCCAGCGGATGCTGAAGCAGGCGATCCCGTGGACCGTCGAGGAGGGGTTCGTCCCCGACCGCTCGGTCGAGCCGCGTCCGGTGGGGATGCGCAACGGGCACGCGCACGTGACCCGCGAGCACCACGCGCGGCGGAAGCCGGTTCGCTCACGTTCGGGAGCCGGGGTGGGCTCCGGTGGTGGCCCCGGTCGATCCGGTGGACGCGGCCGCCGACCAGGGCGCTAACCGGGACGTCACGCCCCCGCGGTGAGGAGCCGCGATCGCCGGCTCCCCTACGAGGCGCCCGCCTCGGCGACATCGGCGTGGATCATCTCGGCGCCCGGGAAGAAGAAACCGAGCATCAGGTCGCACGCGACGCTCTCGACGGCGTAGCGGTTCACGAGCGCGTGCGGGCCAGCGAGCGCAGCGGATACCACCGATGCCCTCGGCCCGACCCGAACGTCGCGTAGCAGGACGAAATCGCCGCTCGGGCGGGTCAGGGCACGCCCCGGGTCGAAGCCCGGGAAGGTCGGCATCTCCCCCTCGACGAGGTACGCACCGAGCTCCAGACGGATCCGGTGCCAGCTCGCGTGGATCGGCGTGCCGGGATCGTCGTCGCCGACGGCGACGAGGACGTCATCGATCGGGATCGATACGCCGGAGCTCGGTCCCGAGCGGCCACCAAGAGGTTGCCACTGCACGCGCTCCAAGGTGAGGACGCGGTCCTGCTCGAGGACTTCGCGGAGCGAGCCCGCCCGCACCAGGATGCCTCGCGCTATCCCGCCGGCCATGTAGGCGTCGACACGTATCGGCATGCTGCCCCCGCGAGTGTGCCGCCCACCCTGCCGCTGACACGCGCGCGCGACAAGTGACCTATCCGTACTCACACCCGACGCCGGTGGTCCGGCCACCGCCCGGACATGGACTCAGCGACGGACTCGGCAGACGCACGTTCGGTCGACGGGCGTCAGCGCGAGGCGCAGCAGCGACCGGAGGATCGGGCCGGGATCGGTTCGGCTCTGGTTCGTCACGATGGCGATGGAGACGCCCTGGTCCGGGAGATACCGTATGGCCGACCGGAAGCCGAGAAGGCGACCAGAGTGGCCGAGCGTCCGGCGGCCGTCGATCTCGACCACCTGCGTGCCGTAGCCGTACGGGATCGATGACTTCAGCGCCGCCGTCGTGCTCGGATCGACCATCGCGGCGAGATATTCAGGTCGAAGGACGTGGCCGCTGTACAGGGCCTGTGCCCAATGCGCCAGATCTCGCGCGGTCGAGGCGAACCCGCCGGCGCCACCGGCGGCCGTGACGACCGAGGTGAACGGGACGAGTGGCGTGCCGTCGGTCAGGTCGATCGCCGGCGCGGCCGTCGAGGTCGAGGTGAATCGGTAACCGTGCGCGACGTCGGTCGGCGCGGGGTCCTCGGGCTGGTACCACGTGTCGTCGAGCCCGAGTGGTTCGAGGAAGCGGTCGCGGACCTGGTCGGCCAGCGGCCTCTTCGCGGCGGCCTCCGCGATCATGCCGAGCAGGAGGTAGTTCGTATTCGAGTAGTGCCAGCTCTTGCCTGGCGCCGAGTACGGCTTGCCGAGGTACTTGAGCGAGAGCGTGCCGTCCCAGCGACGGTCGGGACGCGACAGCAGTTGGTGGTCGATCGAGGGGTGGAAGAAGAAGTCGCGAAGCCCGCTCGTATGGTCGAGCAACTGGCGGACCTTCACCTTGACCGAGATCTTCTTCACGGTCGGGAGGTACTGCCGGACGGGCGCGTCGAGGTCGACGATGCCGTCCTCGGCGAGCGCGAGGATCAGCGCCGCGGTGAACGTCTTGCTGACGCTTGCGATGGCGAACGATGTCTCACGTCTGACGGGTGCCTTGGTGTGGATGTCGGCCATCCCGCTCACGCCCGACCACACCGCGCCGTCGGGCAGGACGATCGCGACGGAGATGCCCGGGATGCCGTACCGCTGGCGCAGTCGATCGAGCCGAGCCTGGAGAGCGAGTCGCGTCTGTGGCGCGAGGCGTGGCCGCGTGATCGAGACCGGGGGCCGGACCACCGGCGGCTCGCCGGCTTGCGGCCCGGGGCCGGGTGCGAGAGTCGGTGTCGGGCTCGCGTCGGGGGTCGGTGCGACAGACGGGAGTGGGTCGACACCGGCAGGCTCGCTCGGCGTGGCAGTCGGGGTCGGGGCGACCCCGGGGGTCGGCGTCGCGGCGGCCGTCGCCTGGAATCCGACCGATACGACCGTTATGAGCAGCGCGATCGGGACGATCAGAAAGCCTCGCCAGACCGCGGCCCGGCGTGGCCTGGGTGCGGCCATGCAGGCGGGACGATAACGCGGCGACGCCACGGCTACCATCCCGGGGTGCCATCTCATCATCTTCCGGCGCGACCCCGGTCGCCCCGATGCTCGTTCCGCCCTCGCCGATCGTGGCGGTCCACGTCGTGAATGCCGCCGAGTTGCTGCGCGAGGTCGGGCTGCTCGCCGACGGTCCGGCTGTCTGGGGCTGGCCGGGCCGACCGGTCCCGGCGCGGGGCGGCGGCGTGTTCCTCATCGAATCGACGGCTCCGGCGGCGCGCGCGCCCGTCGAGCTGACGCGGCTCGGCAAATGGATCGAGCGAGTGCCGTCCTTGACCGTCGATGGCGAGCGACCGACGTCGAAGGCGCTCGCGACCAGGCTCGGCGCGTTCTGGCTGCCGTCTCAGACCGTCCTATATGTCGGCGCATCGTCAACCTCGATCAGCGGGCGGGTCGCCGCCATGCAGCGCACACCGCTCGGCGATCGACGGCCGCACGCTGGCGGCCACTGGCTCGCGACGCTCGACCCGCGGACATCCATGCGCGTTTGGTGGGCAGCGACCGACGCGGTCGAGGAGTACGAGGATGCGCTGCTGACGGCGTTCGACGCGGCGGTGCCCGCATCGGAGCTGGCGGCGCTCCCGGACACGGCGGTCGTGCTGCCCTGGGCGAACCTGCGCCGGCCGACCGGCGAGCGAAAGGCGACAGGCATCGCCGGATCGCTGCTGGCGGAGGAGAAGGTCGCCGCTCCCCCGACGCATGTCGTCGTCGTGCCCGATGGCGACGCGGAAGGGGCCAGGGGTGAACCGCCGCCGAAGCGGGTGCGCGCCCAGCCCGCCCCAGCACCGCGGCCACGGCCGATGACATCGCGAGCGGCAGCGGCTGCGTCGGTCACGTTGACCGCCGAGGGCGCGGAGCGGATGCGGGCCGAGCTCCGCGAGTTGACCGAGGTCAAGCGGCCCGAGGTGGTCGCCCGGATACGCACCGCCAAGGAGCATGGCGACCTCAAGGAGAACGCCGAGTACCACGCGGCGCGCGAGGAGCAGTCGTTCCTCGAGGGACGGATCCAGGCGCTCGAAGCGCGACTCCGGAGCGCGGTGATCACCGAGGCGCCCGCGGCTGGTGAGGGCGCGAACATCGGCTCGACCCTGACCGTGGAGGTCGACGGGTTCGAGTCGGTCTACATGCTCGTGGGATCGGCTGAGGCGAAGCCCGCCGCCGGACGGTTGTCGATCGTGTCACCCGTCGGTCAGGCGTTGGTCGGCGCGCGCGCCGGGGACGAGGTCGCGGTGGAGACGCCACGAGGGCGGGCGACGTACCGGGTGGTCAAGGTCGAGTAACGGGCGCGGCGGGGCGGCGGAGCCGGGCGGCGGAGCCGGGCGGCGAGGGGCGCAGGCGCGCCCGCGATGGGCGATGGGCGCCCGCGGGCTCCGTCGTCGATGGCCGCCGGCGCGAGCCAAGGGGGAGATTCTGTCAGACGCTCACCAGGCGAGCACTCGTCAGCTGATCCCTGCCATACGTGACATGAGATGAGCAGTTGCCTCGTATCGCGCGAGGTTTCGTGCACGGACGCCGTCGCGACCACTGACGAAGGCTCGTGTGGTGGGGCAAATGGCGGAAATGCGGGCCTGGCAGGCGCGGCCTGGGCAGGGGCGGCGCTCCGGGCCCGGCAGGCGCGGCGCACGGGGCCCGGCAGGCGCGGCGCACGGGGCCCGGCGGCGCTCGGGGGCCGCGCCGGCTCGGCGAACCGCCGCCTGCGAGCTACCCCTTGGGCCCGCGCCGTCGCGGCGAACCGCCGCCTGCGAGGTACCCCTTGGGGCGGCGCCGTCGCGGCGAACCGCCGCCTGCGAGCTACCCCTTGGGGCCGTCGACCAGCTTGTGCTCGACCGCGTAGAGCGCGGCCTGGGTCCGAGACGCCAGTCCGAGCTTGCCCAGGATGTTCGACACGTACGTCCGAGCCGTCCGTTCGGTGATGAACAGCTCGGCCCCGATCTCCTTGTTGCTCATCCCCTGCCCGAGCAGACGCAGCACGTCCTTCTCTCGGTCCGTCAGGGGCTCGGCGAGCTCCTCGTCGGGCGACTTCTTGGCGCGCATCCGCTGTGCGAGCAGCCGCGCGACGGCGGGGTCGAGATGCACCTCGCCCGCGTACGCCGAGCGAACAGCGGCGGCGACCTCTTCGGCTTCCGCGTCCTTGAGCACATACCCCGAGGCACCTGCCTCGAGCGCCGATGTGACCTTCTCCTCTTCGATGAACGAGGTCATCGTCACGATCTCGGTCTCGGGGCGCTCAGCCTTGATGCGACCGATGGCGGTCACCCCATCCATATTCGGCATCAGCAGGTCCATCAGCACGACGTCGGGCTCAAGACGGCGCGCCATGGCCACACCCTCGGAACCGTCGGCGGCCTCGCCAACGACCTCGATGTCGGGCTGGTGGTCGAAGAACATCTTGAGCCCCATGCGTACGACCGAGTGGTCGTCCACGATGAGGACGCGGATGGGCTCGGGATCGGACACGTTGGCTCCTGGCGCGGTGACGGCGTCGGCGGGGGCTCGGGTCGCGAGACGAGCGGCGAGCGAGGTCGAGTCTAACAAAGGACGGCGTCTGCGCTGCGTCTAGGCGGCGGGCTTCACGCCTCGTCCCGCCGCGACGATCGCCGCGGTCAGCTCGGTCGGTCGGAAGGTCTTGCGGACGAAGCCGTCGGCGCCACTTGCGAGCGCTGCGGACTCGAGCGAATCGGACCAGCTCATGGCCAGGATCCGGACGCCCGGGAGCTGGGCACGCAGACGCGTGATCAAGGCGATCCCCCCATCGACCTCGGGCAGCCGCGGATCCACGACGACGACATCGGGGCGATGGTCCAGCGCCAGATCGAGGGCCTCACCGACCTGACCGGCGCTCGCGACGACCATGCATTGGCCGCTGATCGAGAGGAGACCGGTGAGGCTTTCCCGGACCCGATCATCCGCATCGACGACCAGGACTCGGAGCGGGCCATCAACGCGGGGGCCGGACTGAGACATGTCACCATGGTGGGGCGAAGGCTTGCCGCCGAACAGGGACGCTCGCCGGGAACACGACTCGGCTGGATGACTGTCGCCGTCTACGTCATCCGTCGCGGATCGACGCGACCTCCGGAGCCGCTCCGGTTCGGATCCCGGGAGCCGTCTCGAGCGCCGCGAGGGCGTCCGACCCCATCTGGACTTCGACCGTGGTCCCCTGACCCTCGGCGCTCGTACAGGAGAACTCCGCTCCGATGCGCTCGGCGCGGGCGCGCATCCCGGCAAGACCGAGGTGGCCGTCCGGCACCCGCTCCGGGTCGAACCCCTTGCCGTCATCCTCGACGCGCAGCTTCACGACGGAGCCATCGCGCCGGACGTCGACCCTCACCCGATGCGCCGCTGCGTGCTTCACGACGTTGTGGAGCGCCTCCTGCGCGATCCGATACAGGACCTCCTCGGCCGGGAGCGGGAGCCGGTCAGCGAGGTCGGTCTCGACCAGGATCGGCAGCCCGAGCCGGCCCTGGAGCGCGCTGGCGTGCGTCTTCAGGGCGCGGACGAGTCCGTCCTGCTCGAGGTTGCCGGGCCGCAGCTCGAAGATCAGCGCGCGCATCTCCGCCAGGGCCTCGCGCTGGAGATCGCGCAGCTGGGCCAGCTGATCGCGCGCGGCAGCCGGATCCTTCTCGAGCAACATCTCGACCGAGCGCGAGACGAGCGTCATCGAGAACAGGGCCTGGGTGACCGAGTCGTGGAGCTCACGCGCCAGGTGTGCCCGCTCCTCGCCAGCGGCGAGCTCACCGGCATGACGCCGGAGCTCGTTCTCGAGCCGCACCTGGTCGCTCACGTCGCGGGTCGCGCCCTGGATCCCGGCGAAGTTCCCCTCGTGGTCGACGATGCCGATCGCACGGACGTCGACCGGTACACGGCGGTCGTCGGGCCCGACGAGGACGAGGGCCGCTTGCTGCTCACGGCTCGGGTCGGCGACGAGCTCGGCCCACCGATCGCCTGCGATCGGGCCGCTCGACTGGTCGACCAGCACCGAGAAATGTTGTCCGAGCACATCGTCCGCGCGGTAACCGGTCACGCGCTCGATCGCCTCGGAGAGGAAGGTGAACCGGCCCTCGGCATCCGTCGAGAAGACGATGTCGGGCGATTTCTGCACGAGGAACCGGAACCGCTCCTCGGACTGGCTCAGCTCGCGTTCCAGCCGCAGGCGCTCAGAGATGTCACGGGCGACGCCGTTGATCCCGACGAGGACCCCGTCCTCGACCTTCGCGAGCACGTTGATCTCGAGCGGACGCGGCGTCCCATCCCCGTCGAGGAAGTCGATGCGGACCGAATGGACGGTCGCGGGGTCATCGAGCACGGCCTGGTAGCTCGCCGCGGCGGCACCTTCCCAGCCCGGTGCGACCTTGTCGAAGAACGGTCGGCCGAGGCTCGCCTCGAGATCCCAGCCGAGCATCGTCTTCGCCCGGTCCGAGAGGAAGGTGTACCGGCCTTCGGCATCGGTGGCGAAGACCATGTCCGGCGACGATGATGCCAGCGTCCGGTACCGATCCTCGGACGCCCGTAGGTCGCGCTCGAGGCGATCGCGGTCGCGCATGTCGCGCACGGATCCGTTCGCGCCGGCAAACTTGCCGTTCTCGTCGAGCGTGGCGATCGCGATGAATTCGGCGGCCACGGGGCTTCCGTCACGGTGGCGCAGGTTCAGCCGGCCGCGCACCTCCTGCGAGCCCTGCTCCATCTGCCCGGTCCAGTCGCTTTCGGCCACGTCGCGCGACGTCTCGTGGACGAGTGCGCCGAAGTGACGTCCGAGCAGCTCGTCTGGGCGGATCCCGGTCAGGCGCTCGATCGCATCGGACAGGAACGTCAGGCGCGCCTCGCCGTCGATCGACCAGATCACGTCCGGCGCGTTCTGGACGAGGAAGCGATAGCGCTCCTCCGATTCGCGGAGCTCACGCTCGAGACGTGCCCGCTCGGAGACGTCCCGGACGGTGCCCTGCGCGCCGACCCACACACCATCTTCGAAGACTCCCGCCGTCGTCACCTCGGCGGCGAAGGACGTCCCGTCGCGGCGGACCAGCGTGAGCGGCACCCGGTCGATCAGGTCCGGATCGCGGCCGACGGCCCCGTAGCGCTCCCGCGCGAGCGGCATGGAATCGGGGTGGGTGAGGAAGGCGAAGTGCTGCCCCACGATCTGGTCGATCGGCCAGCCGAATAGTGCTTCGGCGGCGTCGGCCATGAACGTGAAGATGCCGTCCGCGTCCGCGCGCCAGATCACATCCGGCGTGGTCTGGACGAGACCGCGGAAGCGGGCCTCCTCACGGGTGACGCGGGCGATCAGGTTCGAGTTCGTCAGCGCGATGGCGGCCTGGTCGGCGAGGCCCTGGAGGAGGTCGAGATCGGCGGCAGCGAAGGTGCGGGGTGCTGACGTCGAGACCGCGAGCGTCCCGATCACCTCGCCGCCCGGAGCGCGCAGTGGCGCCGCGGCCATGCCGACGAGCTGCATCCGACTCGCCGCCGCATCGTCGTCGGACTCGTGCGGGATCCGCTCGTCCGACATGTAGTCGGACGTCCAGACCGGCACGCCGAGCTCGGCGGCGAGACCGTTGATGCCGCCGCCCAGCGGAAAGCGCATCCCCATCAGCCACGTCCGCGTCGCCTCGTCGGCACCGCCCGCGACCACGACCGGGATCAGGTAGCCGCCGTCCGGCGCCATGCGCGTGAGGTGCGCACCGTCGGTGTCGAGCAACCGCCGGGCTTCCTCGACGACCCGCTCGAACAACTCGTCCCGATCGGTGAGCGCGGCGATGCGCGCCGTGATGTCACGGAGCGACCGCTCGGTCTCCGCGCGGCGGGCGAGCGCGCGTTTCGATCGCTCGAGCTCGTCGATCAGGCGTGCATTCGTGATCGCGATCGCGGCTTGTTCGGCGAGACCGCCGAGCACGGCGATATCGATGTCATCGAAGGCGTTCGGCTCGTGGCTCATCACCTCGATGGCGCCGAGCGGGCCGGCCTCGCCGATGATCGGTGCCGCGACGAGGCCGCGCACGTTCGCGAGCTCGGCAAGCGAATCCGTCAGGACGTCGTGTTCGAAGTCGGCCGTCCGGTAGTCCTCGACGTGGATGACCCGCCCCTCGGCGACGGCCTTGCCGGCGACGCCTTGGCCCACGCGGAGGCTATTGAGCTTGAGCGCTTCGCGCTGTGCGGTCGGCAGTCCAGCGTCATATGCCCAGACGAGCGTGTCCCGATCGTCGTCGTACTGGTCGATCACCGCGCCGTCCGCGCGCAGGAGCCGCCGCGCCTCGTCGATGATCGCTTGGAGGACCTCCTCCGGCTCGTGCAGCGCCGTGACCCGTGCCGCGATCTCGCGCAGCGTCCGTTCTGCGTCGGCACGCCGCTCGACGTCCGCCTGGGATCGAGCGAGCGCCTCCATCAGGTTCGCATTGACGATGGCGATCGAGGCATGGGTGGCGAGGGCCGAGAGCGTCTCGACGTCGCTCTCGGTGTACGCCCCGGGTTGGCGCGACACGACCGACAGGACGCCCAGCGGCCGCTTGTCCTCGCCGGTCAGCGGCACCGCGATGACAGCCCGGATCCCGGCTGCTGTGATGAAGCGCTTGATGCCAGGTGTCGTCACGAATCGCGAGTCGGCGAGGTAATCGGCCGTCATGTACGCGCGCTGGTCAAGGAACGCCAGACCGGCCACGGCGTGGCCCGGCTTGATGCCGCCGGTCCGCCCCCAGTCGGGCACGTCGCGCATCGCGTCGCCCGCCGAGTACGCCCACAGAAGGGACTCGGTCTCGTCGTCCCAGAGGTCGATGCGTGAACCGTCCGACCCGAGGAGCCGGGCCGCCTCGACGACGATGCGGTCCAGGACCTCGGTGGGGTCGAGGATCGATGAGACACGGACGGCGATCTCGCGCAGGGTCCGCTCCGCGTCGGCTCGCCGGGACGTCTCTTCGCGCGACGCTTCGAGCTCGCGGATGAGACTGACGTTCGCGATCGCGACGGCGGCCTGGTCGGCGAGGCCCGCGAGCACGGCGGCGTCCTGCTCGTCGTACGCGTCCTGACGATCGGCGTAGACGGTCACGGAGCCGATGACCTCGCCCCGGCGCAGGAGGGGCGCCGAGATGACCGAGCGGATACCGGTCTCGGTGACGAACCGGTCGCGCTCCGGCGTGTGCCGGAAGCGCGCGTCGTTCATGTAGTCACCGCTCCACTCGACCTTGCCGGTCCTGAGCGTCAGGCCGGAGACGCCGGCGTCCGGCTCGACGTCGACCTCCTCCAGGAATGCGGCGTCATACGCGAGCCGGGTATCCGTGTGACGGTACCCGCCGAACGAGACATCGCCGGGATCGAACAGGTCGATCATCGCGCCGGTCGACCGAAGCAGCCGCGTCGCCGCATCGACGATCGCCTGGAGGAGCTCGTCCTGGTCGCGCAACGCGTTGACCGACGCAGCGATCTCGCGCAGCGTCCGTTCGGCCTCGGCGGTGCGCTCGAGGGCCTCGCGCGACTCGGCAAGCTCGGTGATCAGTCGCGCGTTCGTGATGGCGATGGCCGCCTGGCTTGCAAGCGCACGGATCAGCGCGACGTCGTCATCGCTGAACGAATCCGGACGGACCGAATAGACCTCGATGACGCCAAGCGGTCCACGTTCGCCCGTGATCGGCGCAGCGATCATCGAGCGGAAGCCGGTGCGCTCGTAGAAGCTGGTGTTCTCCGGTCCCGGCGGGAACAGCGAGGCGAGATCGTCCCCGGCCACGACCGCGCGGTCCTCGGCGACGGCGACGCCGGTCGCGCCCTCCCCCACCGAGATCCAGAGCATCGCCCGTTCTTCGTCGGTGAACCGCCGGCCGAGCCCATCGTCGTACGCCCAGCGCAGGTTTCCCGAGTCGGGGTCGAGCAGGTCGAGGATCGCGCCCTCCCCGCCGACGAGTCGACTCGCGAGCTCGACCACTTCTTGGAGGATCTCCCCGGGATCGCGTAGGGCGGTGATCCGGGCGGCGATCTCGCGGAGCGCCTGCTCGGCGTCGGCACGGCGGGCGAGATCGCTCCGGGACCGGTCGAGCGCCTGCCGGGAACGATCGAGCTCCTCGATCAGGCGGGCATTGGCCATGGCACTGGCGGCGTGTTCGGCGAGCGCGCGCACGAGTGCGATCTGCGCGGGATCGAAGGCGTCCTTGTGCCTGGAGAAGGCGCCGAGACCCCCGAATACCTCGTCCCCGGCGAGAAGTGGCGAGACGACCATGGAGGTGATGCCGAGGTCGTCGACCACACGATCGGCGCCGCGGGAATGACGGAACTGTGCGTCGTTCACGTAGTCCGACGTGATGACCGTCGTTCGTTTCGCGACAGCGAGCCCGAACATGCCGACGCCCGGCGCAAGCTCAAGCCCGCGGATCCACTCGCGTGTGCGCGCACGCTTGATGCCGGCGTCGTGCGCGAAGCGGAGGTTCCCCGAGGCAGGATCCATCAGGTAGACCATCGCGCCGTCGGCGTGGAGGAGGCGCGCGGTCTCTTCGACGGCGGCCGTCAGCAGGGCGTGGAGCGCGCCGTCGCCGCCGTCGGGGTCCTTCTTCCGGCTGGCGGGGCGCTTGCGCCCACCGTCGCCCGACGTCTTGGCCGCGCGAGCGGCACGCGTCGTCGATCCGGACGTTGCGGACGAGTTCGGTGCGGACGTGCTCCGATCGGACGTGGCGGACTCGACCGACAGGTCGGACGAGTCGGTGGACGGGGGCGTGCGCGAGCGACGGGATCGGGTCGTGGTCATCGGGGGTTGAGGATACGCCCGGGTTTCGAACGGCGAGCATCGCCGTTCGGCGATGGCGCCTACGTCATCCGGCCGAGGACCGGGTCGTCGCGGGGCGGCTCTGTGGGGGGCCGAGCGTCCGTCCGTTTCGGCGTCGCTTGCCGGGCGCTGCGCGGGGGTGCGCCAGCAGACGATGCCTCCCGTCACCGACCGGACCGATCCGGCAACAACCACACAGACGAGGTCCCGCTGAGATGTTCGCCACTCGAACCCCGCTCCGCATTTCCGACGTCGTGATCCGCGCCGCGATCGTCGGCCTGGCTCTTGCCACCGGCTACATCCACCTGAAGCTGGGTGGTCTGCTCTTCACCCTCAACGCGCTCGGCTACTTCACCGCCGCCGCCGCGATGGCCGTCCCGCTCGCGCTGGCCGTTCGTTTCCGCTGGTTCATCCGGCTCGGCCTGATGGGCTATGCCGCGACGACGATCATCGCCTGGGCGCTCCAGGGCCCGTATTTCCAGCTCGCCTACATCGCGAAGGGCATCGAGGTCACGCTCATCGCGCTGCTGGTCATCGACTTCGCGCGCCACGACGGCAATCCCGTGAACGTCGTCAAGGCCGAGCTCGCCAACCTGGGCACCTTCGTCGCCAGGGCTCGCGGGACCGCCGGCGCCAACGCCTGAAGGGTTGCGCGCTAGGGTTAGCGCGAACATCCACCCGACCGATCGAACGAGCCGCGTCGTCAGGCGCGGCTCGTTCCTCGCGCCAAAGGAGATCGACCGATGAAGCGAATGCTCCAGGCTGTGGCCCTTGCGGGGCTCGCGGCCATGACCGTTGCCTGCTCCTCCGGAGGTTCGAGCAGCACACCGGCGCCGTCCGCCGCAGCCAGCACCGACGCGTCCGCCCCGGCCGCCGGTGGCACCACCGTCGTCGCGAAGGACATCGCGTTCGACCCGACGACGCTCACGATCCCTGCCGACACCGCGACCGCGATCACGTTCGACAATCAGGACGCCGCGCCCCACAACATCGCCATCAAGGACGCGTCGGGCGCGCAGGTCTTCAAGGGCGAGATCGTCACCCAGACCAAGACGACCTATAACGTGAATGCACTTCCAGCCGGCACGTACCAGTTCTGGTGCGAGGTGCATCCGAACATGACCGGGACGTTGACCGTCCAGTAGTCGAGGTTCGCCGTCGATCAACGACCCCGGGCCCGCTGCCTGGGGTCGTTCCACGTGGGGGCGACACCGTCAGGTACCGTTCAGGCTGACCACCACGGGGGTCCGGATGCTCGAGATCGATGACCTCGCGAAACGATACGGAGCGGTCGTGGCGCTCGACGGTGCGACCTTCACCGCTCGACCAGGGCGGATCGTGGGCTTCCTCGGCCCGAACGGCGCCGGCAAGACCACGACGATGCGCTGCATCTTCGGTCTCGTCGAGGCGGATCGCGGCGAGGTCCGCTGGAAGGGCCGCCCCGTCGACCGGGAGACGCGGCTGCGGTTCGGCTATATGCCGGAGCAGCGCGGCCTATATCCGCGGATGCGGGTGCTCGAGCAAGTGTCGTACTTCGCCCAGCAGCACGGGCTCGCCCCACGCGCTGCCGACGACGCCGGGCGCCGTTGGCTGGATCGGATGGGGCTCGCCGATCGCGCGAAGTCGAAGCTCGAGGAGCTCTCGCACGGCAACCAGCAGCGTGTCCAGCTGACGGTGGCTCTCGCGCACGAACCCGAGTTGCTCGTGCTCGACGAGCCATTCTCGGGGCTCGACCCGCTCGGGATCGCGACGATGACGGAGGTCCTCCAGGACCGCGCGCGGAGTGGCGTCGGCGTCGTCTTCTCGAGCCACCAGCTCGACCTGGTCGAGGACGTCTGCGAGGACGTCGTGATCATCGCTCGCGGCCGGGTCGTGGCCGCCGGCGCCATCGACGAGCTGAAGGCGCGGTCCGGTCGTCGTCATCTCGAGGTCGAGGTCCTTGGGTCGGACGGGTCCTGGCTCGACGGGGATGGTTCGTTGACGGTGCTCGAGCGCGACCGCGATCGGGTCAAGCTGCTCGTGAGCGACCAGGTCGATCTCGACGCGCTGTTACAGCGCGCGCGAGCTGCCGGCGAGGTACGCACCTTCGCGTACCAGCCGCCGAAGCTGTCGGAGTTGTTCATGGAGGCGGTGACACCGGTCCCGAGCGGGGACGGCGCTGCGCCGGTCTCGGAGGTGCGGTCATGAGCCGCTGGCGAAGCGTGTGGCTCGTCGCCAAGCGCGAGATCCTCGAACGCGGTCGAAGCCGGGGCTTCCTCTTCTCGGTGGCGTTCACGACGCTCCTGGTCATCGGGTCGTTCGTCGTTCCGACGTTCCTGTTCGGCGACGAGGACACGAAATCGATCGGTGTCGTCCAACCCGCGCCGACGGGCCTCGACGCCGCGCTGACCACGACGGCCGGCCGGGTCGACCAGAAGATCGCGGTCGTGCCCTTCGACGATGCCGGAGCCGCACAGGCGGCACTCGATGAAGGCCATGTCGATGCCGTGCTCGCCGTCCCCGCCGACCTGTCCTCCGCCGGAACGCTCCATTTCGCCAAGGAACCCGACCAGGCGATAACTCAGATCGCGTCGGGCGCGGTCGTCGCCCTCCGCGTCCAGCAGGTGCTTGCCGACGCCAACGTCGACCAGACCGCGCTCGCTGCCGCACAGCAGGTCCCGGCCGTCCAGTCGCTCGACCCGCAGACGGAGGCCGACAAGGCCCGCTTCCTCTTCGCCAACATCGGCGCCGTGCTGATCCTGATCGGCATCTTCAGCTTCGGCTTCACGGTGCTGACGGGTGTGATCGAGGAGAAGCAGAGCCGGGTCGTCGAGGTCGTCCTCTCGACGGTCCGGCCCCGCGACCTGCTGATGGGCAAGGTCCTCGGTATCGGCATCCTCGGCCTCGTCCAGCTGCTCGTCTTCGTGGTCGCCGCGATGGCCGCGGCGACGCTCACGCGTCGCTTCACGCTGCCCGAGACGACACCCGGCGCGATCCTGATGCTGACGATCTGGTTCGTCCTCGGGTACGCGCTCTACTCGACGGCGCTCGGCTTCCTCGGCGCGCTCGCATCGCGGCTCGAGGAGGCATCGAACGCATCGACGCCGGTGACGATGGTCGCGATGATCAGCTACTTCGTGGCGATCTTCGCGGTGATCAATGATCCGTCGGGGATCGTCGCGCGCGTGGCGACGTTCATCCCGGCGTCCGCGCCGTTCGTGGTCCCGCTGCGCGCGGCGTTCGATGCCATCTCGCCGATCGAGATCGTCGTGGCGATCGCGATCACCGTGGCCGCGATCTGGGTGTTGTTCACGATCGGCGCACGGGTGTACGCCGGTGCCGTGCTGCAGACCGGCGGGCGGATGAAGATCCGCGACGCGTGGCGGTCGGCGGTCGGCTAGGCGTCGAGCGGCTCGAACAGCCCGGGGAGGCCACCGGCGTGCCAGAACACGATCCGCTCCTCATCCCAGGCGCCTGAGCGAACCCCGGCGACGAGGCCGGCAAGCGCCTTGGCGGTGTAGATCGGATCGACGAGGACCCCCTCGGTCCGGGCCAGCAGATCGCCGGCCGCCTGGGCCGCCTCGGTCGGGCGGCCATACCCGGCACCGATGAACCGCTCATCGAGGTCGATGTCGGCCGGGTCTACGACGACACCCAGCTCCGCCGCGGTCCGCGCGATGACCGGACGCAGCTCATCGGCGGTCCGGGCGACGACGATGCCGGTCACCCGGGTCGCTGGTCGAGCGCCGGCGAGGAGCCCCGCCTGGGTCCCTCCGGTCGCCGACGCGAGAACGATGCGATCGATGCCGAGCGCGACCTCGTCCGCTTGTGCGACGACTTCCTGACCGGCCAGCAGCTGGCCGTAGGCGCCGACGGCGCCAGTCCCACCGACCCCGATCACGTACGGTCGCCCACCGCGGGCTGTGACGTCGTCGGCCACCTCCGCCACTTTCGCCTCACGCTGGTCTCGGTCGGCGGTCGGAAGCTGGTGGACGGTCGCGCCGAACGCCTCCGCCAGCCGGACTCCCGGGCCGGGCCGGTCGAGCGGTGGTCCGGAGAGCACGAGGTGGACCGCGAGCCCGGCTCGAGCCCCGGCGGCGGCCGTGAGACGCGCGTGGTTCGACCAGCGACGGCCACTCGTGATGAGCGTGTCGGCGCCCTCGGCGAGCGCCGCCCCGACGAGGAACTCGAGGTTCCGGAGCTTGTTCCCGCCGAACGCCAGCGGCAGCAGGTCCTCCCGCTTGACCCAGATCTCCGTGCGGGTACCGAGTGCCTCACAGAACCGCGGCAGCGGCTGGAGAGGCGAGGGCGCGTCGATCAGCCGGAAGCGCGGCAGGGACGCCATCGACACCGATGGTAGCGACCTATCATCCGCGGATGGCGACCCGGATCTCACCGTCGGACCGCGTCACGACCGTGGGCCAGCACGCAGGCATGGAACGCTCGATCGCGATCTCGCACCCCACGGTCGGATCCGAGCGGCTCTATTCGTCCATCGTGTCGACGGCCCCCGGCGACAGGACGCGGATCCACCACCACGGCGACTGCGAGACGTCGATCTACATCGTCTCCGGAGTGGCGCACTACACGTGGGGCCCGACGGGGCTCGAGCATTCGATGTCAGCGTCCGCCGGCGACTTCATCTACATCCCAGCCGGTGAGATCCACGTCGAGGAGAACGCGAGCGCTGAGGAACCGCTCGTCGTGGTCCTGACTCGAAACTGCCCCGACTCGCACGTCGTGTATCTCGACGGCGGGCCGGACGGCGCCGACGACATCCCCGCTCCCTGCTGAGCGGCGCGCCGGATGAACGGCAGCTGGCAGGATCGCTCGTTGTCCGACCTCCTGCACCCGTTCGGGCTGGACCTGTTGCCCGAGCACGAGTTCCCCACGGATGGCTGGTCGGGGGCGACGTTCACGACGGTCGCCGACAGCGACGGCCGGAGATTCGTGCTCAAACGGACATCGCTCGCGGTCGACTGGATCGCCAGGGCGACCCGCGATGACCGGTTGCGCGAGGGCTGGCTGGCCGCGGTGTCCCGGGCGGCTGTCTCGGCGATGCCAGGCTCGATGGTGCCGTACCTCGGGGCTGCCGCGGACGGAGACGGTGTCGCCATCCTGATGCCCGATCTGTCGGACGAGCTCATCGCGTGGGAGCGACCGGGCCACGATCCGGCGATCGACCGCGGGACCCTTGCCCGCGTCGTTCGGGCGATGGCTCGCCTCCACGCGATGCCGTGGACCCGCCTGCTCGA
The DNA here is from genome assembly GCA_045804645.1 of Chloroflexota bacterium. Classification (GTDB taxonomy): domain Bacteria; phylum Chloroflexota; class Limnocylindria; order Limnocylindrales; family CSP1-4; genus SPCO01. The sequence goes on along the minus strand of JBJMMR010000073.1, from coordinate 13,246 downwards.
ATCCGCGTTGATGCGGGATGGCGACGAGGCGCCACCGTGGTGTCCGCTGGCCGAGCGGCTCACGTTGCTGTCGCCGACCTCGGCCGCCCGCTACGCCGCTGAGGGCAACCCCGTCGGCGAGCGCTTCCTCGAGGGCTGGGCGTCGTTCGACGCGCACGCGCCGGCGGCTGCCCGTGACTTGATCGGGCGGCTCGATGCGGATCCGTCGCCGGTCGTAGGAGCGCTTGGCCGATTGCCGGCGCTCGGCCTCCACGGCGACCTGAAGCTGGCCAATGTCGCCCTGCTGCCGCAGGAGGAGGTCTCGTACATCGACTGGCAGATGACCCTGGTCGCACCGGTGGCGGTGGAGCTCGGCTGGTTCCTCGTCTCGAACAGCGGCGCACTCCCGCTCGAACCCGAGCAGATCGTGGAGGGGTATCGGGAAGCGCTCTCGTGGGACAGCGGTCGTTGGCGGACCGAGGGCCAGGCCGGCGACTTCGAGGCACTCGTCGGCGATTGGGAGGCGCAGCGCGATCTCACCTGGGTCGTCGGGTTGCTGTTGCGAGGATGGCGCAAGGGGATCGACGCCGATGCCGGCGTCGTACTGCCGTCGGGCCTATCCGCAGCCGACGACCTGACGTGGTGGTGCGAGCGAGCGACCGAGGCGGCCGAGCGTCGGCTGTAAGGTCCTCGGAGACTCACGCGGGCGCGGCGAGGTCCCTCCGCGGGAAGGCCACGATCGCGTACCCGAGGCCGACAAGGATGACGGCCGCCAGGATCGCGAAGTCGCGCGAGTCGGGGAGTCCCGTCAGGGCGCGTCGGGCGTCGAGGTAGTGGAATAGCGAGTAGTCCTGTAGGAACGCCGCGTCCGGCCACAGCGAGCCGACGGCTTCAAGGAAATACGACACCAGGACGAACGCGAGCGCGACACCAAGCGCTGGCGTGAGCCGGTCGAACGAGACGGATGCGCCGAGAGCCACCGCCGCGAACGCGCCGTAGAGCAGCGCGGCGTTGAGCCACAGAAGCGGGAGGTTGCGCGGCCCGAGCTCGTCCAACCGGTCCGTGGCCGCCGCGCCGGCGAACGTCCCGAGTGTCTGCGCGGCGACGGTGAGGCACACGAAGACGGCCGTCGCGAAGGCAGCGGTGAGATACAGCACACGTCGCGAGATCGGCCTCGCGAGCAACACCTCGAGCGTGCCGCGTTGTCGCTCACCGGCGATGGCGGCCCCGGCGAACCCGACCGCGAAGACCATGTTCAACGCGACCGCGAACGGGTGGATGAACCCGAGTGCCACGGATCCCGAAAGGGAGAAGATGTCGCCGCCACCGAACTGGGCGAACTGTGGCGGGACGATCCCGCTGTCCATGATGTCGCGGAACTGCTCGCCGAAGGCGTCGTAGATGACCGGCAGGATCGCGCCCCAGATCAGCAGGCCGAGCGAGACGACCAGCAGACGGAAGCGGTTCGCGCGCAGTACGTGGGCGAGGTAGGCGCGGTTCATCCCGCCACCGCTGCGTCCCGGGCATCGGCGTAGAACTCGAGGAACGCGTCCTCGAGGCTCGCGGGCTCGATCGTGAGGTCGTGGATCTTGGCAAAGGCGATGGCGGCGAGGAACGGTGCGACGTCACCCTCGAGCCCGCAGGTCAGGCGGTTCCCCGTGACGTGAACGTCGCTGACACCCGGGATGAAGTCGAGCATCGGCGCGTCGCCGTCGAAACGCAGCTCGACGTTCCGCTTCCGACGCGCGAGCAGCGCCGCGACGTCCTCCAGCGCGACGAGCCGGCCGCGCCGGACGATCGCGACGCGATCGCAGATCCGCTCCACCTCGGACAGCACGTGCGACGAGAAGAAGATCGTCCGACCCGCCGCCCGCAGCTCCTCGAGGATCTCGTAGAAGGCGCGTTGCATCAGCGGATCGAGGCCTTCGGATGGTTCGTCGAGGATCGCGAGCTCCGGATCGTGCTGGAGCGCCTGGATGATGCCGAGCTTCTGGCGCATGCCTCGCGAGTAATCACGGACCGGGCGTCGGATCGCATCGCGAAGCTCGAGGCGGTCCAGCAGGTCCGCGCGGCGGGTCGGCGCGCGCCCGGACATCGCCGCGAGCTCGTCAAGGAGCCGCTCCCCGGTGAGGCCGTCCCAGAACGCGATCCCGCCCGGTAGATATCCCGTCCGGCGCCGGATCTCGACCGATCCCTGGCCGATGTCGTACCCGAGCACGTTCGCCGCACCGGCGCTCGGATGCAGGAAGCCGAGGAGCAGCCGGATGGTGGTCGACTTGCCGGCGCCATTGGGGCCGAGGAAGCCGAAGATCTCGCCGGACTCGACGGTCAGATCGAGGTCCGCCAGCGCCGGCGCGAGCTGGCGGCCGTACTGCTTCGTGAGCCCGCGCGTCTCGATGACGGCCATCGAGGCGAACCCTACCGCGCGTGTCGTCGTGCGCGCACTGGCGACGAGACGCGGTCGCCGCTCCAGACTTCGGTTCGAGATCGCCCGTACGGAGGACCCGCGGATGCCCAAGCACGTCCCGAACCTTCCCGGTATCGAGGCCGGACCGTATCCGTTCTCGCAGGTCGTCGAAGCCAACGGCTTCGTCTTCCTCGCGGGTCAGGTCGGTGACGCCCCGGGCTCGCACGGCGTCGTGCCGGGCGGGATCGAGCCCGAGACCCGGGCGATGCTCGAGAACGTCGGCCGGCTGCTCGAGGCCGCGGGTCTGTCCTACGCGGACGTCGTCAAGTGCACGGTGTACCTGCGCGACTTCGGCGACTTCGGCGCGATGAACAAGGTCTACCGAGAGTTCTTCCCGCAGGATGCACCTACCCGGGCGACCGTCGGCGTCACGGCGCTGGCGGCCGACTATTCGGTCGAGATCGAGGTGATGGCCGCACGCTGACGACGGCGTCTGGCGCCGCGGCCCCGCGAGGGCTACGCGCGGATCGCTGACAGGAACGCGGCGACCCGATCGAGTGCGTCGTCGAGCACGGGCAGCAGCCCGTGGCCGAGCTTCGGGTAGGTGTGAAGCTCGACAGGGCCGTCCAGCCGGCCGACCGCTTCGCGCAGGAGGTCGACCCGGGCGAACGGGTCGGACTCGCCGGACAGGAACAGGGCCGGACAACGGATCTCCGGGAAATGGGCGGTGCGTGCTGCCGTCCGGTCGGGTGAACCGGGCGGATGGAGCGGGAACGAGAAGAGGATCAGGGCGGCGTAGGGCGAGTTCTGCTCGGCGGCTGCGAGGCTCGCCACGCGGCCACCGTACGAATGACCGCCGACGACGGTCGTCGCGTCGTCGGGAACGACGCGATGGAACGCCGGCAGCGCCTCCTCGGCCTTGCGCTTCGGGAGGTCGATGGCCGTCGCCTGGAGCCCGCGACGCTGAAGGCCGTCGACGAACGGCTTCATGCTCGCCGAGGTGCCCGAGGCACCGTGCCCGATGTAGCAGTGGAGTGGCATCAGGCCGGTAGCGTAGCCTTCGGCGATGACCGACGGACTCACCCGCTGCTGGTGGTCGCTCTCGAGCGACGCTCGTCCGGATCCTCGGATGGTCGCCTACCACGACAGCGAATGGGGTGTGCCGGTCCACGACGACATCGAGCTGTTCGAGCGCCTTGCGCTCGAGTCGTTCCAGGCCGGGCTGTCATGGTCGACGATCCTCAAGAAGCGCGACGCGTTTCGTGCGGCGTTTCTCGGGTTCGAGCCGGCGGTCGTGGCGCGGTTCGACGATGACGATCGGGCGCGGCTGATGGCGGACGCGGGGATCGTGCGCAACCGAGCCAAGATCGAAGCGACGATCGCGAATGCGATCGGCGTCCTGGAGCTGGCGCGGGAGTTCGGATCGTTCGATGCATATCTCGCGTCGGTCGTGCCAGGGCCGCCGCAACGGCTTGCGCCAGGTTCGACGGGCAACGACATCCCAGCGAGCACCCCTGTGTCGGATGCGTTTTCGAAGGACCTCAAGCGCCGCGGTTTCCGGTTCGTCGGGTCGACGATCATGTATGCGTTCATGCAGAGCGTCGGCCTCGTCGACGACCATCTGCCCGGCTGTTTCCGGTACGGCGCCGTAGGCGTGACACGCTAGCTGTCATTCGGGCATCTGAGACTTCGGCGCATCGAACCCGCGCGACGGAGTCAAGGAGCCGACCAGATGACCACCATCGAGTGCCCGTTCTGCTCAGGTGACGCGCAGGTCGAGGGCGTCCTCGACGCCGTCCGGTGCGACGGCTGCGGTGTCACGGTGGACGTCGTCCCCGACGTGTCCGAGGCGCTCGACATCGCCGCCTAACGGGGAGCCGGCACGCTCGGCAGCGTCGTCGCCCGCCTGAGGGCGCCGATCGGGGCGAAACCGATGGTAAGGATCACGAGGACCAGGCCCATGGCGGCCAGCGTAGTCGATCCGTCCGTGAGGTCGATGAGGGCGCCGCCGACCAGCATGCCGATGGGCTGGAGACCGAGCGAGATCGTCCGTGCCGTGCTGCCGACGCGGCCGAGCAGCTGGTCGGGGCTCAGGTTGGTCCGCGCGGTCAGATACGTGACGAGGACGACGCTCTGGGCGGCGCCGGCGATCGCGGCGGCGCCGAAAAGGACCGGGATCTGGTCCGTGCGCGAGACGACCGTGAGCAGGATGCCGGTCGTGAGCGTGCCGCCGAGCAGGAACGGCGCCACGGCCCGACGCGCGGTCCTCGCTGTGAGCAACGCGCCCATGACCGTGCCGATCCCGTAGGTGGTCAGGACGAGTCCGAGGATCGTCGCGTTCTGCCCCAGGTCGCGGGTGACGTGCACCGTCAACGCGGCGACCAAGGGGGCGAGCGTGATCGAGACGAGGCCCCAGAACAGGATCATCGGCCGGAGGACGGGGTGGTGGAGGATGAAGACGATCCCCTCCCGGATATCGTCGACGAGGCTCGCCTCCGAGCGCTCGGCCCGTGCGCGCAGGTCGCGGCGGATCAGCGCGAGCACGAAGCTCGAGACCGCGAACGACGCCGCATCGATGGCGAGCGTCAGGCCGGCACCGATGGTCGCCGCGAGGAGGCCGGCGATCGCGGGCCCGATGATGTAGCCGAACGAGTAGACGGCCTCGAAGATCGAGTTCGCCCTGGCGAGTTGCGGCCGTCCGACGAGGATCGGCACCGAGGCGGTGTAGCCGGCCAGGAAGAACGATCGCAGGATGCTCATCGGCGCGGTGACGAGGAGGATGACCGCCAGCGTCGGCCCGCCGAGCACCACGGAGATCGGGATGAGCGCCGTGAGGATGGCCCGCCCGAGATCGGCCAGGAACATCATCCGCTTGCGATCGCTTCGATCGGCGAGCGCGCCGGCGATCATCCCGAAGAAGAGATCCGGCAGGCTCGACAACGCACCGACGACACCCATCCACAGCCCGGAGCCGGTGAGCGCGAGCACGAGCAACGGGAGCGCGGTGAAGCTCACGGCGTCGCCGAGCGCAGACACGCCCTGGGACGTGAGCAGGACGCGGAAATCGTGGTTGCGTCCGAGCGGCAGGGGTTCGGGCACCACCGGATGGTACGGGCGGGACCGATCCGCGACTGGACCGAGCCGGTCCACCGGGTCGGCACCGGTCCCGCTCCTCGATGTGACGCCAGCGAGGAGGTTGCCCCCTAGGGCGCGCGTCCCTTCGGAGACCGCGCCCGGGATGCGATCAGGATCAGGATGAGCGCGATCACGGATAGCAGCGAACCGACCAGCGCGAGCGTCGCGTCGGTGCGTGTGAGCCACGGCGCGGCCGCCGCGGGCGATCCGCTCTCCGTCTGGGACGCTGTCTCCGCGGGCGTGGGGGCCGGCGGAGGTGTCGTCGCGCTCGGCACGGGGGCAGGTGCGGCAAGACGCAGATAGCCAGCGACGCCCGTCGTGAACAGCGGCGTCGATGCCCCCGGCGCTGATGTCCAACCGCTGAACCGGTCCGTGCGATGCGCATCGAGCTCGTCGTCGTAGAACAGGAGCAGGTACGGGGCGTCGTCGTAGACCAACCCGAGCATCTGGCGGACGATCGCCTGGCGGTCCTCGACGCTCGGCGCATGTCGTTGCGCCTCGAAGAGCCGATCGTACGCCGGGTTCGAGTAGCTGCTGTCGCTCAGCTTCCCGATCTGGGCGGTCGTGAGGAGCGAAAGCAGGAAGTCGGGGTCCGGTGATCCCGACCAGCTCCAGAGGACTGCGTCGTATTCGGCCGTACCGCCCGCCTCTGGGGTGTACAGCTGCTCCTCGAGCGCGTCGGGTTCGAGGCCCTTGGGGGTGACGTCGACGCCGACGCGTTCCCACTGCTCGGCGATGGCGAGCGCCGCCGCGAGGTATCTCGGGTCCGATGTCGGGTAGTACAGGCGCAGGTCGATCGGCCGACCATCCTCGTCCTCACGGACGCCGTCCTCGTCGGAGTCGACATAGCCGGCAGCCGTTAGCCGCTCCTCGGCTTCGGCGACGTCGAACGTTCGGGGGTGCGCCGCGTCGCTGTGGAATGGCTCGCTCGCGGGCGGGATGAGCGTCGTCGCCGGCGTCGCGTAGCCGTCGACAGCTGCCCCGATGATCGCGGGTCGATCGAGCGCGTAGTCGAGGGCCGCCCGGAACCGGGGGTCGCGCACCGCCGGCGTCGACGCCCCGCCGCCGTCGATCGGCTTCGCGTAGGTGTTGAAGGCCAGATGCGTGAAGCCGGATGCGGCGCCCTGGACGACGTCCACGTCAGGGGCGGCCTCGAGGCGATCGACATCTGCGGGGGCGATCTCCCGGGCGTAATCGATGTCCCCGCCTTCGAGCGCCGCCGCGAGCGAATCCGTATCGCGGTAGAAGCGGAAGTCGACCTCAGCGACGTATGGGGGCCGTCCCCAGTAGAAAGGGTTCTGCGCGAACCTCGCCGCACCGCCGAGCTGCCAGTCGACGACCTGGAATGGCCCCGACCCGACGACCGGGGGTTGCCGCTGGAAATCGCTGCCGGCGGCCGCGAAGGGGACGCTCGACCAGATGTGTTCGGGCAGGATCGGGACGAGGGCACCGAGCAAGAGCGTCGTCGGATTCGCGGTGGTCATCGTGACCGTGTGTGCATCGACGAGCTGCACCGTCCGCAGACCTGCCACCCGCGCGAGCATGTCGCCATACAGCGATAGCGGGTGGTCCGCGCGCCCGTCCGCGTGGAGCGCACCCGCCAACGCGAGGTCGTTGCCGGCCGGCGCCCATGGCCCGATGTACCTCGGGTCGCGGCTCGCGAGCAGGTAGCGGTACGTGAAGGCGACGTCGTTCGCGTCCGCGGCCTCACCATCCGACCACCGGATCCCGTCGCGGATCTTGAAGGTCCACGTCGTCCCGTCGCGCGTCCAGCTTTCGGCGAAACCTGTCGGGACGTACTCACCCTTCGGATCGACGCCGACGAGGACGTCGTAATCCAGGTTCGATGCTTCGGCGGACGACGCGATCAATGCGAGGTTGGGGTTGATCGAGTCGAACTCCTGCGTCGTCCCGATCCGCAACGTCCGCTCGTCGTCCGCGCCGGCGACGGGTCGCGACCCGCCGACGGCGGCCGCGAGGATCGCACTGACCGCGACCGCGGTCGCCCCGCGCAGAGCTCGGTTCATGGGACCCGGGCGGCGTCCACCACCGGCAGGGCCCGACCGCCCGCCTCGGCTCCGGGCTCGGCCAGCCAGCACGCCGACCGATGTCCGCCTCCGACATCGAACAACGGCGGGGATTCGACGCGACAGCGGTCGAAGGCTTTCGGGCAGCGCGGATGGAACCGACAGCCCGACGGGATACGGACGGCGTCCGGCGTCTCGCCCTTGAGGATCGTCCGCTCGGACCGACCGGCACGCGACATCGGCTCCGGCGAGGGCGACACCGACACGAGGGCTTCGGTGTAGGGGTTGCGCGGTGTTCGGATCACCTCCTCGGCGGTCCCGATCTCCATGATCCGGCCGAGGTACATGACCGCGATCCGGTCGGCGAGCACCCAGGCAAGCGACAGGTCATGGGTGATGAAGAGATAGGTCAGGCCGCGCTCCCAGCGGAGGGCCAACATGAGCCGCAGGAGCTCGGTGCGGATCGAGACGTCCAGCATCGAGACGGGTTCGTCGGCAACGATCAACTGCGGGCCCATCACGAGCGCTCCGGCGATGACGACGCGTTGGCGCTGCCCACCGGAGAGCTCGTGGGGATAGCGGGCGGCATAGTCCTCGGCAGGCCGGAGACCAGCCGCGTCGAGGGCGCCGAGCACGCGCTCTCGTCGCTCGGCGGCTGAGCCCAGCCCGTTCACGATCAAGGGCTCGGCAACGAAGTCGTAGATGGTCTGCTTGGGATCAAGCGTCTCGTACGGATCCTGGAAGATGACCTGCACGCGTCGGCGGTAGTCGCGCAGCTCCGAGCCCGACCAGACCTTCGTGACGTCGTGGCCCTCGAACGTCACGGTCCCGGCCGTCGGCCGCGTCAGCTTCACGATCACGCGGCCGATCGTCGTCTTGCCGCTCCCTGACTCGCCGACTAGCGCGAGTACCTCGCCCCGCCGCAGGGAGAGGTCGACGCCGTCGACGGCCCGCACGACGGCCGTCGGCTGACGCATCAGGGTGTCGAGCATCCCGCCACCGATCGGGAAGTGGACCTGGAGGCCCTCGAGCCGCAGCAGGTCGTCGGCGGCGCCGGCATCGACGGCACGAAGGCCTTCCATCGTGTGGAGTTCGTCCGTCATCTCGCCGCCGCCGGCATCTCGTCGGCCGTTGCGGGCGGCACCGTGACCGGGACGCCATCGCTCCCGACGGGATACAGATGGCAGGCGACGCGTACGCCAGAGAACGATGTTTCGGGCGGGACGACCTCACGGCACACCGGCATCGCGAACGGACAGCGCGGTGCGAACCGGCATCCGGGTGGTGGTTGGCGCAGGTCGGGCGGTTCACCCGGGATGACGTCGAGCGTCCGGCGATCCGCGTGGATGTTCGGGAACGCCGCCATCAGCTTCTGCGTATACGGATGACGCGGTCGGCGGAATACCTCCTCTACCGGTCCCTCCTCGGCCACCCGGCCGGCGTACATGACCATCACGCGGTCGCACGTCTCGGCGATGACCGACAGGTCATGCGTGATGAGGATCAGCGACAGCCCGAGCTTCTGGCGGAGGTCTTCGAGCAGCTGCAGGATCTGCGCCTGGACCATCACGTCGAGCGCCGTCGTCGGTTCGTCGCCGATCACGATCGCCGGATCGCAGGCGAGCGCCATGGCGATCATCGCGCGCTGCCGCATCCCGCCCGAGAGCTGATGCGGATACGCATCACCACGCTTGCGTGGGATGCCGACGAGCTCCAGCAGGTCACCAGCCCGCTTCCGTGCGGCTTTCGGGGACTCGCCGAGACGCTCCTCGATCGGCTCCGCGATCTGGTCGCGGATACGACGAACGGGGTTGAGCGCGTTCATCGCACCCTGGAAGACGATGCTGATCTCGCGCCAGCGGTACCGACGGAGCGCATTGTCCGACTTCGGCACCAGGTCGATGCCCATGAGCGAGATGCTCCCGGACATGATCTTCGCGTTCGCGGGCAGGATCCGGACGAGCGACAGCGCCGTCGTCGTCTTGCCGCAGCCCGATTCGCCGGCGATGCCCAACGCCTCGCCGTGCTCCAGCTTGAACGACACGCCGTCGACCGCTCGGACCGGACCCGACCCCGTCGAGAAGTAGGTCTTGAGATCCTCGACGACGAGGAGCGGCGCTGCGGGATCGGCGAGCTTCGGCAGCGGGCGCTGGCGCCGCTGGCCGGCCGTGGTGATGCCGGCGCTCGGCGCGACTTCATCGATCATGGCGACCGCATCGAGTGTTTCTTGCTCGTCGAGCTCCTCGGTCTCGACATCCGGCGGCGTGATGCCGTCGCGAGCTGATGGCGGGACTGGGAGGCTCATCGCCGTGACCGCCGACGCGGGTTGAGCAGGTCGTCGAGGGCCGTCCCGAGGAGCGTGAAGGCAAATACGACGAGCACGATGCATGCGCCCGGCGGGACGAAGTACCACCACGCCCCGAGGTTCGCCGCGCCGACCTCCTCGGCCGCATTGAGGAGCTGACCCCACGACGGCTGGAACGGATCGCCCAGCCCGACGAACGACAGCGTCGTCTCCGTGAGCACGGCGCCCGCGAACACGAGCACGGCGTTCGCGACGATCAGATTCACGACGTTGGGAAGGATGTGGCGGCGGACGATGTGCAGGCGGCCGGCGCCGATGACCCGCGCTCGGTCGACGAACGGGCGCTCCTTCAGCGACAACGCCTGTGCGCGGAGGATGCGCGCCGTCGAGGCCCAGCTCGTGATGCCGACCACGACGACGATCACGACGAGCGTCGTGCGGATACCGAGGATCGTCGAGCCCGTGCCGATGACGTCGGAGATGATCGGCGCGAGGATGAGTGCCAGGACGAACGTCGGCAGGACGAGGAAGAAGTCCGTGATGCGCATCAGGACGGCGTCGAGCTTGCCGCCCGCGAACCCGCCGACGATGCCGATCAGCCCACCGATGAATACCGTGATCGCGGTTGCCAGGAACCCGATCACCATCGAGATCCGTGTGCCGTGGACGGTCAGGTTCAGCATGCTGCGCCCGATCTCGTCCGTGCCCAGCGGGAATTCGAGCGACGGCGGCTGCAGGCGTCCGCCCGTCGCGGTCGTCGCCGTTTGAAGCGGCCCGACAAGGAGATCCGGCACGGCCGCGAGCACGACGAAGATCACCAGGATGATGAGCCCGAAGAGGCCGTCCGGACGTGCGATGAGCCGTCGGAGGAGCCCCTGCTCGCGAGTGGGTGGGGCGAGCGGCGCGACGCCGATCGTCGCGGCCGGCGTCGTCACGCGCGCACCCGCGGATCGAGGCGGCCATAGATCATGTCCGCGCCGAGGTTGGCGAACACGACCGAGATGCTCAGCACGAGGAAGATGCCCTGGAGCACGGGGTAGTCGCGGCTCTTGAGCGCGTCGACCGTCAACGTCCCGAGGCCCGGCCAGTTGAACACGACCTCCACGGTGATCGCGCCCGCGACCACATACCCGAGGTTGATCGCGATCAGCGAGACGGTCGGCAGCATCGCGTTCGGGAGGGCGTGGCCGCGCAGGATCCGGCTGTCGGTGATGCCCTTGGCCCGCGCCGTCGTGATGTATTCGTCAGACATCGTCTCGATGATCGAGGAGCGCATCAGGATCGAGTACTGACCGATGAGCCCGAGCGCGACGGTCGCCACGGGCAGGATCAGATGCGCGGACAGGTCAGCGAGGTACTCGAGCGGCGAGTCGTGGGCGACGCCGAGCGTCGTCATGCCGAACGACGGGAACCAGTGGAGGGTTGCGGAGAAGATGAGCAGCAGGATCATCCCGAGCAGGAAGTACGGCATCGAATAGAGGATGAGCGAGATCCCGTTCCCGACGAGATCGACAGCACCTCCACGTCTCCAGCCCGCGTATGCCCCCAAGGCGAGACCGACGACGATGGCGATCACCTCGCCCAGGCCGAACAACAGGAGCGTCGGGCCGAGGTGGCTGCCGACGACCTCGGTCACGGGCCGACCGCGCTGGCCGAATGAGTTGCCAAGATCGCCCTGGAGCGTCGCCGCCATGTAGGCGACGAGCTGGTCGGGGATCAACGGCTTGTCGATCCCCCACCGCTCGCGGATCTGCTGGATCGCCTGGGGGGAAACGTTCGGGTTGCGGGCCAGGATCCGGTCCGGCGATCCCGGCATGGCTCGGAACAGCACGAAGTTGACAAGGACGATCATGACGATCGTCAGCGCCGCCTGGCCGAGGCGGCGGACGATGAACCGGGTCGCCACGGTCGCGGGTCAGTCGACGGGCAGGCGGCGGAGGCACGGCCCGAGCGAGCCGGGCGTGCCTCGCCGGTGCCCTTCGATCACTCCTCTTCGGTCGCCTTGGCGCCGCGCCTCCGGACCGCGAGTGTCCCCACCACGGCGACGAGGACGACGGCCCCGACGGCCAGGAGCAAGCCCGTGTTCGCGCCGGTCCCGCTGGTCGGCGAGCCGGTGTCGCCCGGGGCGGCCGTTGCCGACGAGCCCGCGGATGGCGCTGTCGCCTCGCTCGCCGACGGGCTCGGTGCGGCAGCCGCATCGGTCAGCAGGGTGTAGCCGATCGGTCCGAACTGGAACAACGGCGTCCCGTTCTCCGGCGGCTGGTTCTGCCAGCCTCCGAAATGGTCGGTCCGGTAGGCGTGGAGCTCCGAGTCGAAGTACAGCGGGATGTTCGGGACTTCCTGGTAGAAGATCTCCTGCATCTCCTTGAGCATGCCCTTGCGCTCGGTCTCGTCGATGGTCTGACCCTGCTTCTTGAACAGCTCATCGAAGCGCGCGTTCGACCAGAACGTGTCACTCGACCCGCCGATCTGGTCCGTCGTGAACGGCTCGAGGAGCGAGGTCGGATCGACGTCGCCGACCCAACCCCACATGTAGGTGTCGAAGTCGGCCTTGCCCGGCGGGTCGTATTCCGGTGGTGTGAGGTCGACGAGCAGCGTGTCGTCCTCGGTCACCCCAGCGTTCACCTTGATGCCGAGCTGGCCCCACCACTCCGTGATGAACTGGGCGGCCGTCGCCAGCTCGGACTCGGACGCAGGCCAGGTCATCCGGAGGTTGATCGGCTTGCCTTCCTTGTCGAGCCGGTTGCCGGACGCATCCTTGACGTACCCCGCCGCCGTCAGCTTCTCGTCGGCCTTGGCGAGATCGAAGTGGCGCTGGACCGACGGGTCGGGCGGGACATACCACTTCGCCTGGAACGGCGGCAGCAGGCTGGTGCCCGGGGTCCCGTGCCCAGCCAGCACCTTATCGACGAGCTGGTCCAGGTCGAGCCCCCAGGCGAGCGCGTCACGGAACGCCGGATCGGCGGTGGCTCGCGTCGAGGAACCGCCGTCCTTGATCGCCTTGGGATAGCCGTTGAACGTCAGGTAGGAATAGCCGTTCGCGAACCCCTCGACCGGGACGATGTCCGGCTGTCCCTCGAGCGCGTCGAACGCGTCCGCGTTGATGCCGCGCGCGTAATCCAACTCCCCGTTCTTCAGGGCCTGGGTCATCGTGTCGTTGTTCTCGAAGTGCGTGATGATGATCTGGTCGGCAGCGCCCTGCTTGCCCCAGTACTCCGGATTGCGCTCGAAGCGCATGAACTGCCCCGGGACGTATTCGACCGCTTGATATGGGCCGGTCCCGACGACCGGCGGATCGTTGGCGAAGAACCCGTCGGCCTCCGAGTTGGCGATCTGCTCGAGCGAGTGCTTCTCCCAGATGTGCTTGGGCAGGATCGGGACGTAGGCCGCAAG
>JBJMMR010000072.1:0-14315 GCA_045804645.1 Chloroflexota bacterium | reverse complement strand
TCGAGACGCTCAAGTTGATCAAGCTCGACCTTCTCGGTCTCGGGATGCTGGCCGCGATGGACGAGACGCTCCAGCTCATCGAGCACGACTGCGCGGTCTGTCTCGATCTCGACCGGATGCCCGAGGACGTCCCCGAGGTCTTCGAGATGCTCCAGGCGGCGGACACCGTCGGCGTCTTCCAGGTCGAGAGCCGCGCCCAGATGCAGACGCTGCCGAAGTCCCGTCCGAAGAGCCTCGACGACCTCGTTGTCGAGGTCGCGATCATCCGGCCGGGGCCGATCCAGGGCAATGCCGTCCACCCGTTCCTGCGGCGCAAGCAGGGATTGGAGCCGGTCGAGTACCTCCACCCGTCACTCGAGCCGGTGCTCAAGGATTCGATGGGCGTGATCCTCTACCAGGAGCAGGTCATGCGCATCGCGATCGAGGTGGCCGGGTTCACGCCCGCCGAGTCGGATGGCTTCCGCCGGGCGATGGGCACCTGGCGCTCGAGCCGGGAGATGGAGAAGCTCCACCGGCAGTTCCACGACGGCTGCATGCGCCAGCCCGGGATGACCGACGAGATCGCGGAGGAGCTGTTCCGCCAGGTCTCGGCATTCGCCAGCTTCGGGTTCGCGAAGTCGCATGCAGCCGCTTTCGCGAGGACGGCATACGAATCGGCCTTCCTCAAGCTGTTCTACCCGGCTCAGTTCCTGGTCGGGCTCATCAACGCCCAGCCGATGGGCTTCTACCCGGTCGAGGTCCTGGTCAACGACGCGAAGCGCCACGGGGTGGCGGTCCTGCCGGCCGACATCAACGCCTCGTTCTACAAGACGACGACGGAGTGGGTCGGCCGGCCCGGGGAGCCGCTGCCGGAGGGAGCCGGGATCACTGGCCGCCCGGAACCGATCCGATCGCCCGCCTGCGTCGTGCCGTCGGCGGAGTCACGCGACCGCTGGACCCCCGAGGTGACCGCCGGGTGGGGCGTCCGGCTGGGACTCGGTCTCGTGAAAGGCATCGGCGAGCAGCACGAGGCTCTGCTGGACGCGGAGCTCGCGCGCGGGCGATATGGCTCCTTGGTCGAGGTGGTCGAGCGGACCGGGCTGCCCGAAGAGGTGCTGGAGCGACTCATCCGGACCGGGGCGCTGGATTCCCTCGGGCGCCCGCGGCGCGAGCTCCTGTGGCAGCTTCGCGAGGTGGCCGGCGCGTCACGCGGGCGTGTGGACGGTCGGGCCTTGCGCGGTCTCGGTCGGGCGGCTGGGAAGCGGGGTGCGGCGGCGGGGCGGCCGATGGACCTGCGGCTTCCGGCGACAGCGGCGCCGGCACTGCCCGAGATCACCGAATCGGAACGACTCGGCGACTCGTACGCGGTCATCGGGCTGGATGCCCGACGCCAAGTGGTGACCTTGTTCCGCCCGGCGCTCGAGCGGCTTGGGGCGGTGACCAATGCGGTCCTGTCCGAACGGCCGCCCGGGCGCGTGAGGATCGGCGGATTGGTCGTCACCCGACAGCACCCGATGACCGCCAAAGGCACGGTCTTCCTGGCCCTCGAGGACGAGACCGGGATGGTCAACGTCACACTCTGGCCCGATACGTGGGCGCGGCTGCGGTCGGTCGTGCGGCGGCACGCGCTCCTCCTCGTGGACGGGGACCTCCAGCGCGAGGGCGAGGTGGTCAACGTGATCGCCAAGGACGTCAGGGCACTCCCTGAGGTGGCCGCCGAGGCCGGTGGACCGGGTCAGCCGGCGGGCGTTCGCCAGCTCGGCCACGCCGGGATGCGGCGGCTCGGTTGATCGGCCAGTTCGGCGTGGCGTTTCTCGGTTCGGCTAGCGCTTGGCGCTCGCAGTCCTGGTGCCGCCGTCGCGGGGCTGGGCGTCGACCGCCAAGAAGATGACTGCCGCAACCTAGCCAAACGTCTCGGGTGGACAGTCGTGGACGTGTGCCTCGACGTCGACTTGCGCCTCGCAAGCCCCTGCCGCTTCGCGCAGTCACCTCGTATCGCCAGGCGCCGCGCGCCGTACTATGCCGCCCATGCTCGACGAGGCGCTCCTGCTCACGATCGCCTCGATCGCGGCCGTCATCGCGGGCTTCACCGCCGTGACCGCCGCGCTCACGCCGGCCGGAGGCTCCTGGAGCCAGGTGCACCGTATCCGGCAACGGGCGATCGTCTCGACCAGCTTCAACGTCGTCTTCGAGGCGCTGCTGCCGGTGATCGCTTTCGCCTGGCTCGCCGACGTCCGACAGGCCATGGTCCTGTCGAGCAGCGTCGTCGCACTCTATGCGTTGTGGGTCATCGTGACGCGCGGCCGCCAGCTCTACCGGGCCGGCGCGTTGCGGACCTGGGGCGGCCGCCTGCTGTTCGCGCCGGGCATCACGGCGACCGTCCTGTTTGCCGTGAACGCGCTCCTGTTCGGCTCGGTGGCGGTCTACGCCCTCGCGCTGTGCGTCCAGCTCTCAGTCGCGGTCATCAGCTTCTACCAACTGGTCGCGGCCGCGTCCGGCTGAGCGGCCTCGCCGACCCGAGCTGGGCGGCGTGCAGGATCGCCACTCCGTCGGTCCTCAGGCGCGGTTTCGCCATCCTCACGGCTTGTGAGCTGGTCCCCGCGGGGACTAGTGACGCTCTCGAAGGTAGGTGACATGGCGACCTGGCCATCCCGATCCTCGACGGTGATGTACTCGACGGCCGTGTCACTGCCAGTTATCCGGCGTTCTATCAAGATCGTGGCGCACGCCGGGATGCGTCGGCTCGGTTGATCGGCAATCAGTTCGGCGACACGTTTCTCGGTTCGGCTAGCGCTTGGCGCTCGCAGTCCTGGTGCGGCCGTCGCCGGGCTTCGCCTTCGCGGTCTGCGAGGGTTTCTTGCCGCGGTTCGGGCTGGACATCGCGAGGAACCGCCGGTACCACGCGGCGCCCGCGGCGAAGAAGGCGCCGATGACCGGCGACAGCACGAGCGCAGAGACGACGACGTCCCGAGTGACGTCGGCGCTGGGCGGCGCCGCGACGTAGATCGATGTCGGGAAGGCCACGACGAGCACCGAATAGCAGATGGCCGAGACGAACCCGACGATCACTCCGAGTAGCCACGAAGCTCGCGGCGCCAGGAAGCCAGCGATGAACACGCTCCCGATCGCCGGGGTCTGGATGAAGTAGGCGAACATGAACTGGCTGATCGTTCCCGTGCCGCTCGACGCGACGATGACCACGGTGCTCGCGAGGGTGATCGCGAGCGGGATCCACAGCGCGTGCGTGTGGGTCGCGATCCAGGGGAGGGCCGCGACGTCCTGGCGGACGTTGATGGGCCGGAAGGACAACCTGAACGCCTCGCCGAACCCGATCCGCCCGGTCGGGGCGGTGGTCGCGGACTTTTGGGTCGCCGAGCCGGACGACCTCGTCTTGCTCGGGTTGACGTTCGTCGTCGAGGTGGCCCCGAGGTCGAGGCCGTCGTCGGTCATCTCGGGCGCGGTGGCGGCTCGGTAGCGGCGGCGCGCCTCGGCGCGTTCGGTCCTCTTGGCGCGGGCCACGGGTGTCTCCTGAGGTGGTCTGTGGATCGTTGACGGTGGTGCTGCGCATCGTAGTCGAAACGTCGCGCGACCCGGATAAGTGGGAGTGAAGTCGGTCTCGCTATAACCATGACCCGCCGTCAGTCCGTCCCGCTGCCCCGCCGGGAGGTCACCGATGGCTCGTGCCCGGCGCGCGGGGTCGACCGCGCTCATCGTCGTCATCCTGGCGGCCGTGGCCGCGGTTTCTGGAGGTGCTGGCGTGCTCGCCGGACCTGTCTCCTGGCCGCCCTCGGCCCTCGTCGTCTCCGAAGTCCAGACCGGCGGGGCGTCGGCGTCGGACGAGTTCGTCGAGGTCGCCAATCAGGGCCTGGCGGCGGTCGACCTGCTCGGACTCGAAGTCGTCTACGCGACGTCGTCGGGATCGACCGTGACGCGGAAGGCGACGTGGACGACGTCGCTCGTGCTCGATCCCGGCAAGCGGCTCCTCCTGGCGAACTCCTCGGGCCTGTTCGGGGCCGTCGCCGATGCGACCTATTCGGGTGGATTCGCCGCGACCGGCGGCGCGATCGCGTTGCGGGTGGTCGGCGGGTCGGTCATCGATGCGGTCGGATGGGGCGACGCGACGAACGCGTTCGTCGAGGGCACGGCCACCGCAGCCCCGTCTCCGGGGTCGAGTCTCGAGAGGGCACCTGGTGGAGCGCTTGGGAACGGGTCCGATACGAATGAGAACAGCACCGACTGGTTCAACCAGGGGACGCCCTCGCCGCAGGGCCTCGGGGCGCCCGCCGTTCCCGCGCCGGGCCAGTCGCCGACGCCGACAGCGGTCCCGACTCCCGCCCCGACCGCGAGCCCGACCGCAACCGCGATCCCGACGGCCACTCCATCGCCTGTCCCGACTGCGATACCCGCGCCCACAGCGACGCCTACGCCGAGTCCGAGTCCCGTGCCGACGACGGCGCCGAGCCCGACTTCGACCCCCGCGCCCACGCCGACTTCGACTCCTGCCCCCACGCCGACACCGACGCCCGTTCCCACCCCCAGCCCGACCCCGACGCCCACGCCAGTCGCGGTCACGCGCATCGCAGACGCACGAGGCCTCGCGGACGGCGCGACCGTCTCGATCGAGGGCGTCCTGACGACGCGACTCGGCGCGCTCGAGAGCGGGCGATCCGGGTTCATCCAGGACGCGACAGGCGGGATCGCGCTCTATCTCGACAGCACGGTCGCCGGCGATTGGCCGGCTGGTTCGAGCGTCACCGCGACTGGCACGGTCGACAGCCGGTTCTCGCAGCGAACACTCCGCGTCGCCGAAACAGCCCTGAGCGCCGGCCCGGTCGTTTCCGTGCCCGATCCCGTCGACGTCGCGACGGGTTCTGCGACTGAGTCATTCGAAGGATCGAGGATCCGGATCACCGGGACCGTCACGGCGTCGCCGGATCAGCTCGCCGATGGTCTCGGGATCACGGTCGACGATGGCTCCGGGCCTGTGCGTGCCGTCATCGGTCCGGATGCGATCGTGGGCTTGACCGTGGGTTCCGGCTCGGTCGTGGTCGTCGCAGGACCGCTCGGCCAGCGCGACAGCTCCGGAACGGGGTCGGCAGGCTATCGCGTGCAGGCCACGGTCGCGGGCGAAGTCGAAGTGATCCCGCGCGCGACGCCTTCTCCGACGACCACGCCCACGGCCTCCCCGACGGCATCGCCGACTCCGGCCGCGTCCCCGACGGCGACCGCCAACCCGACTCCGACCGCCAACCCGACTCCGACCGCCACCCCCACGACAGCTCCATCGCCGACGCCGTCGCCCGTCGCGAGCCCGACGCCGTTGCCGTCCCCGACGACCGCGCCCTCGTCCCTGGCGTCGGTCAGGACGATGCCGATCGGCTCGAAGGTCCGCACGACTGGCGTCGTCGTGGCCGAGGCGGGCCGTGTCGGGACCCCAGCCCTGCTCGCGATCGGATCGGCCGATGCCGGCATCGTCGTCCACCTTCCCGACGGTGTCCCCACGTTCGCCCGAGGGACGCTGCTCGAGGTGAGCGGGAAGCTCGCGGCGCCGTACGGCCAGCTCGAGATCCGGCCTGGTGCGCCCGACGTGCACGCGATCGGCACATCGGTGCTTCCCGCCGTCCTTCCCGTGACGTCCACCGGACTCGCCGAATCCTTCGAGGCCCGACTCGTCACCGCGATGGGGCGTGTGACGGCAAAGGCAACGAAGTCGACCAGCGGCGATACCACGGTCACGTTCGAACGTGACGGTGCGACCCCGATCAAGGTCATGGCCGACGCGTCGAGCCGGATCGATCTCGGGTCGCTGAAGGTCGGCGGGACGTACCGAGTCGTCGGCGTGGCTGGCCAACGAGCGACACGGTCCGGCGCGCTCGACGGCTACCGGATCTGGCTGCGCGACACGGCCGATCTCGTCGTCGTGGCGGCGCCCTCCGCGTCACCCAACCCTTCCCCGGCGGCGACCCATCCACCGAGCGTGGTTCCGACCCTCTCGATCGCCCGCGCGCTGAGGATCGCCGACCGTGACGTCGCGATCGAGGCGGTCGTCACCGGTCCGGCCACGCTTCTCGATACGACCGGTCGGCGCATCGTCGTCCAGGACGCCTCGGCTGCCGTCGAACTGCTGCTGCCGACCGACACGACGGCTCCCGTGCCCGGGACCAGGATCCGCGCCCAGGGACGGATCGGCGCCGCCTATGGTGCCCCTCGCCTTCGTGCCGACGGTTTCCATGCCCTGGGGACCGCGGCATCACCTCGACCGCTCGTCCTTCACGCGTCGCCCACCAGCGCACACGAGTGGCGGCTGGTCACGATCACGGGACGTGTCGCGGAGATCCACAAGCTGGGGGACCGCTGGCGCGCCGAGATCACCGTCGGTTCGACGAGGGTGGCCGTCGTCGGGCAGCCGGGCGCCGGCATCCCCAGCACGACGCTGACGGAGGGCCGCACGGCCACCGTCGTCGGCATCGCCCGACGACCGTATCCGAGCGCGAGCGACAAGCGGTTCGCGGTCACACCTCGGTTTCCAGCCGACATCCACGTGACCGGTCGTCCCGACAAGGAGGGCGACGGCCGGGGAGCGACAGGGTCGGGGACCGCACCGACATCCGGGACGGGCCCGACGGTTGCCGCTGCGGGCAGTGAGCCGGCCTCCGACGCGGACCTCGTCGACCTCGACTCGGTCGTCGGGCACATCGTCCGTGTCGGCGGTCTCGTCGTCGAGCTCGGTGCGGACGGTTTCAGCCTGGACGACGGGACCGCGGTCGGACGGGTCGTCCTCAGGGGCGAGGCACTCGATCAGCTTGCCCTCATCGAGCCCGACGATGCGGTCAACGCCACAGGGCGAGTGGAAGCGGCGGCCGGTGGCGCAGTCGTCGTCGTCGACGACCCGGGCGGCATCGTCCTCGCCGGCGCGCCCATCCCTGCGGCCCCGTCCGGCCCTCCCGACCCGAGCCCACCTGGAGCAGTCGGAGCCGCGTCGAGCGACGCCTCCTCCCCGCCGCCGGATGCCCCGCCAGGTGCGGCCCGGTTTGCCGGCTTCGGCGGGTCGCTGCCGCTCGGGGCGGGGGGTGCCGGGCTCGGGACGCTGCTTGCCGTTTCGGCCGCGTCGGTGGCCGTGACGCTCGTCCGGCGAGAGCATGCGCGACGCCGTGTCGCCACCCACGTCGCGGGCCGGCTGGCGACCTTCGTCGGCGCCGCGACGGGACCCAGCGGCGACCCGGCCGACGGTCCCCCGGCGTCACGCTCGGTTGAGCGTGGCCCAAGCACGATCCACTCGGCTTGACGCTCGTGAGAACGCGGGACTATCCTCGGCCGAGTTTCGCGCCAGCGAAGCAGTCACGTGAGCGAGGAAGAGGTCTTGCCGAACGCGGACCACCGCGTCGATACCACCTCGGATCGCAGGATCGCGATCCCGGCCGGAGAACGGCAGTACCACATCGGACTCGGTCCAGGAGAGCTGGCCGAGTACATCCTCCTCCCCGGTGACCCCGATCGAACGTCACGGATCGCCTCGCGCTTCGAATCCATCGAGCTCGAGAACCGACACCGGGAGTTCGCCTCGGTCACGGGACGATTTCGAGGCCAGCGGGTGTCGGTCGTGTCGACCGGCATCGGCACGGACAACGTCGAGATCGTCGTGGCAGAGATCCTGGCGATCACTGAGCGGCCGACCTTCATCCGGGTCGGGTCATGCGGGGCGCTCCAGCCTGAGATGGAGCTTGGCGATCTCGCCATCTCCACAGGGGCTGTGCGCCTCGAGTCGACCACGAGCTTCTTCGTCCACGATGGGTATCCCGCTGTCGCCGACTACGAGGCGGTTGCGGCGCTCATCGAGGCCGCGGAGCGGCTCGGACACCGGTATCACGTCGGGATCACCGCGACGGCGCCTGGGTTCTTCGGTGCGCAAGGGCGTCCGATCCCCCAGTTGCCCATCCGGTACCCTGACCTCGCGGAGGACATGGCGCGCCAGCGTGTCATGAATTTCGAGATGGAGGCATCCGCTCTCCTCGTCCTCGCGTCCCTCGCTCGGTGTCGGGCCGGCGTCGTCTGTGCGGTGTATGCCAATCGGACGACTGGCGAGTTCGTCACCGATCAAAAGGATGCGGCCGAGGCGGCCTGTGTCGAGACCGGGCTCGAAAGCCTCCTCGTCCTTGCCGAGATCGATCGGCAGAAGCGAGATGCCGGGACGGACCGCTGGCGGCCGTCACTCTGGCGACACAGCGTGTAAACGACGGACCGTTGAGTGGATGCGGGACAAGGGATCTCGCAACGCATCACGACGAGGAGGGAGCCCACGTGGCCGAGGCATATTGCGTCAAGGACAAGAAGAAGGTCGAAGTCCAGAACGCCCAGCGGATCACCATGAAGAACGGCAAGCCCGCCCTGCAGGGGACCTGCCCGATCTGCGGCAACAAGGTCTTCAAGATCGGCGGCTGACCCGCGCCATCATCACCACGCGTGGGATACGGCCCCCGCCGCGAGGCGGGGGCCGTTCCTTGTCTCGACATCTTGGTATCCGCCCGGTCGCGACTTGCCGCGAAGGGTGCGGTCCGAGCGCAGGGGCACCCTTGCTAGAATGGCCCCGTTCCCCGACGAGATGAACGCGCGCGCGTCGCGCCCCGCACCAGCGGATCCCTGAAGGCCCGCAGGAGGTTCCCCCGATGGCAGTCCGTGTCGGCATCAACGGTTTCGGCCGGATCGGCCGCCAGTCGCTCAAGGCGCTCATCGAGCGCGCGCCGGATGTCGAGGTCGTGGCGGTCAACGACCTCGTCGATGCCGAGATGAACGCGCTCCTGTTCAAGCACGACTCGACCTACGGGTCATACGACGGCGACGTTCGCGCTGGCGACAGCTCGATCATCATCGACGGGCACGAGATCAGGATCCTGGCGGAGAAGGACCCGGCCGCGCTCCCGTGGGGCGACCTCGGGGTCGACATCGTCCTCGAGTCGACCGGCATCTTCACCGACGCGACCAAGGCGAAGGCGCACATCGACGCGGGTGCCCAGAAGGTCATCATCAGCGCGCCCGCGAAGAACGAGGACATCACGATCGTCCTCGGCGTGAACGAGGATCGATACGACCCGGCCACCCACGACGTGATCAGCAACGCGAGCTGCACGACGAACTGCCTTGCCCCCGCCGCCAAGGTCGTCCACGACCTCCTCGGCATCGAAAAGGGGCTGATGAATACGATCCATAGCTACACCAACGACCAGCGGATCCTGGACGTGGCGCACAAGGACCCGCGCCGCGCGCGGAGTGCCGGGCAGAACATCATCCCGACCACGACCGGTGCCGCCAAGGCGCTCGCCCTCGTCATCCCCGACCTGAAGGGCAAGTTCGATGGGTTCAGCCTGCGCGTCCCGACACCGACCGTAAGCGTCGTCGACTTCACGGCTACCGTCCGCCGGCCGACGAGCGTCGACGAGCTCAACGAGGCGTTCCGGGCTGCGGCAGCCGGACCGCTCGAGGGGATCCTCGGTGTTTCGGACGAGCCGCTCGTCTCGATGGACTTCAAGGGCGATAGCCGCTCGTCGATCATCGACGCCGACTCGACCATGGTCCTCGGTGGCGACATGGTCAAGGTGATCGCCTGGTACGACAACGAGTGGGGCTACAGCTGCCGCGTCGCCGACCTGATCGCCTTCGTGGGGGCCCGCCTGCCGGTCGCCGCCGCCTGATCCAGACCGAGCCGACCATCAGCATGGACAAACTGACCGTCCGTGACGCGGATGTCGCCGGGAAGCGGGTCTTCGTCCGCGTCGATTTCAACGTGCCGATCGCCGACGGGAAGGTGCAGGACGACTCGCGGATACGCGCCGCAGTCCCGACCATCGGCCTCCTCGTCCAGGCCGGGGCCAGGGTCATCCTCGCAAGCCACCTCGGCCGGCCGAACGGCAAGGTCGTCGACAGCCTGCGGCTGCGGCCCGTCGGGCAGCGGCTGACCGAGCTGATCCGGCGGAACGTCCCGGTGACCGGCGATGCGCTGGGCGTCGGCACCGAGGACGCCTTGAAGCGGATGCGCCCAAGCGAGATCATCCTGCTCGAGAACCTGCGTTTCCATCCCGAAGAGGAAGCCAACGACCCTGGCTTCGCGTCGACGCTCGCGTCCTATGCCGACGTCTACGTGAACGACGCGTTCGGCACCGCGCATCGCGCACATGCCTCGACCGTCGGCATCGCGGAGCACCTGCCCGCGTATGCGGGGCTTTTGATGGAGCGCGAGCTCACGATGCTCTCCAAGCTCCTTGAGTCGCCCGAGCGGCCGTTTGCCGCGATCCTCGGTGGTGCGAAGGTCAGCGACAAGATCGCCGTCATCGACAACCTGCTCACGAAGGTCGACCTGCTCGTGCTCGGCGGCGGGATGGCCAACACGTTCCTGCTCGCGCAGGGCAAGACGATCGGGAAGAGCCTCGCCGAGCCCGACCGAGTCGACGACGCCCGGCGGATCCTCGCGATGGCGGAGAAGAATGGCGTCCGCGTCGTGCTGCCGATCGATGTGATCGTGGCCAAGGAGGTCACGCGCGGGACGGAGTACAAGACGCTCATGGCCGAGAAGATCCCGGCGAGCTGGCACATCGTCGACCTCGGCAAGCAGAGCCAGGAGCTGATGCTCGACGCCTTGGCGGGCGTCAAGACCGTGTTCTGGAACGGCCCGCTCGGCGTGTTCGAGATCCCGTCGTTCGCGCATGGCACGAACGCCGTCGCGCGGATGCTTGCGGATCGAGCGGACCAGGGCGCGACCGTCGTCGTCGGCGGGGGCGACTCCGTTGCTGCCATCACCCGTCAGGGACTGGCTTCGAAGATGACCCACATCTCGACCGGTGGCGGAGCCTCACTCGAGTTCCTCGAGGGACGTGAGCTGCCCGGCGTGACGGTGCTGCTCGATCGCGAACCGGACAGCGAGCCGAAAGCGACGGCGAAGAAGACCAGCGGGAAGACGGCCGCGCCATCGAAGACGCCGGCGAAGCCATCGGCCAAGACGGCGAGCCCCAAGTGACGCTGATCGACGCCGTCGACGCGCGGGAGATCCTCGATTCCCGGGGCAACCCGACGATCGAGGTCGATGTCGTGCTCGTCGACGGGTCCGTGGGGCGCGCCGCGGTCCCGAGTGGCGCGTCCACAGGCGCGCATGAGGCCGTGGAGCTGCGCGACGGCGACACTGATCGCTATGGTGGGAAGGGCGTCCTTACGGCGGTTCGGAACGTCACGGATAGGATCGCACCGGAGGTCGTCGGTCTGGATGCGACCGACCAGGTCGGCATCGACGGCCTTCTCGTCGAGCTCGACGGGACCGCGAACAAGAGCGAACTCGGCGCGAACGCGATCCTTGGCGTGTCGCTGGCGGTGGCCCATGCCGCTGCGGCGGCGTACGACCTCCCGCTCTATCGATATCTGGGCGGCGTCAACGCACGGGTCCTGCCGGTCCCGATGTTCAACATCCTCAACGGCGGGAAGCACGCGCAGGACTCGACCGACTTCCAGGAATTCATGGTCATGCCGGTCGGCCTAGAGACCTACGCTGACGCCTTGCGCGCCGGTTCCGAGATCTTCGCCGCCCTGCGCGGCATCCTCCACGACGAAGGGCACGCGACGGGCCAGGGCGACGAGGGTGGGTTCGCCCCATCCCTCGGCTCGAACGAGGCTGCGGTCGAGGTCATCCTGCGGGCGATCGAGCGCGCCGGCTACCGGCCAGGCGAGGACGTGGCGATCGCGCTCGATCCGGCCACGACCGAGCTCGTCGAGGAGGGAAGTCCTGACGCCGAGACCGTTCGCTACGTGCTCGCCAGGGAGGGTCGCACGCTCGCGAGCGAGGAGCTCGTCGACCTGTGGGCCGATTGGACGTCGCGCTACCCGATCGTCTCGATCGAGGACGGTCTGGCCGAGGACGACTGGCTGGGCTGGGGTCGGCTGACCGAGCGACTGGGCGACCGGGTGCAGCTCGTCGGCGATGACCTCCTCGTGACGAACACGGCGCGGATCGCCAGGGCGATCGATGCGCGTGCCGCGAACGCCGTGCTGATCAAGCTCAATCAGATCGGCACGCTCACCGAGACGATCGAGGCGATCGATCTCGCGCGGTCGGAAGGGTGGGCGGCGGTGGTCTCGCACCGCTCCGGAGAGACCGAGGACACGACGATCGCGGACCTCGTCGTCGCGATGGGCACGGGCCAGATCAAGACGGGCGCCCCGTCGCGTTCCGAACGGGTCGCCAAGTACAACCGTCTCCTCCGGATCGAGGGCGAGCTCGGCGACGGGGCACGCTACCTCGGTCGCGGCGCGCTCGCGGGGTCGTGACCCGGTTCGTCGATCGTGGCGCCATCATCGCGGCCTATGTCGGTATCGGGATGGCGATCACGATCGCGGTCAGCTTCATCCTGATCATCCCGATCGAACCGCTGATCTGGTTGCTGACCGTCCCAGCGGGTCTGCTGATCGGCTATTACGCGAACCAGCGCTCGGACCGACGCGCCGGGCCGTGGTCCCGGATCCTGCGCAATGGCGTGTTCGCGGGCGCCGTGACTGGTCTCGCCTTCGCTGTCCTGATCCTGCTACTGAAGGCGATCTTCTTCTTTGCGGACAGCGGGTACCCCGACTTCAACCGGGTCGATCCGTCGAACGGGCAGGTGATCGCGCCGACGTGCTCCACCGGCGCCGACTGCGTCTATGCGCGCTATGTCGCGCTCGGGCGCGGGGCTGAGCTCCAAGCCGCGGGTGCCGTGGACGCGAGATCCTTCGGCTCGCTCTACTGGCAGCAACAGTTCACCGTCGCGGGGACGCTCTTCCTCGTGACCACGGCCGCCGGTCTGGCGGGTGCGGTCCTGTACGGCTTCGCCCGCCCGAAACCGATGGTGCCCGGGGGGTCTGTCACGACGGCCACCTGATCGGCGTCGACGCGGGGGATCGCCGGCGGCGGACACGACGACGCCCCGGCGATGGGGCCGAGGCGTCGAGGCGGCGGGATGGCGTCAGGTGGGACGGCGCGCGGTCGGGGCGCGAGGTGGTCTAGGACTTCGTCGTCTTGCGCGTGGTCGACTTGCTCGTCGTCGACTTCGCGGTCGACTTCGCTGCGGTGGTCTTCGTCGTCGGTGCCTTCGTCGCGGAGGCCTTCGTCGTCGAGCGTGTCGGCCTGGCGGGCGCGGTCTCGGCGGTGGTGGTGGTCTCGGCGGGGGCCGCTGATCCTTGAGCGGCCGCGGCTTCGGCTCGGGCGGTCTTGCTGAGCGCCGCTCGCGCCTTGCCGGCGGCCGTCTGGGCGCCCTTGGCCTTCGCCGACTTGCTGGCCGCGATGCGGGCCTTGGCCGCCTTCGCTTGGGCCGCCTTGCCGGTCTGCTTGGTCACGCGACCCCCGGTCGAGACCGTCGAGCCGCCGAGTGCGGCATTGACCTTGATCGTCAGGCGCGACTTCCGGCGAGCGGCGGCGTTCGGATGGATGGCGCCCACCTTCGCCGCGCGGTCGAGGGCCGAGAGCGCGTCGATGAGTGCGGTCGTCGTGGCCTCGCTGTCTGCGGTCGCAGCGGTGGCCAGGGCGGTCGCGACGTACGTCTTTGCGGCGCTTCGACGCGGGGCCAACACCTCGCGGCGGCGGGCCGCCTGCCGGACGCGCTTGAGACCCGACGGCGAACGTGCGCCGGACCAGGTACGGGGCGTCTTGGCCAAGGGGAACCTCTCTGGTGGATCGTTTCGAGTGGGGGGTGATGGACGCCGAAGGCACCGGAAGAGCGCCGGACGCGAGGGCGGATGGTACCACAGGAATGCTCCCGCTCCCAGCGCCGACGGCGCCGTCACGACACCTCGAAGACACGGCCTTCGACCACCTCGTGGTCCTCGAGCGTCGTCGTCGTCTTGACCGGGTAGCGCGCCAACTCGACGAATCCGGACTCGGCGGGCGATGGGAGGTACTTGCGCCCGGGATCCCCGACCAGAACGCGGACACCCGCCGCGGACGCGGTGTGCAACCACGGCAGGACGCGCTCCGCCAGCGGACCCTCGTACCAGGTGTCGGCGGCGAGCAGGACATCGACCGCGGGCGGCGGCTCCGCGAGCAGGTCGCGCGTCGCATAGCTGATTCGCACCCGGTTGGCGCGCGCGTTGAGGCCGACGGCGGCTTCGGCGAACGGGTCGATGTCGACGGCTTCGACGTCGGCGCCGAGCCGTGCGGCGACGATGGCGACCAGACCGCTGCCGGTTGCGAAGTCGAGCACGGTCCTCCCCGCGACCTCGGCAGGGTGATCGAGCAGCCAGCGCGACAGAGCCAGCCCGCCCGCCCACGCGAACGCCCAGAACGGGATCGGCGCACCGTCGACCCCGAGCGTCTCCTCGGTCGCGTGCCA
>JBJMMR010000071.1:0-9145 GCA_045804645.1 Chloroflexota bacterium | reverse complement strand
AGGATCCCGTCGCCCTTGCAGTTCTCGCAGCGGCCGCCCTTGACGTTGAACGAGAAGCGTCCGGGCGAATAGCCGCGCAGCCGAGCCTCGGGCACCGCCGCGAACAGCTCGCGGATCGGCCCGAAGAGGCCGGTGTAGGTGGCCGGGTTCGACCTCGGCGTGCGGCCGATCGGACTCTGGTCGATCTCGATGATCTTGTCGATGTGCTCGGCACCGAGCAGCTTGTCGTGGGCGCCGACCGGCTCGCGCGACCCATTCAGCTCACGTGCCAGCGCCCGATAGAGGACCTCCGTCACGAGCGTGCTCTTGCCGCTCCCACTCACCCCGGTCACGGCGACGAACGTCCCGAGCGGGATCTTGAGGTCGATGTCCCGAAGGTTGTGCTCGCGCGCCCGTGTGACGCCGAGCTTCTTGCCATTG
Source organism: Chloroflexota bacterium (assembly GCA_045804645.1). Taxonomy (GTDB): domain Bacteria; phylum Chloroflexota; class Limnocylindria; order Limnocylindrales; family CSP1-4; genus SPCO01. The sequence continues at coordinate 8,725 of JBJMMR010000071.1, read as the reverse complement.
CCCTTGCGGCGCCGCTTCGGGATGGGCACCTGGCGTTCGCCGCGGAGGAACGCGCCGGTGATCGAGCGCGGCTCAGCGAGCAGCGTCTCGAGCGAGCCGTTGGCGACGATCTCGCCGCCGTGCTCCCCGGCGCCCGGCCCGATATCGACGACCCAGTCCGCGGTGCGGATCGTCTCCTCGTCGTGCTCGACCACCAGCACGGTGTTGCCGAGGTCGCGAAGGCGGGTGAGCGTCGCGATCAGCTTCGCGTTGTCTCGCTGATGCAGGCCGATGGACGGTTCGTCGAGGATGTAGAGGACGCCCATCAGCGTCGTACCGATCTGCGTCGCCAACCGGATCCGTTGTGCCTCGCCACCGGACAGGGTGACGCTCGTCCGGTCCATCGTCAGGTAGTCGAGCCCGACATCGACCAGGAACCCCAGCCGGGCGACGATCTCCTTGAGCACCTGATAGGCGATGGCTCGCTCTCGCTCGTTGAGCGTCGGGCCGAGGCCCGTCGACCACCGGAGCGCATCGGTGATCGACATCGTCGCGACGTCCCAGACGTTCCTGTCGCCGATCGTGACCGCGAGGATCTCGGGTCGAAGCCGCTTCCCACCGCAGGTCGGGCACGGCTTCGTGACCATGAACTTCTCGATCTCGCCCTTGATGTAGTCCGAGTCCGTCTCGCGATAGCGCCGCTCGAGGTTGGTGATGATCCCTTCGACGTTCGCCTTGTAGGTGCTCTCGCCGCGCTCGTGCCGGTATCGGACGAGGACGCGCTCCTGGTCGCGCTTCGCGTAGAGCAGGTAGTCGAGCGCCTCCTTCGGCAGGTCCTTGACCGGCGCCCGAAAGTCCCAGCCGTGCGCGTCGCAGACGGCCTCGAGGATCTTCATCCGCCACGAGGCGTCGGTCGAGAGCAGCCCGCCGGTGCCGAGCGCGCCGTCGCTCAGGCTCTTCTCGGGACGCGGGATGAGCAACCGCGGGTCGATCTCGAGCTTGGTCCCGAGGCCGGCACAGGTCGGGCACGCCCCGTGGGGTGAGTTGAACGAGAACGACCGCGGCTCGAGCTCATCGATCGTGAACCCGTCGTACGGGCAGCTGTACTTCTCGCTGTACCGACGCTCCTCGAAGGCGGGTTCTTCGTCGTCGCGTGGCGCGGGGGCGATGAGGACGACCCCCTCACCAAGCCGCAGGGCCGTCTCGATCGAGTCGGCAAGTCGCGCGGCGTCGGGGTCGGGGATCACGTCGCCCGTCTCGGGGTCGATCGGCCGTCCATCGAGCGCGAGCCGGGCACCCTCCGGCACCTCGGCGTGACGGACGATGTAGCGGTCGACGATCACTTCGATCGAATGCCGCTTGTACTTGTCGAGCGTCGGCGCGTCGGCGATGTCGTACTGCTCACCATCGACCCGGACGCGGACGAAGCCCTGTCGTCGGGCGGCGTCGATGATGCGGTCGCCCTCGGTCTTGCGGTCCTTGATCAGCGGACCGAGCACGAGAAGCCGCGTCCCCTCGGGGAGCGCGAGCACCTGGTCGACGATCTGTTGCACGCTTTGGCGCTCGATGGCGTGGCCATTCGGGCAGTGCGGGACGCCGATGCGGGCGAACAGCAGTCGGAGGTGGTCGTAGATCTCGGTGACCGTGCCGACCGTCGAACGCGGGTTGCGGCTGGCCCCCTTCTGGTCGATCGAGATGGCCGGCGACAGGCCATCGATCTGGTCGACGTCGGGCTTCTCCATCTGCCCGAGGAACTGACGGGCGTACGCGCTGAGGCTCTCGACGTACCGCCGCTGACCCTCCGCGTAGATCGTGTCGAATGCGAGACTCGACTTGCCGGAGCCGCTCAGACCGGTGATGACCACCAAGCGATCGCGTGGGAAGGCGACCGTGACGTCCTTGAGGTTGTGCTCGCGCGCGCCGCGCACGATGAGCTGGTCCTGGGGCACGTCGTCAGTCTACCGGATGACGCCCATTTCGAACAGGTGTTCGTGCCCGTGAAGAGCCGGCGAGCAGCCTCAGTGCGGCAGGATGACGGCCGCGTTGGTGATGCCGCCGATCAGCCCTGCGGCGATCCCGAGGGCCAAGGGCATGCCGCCGATGATCGACCAGCGACCCTTACCGCCCCGGACCGCTGCCATGATCCCGAGGGCAACGATGAGCGCCACGAGGGCGATCTTCGATAGGGCGACGGCGGGCGTGCCGAGGGACAGGAACATGCCCTTGACGAGCGGATTGGCCTCCGCGATGACGCCGTGGGAGCGGACCATCACCGTGAACGTCGCGAAGTCGAACGCCTGAGCGATCGCCAGGGTCATGAAACGCAACAGCACGCCTCCAAACTAGACCGCACCCATCCCCTCCGCATCGCTGAATCCGGCATTCGCGCGCCCTTCGGATAACGAAGCGGTGCACGGAGACAACGTTCACGTCGGGGACGTCCCACCAGCCTCGATTCTTACGCCGCGAAGCACGTCCGGGGATAGTCGCTTGACCAGCCTCCGGGTTGCGACTGCCTCGCGACGAGCGCGAACGGCACCGAGCTGACGGCGCGCGACAGCCGTCGACCGGCGAGCTACGGCCGCCGGCGGCCCGATCGCACCGGTCGCTGGCCGGTCCGCCGCCGGATGTTCGGCGTGACCGTGCGGTCCCAGGTCGGCCGGTCGAGCCAGCGCGCCTGCCAGCCGCCGTCATCGTCGTGCTCGTCTCGGATCCCGGGCAACCAGTCCGACGCGGTCCCATCGTCGCCAGGCTCGCCGTTCATGGTGTCCGCGGGCTCCTCGTCGGCCGACATCACCGTGACACTCGTGACCTCGAGCATCGAACCGGCGGCCGCCGCCGCCTCGTCCGCAGCCCGACGGCCACGGGCCCGATCCGCGGCTCCGGTCAAGCCGGTCGCCGCGCGACCCTCGGACGCCGCGCGCTCGGCTGCTCGCGCCACCGTGACCGACGCGTCCTGTTCGAGGACGCGAAGCCGGATCTGCTGGATCTCGTCGCGCAGCGCCGCCGCCCGCTCGAACTCGAGTTCCTTTGCGGCTGAGCGCATCTCGGCTTCCATCCGCGCGACGAGCGCCTCGACCTTGACCCGGTCGGTCTCATCGAACGGCCGGCCGCCCTCGCGCTCGGAGGTGTACACCACGGTCGACTCGGCCACCGCGCGGAGGCGCTGGTTGAGGTCATGGATGCCCTTGACGATCGTCGTCGGCTCGATGCCCTTCTCGGTGTTGTACGCCTCCTGCACGGCCCGACGCCGGTTCGTCTCGTCGATGGCGACCTGCATCGATTCGGTGACCTTGTCGGCGTACATGATCACCTCGCCGCCGATGTTCCGGGCGGCCCGGCCGATCATCTGGATCAGGGACCAGGCCGACCGCAGAAAGCCCTCCTTGTCGGCGTCGAGGATGGCGACGAGCGTCACCTCGGGCAGGTCGATCCCCTCGCGCAACAGGTTGATCCCGACGAGCACATCGAAGACGCCGAGCCGAAGGTCCCGCAGGATCGCGACGCGCTCGAGCGTGTCGACCTCGCTGTGGAGGTACTGGACCTTGACCCCGAGCTCCTTGAGGTAGTCGGCGAGGTCCTCCGCCATCTTCTTCGTGAGCGTGGTGACGAGCGCGCGCTCGCCTCGTTCGACGCGCGTCCGGACCTCCTCGAGCAGGTCATCGATCTGGCCCTCCGTCGGTCTGACGGTGACCGGCGGGTCGATGATGCCGGTCGGTCGGATCAGCTGTTCGACGACCTGTCCGCGTGCCTTCTCGAACTCGTACGGACCGGGCGTCGCGCTCATGTAGACCGCCTGGTTCACGGAGCTCTCGAACTCCTCGAACGTCAGCGGCCGGTTGTCGAGCGCTGACGGCAGCCGGAAGCCGAAGTCGACCAGGATCTCCTTGCGCGTGCGGTCGTTCTTGTACATGCCGACGACCTGCGGGACCGTCATGTGGGACTCGTCAACGACGAGGAGCCAGTCGGGCGGGAAGTAGTCGAGCAGCGTCCACGGCCGGGAGCCGGCATCGCGTCGTGCGAGGTGGCGCGAATAGTTCTCGACGCCTGAGCAGTACCCGAGCTCGCGCAGCATCTCGAGGTCGAACGTCGTCCGCTGGCGGAGGCGCGCGGCCTCGAGCGCGCGTCCCTCGGCCTCGAGCTCGCCGACCCGGACCTCCATCTCGGCCTCGATATCGACGATCGCCTCTTTCAGCTTGTCAGCCGGCGTCACGAAGTGGGTCGCTGGGTAGATGTTGGTCTCGCGCCGCTCCGCGAGCAGCTCCCCGGTGAGCGGGTCGAGCTCCGTGATCCGCTCGACCTCGTCGCCGAAGAACTCGACGCGGACCACGAACTCCTCCGACGCCGGCTGCAGCTCCAGGGTGTCGCCACGGACGCGGAAGCGCGCTCGCCCGAGCGCCTGGTCGTTCCGCTGGTACTGGAGGTCGACCAAGTGCCGCAGCACGGCATCGCGCCGGTACTTGCCACCGGTCCGGAGCTTAAGCACGGTCGCGCCGTAGTCGACCGGCGCGCCGAGGCCGTAGATACACGAGACGCTGGCGACGATGATCACGTCGCGCCGCTCGAAGAGGGCATGCGTCGCGGCGTGTCGAAGACGGTCGATCTCGTCGTTCCGCGACGAGTCCTTCTCGATGTACGTGTCGCTTCGCGGCAGATACGCCTCGGGCTGGTAGTAGTCGAAGTAACTGACGAAGTACTCGACGGCGTTGTTCGGGAAGAACTCGCGGAATTCGGCGTAGAGCTGGGCTGCCAGCGTCTTGTTGTGAGCGAGGACCAGCGTCGGCTTGTTGTGCTCGGCGATCGTCCAGGCCAGCGTCGCTGTCTTGCCGGTCCCGGTGGCCCCGAGCAGCACCTGGTGTTTGAGGCCCTTCGCGAGGCCATCCGTCAGGCGTTCGATGGCACCGGGCTGATCGCCCGTCGGCTGGAAGGGCGCGACGAGTTCGAAGTCGGGCACGGTCGAAGTCTAACACCGCTCGCCCGCCCATTCGAACGAACGTTCGGCTTTCGGCGTACCCCACTCGGCGCCGCGTGGATGACGAATGAGTCATACCGATTCGAGCGGTCCGAGCCGGACACTCGCGGCGTCACCAGCGCTGGAGAACGACCCCGTACCGATGCGAATCCGACGCCGCCATCCCGAGACCGGCCAGAGCCTCGTCGAGTTCGCCCTGGTCCTGATGCCGCTGTTCGTGATCGTCCTGGCGATCGTCCAGTTCGGCTTCATCTTCAACGCCTACGTCACGATCACCAACGCCACGCGTGAGGGGGCGCGCAACGGGACGGTCTACATCTACGACGCCGGCCTGTCGAAGGCGCAGAACGACCTTGCCCGCAACGAGTTCATCAAGACGTCCCTGCTGGCGTCGATGAACCTGCTCGCCAAGACGTCACCGCAGTTCGCGACCGGCGGGAGCTGGACACAGAGCGGGAACACCTTCACCAACGGCGACCTCATCGTCACCTACGCGCTTCCTTCTGGAACCACCGACACCGACGCGCGGGTCGGCTACCAGATCACCGTGCGAGCGACGTATCACCAGGACCTCGTGGTCCCGCTCATCCCGCAGCTCCTGCCCAGGGACATGAACGGTCGCCTCGGGCTGACCTCCGAAGTCACGATGGTCCAGAACTGATGGCGCGCGGCCGACCCGGTCGGGACGAGCCGGGCCAGGTGCTGGTCCTGTTCGCGATGTCGATGGTCGTGATCATGGCGGCCGCGGGGCTGGCGTTCGACATCGGGCGGTTCTACAGCGAGAAGCGGTTCCTCCAGAACGCCGCGGATGCCGGCGCCCTGGCTGTCGCCAACGCCCTCATCCGCGGCGAAACGAACAGCGACGCCGAAGCCGAAGGGCGTGACGTCCTGACCCGCAACCTCATCGGCAGCCCGACGGGGACGCCGGGTGTGGTGGCCACGACCCCGGAATACGAGTCCGGGCACACGGGCGAGGCCCAGTACCTGGTGAGCGGCATCCTCATCTCGGGTGGCGAGGTCCGCGTCGCGATCAAGAGCGACGTCGGCTATACGTTCGGCCGCGTGGTCGGCTTCGGGACGAACCGAGTCGGCGGCCGCGCCAGGGTGAAGACCGTGGGTGACCTCCTGCCGATCGCGGTCCGGCACTACATCAACGCACCGGGGCCGTTCGCCGGCGCCGTCGCGCCGTGTGACGGCAACACCAACCAGTTCCAGGACCTCGTCGCGACGGCGAACACCGCGTGCCTCGGGAGCACCTCGGATGCGTCGCTGCGTTCGACGCCCAGCCCCGGCAGCGCGTTCAACTCGTCAGCGCCCGACGACGATCCCGTGAACCACGGGCCGATCATCGCGCTCGTCGGACAGGGTGCCTCGCCATCGAACGCCGCGAGCTTCCGCGGATTCGTCGCGCTCGACATCCGCAACTTCCAGTACGCCTCGCCACCGTCGAACGTGTTCTACAACGGCGTCACGAGCGGCACGAATGCCAACACCCTCAAGGCGATGGAGGCGGGCTGGGTGGCGACCGGCTATCCGGGCCCCGACTTCCCACCGGTCACGACGCCGCCCGACCCGAACGACCAGATCGGCATCATCGACGGCAACTCGTCGGGCATCGTCGTCGACGCCATCAACGATCGCTATGACCCGGGCGCCGAGATCCTCGCCGCGGTGTACTCGGGCACGGTCTCGAGCATCCCGGACTTCGCCTACGCGGTCCCGAGCACCGCAACCATCAACACGAACCAGAACCGGAGCGGGTCGATCACGATGGCGGTGACGAAGAACGCCTCGTTCACCGGCGTCGTCTCGACGAGCGCGTTCCCCAACTGGGGCGAGACGGGTCATCCGTGGGGGTCCACGCTGACCCCGCTGTCGTTCAGCCCGAGCCCGCTGACTCCGAACGGGACCGTCATGTGGACGACGTTCAACACGAACAGCGCGCCCCAGGGCGTCTACACGGTCTGGGTCCAGGGCCATTCCTCGAGCCCGGTCCTGCTGGATCACTACTACCCGGTCGGGATCTCGATCGGGAGCGTGAACCGCGACTTCTCGGCGAGTGGCGGCGCGGCAGTCCTGATCTCGTCGACCGGCGGCAGCGGGACGACGAGCGCGACGGTCAGCACCCCGAACAACAACGGCACCTACTTCGGGGGGACGGTCGCGCTGAGCGTCGAGGGAGGAGCCGACGCGAACGGCGTCCTGCCGACCGGCATCGGTAGCGTGTCCGTGACCCCCTCGACGATCACCCTGAACAAGGGGACGACGCAGAACGCCACGATCAGCGTGAACGGCGGGACGCTCGGGCCTGGCGTGTATTCGCTTTCGCTGCGTGTCACTGGCACGAACTCGAGCGGCCAGCCAGTCACACGGATGATCCCGATCAGCGTCGCGATCGCGACAGCGTCGACCTCGAATGAATACGTCGACATCCTCGGCTTCACGACCTTCCGCATCAGCTCGATGGATGCCAACGCCGTCTACGGCTACGCCATCTCGGGCGTGTACGCCGACATGAACGATCCCGCGTTGCGCCGCGGTCAGGTGGCGCGACTCGTGCCCTGGAGCTAGCCGGGCGGGCACGGCACCCAACAGTCGGAGGCATCCAACGTGGAGATGGAATACAAGGACCCGAGTCGAAAGGGTCGCTGGATCGTGGTCATCGGGGTCGCCCTGGCGATCGTCGCCGGTGGCGCCGCGTTCTTCCTCATCAACCAGGCGCAACAGCAGGCCGGACAGGCGGGGCTGCAGAAGGTCTCCGTGGTCGTGGCCGCCCAGACCATCCCGGCGCGCAAGATCATCGAGGCGACCGACGTGACGGTCCGCGAGGTCCCGATCGACGACACCAATGCCCAGGGCATCGCCTCGACGCCGGACAAGGTGATCGGGCGTGTTCCGGCAGTCGCCATCCTGCAGGGCCAGATGGTCCTCACGAACCTGCTCGCTTCGAGCACCGAGGGTGGCCAGTTCACGGTCCTAGGCCCGGAGGAATCGATCGGCACCGACACACCCGAGTGGCGAGCCGTCTCGATGACGGTGCCCGACGACCGCGCCGTCGGCGGTCTGCTGACACCGAACCAGACCGTCGACGTGTTCGTCACGGCGAGCGTCAACGTCCTGACGGATTCGAATGAAGGCATCGGCAAGGACGGCTACTACACCGACAAGTCGACCAAGCTGTCGTATCAGGACATGCTGATTCTCGCCAAGTCCGGGACGTACTACATCCTCAAGGCGCCGCTCGATGTCGCCGAGGAGATCTCGCACCTCCAGGCCAGCGGAGCGGCCTCGTTCAGCCTGGCGCTCCGGCCTGACGTCGATACACGCCTCGTCGACGCCTCCGCCCTCGGCACGACGACGAACCGGGTGATCATCCGGTACGGGCTGCCGATCCCGGTCGCGTTCCCGCCCGTCTCGGGAGGCGTGCCCGTGCCCAAGCCGACGCCGACACCTGCTCCGCGGCCGTCGGGGTCACCGGCCTCGGCCGTTCCTGGAGCCTCCGCATCGCCATCCGCCAGCCCGTCCTGACGCTCGACGGCAACATGAGGCGTCGCGTCTCGCCGATCCTCGCTTCCATCTCGCGCCGCTGACCCGGCGCGCCTCCGACCGCCCGGACCGCTTCGGTGGTCCGGGCGGCGTTCTCTTGCTAGCCGACGGTTCACGTGCCGCTTGCCACCCACGCCGGCGCGGCTTGCCACCCGCCCCGCTTGCCACCCGCCCCGCTTGCCACCCACGTCGCTTGCCCGTAGCGGGCGACCGCGCACGAACGAGCAC
>JBJMMR010000070.1:0-13354 GCA_045804645.1 Chloroflexota bacterium | reverse complement strand
CACACGACGCCGTCGAGCAGGTGGCCGCGCACGACGAGTTCGATCGAATCGGCGATGACCTCGCGGCTGATCAGCGAGGCCTTCATGCCCTCGGTACCCATCGACACACCGTCGCTCACCGAGACGGTGTTGAACTCCATGGGCGTGCCGCCCGCCGCGCGGATGCCCTCCTTGACGAACTCGGCGAGCCGTCGCTGATTGAAGTTGCACGGCATCGTCTCGATCCACGTCGTCGCGACGCCGACGAGAGGCTTAGCCAGGTCCTCGTCGGTGAAGCCGATGGCCTTGAGCATCGCCCGCGCGCCTGCCCGGTCGGGCCCATCCGTCAGCCGCGCGGAGTGCCGTTTGGCCGGATCGGTCGGGCGGTCGTACGGGTGTGACGGGGCTGCGGTGACGGTTTCGGGCATATCGGCAGTGTAGGCGCGGCGAGCGGCTCGGGAGTGCGTGGAGACGCGCCGGGGCGCTACCTGCCGACGATCAGGCCTCGCGCGCCTGGTCAGCTGCCAGTCGCTCGTCGACGAGGTGGTGTGCCTCGGCCTCGCTGACGGCGTGACCGGTGACCGCTTCGAGGAAGTCGCGGCGGTCGAGCGCGAACGCTTCGATCTCGGTCTGCGCGCGGACGGACGCAGTCCGCGGGACGTCGTTGACCAGGGCGATCTCGCCGGCGCCGTCCATCGGCCCCAGGCGCCCGATGACCTCGCCGAGCCGGGAGACCTCGACCTCACCACGGTCGATCAGGAGATAGCGATCTCCCGCGTCGCCTTCGCGCATGAGCCAGGTGTCCGGTTCGAACGTGACCGGGCGGAGGGATCCGGCCAGGTGCTCGATCGTCGCGAGCGACAACGGCGCGAACAGCGGTTGCGCGCGGAGCAGCTCGACGCGCCGGGCGGCGGCCGGGCCGCCTTCGTCGAGCCGGCGAAGGCGCGTCCAGGCAAGGACCGCGGCGATCGGCAGGATGGCGCCGGACACGACCAACGCACCTTCGGTGCCGATCCCCGCGATGAGTGCCGGTGCCACGAGTCCACCGAGAGCGGGCCCAGCGTTCGCCGCGCTGTCGATCAGGCCCAGGGCCGCGACGCGCGACGCGTTCGGGGTCATCCGTTGCACGAGCGTGAACCCGGCGACGTCGAGGACCGCGTTGCTGATCCCCACGGCCGCCATCGCGGCGAACGCGACGACCGGGTTGACGATCAGCCCGAGCACGGCGATCGGCGCACCCCAACCCGCGAGCGCGACCGCGAACGGTGGACCGAGACGCTCGCGCCCGGCGAGCGTGATCGCTGCGATCGACCCGAGCAGGCCGCCGAGACCCATCATCGCGTTCAGCGTTCCGACTCCCGCGTCGCCCAAGCCGAGCAGCTCGATGGCCGTCACGACGATCAGCACCGTCAACAGGCCACGCACGAAGGTCTGCAGCCCAAGGGACGCGATGACCAGGCGAACGTCGGGCATGGTCGCGACGGCGCGAGCCCCGGCGGATAGGTCCGCCATTGCGTCGTGTGCGTCGCGCGCTCCGTCGCGACGGCCGACCGTCGGGACGTGCAATCGGGCGATGCTCGCGACGCTGATGAGGTCGATGACGACCACGGCCGCGAGCGCCCCAGCCGGCCCGGTCGTTACCAGGAGGAGGCTGGCGAGCGCCGGTCCCACGAACGTGCCGAGGCCTTCTGCCGCACCGGACGTGACGTTCGCACCGATCAGCTGTGCTGGCGTCTGGGCGACCGCCGGGAGCAGCCCCATGTGGAGCGGACGCGTGAATGCTCCGGCGCTCGCCTCGACCGCGACGAGCAGCATCATCAGCCACAACGGAGCGTCGGTCAGCACGACGGCGATCAGCCCGACGACGGCGATGGCCCGGAGCAGGTTCGTACCGCGGAGGACGACCTCGGCCGGCCAGCGACCGGCGGGAAGGCCGACGAACGGGGCAAGGATCGCAGGAGCCAGGTACCGCGCGATGCCGAAGATTCCGAGCCCGACCGCTCCGCCTAGGTCGTAGGCGATCACGAGGTTGATGACCAGGACCGCGTACTGCCCGGCATTGCTCGCCGCCCAGGCGACGATCAGTCGGCGGATGGCGGGTTCGGCGAGGGCGGTCCGGAGCGCGCCGACCGCCGGATCCAGCCGGTTCGTCAGCCCGGTCGCCATCAGCGGAGGATAGCCACCTTCGACCTTCCCGAAGAGGTGGTCAGCGCGTATGCTGCCGCGACCGAGATCCGATGGTCGCGGGCGAGGAGGGACGATCGAGGCGATGGACCAGAAGCTGACGATGCTCGCGAAGGTGCCGCTGTTCGCGGGGCTGAGCTCGCACGACATCGAAGCACTCGGGCGGCTGGTCGACGAAGTCGATGTCCGCGAGGGCAAGGTCCTCGCCAAGGAAGGGGCGCCCGGTCACGAGTTCTTCGTGATCCTGGACGGGACGGTCGCGATCTCCAAGGGCGACAAGCACATCCGCGACCTCGGTGCCGGCGACCACTTCGGTGAGCTGGCGATGATCGCCCAGGTGCCACGAACGGCGACGGCGACCGCATCGACGCCCGCGCGGCTGCTCGTCCTCGGGCATCGCGAGTTCGCGACGCTCCTCGCGGACCGACCCGAGATCCGCGAGAAGGTCCTGCGCGAGGTCGCGATGTGGATCTCGCAGAACTCGCCGACGCCGACGCACTAGCTGGGAGTGCCTGCCGCGGCCGCCACCCGCGGGTCAGCGCAGGCAGTCGCCGGTCGCGACGACCTCGCGCCGGCCGACGGCGGGTGCGATCCGCACTGCCACTGACGTCGGCGTGAGCGCATAGCCGACCTCCGGATCGGAGCGCGCCTCGGCGAACACGAGGCCACCGATCGTGCCGTCCTGCAGCACGAGCGGTCCGCCGCTGTCGCCGCGATCGATCCGCGCGCGCAGCTCGAGGATGTCGCGGTCGACGCGAGCCTCGTCGTAGATGTCGCGACCGGTCGCCCGGTAGGACCCGGTCACGGCCGCGGGCACGATCGTCAGTGGGCCGCCACCCGGGTAGCCGAGGGCCGCGCCGACCGAGCCGCGCTTTGGATCGGACGTCGCAAAACGGAGGGCGCGTGCTCGGAGGTCCGGCGACCAGAGGAGGGCGACGTCCAGCGACGGATCGAAGAGGACGACATGTGCCGCCGCCGGGCCGCTGTCGACCGAGGCGACCTCGATCGCACCATCGCGCGCGCCGGCCACGACGTGCGCGTTCGTGACCACGTACCCGTCGCCGACGACGGCACCGCTCCCGGACGCCTGTGCCCCGCACACTCCGGCACGCACTCGGACCGTGCTCGCCTCTGCCCGCGTTGCGATCTCGTTCGCGGCGCGATCCGTCGGGCGGTCGACCGGCGGCCGTGGCAGCGGCTCGAACCCGACGAAGACGTCCGGCAACCCGGAATCGCCGATCAGCTGACCGAGGTCGCTTGCGATCTCCGTGGGCGGCGGCAGCACCGCATTGAGGGTCCGTACCGCGGTCGATGTCTGCGCGGCCTCGCTGAGACGAGGGACCGGGCCGAGCGCCAGGAGGCCGCCGGCCAGCCACACGACCAGGAGCGCCTGCGCCGCGCCGGTGAGACTCCCGGCCAGCCGGTCCGCGGCGCCGAGGAAACCGGTCCCGAGTGACCGCGCCCCGGTACGACCGATGGCCGACCCGACCGATTCGCCGATGCCGACCGCCATCAAGAGCCCGGCGAGGACCACGTACGGGCGGATGCCGATCGGCACCGCGTCGAGTGGCTCGACGAGATGGGGCAACGCGAGGACGGCGATCGCCCCCCCGCCGAGCGCCCCGAGAAGGCCGCCGACCTGCGGGAGGGCGCCGGACTGGAACCCGAGGATGATGGCGAGGACGACGAGCAGGATCGCAACGAGGTCCAGCGGGTTCACCGCTCGATCGTCGCACAGGGGTCATGACCGTGCCGCCAAGGCCCTCGATCGCGAGGCCGGACCGCGGGGTGCGTCAGGAGGCGCGACGCCTCGACCGACCGTCACCTCGACAGGCCGCGCGACGCCTCAACCGACCGTCACCTCGACAGGCGGCGCGACGCCACCCGAGTCAAGGATCTTCCATCTGCCAGCCGCCACGTCCGGGATCTCGAACTCCGTGACGTGCTGTTCGGCGATCGCGATGCAGGCGATCTCCTGCGGGCTGCTTCCTTCCCGGAGGGTGACGGTGTACGTCCCGTCACCCCGGTCGACCACGACCGAGTCGAAGATCGTGCAGGGCTCGACCCCGCTCCACCAGGTCGCCCTGACGAGGATCGTCGAGCCGTCGACCCGCGCGGACAGGCTCTCGGCGCTGACGGGGTGCACGTTTATCGCCTGACCCGGCTTGGGCAGGACTGGCCTCGCGCCGACCGGCGGCTCGATGGATGGATCGGTCGATGGGTCGGTCGGTGGCGCCGTTACGGGCATGTCCGGGGGCGCCGATGCTGAAGGGGCCGGGGAGGGTGGGGTCGAGGCGGCCGGGCCGAGCGAGCAGGCGACGAGGGCGAGGGCGAGTGTCAGCAGCCCGGCCGCGAGACGAGTCGAGGGAGGGATGGCGTCCATGGCGGCGGAGACGGCGGACGGCGGGCACCGGTTCCGTTCTCGCATCGTCGAACGTCCATCCCGCGGATGTGGCGTCCGTCGGTGGGATCGCTGCGTGCCATCGCCGATTCTCGGGATGTACCGCCTCCGCTTACCCGTACCCGAGGTCCGATCAGATGAAGCGACCCGCTCCGCACGCCGCCACTCGCCCATTCCGCGTCCTCCGCGCCGCCGTCGACGCGCATCGACAGCACGGCCCGACGCCATATCTCGGCTGTGCTGTCTGTGCCCGCTGGACCGTCATGCGCCCGATCAAGCCTCGCTGGGCTGCGCCGTCTCTCCGGTCGGCGTCGAGCGCGAGCTAGCTAGACGTCACGCTCCGGCTCGGCTGGTCCGGGCCGATACAGGAGCAGATTCCGGGTCCCGCACACGGGGCACACCACCACGTCGCGCCATGCTCGTCCGGCGCTGCCGAAGCGCGTCCGGCAAAAGCCGCACGTGACCTCCCAGCGCACGAATCCCATCGCGGACAGTGGGCGCGGCCATGATTCGTCGAGCTCGGGATTGATGGCGTCGACGGTCAGGCGACCCACGGCCGTGGTTCAGGCGCTCGCGCGCGTCTCGATCCTGGGCGGATGGGTCGCTTCCCAGGCCGCGATGTCCGACTGCTTGGACAGCAGGTAGCCGAGCTCGTCGGTCCCCGCGAGCAGCATCCGCTTCGCGAACGGGTCGATATCGAACTCGACGGTCGAACCGTCCGGGAGCAGGACGCCCTGTTCGGACAGGTCGATGGTGAGGTCCGCGTCCGGGTCACGGTCGATGATGTCGCGAAGCCGCGCGTGGACGTCCGGGGGAACGACGATCGGGAGCAGCCCGTTCTTGAGGCTGTTGCTGCGGAAGATGTCGGCGAACCCGGTCGACAGGATGGCCCGGACCCCCCACGACGTCAGCGCCCACGGCGCGTGCTCCCGCGACGAGCCCGCACCGAAGTTGTGGCCGACCAGGAGGATGTTCCGCCCGGCCATCCCCGGTCGGTCGAGGATGAATGGCGGATCCGTCAGCGAGCCGTCCTCTTCGAAGCGCCAGTCGCGGAACAGCGCTTCGGCCAAGCCGTCCTTGTCCGTCACCTTGAGATAGCGCGCCGGGACGATCTGGTCGGTATCGACGTTCTCCTTGTCGATCGGGATGACCTTGCTCGTGAAGACGACGATCGGCTGCGCCATCGTCAGCGTCCCCCGACGGCGGCGAGTGACTCGATCCCGGGCAGGGTTCGCGGGTCCGTGACCACACCCATCACCGCAGATGCCGCCGCGGTCAGCGGCGACGCGAGGAACGTTCGGCCACCCTTACCCTGGCGGCCCTCGAAGTTCCGGTTCGACGTGCTCACCGCGTACTGGCCGGGCGACAGCTGGTCCCCGTTCATCGCGATGCACATCGAACAGCCGGATTCGCGCCAGTCGGCCCCGGCCGCCTTGAAGATGTCGGCGAGGCCTTCACGCTCCGCCTCGCGCTTCACCTCGTCGCTGCCCGGGGTGACCATCAACTGCACCCCGTCGGCGACGCGGCGGTCCTTCAGGGCGGCTGCTGCGAGTCGGAGGTCGCTGATCCGGCCGTTCGTGCACGAGCCCACGAAGACCACGTCGACCTTCTGACCGAGGATGGGCTGTCCGGGCTGGAGGTCCATGTACGACAGCGCGTGCTCGAGCGCGCGGCGGGCGGCGGGATCGCTCTCATCCGTCGGGGACGGGACGCGCGACGTGATCGGGATCCCCATACCCGGGTTCGTGCCGTACGTGATCATCGGCTCGAGGGCGTTCGCATCGATCGTGATCGATTTGTCGAACGCGGCGCCGTCGTCGGTCGGTAGCTGGCGCCAGCGGGCGACCGCGGCGTCCCAGTCCGCGTCGGCCGGCGCGTGCGGCCGACCGTGCACGTACTCGAATGTCGTGTCGTCGGGCGCGATCAGCCCGGCGCGGGCGCCACCCTCGATGCTCATGTTGCAGATCGTCATCCGCTGTTCCATGGTCAGGGCGCGGATCGCCTCGCCGCGGTACTCGAAGACGTGACCCGTGCCGCCACCGACGCCGATCCGTGCGATCAGCGCCAGGATGATGTCCTTCGCGGACACGCCGGGCGCGAGGCGGCCATCGACGCGGACCTCGTAGGTGTTCGGGTGGCGCTGCAGGAGCGTCTGGGTGGCGAGGACCATCTCGACCTCGCTGGTGCCGATGCCGAAGGCGAGCGCACCGAAGGCACCATGCGTGGAGGTGTGCGAATCGCCGCACACGATGGTCATGCCTGGTTGGGTGAGCCCGAGCTGGGGCCCGATGACGTGGACGATGCCCTGCGACGGCGACCCGATCCCGTGGAGCGGGATGCCGAAGTCGGCGCAGTTGCGCTCGAGCTGGCTGATCTGGGCCGCCGCCTGCGCGTCAAGCATCGGCAGGCTGCGCGGGGTCGTCGGGATCGAGTGGTCGGCGGTGGCTACCGTCTGGCCCGGACGGCGGACAGTGAGGCCTCGTTCGCGAAGGCCACTGAACGCTTGAGGTGAGGTCACCTCGTGGACGAGGTGCAGGTCGACCGCGAGGACGGCGGGAGCGCCCGGGTCCTGGACGACGACGTGGTCATCCCAGATCTTGTCGACGATCGTGCGAGGTTCGGTCATGACGGGCGGCGGTCTCCGGGACATCGAGTTGCGACTCGGCGGTCGCCCGCCTTCCGGGGCGGCGGTCGCCTGCGCGGCGTCGGTCGCCTTCCGCGGCGGCGGTCGCCCTGCGGCCGGAAAGGGTAGCAGAGGGTGCCGGAGGTCCTACCTTCGGCGGTACGACGGTGCGTGTAGGCGACACCACCCCCGCGTCGTATAAACGGGGACCGGGGAGCCCAACCGTCACAGCGGAGAACAGCCACGAGCCGCGTCACCCCGCCGCCCGCGTATGCCCAGGAGTCCGAAGAGCCGATCTTCGACGGCTCGACGGACCTGCGCGTCGTCCGGCTCAGGTTGGTCCTCGCGCTCGTCACGATGTTCGTGATCCCCGTCGCACTCGCGACGCCCGTGATCTACGCCGTCGCGAGCGGTGACGGCGGCCACGTCCTCATGCCGGCGCTCGCGATCGCGGCGCTGACCCTCGCACTCGGTGGTCTCACCGTGTTCATGGCCAAGCGGATCCTGGAGCCCGCGGAACGCCTCGACCGGGCTCGCGTCGTGCTCGAGGACGCGTACACCCGGGCTCGCGCCGAGTCGCTGCGCGATGCGCTGACGGGACTGGGTAACCACCGCTCGTTCCAGGAAGAACTCGAACGACAGTGGGCCGGCTCCGCCCGGTACCAGACCCGTCTCGCCCTCGCGATCGTCGATCTCGACGACTTCGGCAAGGTCAACGACGCCGAAGGACACGCCGGAGGCGATCGCGTCCTCGTGGGGGTCGCGGGCGTCATCGCGGCCGGCTTGCGGCGGAGCGATGAGGTCTTCCGGATCGGCGGAGACGAATTCGCCGTACTGATGCCCGGCGTCGATGCCGACGGAGCGTTCCTCGCGATGCGGCGCGTCCTGGCCGCGGTGCTCGAGCGCGGCCCGGATGATCGGCGACGGAACGAGCCAGTGACGCAGCCATGGTCGTTCACGGTCGGGATCTCCGCCGTCCCGGGTACCGCTACCGACCGCGCGACGCTGTTCCGTGAGGCAGATGCGGCCCTCGCATTCGGGAAGAAGCATGGCCGGACCTGTGTCTCCGTATTCGACGCCGAGCGGCACGCCTCGCCGGGCACCGAGCGGTCCGACGCTGGACGTGCGCAGCTCGTGGCCCAGGTCGCTGCATCGGGCGCGTTGAAGACCGTGTTCCAGCCGATCTTCGATCTTCGCTCGGGTCGACCGCGGGGCTACGAAGCGCTCAGTCGACCGATGCCAGGTTCCGGGTTCACCGATGCGACCGACCTGTTCACCGCGGCCGAAGCCTTCGGGCGGACCGTCGAGCTGGATCTCGCGAGCCTAACGACATCGATCGCCACGTTCGCCCAGCTCGCCTTACCCACGAGCCTCACCCTCAACATCTCACCGCGTTCGCTGGAGTCGGACCAGTTCAGCGTCCACGGGCTCGTCAAACTGCTGCAGCGCCACGGGGTCGACCCCGGGCGGGTCGTGCTCGAACTCACGGAACGCGAGTCGGTCGAGGACATGGATCGATTGATCCGTGCGGTCGAATCCTGTCGGGCCGCCGGGATGCGGGTCGCCGCGGATGATGTCGGCGCCGGCAATGCAGGGCTTCGGCTGCTCTCGCAGATCCGGTTCGACATCGTGAAGATCGATCTGTCGTTGATCCACGGCGGTACCGTCCGCGCTACGTCGCACGAGGTGGTCCAGACGCTCAAGGACCTCGCTGACCGATGGGGCGCCCTGGTCATCGCGGAGGGGATCGAGACCGCCGAGCAGCTCGAGTTCGTGCGGTCGCTAGGGATCCGAGCCGGGCAGGGCTACCTGTTGGGCATGCCGGCGGAGCGCCCGACGGGCGAGCCGGTCGATCTGGATGCGCTCGTCCGCGGTGGAACGATGGGGCTGGGGGCGGGTCTCCGCGCGACGACGCCATTCGGGATGCCGGGGACCTAAGGCGGCGGCTGGAGGGGTTGCGGCCCTGGGCCCGGCCCGGCCCTCCTTCGATCACCCGGTGCACGAACGGACCGAGGAACTGCCCGAAAAGCCCGTTCCTCGGCCGGTTCGATCACGGGGTGCACGAACGGACCGAGGAGCCGCCCCCGTCCACGGTTCGTTGGTCGGTTGGAACGCCCCGCGTTCGGGCTCGCGCTCCATCGCGTCGGCATGAACGAGGCACGGTGTGCCGAGCGCCGCAAGCCGATCGCCCTGGCCACCGCACGTCTCGCGAGGGAACCGGGCACCCACTCTCGCGAAAACCGGCACCCAGCCGCGGGAGGGCCGGCACCCAGCCGGGAGGGCCGGCACCCAGCGCACGTCTCGCGAGAGAACCGCCGGACCGAGTCGCGAGAGAACTGGCATGCCCAGGACGAATGGGGGAACGTTGACGCGCCCCCCATCCCTGCTAGACTTTCGGCCACCGCACGGTCTTCGCCGGGCGGACGCAGCGTCTTGGAGGCCAGCTTGGCCCGTTTCGATCGGCAGGATCGTCGGAGTGTCGCAGTCGTCGTGACTGCGGATGGTCGACGCGTTCACATGCCCGTCGAGACGAATCCACTCGCCGACGTATCGCTCCTCGCGCTCCTTCGCCTCGGGCTTGATGGCCTTCTTGGCCTCATTACCGGCTCCCGGCGGGAGAACGGAGGGATGCGGAGGGACGGACGCTAACCGTCACCAACCACGCAACACCGAAGTGACCCTCGCCGGAAGGCGAGGGTCTTTCGTTATCCGTCACTTGCTGAGGGTCCGATGACGACGAAGACCGACACCGCGACACCGTCGATTCCCGCGGCGCGATCGCGACGCAGCCACGTCCCGGGCGACGGGTCATCGAGCGCTGCCGCCGTCGAGCAGGCGCGCAAGGACATGCTTCACGAGGGGCGCGAGCTCAAGCGGACGCGCATCGGCGCGGACGTGCTGTGCGAGGCGCTCCTCCGCCAGGGTGTCGACGTCTTCTTCAGCTACCCGGGCGGTGTCATCCTGCCGCTGTATGACGTTCTTGGCGACTACCCCGAGCTCCGTCACGTCCTCGTCCGTCATGAACAGGGCGGCGCCCATGCAGCCGACGGCTACTCGCGGGTCACGGGCCGCGTAGGGGTGTGCATGGGGACCTCGGGTCCCGGCGCGACGAATCTCGTGACGGGGATCGGCACGGCGCTCCTTGACTCCGTGCCGATCGTCGCGATCACCGGCAACGTGCCCGGCGCCCTCATCGGGAAGGACGCCTTCCAGGAGATCGACATCAACGGCATCACGCTGCCGATGACGAAGCACAACTACCTGGTCCGCGACGCCGACGATCTGCCGCGGGTGATCGCCGAGGCGTTCCACATCGCGCGGAGCGGGCGCCCGGGCCCCGTTCACGTGGACATCACGAAAGACGCGCTGCAGCAGGAGACCAAGGCAGAGCACCCGACCGAGGCCGAGGTCGTCGCCGGCCTGCCCGGCTTCCGGCCGAACCTTGAAGGCCACGGCCGCCAGCTCAAGCTCGCTGCGAACGAGATCGCAGCGGCACAGCGGCCGGTGATCCTCGCCGGGCATGGCGTGCTCCACGCCGAGGCCTGGGACGACCTCAAGGCGTTCGCCGAGAAGACGTCGATCCCCGTCGCGTGGACGCTCCTCGGGATCGGCGCGATGGACGAGACGCATCCGCTCGCGTACGGCTTCATGGGGATGCACGGCTGGAAGCACGTCAACCGGGCCATCCAGTCGGCTGACCTGCTGATCGCGGTCGGGATGCGGTTCGATGACCGGGTCACCGGGAACGTCCGGACGTACGCCCCGTACGCCCGGATCATCCACGTCGACATCGACCCTGCCGAGATCGGCAAGAACGTGGCCGTCGAGGTCCCGATCGTCGGCGACGCGAAGCGCGTCCTGCTGGCCCTTACCCGGATGGTCGGGGAGACACCGATGGAGGCGCGGCAGGCCTACCTCGACCAACTCGCCGAGTGGCGCAAGGACTCCGAGGCATCGTCCTGGCACGGATCGGGTGACTGGCGCGACGGCGTCCTGTCGGCGGATTACGTCGTCGAGCGCATCGGCGAGCTGACCGATCATCGCGCGACGTATGTGGCGGACGTGGGTCAGAACCAGATGTGGCTCGCGCGCTACACGGGGTTCCGTGAGCCGAACCAGCACGTCTCGTCGGGCGGCCTCGGGACGATGGGCTTCAGCGTCCCGGCCGCCATGGGTGCTGCGCTCGGTCGGCCGGATCGCGAGACGTGGGCCATCACCGGCGACGGCGGGTTCCAGATGACGTTCCAGGAGCTCATGACGCTGATCCAGGACGACATCCCCGTGAAGATCGCGCTCTTTGACAACAAGAAGCTCGGCATGATCCGGCAGTGGCAGGAGATCATCTACGCGGGGAACTACCACTCCGCACACCTGCTCGGGCCGGACTACCTCAAGCTCGCCGAGGCATTCGGGATCCCAGCGACGAAGGCGTCGACGCCGGCGGAGGTCGATGAGGCGATCCGCTTCGCGCAGGGCGTCGAGGGACCAGCCCTGATCTGGTTCGAGATCGCGGAGGAGCAGAACGTGTTCCCGATGATGCCGGCGGGGAAGGGCCTGTCTGACCTGATCGAGAATTGGGGCGGGGCCGACGAGTGACGTCCGACCCGAGCTCCAACGGTCAAGTCCCGTCCGGCGACCCGGCCGCGCTGCCCGCGCACCACGTCCACGGCACGCCGCCGGCACGCGCCCTGCCGGGCAGTGGCGAGACACGCCGCCACGTCCTCGTCGCGATCGTCCTCAACAAGCCAGGCGTCCTGAACCGGGTCTCGAGCCTGATGCGGGCGCGCAACTTCAACATCGACTCGCTTGCGGTCAGTCACACCGACCGCGAGGACGTGAGCCGCATGACGATCACGCTCCACGGCGATGATGTCGCCGTCGAGCAGGCGGCCAAGCAGCTGTATCGACTGATCGACGTCCTCAAGGTCCAGGACGTCACGTCCGAACCGACCGTCGAGCACGAGCTGGCGCTGGTCAAGATCCGGGCGACGGAGTCGAACCGGGACGAGATCCTGCGCTTCGTCGAACTGTCGCGCGGACGCGTGGTGGACCTCGTGGAGGGGTCGGTCATCGCCGAGGTGACCGGCACGGAGGGAGAGATCGACACGTTCGTGTCACTCGTGCGCACGTATGGCATCAAGGAGCTCGTCCGGACCGGCGCGGTCGTCATGGCGAAGGGAGCGGGCTCGATCGAGGAGGCGGTGAAGAAGTGACAGCACGGATGTATTACGACGTCGACGCGGATCCAGGGGCCCTCGATGGTCAGACCGTCGCGGTGATCGGCTATGGCAGCCAGGGCCACGCGCACGCGCAGAACCTGCGCGACAGCGGCGTGGACGTGGTGGTCGGGCTCGCCCGGGGGTCGAAGAGCCGCGCCCTCGCTGAGGAGGCCGGCCTCCGCGTCGCGGACGTCGCGGATGCCGTACGAGACGCGGACGTGATCATGATCGCGGTACCGGACACCGTGCAGAAGTCGGTGTACGACGCCGACATCGCGCCGAACCTGCGTCCGGGTCAGCTGCTGATGTTCGCCCACGGGTTCAACATCCGGTTCGGGCGCATCAGCCCGCCCGAGGACATCGATGTCGGGATGGTCGCGCCGAAGGGCCCCGGCCATCTGCTCCGCAGCGTGTACCGCCAGGGCGGCGGCGTCCCGGCGCTGTTCGCCGTCGAACGCGACGCGTCCGGCACGGCACGCGACCGGGTCCTCGCGTATGCGCGCGGGCTCGGATCGACACGCGCCGGAGTGCTCGAGACGACGTTCGCGGAGGAGACCGAGACCGACCTCTTCGGCGAGCAGGCACTGCTCTGCGGCGGCGTCTCCGCGCTCGTCAAGGCGGCGTTCGAGACACTCGTCGAGGCCGGCTACCAGCCAGAGCTCGCGTACTTCGAGACGATGCACGAGCTCAAGCTCATCGTCGACCTGATGTACCGCGGCGGGCTCAACTTCATGCGCTTCTCGGTGAGCGATACCGCCGAGTACGGCGACTAAGTCTCGGGCCCGCGGATCAACGACGACCACGTCCGCGCGACGATGCAGGATGTCCACCGCGAGATCCAGGACGGGACGTTCGCCCGGAACTGGATCGCGGAAAGCGAATCGGGCCGCAAGGAGTTCGAGCGGCTGCGGGCGGCGGATCGCGACCACCTCATCGAGCGGGTCGGGT
>JBJMMR010000069.1:0-157817 GCA_045804645.1 Chloroflexota bacterium | reverse complement strand
CGCGAGCCCGACGGCGGGGAGGTGTCCGTCCTCGGTGTCGACGTCGCGCGCGAGGCGGACGCCATCAAGCCGCGCATCGGCGTGAGCCTCCAGACGGCGGCGCTGTACCCGAAGCTCACCGTTACGGAGCTCATCGACCTTTTCCGGAGCTTCTATCCGACGTCACGACCGACGAAGGAGGTCATCGACGCGCTTGAGCTCGGCGAGCGCCACAACGCCCGCAGCCAGGACCTGTCCGGGGGGCAGCGTCAGCGGCTCGCGGTCGCGCTGTCGCTCGTGAACGATCCCGAGCTCGTGTTCCTGGACGAGCCGACGACCGGGCTCGATCCGGCCGCACGTCGCTCGCTGTGGGACATCGTCGAGGGACTCAAGGCCGACGGCCGCTCCGTGCTGCTCACGACGCACTACATGGAGGAGGCCGAGATCCTGTGCGACCGGCTTGCGATCATGGACCACGGGCGCATCCTCGAGATGGGAACGGTCGAGGAACTCGTGTCGAAGCACTTCCAGGAGCGGACCGTCCGGTTCGACCGGCTCGACGGCCTCGCGCGCGAGGAGCTCGAGCGGCTGCCGGAGGTCACGTCGGTCAAGGAAGACACCACTGAGGTCCTGATCTACACGAAGGACCCGGGACGGACGATCGGCGGGCTGCTCGACCTCGCCGACTCGCGTGGGCTCGAACCGCAGAACCTCGGCATCCGCCGCGCGACGCTCGAGGACGTCTTCCTGGACCTGACCGGCCGCGCGTTGCGAGACTGACGATCGATGTCGGCGCTGTTCGCTCTCACCCGCGCGAACATCCGGAGCTATACCCGGGACCGGGCCGCCTTGTTCTGGACGCTCGCCTTTCCGTTGATCTTCATCTTCATGTTCGGGTTCATCTTCCAGGGCGGCAGCCAGAGTCGACTCAAGCTCGGCTGGGCCGACCAGGACACGTCGCCAGCCGCGACTCAGCTGCGCGAGGCGTTCACGGCGCAGGCGGGCACGGACGTCGTCGACGCATCGAAGGACGACGCGCTCGCGAAGATGCGCCAGGGCGACGTCGACGCCGTCATCGTCGTGCCGGCGGGGTACGGCGAGGGTGTGACGGCGGGCGCAGCCGGCAGCGGCGGGCCGACGTCGATCGTCGTCTTCACGGATCCCTCGCGTTCGAACCTCGTCGCCTCGGTATACCAGGCGGTCGGGGCCGTGCTCGGAGTCGTGAACCTCGGCGGGCGGCCGCCCCTGGTCGTGCCGCAGGCGGAGACCCTGCAGACCGAGAACCTCAACTTCATCAGCTACTTCGTGCCGAGCATCCTCGGGCTGTCGGTGATGCAGGTCGGCATCTTCGCCGCGATCCCGCTCGTCGCCGACCGCGAGAAGCTGATCCTCAAACGGCTCGCGGCGACCCCGCTCAAGCGCTGGCAGCTGGTCGGGTCCAACGTGCTGATGCGCCTCCTCATCGCGCTCGTCCAGACCGTGATCATCGTCGGCGTCGGCGTGGCGGCATTCAACGTCGAGATCACCGGATCGCTGCTGCTGGCGATGGCGTTCGTGGCGCTCGGCGCGATGGCATTCCTGGCGCTGGGGTACGTGATCGCATCGTTCGCGAAGACCGAGGACGCGGCCAACGGCATGACCAGCGTCGTGCAGTTCCCGATGATGTTCCTGTCCGGGACGTTCTTCCCGATCGCGTCGATGCCCGACTTCCTGCAGACGATCGCGCGGTTGATCCCGCTCACCTACCTGGCCGACGCTCTACGGCAGGTGATGGTCGGCGGGGCCGCGTTCGCGCCGTTGTACGTCTGCGCCGCGGTCCTCGCCGCGTGGCTCGTCGGCTGCTTCTTCGTCGCGTCGCGGACGTTCCGCTGGCAGTAGCCCTGGGACGGGCGGGGGGCGCGCGACGGTGGCGCGCTCGTGGAACCGGTTCGATCACCGGGTGACCGAACGGACCGCTGGACCACGTCGGCGACCCTTCGATGGCTCATCCAGTCACCTGCTGACCGGACGAAGCGATAAAGCCGCGCTTTCGGGCGCTCGATCGCTGGTTCAGTCACGGGATGACCGTCCGATCCGTATCGCCCTACCAACGCTCCTCGTGGACGATGTTGTCGAGCGGCCGGCGGCCGGCGGCCTTTAACGGACGCGTGAGTTCGTCGGGGTCGAGCGGATACCCGAACGACAGCAGGAACTCGCAGTGGTGGTCCTCCGGATAGCCGAGTAGCCTCCGCGCCAGATCCTGTTCGTAGACCGTCGCGGGCACGCTGCCGATCCCCAGCTCCCACGCGGTGAGGATCATCGAGTCGGCCGCCATCCCGAGGTCGAACATCACGGACAGCGGTACGCCCGTTCGAGCGGGATCGGGCGTCACGAGCGCGACGCCCGCGGCCGCTCCCGCCAGGTGCCCGGCCCACGGTCCGACCTCCGCCAGCTCGCGCAGGTGACCGCGCTCGCGACACACGATGAACGCCCAGCGCTGCTGGTTCTTCGAGCTGTTCGCCCGCCGGCCCGCCCGCAGGATCCGCTCGAGATGCTCGTCCTCGAGGGGCCGGTCCGCGAACCGTCGGACGACCCGCCTCGACGAGACGGCGTCCCAGACGGACATCGACCCCATCGTCACCCGAGCCCCGGTTCGTCGGCGGTGGCGAGTGCGTCGATCTCGACCCGCTTGGTCGCGCCGGGGAGCGCCACCCGGACGAGCGTCCGGAAGCCGCCGGGCAGCTCGTCGACCGCCGACAGCCGCTCTTCCGCGGCGGGGACCCGCTCGCAAGGCGTCGCCGCGGCGAGCGACGCCGCGTGCAGTGGTGCGATCGATCCTTCGAGATGTGCCGCGAGGAACCGAGCGACCTCCGCCCGGTAGCGCGCGTCCTCGTAGAGCCACGAGTGCTGGCCGCCGGCGATCACCAACGTCTCGACCGGCGCCGCATCCGGATCGCCGGCCCGTGACCGTCTGGCGGCCGCTGCGAGTCGGGAGAGGTGCCCGACCGGGACGACGTCATCGTCATCGCCGTGGATCAGCAGGATCGGCCCCGCATACCGCGCGACCGCGGCGGTCGCGCTGATATCGGCGACGACGTGCCGCCGGGGCCGCAGGTAGACGTGCGTCGTCAGCCAGGCGAGGGGATAGGCGATCGGATCGGGGATCGGGAGGCGGGCCAAGCGGAACGTCTGCCGCGTGAGCCGGTACGGGTCAGCTGGCGCGGACGTTGCGACCACGGCGGCGACGCGGGGGTCCGCAGCCCCGGCGAGGAGTGCCCCGATCGCGCCCATCGAATGCCCGAGGATCGCGCCGCTCGTCACCTCGGGGCGAGTGAGGAGTGCCTGGAACGCCGCGAGCGCATCGAGGCCGAACTCGCCCGCAGTCAACGGCATCGTCTCTGCGGGATTCGCGCCGTGACCGCGGATATCGATCGTGAGGCAGTGGAACCCGGCCGCATGAAGGAAGAGTGCGAGGGGCAGGGTCCGATCCCGGGCCGACTCCCACCCGTGGACGAGTACGACGCCCGGGCCAGGCTGGCCCGACCCGGCCGGGATGAACCAGGCGGGAAGGTCGACGCCGCCGGAGGGTACGGCCAGCGTCTCATACGGTAGCCCGAGATCGGCCGGCGACATGGTCGGCGGGAACCGGCGCGGGTACCCGGCACGCGCGCGATACGCGAGCGCGAAGCGGTAGGCGAGCCCGACTTGCGCCGCCGCGATGGCAGCCGCGAGGCCGGCGCGCGTCACAAGACCCATCACGTGGTAGGGGACGGCACCCACGACGGACTGTCAAGCGACCGGGTCAGACATCGTTCCGCCTGCGCCCTCATCGGTACACTGCGTGCGTGGCCAAACGGGATCCGCACGAGGTGCTCGGCGTCGTTCGTGGGGCGGATGCGGCGCACATCAAGGCCGCCTGGCGGAAGCTCGCTCGGGCCCATCACCCCGACCTGACCGGCGACGATCCGGCCGCCTCGAGGGTCGCCACCCGGCAGATGGCCGAGATCAATGACGCGTACGCCGCGCTCATCCGCGATCTGCAGGGCGCTGAGTCGGAGCGAGGACCCGCGGCCGATGTGGGCGGCGCGTCGAGTCGTCGTGGTGGTCCACCGGCTCCGCGGCCGACGAGGCCGGTCACCGGCCGCGTCGACACGACCGCCACGTACCGTCCGCGCAACCAGACGACCCCGAGGGCGAAGGCGGGCCCGTACCCCGGCGCCGGTGAAGGCCTCCGAGGCCAGCCACCGCTTCGTGCCGAGCGTCGGGGAAATGAGGCGCCGCGCGCCTCGACGCCGACCGGCCCGCTCGAACGTGGCCGGATCAGGAATTTCCGTCGGCCCAAGCCGCCGCCCCTCGATCGAGCTCGTGAGCACGTGATCGAGTTCGGCAAGTTCCATGGGCACACGCTCGGCCAGATCGCTGCCTTCGAACCGTCGTACATCGATTGGGTCGCCACCACCGTGACCCGCGATCCTGACCTAGTGGCCGCGGCGCGCGTCGTCCAGGGGGACCTCGACTCCCGAGGCGTCGGTCGACGCTCGCATCCCGCGCCAGCGCACGCGACCCGCTCCGCCTGATCGACTCGCCGGCTCACGCCTCGCTCACGTCACCGGCCAGAAATACGATGATCGCGCGAAAACGATGATCGCCCCCCGGGATAGTCCGGAAGGCGATCAGGCGATATTCCGATCAGTGCTGCCAACCCAACGGTCTTACGGGCCTGATGGCCGATGATCCGGTTACTCGGCTCGTGATCGGGGCCCGGGATCCCTCCCTCGAACCTCCTCGAGTGAGCGTCCGTTCCCCGTTCCGTGACCGACGCCCCAGGTGCTGTCCCCGGTTCGATCGCAGGTCGGCTTGGTCGACATGCTGGGCCAGGCCACCGCGCAGGGCAATGGCACCCTCGTCCCGTGGTCGGCAGGTCGATGGTCGGGCGCACCCGCGCACCATCCGTGGGACGCCCGTACCAGGTGCCAGAACGCACCGCCCGCCAGCCGCCGGTACGCTTTGGGCGTGACCCGACGACCCACGGTGCCCCGCCGCCGCACGTCCGGCCGCGCTCTGTTCGTGCTCGCCGTTCTCGTCGCGACGGTCGCCGCGTGCGGCAGTGGAGCCGCGGCATCGTTCGACGTCGCGGCGGGTTGCCCGGCTGAAGGACGGGTCGCCGGCGCGTATCCCGACCTCGAGAAGCGCATCCCGACGAGCTACGAGGGCCGCGCTCCGGATACGCTCGACTCGGGTCGGCACTGCGACCCGGATAGCCTCGGCGCCCTGGCGAAGGCCGGCTTCGACGAGGTCCGCTTCGCGGGCGGCACGTGGGACCTGGGCCAGTATCGGGCCGTAGCGCTCGTCGTCTTCCAGGCTCCAGGCTTGACGGCCGATCAAGTCGCGGACTTCTACGGCGCGAGTGCGCAGGGCGCGAACCGCACGACGATCACGGGTGTCTCGACCCCCGAGATCTCCGGACGCTCGGGCCACCGACTCGACACGATGACGGGTGACCGGGTGCAGACCGTCGTGGTCTGGCCGTCGGCGACGCCCGACGTCGTCAATGTCGTGATCACCAACGACCTGCCTGATCCGAAGGTCCAGTCGGCCGTCGACGCCTTCGCCGGGGCCTGACCAGGGCCGGTGCTAGAGTCGGCCGCATGAGCGACCGGCGGCGCGACTGGGAACGCGAGCGACTCGATCGCGCGCTCGAGCGCGCTCCAGAGCGCAAGCCGTCGTTCTCGACGATGAGCGACATGCCGATCGAGCGGCTGTACGGCCCGTGGTCACTCGGAGCCGATGCCGAGGAGCGGATCGGCCTGCCGGGTGAGCCGCCCTTCACGCGCGGCATCCACCCGACCGGATACCGGAGCCGGCTCTGGACGATGCGGATGTTCGCCGGCTTCGGCTCCGCCGAGGACACGAATCAGCGCTTCCACCAGCTGCTCGCCGCGGGGCAGACCGGGCTGTCGATCGCCTATGACATGCCGACGTTGTACGGCTACGACACCGACGACCCCGAGGCCGAGGGCGAGTTCGGGACGTGCGGGGTCGGCGTCAGCAGCCTCGCCGACATGGAGGTCCTGCTCGCCGGTCTGCCGCTCGACAAGGTGTCGACCTCGATGACGATCAACTCGCCGGCGGCGCCGATCTGGGCGATGTACATCGTTGCGGCCGAGAAGGCCGGTGTCCCGCGCGAGCGGCTGGAGGGCACGCTCCAGAACGACATCCTCAAGGAGTTCATCGCCCAGAAGGAGTTCCTGTTCCCGCCAGAACCGTCGATGCGGTTGGTCACCGACACGATCGAGTTCGGCACCCGCGAGCTCCCGCGTTGGAACACGATCTCGATCAGCGGCTACCACATCCGGGAAGCCGGTTCGACGGCCGTCCAGGAGCTGGCGTTCACGATCGCGGACGGGATGGCCTACGTCGAGGACGCGCTCCGGCGGGGCCTGCGGGTCGACGATTTCGCTCCACGCCTGTCGTTCTTCTTCAACTCGCATTCGGACTTCTTCGAGGAGATCGCGAAGTTCCGCGCCAGCCGCCGCATCTGGCACGACCTCATGACCAAGCGATACGGCGCCGAGAACGAACGCTCCGCCTGGATGCGCTTCCACACCCAGACGGCTGGCGTCTCGCTCACGTCGCAGCAGCCGCTCAACAACCTGACCCGCGTCGCCCTCCAGGCGCTGGCGGGCGTGCTCGGCGGGACGCAGTCGCTCCACACCGACGCCTATGACGAGGCCCTCGCCGTGCCGACGGCCGAGGCAGCCTTGCTGGCCCTTCGCCAGCAGCACGTCATCGCCGAGGAGAGCGGGGTCGATGCGACCGTCGACCCGCTGGGCGGCTCGTGGTTCGTCGAGGCGCTGACCGACGAGACCGAACGCCAGGTCCTGCGCTACCTCGACGAGATCGACCGACGCGGCGGCATGGTCGCCGCGATCGCGGAGGGCTATCCCCAGCGCGAGATCGCGGATGCGGCCTACCGCTACCAGCGCGAGCTCGATGCCGGCGAGCGGCGGATCGTCGGGGTCAATGCCTATGTCGACGAGAGCGAGGAGACGATCGTTCCGGTGCTCGAGGTGCCGGAGGGGTCGTTGGAGCGCCAGATGGCCCGTCTCGAGCGGACGCGGCGGGAGCGTGACGCTTCCGCGGTAGAAGGCGCTCTCGCCGGTCTCCGCGACGCGGCGTCCCGACCAGGCTCGAGCGAGACGAACCTGATGCCGCACTTCATCCGGGCGGCCGCGGCGTACGCGACGCTCGGCGAGATGTGTGGCGTGCTGCGGGGCGTGTTCGGGGAGTACCGCGAGCCCGTAGCGGTCTAGGGTCGGCCGAGCTCGTCGGCCCGCCACTCGGGGATCGCCCCCGGACGGGATGCGACAAGGGCACCGAGTCGGTTCGCGAACGCGAGTGCCTCGGCAGGCGGCGTCCCGTCGAGCAGGCCGTGCAGCAGGCCGGCAGCGAAGGCGTCGCCGGCACCGACGCTGTCCGCGGTCCGCGTCGGGATCCCGGCGACGGTGTGCTCCTCGCCATCGATCCAGAGCGTCGCTCCGTCGGCCCCGCGCGTGATGCATACCGCCTGTACGTCGTAGCGCGACGCGAGCCTCGTCCCGAGCGCCTGAGGCGCGATGGTCGTCCCGAGGAGCTCGGCGACGACGCCGGCCTCGGTCTCGTTCAGCTTCACGACCGTCGCGTCGCCGAGGAGGTCGACGACGAGGTCGGACGTCCAGCAGCCTTCGCGCAGGTTGATGTCGTACAGGCGGTGCGCTGGGCGGATGTGGGTCGCGACGCGATGGGTCAGCTCGCGGGTGCTGCTGGATCGCTGCGCGAGCGTGCCGAAGACGAGGGCATCCGGTGCCCACTCCGTCAGCCGCGCGAGGAGCGGATCGCCATCCCCGATCGCCTCGTATGCCGAGGGCGAGCCGATCGTGAACCGATGTCCCTCGACGGGGTCGGTCGCGACCTCGACGGTACCGGTGGGGAGGTCTCGCGCGACGCTGATGAACGTCGCCTCGACACCGAGCCCCTCGGTCGCTGCGAGGGCCGCGCGCCCCAGGTCGTCGTCGCCGACCGCCGTGACGAATGCCGCCGCGTGACCGAGCCGGCGGACGTTGGCGACGACGTTGAACGGTGCGCCGCCGAGCCTCGGACCGTCGGGGAAGAGGTCCCACAACAGCTCGCCGATGCCGAGGACGCGCCCGCCCGTTCGTTCGTCCATCGCCGCAGACTATGCGGTGATGGCCTCGGACGATGGACGGCTCGAGCGACACGTAGCGGTGTCCGCCGGCTCGGTGACAGCGGAGATCAGGGAGGACGGCGAACTGCTCGTGACGCGCGCGGGCGAGGTCGTGTTGCGCGGTACCACGCCGACGTGCGTCGGCTGGCGCGACGAGGAGGCTCGCACGGCGACGGTCGACCTCCGACCCGACGAGGACGGCATCATCATCGAGGCGAGCGCGGACGAAGCCGACCAGATCGAGCTGTCGGTCGAGCTCAGCAGCGGGCGGCACTGGTACGGCATGGGCGAGCTGCTCCACCAGCGCTGGCCGCTCGAGGAAGTGGCGCTCCAGCGGTCACCGTTCCTGACGTGGGACAACGGGATCTCCGGTGTCGGCAACGTCCTCGAGCCTGTGTGGTTCAGCGCCACCGGGATAGCGGTGTGGGTAGCGCCGGGTGACCCGGAGGTCACGACCGTCAGCCTGAACCGACCGCCGGACGATGCCACCGTCCCGGTCTGGGAACCGGCGCTGAGCGTCCACGCCCCGGCGAACCAGCGACCGTTCACCGTCGACGCCGTCGGTGGCGACGGCCGCCTGATCCTTCGTTTCGCGGGCGACCGCCTGCGCATCACCATGCTGGTCGGCGAGTCACTCCGCGACGCCCATCGGCGGTTCGTCGCCCGTGCCGGCAAGCCCGTCGCGGCGCCACCGGCGGGTTCGCTCACGCTGCCCATCTGGACGACGTGGGCTCGCTTCAAGGAGGCGATCGACCAGGAGGCGTGCCTCCATTTCGTCGATGAGATCCAGGCCGCCGGTCTCCCCATCGGCGCCCTTGAGATCGACGACAAGTGGCAGATGGAGTACGGCGAGCTCGCGTTCGACCCCGAGCGGTTCCCCGATCCGCGCGGGATGATCGACGACCTTCACGCTCACGGTATCCAGGTCACAACGTGGGTCGTCCCGTTCATCGACCCCACGGCCAGCGTCGCGCAAGACGCCGTTGGCGAGGGGTATGTCGTGCGGCGGCCGAGCGGTGAGCCGCACGTCGTCACGTGGTGGCACGACCCGGCGTACCTCATCGACATCAGCCACCCGCGGGCGGAGGCGTGGTTCGGCGAGCGCCTCGAACGGCTCCAGCGCGAGACCGGACTCGATGGCTTCAAGTTCGACGCGGGAGAGGCGTGCTATCTGCCCGCGGACGGCCTGACGTCCGGTGACATCGCCCCGAACGACTATTCGCACCGCTACGCCGACTTCGCCAGCCGGCGCTTTCCGGGTAGCGACGTCAGGACGGGGTGGCGGAACCAGCGCGGCACCGTCCTGCTCCGGGAATGGGACAAGCACAGCGAGTGGGGGCTCGGCAACGGCCTGCAGGCCGTGCTGACCCAGGCGCTGACGTTCGGGCTGATCGGCTATCCGTTCGTGCTGGCGGACATGATCGGTGGCAACGAGTACGGTGGACAGCAGGCGGAGGACGAGCTGCTCGTTCGCTGGGCGCAGGTGAACGCGCTGCTGCCGCAGATGCAGTTCTCGGTCGCGCCATGGGACCGCGGGCCTGAAGTGACGCGGCTCGTGCGCGAGGCTGCCGAGCTGCATATCCGCTTCAGTCCCGAGATCGAACGACTTGCCGCCGAGGCCGTCGACACGGGGGCACCGATCGTTCGAGCGCTCGTCTACGAGTTCCCCGACGACCGCGCGGCGGAGACGATCTGGGACGAGTTCGTGCTGGGCGACCGCTGGCTGGTGGCGCCGGTCGTCGAGCCCGGCGCGCGGGCACGCGATGTGTACCTCCCCGCCGGGAGGTGGCGCGACGACGAGGGCCGCGAGCACGCCGGCGCAGCGTGGGTCCGGAGCGTCGCCGCGCCGCTCGAGCGCCTGCCGTATTTCGAGCGTCTGGATCGGGCGGGATGATCGAGCCCGGCGGATTGGCACACCGCCTGATCGCGCGGGAATCGATCGCCGCCGCGGATCCGGGATCCATCGTTGCCGTCCATGCGCCCGGTCGCGTCAACCTGATCGGCGAGCACACCGACTACAACGAGGGCTACGTGCTGCCGATCGCGATCGACCGGGGGATCACGCTCGTCTTCGTCCCGACCGATGGCCGAGACGTCACCGTGACGCTCGCCGACACGGGCGATACCGCGTCCTTCGACCTTGACGCGATCGGCCCTCGGAGCGGCCACTGGATGGACTACATCCGCGGCACGGCGTGGGCGATGGCCGAAGCCGGCCTCGACACGCACGGGTTTTGCGCGGTGATCGGCTCGGACCTGCCGCAGGGGGCCGGCTTGTCCAGCTCGGCGGCGCTCGAGCTCGCGTCGGCGCTGGCTCTCGCGGCCGGCCGCGACCCGACGTCCGAGCGGATGCGACTCGCTCACGTCGCCCAGCGTGCGGAGAACGGGTACCTGGGCGTGCAGTCGGGCCTGATGGACCCGTTTGCGTCGGCGCATGGGCGGGAAGGTGCGGCGCTGCTCCTCGACTGTCGCTCGCTCGCGTACCGTCCCGTCACGATGGCGCTCGATGACGTCGCCCTCGTCGTCGCGGATTCCGGCTCGCCGCGTCGTCTCGACTCGACGGCCTATAACGAGCGACGTGCGCAATGCGACGCGGCGGTCGCGGCGATCGCCCGGACACAACCCGAGGTCCGCAGCCTCCGCGACGTCACGCCGGCGATGCTCGCCGACGATGGCGCGCTCGAGCCGGTTCTCGCGCGTCGCGCGGAGCACGTCGTCGAAGAGGACGCCCGCGTGCTGGAGGCGGCGGCGGCCTTCGAGGCAGCCGACGAGGCGCGTGTCGGCGCGCTCCTTCTGGCGAGCCATGCGTCGCTGCGCGACCTCTACGAGGTGAGCAGCAGGGAGCTCGACGCGCTCGTCGAGATCGCGATGGACGTCGACGGCGTGTATGGAGCGCGCCTCACGGGCGCCGGGTTCGGTGGGTGTACGGTCAACCTCGTGCGTCGGGACGCGATCGAGCCCCTGTCCGACGCGATCTACACGCGATACTCCGCACGGACGAGGCTCACGCCCCACGTCTTCGAAGTGGCGCCGTCGCTGGGCGCGAGGCGGATCGATGGCTGGCACTGACCCGCCACTGCTGTTCAGCGAGCCCCACCGGCGCTGGGATCCGCTTCGCGACGAGTGGGTGCTGGTATCCCCGGGCCGGGACGCACGGCCTTGGCAGGGAAGCGTCGAAGCCGCGGTCGGCGATACGCGGCCGTCCTATGACCCCGACTGCTACCTCTGTCCTGGGAACGTCCGCGCCGCCGGCGAGCGGAACCCGGCGTACGACGAGACGTTCGTGTTCACCAACGACTTCGCCGCACTTCGACCGGCGACGCCGGAGGCGACCTGGGAGGATGACGGCGGGCTGCTCCGGGCGGTCGGCGAGCCGGGAACGTGCCGGGTCGTCTGCTTCTCCCCGCGGCACGACCTGTCGCTCGGGGACATGGACACTGCCGCTGTCCGGCGCGTCATCGATGCGTGGGCAGAGCAGACCGCCGAACTTGGGCGACGGTGGCGGTGGGTGCAGGTGTTCGAGAACCGCGGCGAGGCGATGGGGGCGTCGAATCCACACCCGCACGGCCAGATCTGGGCGGGATCGAAGCTCCCGGGCGCGCCTGCGAAGGAGGATGCGACCCAGCGCGCACACCTCGGTCGGACCGGGCGACGTCTCCTCCTCGATATCGCGGATCTCGAGGCTGAGGGACCGCGGGTCGTGGCGAAGTCATCGTCCTGGCTCGTCGTCGTCCCGTTCTGGGCGGTCTGGCCGTTCGAGACACTGCTCATCGCCCGTGAACCCACGACTCGGCTGACCGGCGTGAGCGAGGGCGCACGCGACGAGCTCGCGGCGGTCCTTCAGGACCTCGTGCGTCGCTACGACGGGTTGTTCGGGGTGCCGTTCCCGTACTCGATGGGATGGCATGGGGCGCCGTTCGATAGGGGCGCGGCCGACGCCGCCGAAAAGGCGGCTGAGGCCTGGCAGCTCCACGCGCATGTCTACCCCCCTCTGCTCAGGTCCGCAAGCGTCCGCAAGTTCATGGTCGGCTACGAGCTCCTCGCGGAACCGCAGCGCGATCTCCTGCCGGAGGAGGCCGCTGAGCGGCTTCGCGCGATCCCGCCCGCCGAGTCTGCATCGTGCCGTCACCTTCCACAGACCGCGCCCTGGCCAGTGACCGGCCCGCAGTCCGACTACCATCCCCGCATGTACCTCGATGCGATGGAATTCCTCGAAGAGGAACGTGACGCGTGGGCCCCGTACGAAGCGCTCGCGGATCTGACCGACGAGCAGCTCGATCTGCCGATCGAGGCCGCGCACGGGTGGTCCGGTCGTGACCTGATGGCCCACATGCTCGCCTGGCAGGGCGTCTCGCTCGACGCTGCCAAGGAGCTCGCCGTCGGCGAGACGAGCGCGACGATCGCGCGAGTCGACGCTGATTGGGACACCCGCGGGGGCGAAGTCGTCAACGACGAGATCACCCAGACCTGGGCCGCGATCCCGATGAGCGAGCTCCGCGACCGATTTCGGACCCAACCTGGGGAGCTGCGCGGGTACCTGACGGTCGTTCCCGAGACGCGGTGGGTGAAGCACCCACGACATCTCAAGTCGTTCCACGACGAGACGATCGCTCACTACGCCGATCACACGGATGACCTCGCGGCGATCCTCGCCGTCGCTCGGGGGTGACCCTCCGCGAGATCCTGGAGGGGTCGGCGGCTGAGACGCCAGGCGTCGATGTCGGGACCGACGATGACGGAGCGACCGCCTGGTCGCTGGGTGGGACCGTGTTCGCGCGGCTGTCCGCCGATGGGTCGACCGCCTCGTTCCTGCTCGATGCGATCGTCGCGAATGCGGCCGCTCGCACCCCGGATGTCAAACGGTCACGGCGCGGCGATGGCTGGGTCGAGATGACGCCGAAGGTCGTCGACCGGCACGTGTACGACCGGGCTCGCGCCTGGTTCCTTTCAGGCCATCGGAGGCTTACCGGCCCGGGCCTTTAGGCGTGCCCAAGCTATCGGAAAACAAGGCGACCCCGGTCCGAAGACCGGGGTCGTTGGGCTCCCTTGGGACGGGGCAGGTGGGTTATTCGGTGGTCGCGGCCGCCGCGAACTCCGTGAGGCCGAACTGCTGCTCGAGCTGCTCGAGCGGCCGGAACCCGACCACGCCCTGCGGCTGGGCGCCCGGCTTGAAGAAGGCGATGGTCGGGATGCTCATGATGTTGAACGCCTGTGAGATGCGCGGGTTGGCGTCGACATCGACCTTTACGACGTCGACGGCGCCGTCGTACTTCTCGGCGAGCTTCTCCATCTCGGGGGCGACCATCTTGCACGGCCCGCACCACGCGGCCCAGAAGTCGACCACGACCGGTCGCTCCGCCTTGAGCACGAGCTCCTCGAAGTTCGTATCGGTCGCGTGCTTGATCTCCGCCATGTGTCCTGTTCTCCTCTCGCTCGGAGGCGAGTCCCGCGTCGGTGGGGCCTAGCGGGCGATGTCTTGGATGAGTCGATAAGCCTCGAGGACGCGATCGTCCGCGAGGCGATACAGGATGGTGTTGCCGTCGCGCCGGCTCGTCACCAGGCCAGCACGGCGGAGCACAGCAAGGTGCTGGCTCATGTTGGGCACCTGGCATCCGACCCGGGTGCTGAGGTCGCTGACCGAGAGCTCGCCGATAGCGAGCGACTCGAGGACACACAGGCGTTTGGGGTCTGCGAGTGCCCGGCCGACCGCGGCATAACGCTCGCGATCGAACTCGGCCGAGACCGGCAGGGTGTCCAACACGCGTGCTACTCTATCAGTGTTTGCGCAAACACGCAAGTAGGGCCAGCCCGAGCGTAGCGCGCGGCCGGAACGGCGTCAGGCGGAACGGCGTCAGGCGGAACGGCGTCAGGCGAAGAACGGTGGCGACGTCAGGACGTACCCGTCGAGGCGGTCGATCGGGCCGTCGGTGAACACCAGCATGACGAATGGGTCGACCCGAAAGCCTCGTGCGAGCAGGTGGTCGATCGCGCGTCGCGCGACCGTGGGCGTGTCGAACGTGACGAAGGCGTGCCCAGCGCGTGCAGCGGCCGCCTCACCATCGGCCAGGAGTACGGGAAGATCGCTCGCGGACAGCGCGGCGTAGGGACCACCCCAGCCCGCAAGCGACGCGTGGTAGCCGTACCCGACGGCCTCTCCGGCGCGGCGATAGAGCCACCCCTCGCGCTGCGTGGCGAGCCATCGATGGTCGACATCGCGCCGGAAGTCGAGGATCGCAGCATCGATGGCGCCAAGTTCCTCGACGGGCAGGTCCGCGGGGTCGATCGGCTCGTGGCTCAGGTCGCTCGCGAGCGGATCGTCGCGAGGCGCGCCCTCCCACCCGATCATCGGCAGGCGGGCATCGAGACCGGTCTTCAGGTAGCGGGCGATGGCACGGGTGTCGATCGTGGCGACGATCGCGCGGTGGCGCGCACCCTCCGCCGGGAACGTGCGCTCCAGCAGCCCGCGCCCGATACCGCCCGACTGCACGTCGGGAAGGACGAAGAACTCCGTCAGCTCGCGTACACCGTCGCGCAGGATCGAGCGCGCGTAGCCGACCGGACGGCCGGTCGCCTCGTCCTCGGCGATCCACCACAGCTCGGCAGTCGAAGCGAGGTGGTCGAACAGGGGACGCCGGATATCGAACGCAGCTGGATCACCCGCCGTCGAGTTCGCATTGCCGCCGGTCCTGCGTCCCAGGTCATCGACGGTGGTCTCGAAGATGTCGAAACACGCGCGTGTGTCATCGGGGGTCCCAGGTCGAAAGCGGGCCATGCGCCGAGCGTAGCCGCTCACGGCCCGCGTGCGATACTCGGCCGCATGTCCCTTTCGGAAAGCCCCGCTGTCGACGCCGTGCTCGAAGTGCCGGTGTCGGCCATCGAGGACGCCGCCGGCCGCCTGGATGGGTACGTCCACCGGACGCCCCTGATGAGCTCCCGGACCGGCGCCATCTGGACGGAGCGCGCGACCGGCGTCGAGCTCGCCGATGGGTTGCTCTACCTCAAGGCCGAGCATCTCCAGAAGACCGGCTCGTTCAAGGCACGCGGGATGACGAACCGGATCGCGACGCTTCCCGACGAAGCGCGTACGCGAGGTGCGATCACGCTCTCGGCCGGGAATGCCGGTCAGGCGTATGCGTGGGCCGGCGCCGCCGCCGGTGTGCCCGTCACCGTCGTGATGCCGGAGGGGGCGGTCCGCTCCAAGGTCGACGCGTGCCTTGGCTATGGGGCCCGCGTGATCCTGCACGGCGAGCACGTCGGCGATACGTTCGCCGAGATGGAACGGATCCGCGACTTCGAGGGCCTCACGTTCGTGCACCCGTTCGACGATCCGGCCGTGATCGCCGGCCACGGCGGGATCGGCCTCGAGATCGTCGAGGATGTGCCCGACGTCGACGTCGTCGTCGTGGGTGTCGGTGGTGGCGGGTTGATCAGCGGCGTCGCGTCCGCCGTCAAGGCGCGCCGTCCTGAGGCGAGGATCGTCGGCGTCGAGCCGGAACGCTCGAATGCCATGACCCTCGCTCATGCGCGAGACGTGGTCGTCACGATCCAGCCGCAGTCGGTCGCCGACGGTCTGGGGGCGCCGTTCGCGGGCCGCTGGACCCTCGCGATCACGAAGCGGCTGCTCGATGGGATCGTCCTGCTCGACGACGCGACGATCCTGGCGGGGATGCGATTCGCCATCGAGCGGCTCAAGCAGGTCGTCGAGCCGGCGGGTGCGGCCGCCCTTGCCGCCGTGCTCTCCGGGAGCGTCCCGATCCGCGACGGCGAGCGTGTCGTCGTCGTCGTGTCGGGCGGGAACGTCGAGGTGAGCCGGATCGGCGAACTGCTCGCGGCCGCCGGGACGTTGCCCGGCGAGGAGTCGCTCTAGCCGACGCCGAGATCGTCCAGCCGCTCGTCGTCGATGCCGAGATGGTGCGCAAGCTCGTGGATGACGGTGATGCGGACCTCCTCGGCGAGGTCGTCAGGGTCGGGAAAATCGGCTTCCAACGGCAGGCGGAACAGCGTGATCCGGTTGGGGATGACGATCCAGTCCGCCCCGTACTCGGTTCGCGCCACGCCCTCGTACAGCCCATAGAGCGTTTCGTCCGCAGGCAGTTCGCTCTCGCGTCGCTGCTCGGATGAGGGCTCGTCGTCGATGACGATCGCCACCTCGTCGAGCGCAGCCGCGAACGGCATCGGGATGGCGGCCAGCGCCTCGTCGATGAGGTCCTCGAAGCGTCGGTGTCGCGCGCCGGCGCGCGGTCCGACGCGACGGGCGGTTCGTGATCCGCGACGGCGCTTCACCATAGCGCCCGTATCCTAGGGTGCGATGGACCCGTCGCCGCCCGTCGTGCCGGCCCCGGACACGACGCTCCAGCCGGCCGGCTTCATCGTCGACGCCGACGGTGTCCGGATCCATTTCCTCGACTGGGGTGGGCCGGCGGAGGCCACTGGGCCGGCGGTCCTTGCGATCCACGGCATCGGTCACACGGCGTGGGCGTGGACGCCGATCGCTCGACGGCTCGGTGGCGAGCGCGGCGAGCGGCGCTTCGTCGCGATGGATCTGCGCGGTCACGGTCTGTCGGATGCCCCGACCGAAGACGGGGCGTACGACGTCGCGATCCAGGGCGAAGATGCCGTCGCGGTCGTCGAGGGATCAGGCCTCCTCGGTGCGGGGGAGCGTGTCGCCGTGGTGGGGCACGGGTTCGGCGCGATCGCCGCGGCGGAAGCCGCAGTGGACCTAGGCGCGGGGTGTGCCGGACTGGTGCTCGTCGACGGCGGCTGGGAGTCGCTCGAGGAGGCGACCGGCCTTGACGTCGATGAATTCATGCGCGGACTCGACGAGCCGCCCGAGGTCATGCGGTCCATGTCGGCGTTCCTCGCCGACCGGCGCGAGTTCGACCCCGCCAGCTGGGATGGCGATCAGGAGCAGGCGGCACGGGCCTCGGTGGTCGAGACGCATGCCGGCCGTGTGGTCCCGTCCGCTCGACCGCACGCGACGGAGGCCACGGTTCGCACGATGTTCGAATACGAACCGCTCGACGTCCTGCCTGTCATCGACGCGCCGGTCACGGCGCTCATCGCGGCGGACGACGAGACGCGATCCCGGGCGCGTTCGCTCGCCAGCGTGTCGGCAGCGCGCGAGGCGGCTGGCCGGACAGCCATCCGGGCCATCACGTTCGCGCACGACGGCCACAACCTCATGCGCTACCGTCCCGGCGAGGTGGCGGTCGCGATCATGTCCGTCCACCGGCCGCCGACCGGAGAAGGGTGATGCAGGTCGTCTATTCGCCGCGCCATCTCGCCCACGACATCGACACCGAGACCTTCATGGGCGTCGCCATCCCGGCGAACGAAGTCGCCGAACGTGCGGAGCTGATCCGGACGGCGCTCGAGGCCGACGGAGGATTCGCCTTCGTCGATCCGACGGATCACGGCGAGGAGCCCATCGCCGCGGTGCATCATCCCCGACTCATCCGCTTCCTCGAGTCCGCGTGGTCGGAGGTCCGCGCGCAGGCGATCCCGCGCGCGTTCCTGTCCGCCGATACCTACCCGAACATCGCGATGTTCGAAGGCATGTCTCCCGACGCGTTGACGCGACTCCGCCGCGAGCCGTCACACATCGGTGGTCGGGCCGGCTTCTGGGGTCTCGACTCGGCGGCACCGCTGGTCGCCGGGACGTACGACGCCGCACGTGCCGCCATCGATGTCGCGCTGA
The DNA here is from genome assembly GCA_045804645.1 of Chloroflexota bacterium. Classification (GTDB taxonomy): domain Bacteria; phylum Chloroflexota; class Limnocylindria; order Limnocylindrales; family CSP1-4; genus SPCO01. The sequence goes on along the minus strand of JBJMMR010000069.1, from coordinate 139,938 downwards.
CCACGATGGACCTCGTGCTCGATGGAGCACCGGCCGCATACGGGTTGTGCCGTCCACCCGGCCATCACGCCGCACGCTCGATGTACGGCGGCTACTGCTTCTTCAACAACGCCGCGATCGTGGCCCACGCGATCACCGCGTCGACGGACGAGCGCGTGGCGATCCTCGACGTCGACTACCACCACGGCAATGGGACGCAACAGATCTTCTGGCGGCGGGGTGACGTCCGGTACGTCTCGATCCACGCGGATCCGGAGCGTGCCTACCCGTATTTCCTCGGCCATCCTGAGGAGACCGGGGAAGGGGAGGGGGCGGGCGAGAACCGCAACATCCCGCTTCGCGCCGGCGCGACGGACGCGGACTACCTCGAGGCGACCGACCGTGCGATCGAGGTGATCGGTGAGGCACCGGGTTCGATCGTCGTGGTCTCGCTCGGCTTCGATACGTATGGCCTCGACCCCATCGGCGACTTCGCCCTCACGACGCCCGTCTACCACGAGGTGGGACGTCGGGTCGCCGCCCTCGGCCGACGGCTGGTGATCCTTCAGGAGGGCGGCTATCACCGGCCATCGCTGGGCGAGAACGCACGAGCGTGGCTGCGTGGCGCCGAGGGACGGCCGTTCGACCCGTTGCCGGTGGCCGGTTTCACGCAGCAGGGGACCGTCGTCTGATCCGTCGACTGGACCAGCCCGGTCTCGAACGCGCTGTCGCTGAACTCGCCGAGCGGGATCCGGACATCGCTGGGATCGTGGCGCGCTACGGGCCGCCGCCACTGTGGGATCGACCACCGGGCTTCGGCACCCTCGTCCACATCATCCTCGAGCAGCAGGTCTCGCTTGCGTCGGCGAAGGCCGCATATGACCGACTGCTGGCCGCGACCGAACCACTCACGCCTCAGGCGTTCCTGCGCCTGAGCGACGGCGAGCTGCTGGCGATCGGCTTCAGCCGCCAGAAGGCCCGCTACGGTCGAGCTCTGGCGGCGGCCATCCTCGAGGGCGGCCTCGACCTCGACGCTCTGGAGACCGTCGACGACGACCTTGTCCAGACGGCCCTTGAGGCGGTCCCTGGGATCGGCCGCTGGACCTCGACGATCTACCTGTTGATGGTCCTCGGTCGCCCCGACGTATGGCCTACCGGTGACATCGCGCTGGCGACGGCCGTCGGCCAGGCGAAGGGCCTTTCCGCACGGCCCGATCCGATGACCCTCATGAAGTTGGGTGAGGTGTGGCGGCCGTGGCGATCGGTGGCTGCCCGGGTGTTCTGGCACGACTATCTCGCCCGCCGGAGACGCACCGCCGGAGCAGTCGAGGAAGACGGCGACACGTCGTTGTGATCCCCCTCACGGGGGAGTGCGACCTCGTTTTCCTGTCATCCTACCTATCCTCGAGCGAGGTCACGAGCCCCACGTCGGCTCGTCAGGAGGAGACCTATCAACTCGACGCATGTGCGCGGCCCCGGTCATACCGATCCGAGGGTCGTCCTCGATCGCATCATCGACCGTGTCCCGAGGCTCGATCGCGTAACCGCGCGCTTCCGCGGTCTTGACCGCTACGACCCGATCTACCGACAGACCGCGGTCGGGATCGCCTTGGGGCTCGTGATCGCCATCGTGTTGGCGTTCGTCCTGTCGACGTCCGCGCCGAATGCCGCTGGCCCCTCCACGACCGTCGCGTCGCCTTCCGCCGTCGCCCCCGCAGGGTCGGTCGGTGGCGTCGCAGCGACCGGGTTGCCAGACACGCCTGCTGCGACCCCGGGCGCCAACGGGCCGGGCGTGCCGCCTCCGGGGGTCGGTGGTGCGAACGGTTCGACATCGAACGGTTCGGCGTCGGGCGGTTCGGCGTCGGGCGGTTCGACGTCGGGGGGCTCGACGACTGGTGCGACGCCAGGCAGCTTGACGCCAGGGGGCGGGCCGACTCCGCCGGGCGTCACCCCAGGGACCGGCACGCCAGGCGGCGGTACGACGACGCCCGGCGCCACGCCGCCGACCCCCCCGACCGCGACAGCAACACCGACCCCGACGCGTGCTCCGACACCGGGGCCGACCACGGCACCGACGCCGAGGCCGACCCCACGACCGTCGGCCGCTCCGACACCGCCGCCGACACCACCTCCCACGCGAGCGCCGACGCCTGCGCCGACGGCACCACCGACGCCTGCGCCGACGGCACCACCGACGCCGGAGCCCACCCCCGAGGCGACGCCGGACGCGACGACGACGCCCGAGCAGTGCCTGATCGATCTGCCGGTCCTGCCTTCGATCTGTGTGGGCGGCTGACCCGGGAAGCCGGTGCCCTTCCGGCGGCGTACCATCCCTCGACCATGTCCAGCCCGACCGACCTGCCCCCGAACGTCCGTCGGCTCGTCGACGAGATCGAGTCCGAGATCGGCGAAACGAGCGTCGCGATCGACGACATCACCGGCTCTCGCGGGCGCGAGCATGAGGGCGAGACGCACACGGACAACGGCCGGGTCGAGGCGGCGGTGCGGCGGATCCTCGAGGAGATCGGCGAGGACCCCGATCGCCAGGGACTGGTCGGGACACCCGAGCGTGTCCACCGGATGTACACCGAGCTGACCGCGGGGTACCACGTCGATCCGGATCGGCTGATCAACAACGCCATCTTCGACGTCGACTACAGCGAGATGGTGATCGTCAAGGACATCCCGTTCTACTCGCTGTGTGAGCACCACCTGCTGCCGTTCTTCGGGACGGCATCGGTGGCCTACATCCCGCGCGGGCGGGTGATCGGGCTGTCCAAGATCCCGCGCGTGGTCGAGATGTTCTCCCGGCGGCTGCAGGTCCAGGAGCGGCTCACCCAGCAGATCGCCGAATTCCTCCAGGAGCGACTGGAGCCGCAGGGTGTCGGCGTCGTCCTGGAGGCCACGCACCTGTGCGCAGTCATGCGGGGAGTCCGCAAGCCGGGCACGATCATGACCACGTCCTCGGTCCTTGGGTTGTTCCGTACACGCGACCGCACACGCTCGGAATTCCTCGACCACCTCGCGCGGAAGACGTCCCTCGAAGGCTGATCGCGCAGGCTGGCGCGCCGGCCGGGCGATCGATCCCGAGCTTGGCCGTTTCGTCGGCCGAGCGCCGCTCCGCCATCCAGTCGAGCGCGGGTGCCCGCGTGGCACAATCGGCCACATGGCCGACCGACCCATCAAGGTCCTGATCGCGAAGCCCGGCCTCGACGGCCACGACCGCGGCGCCAAGGTCCTCGCGCGTGGTCTGCGCGACGAGGGGTTCGAGGTCGTCTACACGGGTCTGCGGCAGACGCCGGAGATGGTCGCGACGGCGGCGCTCCAGGAGGACGTCGATGTCGTCGGCCTTTCGATCCTGTCCGGCGCCCACATGACCCTCGTGCCGCGCATCACGAAACTGCTCACCGATAACGGCCTCGACGACGTGCTGGTCACCGTCGGCGGGATCATCCCCGACGACGACGTGGCGGCTCTCAAGGATGCCGGCGTCGCCGCGGTGTTCGGGCCCGGGACGACGATCGCGGCGGTCGCGGACTTCCTGCGCGCCAACGCGCGACCGCGCGACTAGGGTGGGGGAGTCGGGGACTCCCCGGGCCGCGGACCGCGCCACGACGGAGGGCGCGATAGCACTCGCCGACGCCGCCGTCGCCGGTGACCGTCGCGCCCTCGCTCGCTTGCTGACGGCGGTCGAGAACCGAACCTCCCTCGCCGAGACGGCCCTCCGCGAGCTCTATCCCAAGGCCGGGCGCGCGCACATCGTCGGGATCACGGGACCGCCCGGATCCGGTAAGTCGACGCTGGTCGCGGCGCTGATAGCGAACGTACGCGAGGCCGGCCGACCCGTCGCGGTCGTTGCGGTCGATCCCTCGTCGCCGATCACGGGCGGGGCGCTGCTGGGCGACCGCGTCCGGATGCAGTCGTACGCCGACGACGCTGATGTCTTCATCCGCTCGATGGCGTCGCGCGGCCACGCCGGTGGGCTGGCATCGACGACGACCGCCGCAGCGGCGGTCCTCGACGCGTCCGGCTTCGACCTGGTCCTGATCGAGACGGTCGGGACCGGGCAGAGCGAGGTCGAGGTCGCCGCCGCCGCCGATACGACGGTCGTCCTCGAGGCGCCCGAGATGGGCGATGAGGTCCAGGCGATCAAGGCGGGTCTTCTCGAGGTCGCCGATCTCGTCGTGGTGAACAAGGGCGACAAGCCGGGCGCACTGCGCACCGCGGCCCAGCTTCGGGCCATGCTCGTCCCGACGGTCGCACGCGGTGACGCGCCGGCCGGACGACCCGCTCCGAAACGTCCTGAGGTCCTGGTGACGACGGCCACGTCGGGCGAGGGTGTTCCGGAGCTGCTCGCCGCACTGGACCGTCACCGAGCGGTCGCGAGCACCGGGGAGGCGAGCGAGCCACGCCGCGCACGCGCGCTCGCCCAGATCCGCGCGGTCATGGCCGACCGGCTCGCCGACCGTCTCCGCGATCCGGCCCTCGCCCAGGTGGCCGATGGCGTGGTCGACGACGTCGCCGAGCACCGTGTCGATCCGTACGCGGCGGCAGACCGCCTCCTCGAGGCGATCGGTCGGACGGAGGCGTGACGAAGGAGACGTCGGCGGTCCGCCCGCCGCTCTTCAGCCGCGGGTTCCTCCTCCTCTGGATCGCCGCGTTCGGGTTCTTCACGGCGGGAAACACCGTGCTCCCGGTGTCATCCCGGTTCGCGGCCGGACCGCTTGGCGCGGATCCCGCCGGCGTCGGGATCGCGATCGGGGTCTTCTCGGTCGCGGCCCTGGCCTTGCGCCCGGTCGTGGGTTGGGCATCCGATCGGTTCGGACGGCGCCCGCTGTTGATCGTGGGCGGCTCCCTGACGGTCGGGGCGCTCGCGCTGCACCTGTTCGTGACGACGCTGCCGATGTTCATCGTCGCCCGCGCGATCTTCGGGGTCGGCGATGCGTTCTTCTTCGTGTCGGCGGTCGCGGCGATCAGTGACATGGCGCCACCGGAGCGTCGAGGCGAGGCGATCAACGTCGGGTCGCTGGCGGTCTACCTCGGTCTGGCCTTGGGGCCGTTCCTTGGCGAGACGATCCTTGCCGCGCGGGACTACACCGCGGTCTGGGTCGCCGCAGCGGTCATGGCGGCCGCGACCACCGTGATCAGCCTGTTCGTGCCGGAGACAGCCCCGCTCGCCCTCCGCGCGAAGGATCCGGACGGACGGCCCCAACGCAGCCCGTTGATCCACCCGGCCGGCCTTCTGCCGGGGTCGCTCCTCCTCGCCGGGACGTGGGGGATGGCCGGGTTCCTCGCGTTCGTGCCGCTGTATCTCGGGACGCTGGGGATGGGCGCCGCAGGGCCGGTCCTCGCCGAGTACGCGCTGATCGTGGTCTCACTGCGGATCGTCTTCGTGCGGCTGCCCGACCAGGTCGGAGCGGTGCCGTTGTCGGCGTTCGCGCTTGTCGGGTCGGCCGTCGGGATGACGATCCTCGGGATGGTGCGCGATCCCGTCGGGGTCTACCTCGGCACGGCGGTCTTCGCGACCGGGATCGCGTTCCTGTTCCCGGCACTGCTGGCCGTTGCCGTGTCGCGGGTCGACGAGACCGAGCGTGGCAGCGTCGTCGGGACGACGACCGCGTTCGTCGACCTCTCGTTCGGCATCGCACCGGCGGTGCTCGGCTTCCTTGCCGGCTCGGTCGGTCTCGCCGGCGCGTGGATCGTGTCCGCGGTCATCGCCGCCGTCGGCGCCGGCGTCCTGGCGATGCGGCGCGATTCGCTCGTTCGCCACGCAGAGCCAGCATGACGGCGCGCTACGCTAGCCGTCGATGACGATCGAGCGGGTCTTCGTCGCGGGCGCAGGCTTGATGGGCCACGGCATCGCCCAGGTGCATGCGGCGATCGGCAAGCAGGTGACGCTGTATGAGCCGGAGCTCGCGCGGGCCGAGGCCGGTCGCGACCGGATCGCCGGGAACCTCGAGCGGTCCGTCGCCAAGGGCCGACTCGAGGCCGCGGAGCGCGACGCCATCCTCGCGCGGCTGACGCCGACATCGGACGCGGCAACGGTCGCGGACGCCGATCTGGTCATCGAAGCGGTCTTCGAGGATCTCCGCGTCAAGACCTCGCTCTGGCGTGAGCTTGACGCGCTCGCGTCGCCGACGACCATCTTCGCGACGAACACGAGCTCGATCGCGATCCGCCGCCTGGCTGAGGCCGTCGCCGGCGAGCGCCGCGAGCGGTTCGTCGGGATGCATTTCTTCAGCCCGGTGCCGGTGATGCCGCTTGTCGAGCTGATCCGGTCCTCCGACACCGCCGACGGGTCGGTCGAGGCGATCCGCGGCCTCGCCGCGGAACTCGGCAAGCAGGTGATCGAGTCGGCCGACCGGCCCGGGTTCATCGTCAATCGAATCCTCATGCCGTTCCTCGCGGAGGCGATGCATGCCTTCGAGCAGGGCGTCGGGACGGCTGAGGACATCGACACCGGCGCGCGCATCGGTCTGAACCACCCGATGGGCCCGCTCGAGCTCGCGGACTTCATCGGGCTCGATATCGTGCTCGGGATCATGCGCGTCCTCGAGGATGGGCTCGGGCTGGAGCACATGCGGCCGCCGCAGGTGCTCGTCGATCTCGTCGATGCGGGGCACCTGGGTCAGAAGACCGGGCAGGGCTTCTACACCTACCCGCGGGACAAGTCCTGATGGTCGCGGCCGTCCCCGTCCTTGGCGAGGAGGAGCGACTCCTTCAGGCCACGGCACGGGAGTTCGCCCAGCGAGAGGTCGCGTCGACGGCCATCAAGCGCGATGAGACCGAGCGCTTCGACCGGTCGATCTTCGACGGGATGGGTGCACTCGGACTGACCGGTGCCCCGTTCCCCACCTCGATCGGCGGAGCGGGCTTCTCGTATCTGGCGTGGACGCTCGTGATGGAGGAGCTCGGCGCGGCCGACATGGCATCGGCCGTGACGCTGTCCGTCCACATCCTGTCGCAGTACCCGGTCGTGACCTGGGGGACCGAGGAACAGAAGGCACGCTGGCTGCCGGCGATGCTCGCGGGGGAGGCGCTGGGCGCGTTCGCGCTCACGGAACCGCATGCCGGGTCGGACGCCTCGACGATCCGCACCCGCGCCGAACCGTCCGGCGACGGTTCGTCGTACCGGCTGTCGGGGACGAAGATCTGGATCTCGAACGCCCCCGAGGCGGAGCGCTACCTCGTGTTCGCGACCGTCGACCCGGCGGCAGGGTCGAAGGGCATCGCGGCGTTCCTCGTCGAGAGGGGGATGCGCGGGTTCCGCTTCGGCGCGCACGAGAAGAAGATGGGCATCCGGTCGTGCCCGGCCGCCGAGCTGATCTTCGACGGATGCGAAGTCCCGGCCGAGAACCGGCTTGGCGATGAGGGCGAGGGCTACAAGATCGCGCTATCCGCGCTCGGCGAGGGACGGATCTCGATCGCCGCGGCGTGCGTGGGACTGGCCCGTTCCGCGTTGGACGCGGCCGCGCGCTACCTCGGCGAGCGCACCGCGTTCGGTGGGCCGTTGGCCGGTCAACAAGGGCTGCGGTTCATGGTCGCAGACATGGCGCGCGAGGTCGCCGCGGCGCGGGCGCTCACCCGCGAAGCGGCCGCGGCCAAGGATCGCGGCGAGCCGCTCGCCGAGGTCTCCTCGCTGGCGAAATGGACCGCATCCGACGTCGCGATGCGGGTGACGACCGATGCCGTCCAACTGTTCGGGGCGAGCGGGTACTCCCGGGAAACGGGCATGGAACGCCTGATGCGCGACGCCAAGGGCGCCCAGATCTACGAGGGCACCAACCAGATCCATCGCGAGATCGTCGCCGGCGAGGTCCTCCGGCGCGCGGCAGGCGGCTGACCCCGGCGACCACGTCCGCGCGGGACGCGCCGAGCCCGCCGACCGCCGATACAAGCGGGGCGGCGTATCCTCGACGTATGCATCAGCCCAACGGAGAGACCTTCATCGTGAGCGCCGCGCGGACGCCGATCGGCAAGTTCGGCGGGGCGCTCAGCGGCGTCCCGGCCACCACGCTCGGTGGCATCGCGATCAAGGCTGCGGTCGAGCGCGCCGGGCTCGATCCCTCGACCGCTCAGCTCGATGACGTGTTGATGGGGCAGGTCCTGCAGGCGGGTTCGGGCCAGGCGCCAGCGCGACAGGCCGCGCTCAAGGCGGGCCTCCCGGACACGACCAGCGCCACGACGATCAACCGGGTCTGCGGCTCGGGGTTGAAGGCGATCATGCTCGCGGCGGCCGAGATCAAGGCCGGTGACGCCGAGGTCATCGTCGCCGGCGGCATGGAGTCGATGAACGGTGCGCCCTACGTCCTTCCCGGCGCCCGGTTCGGGCTTCGTCTCGGCGACGCCAAGCTCATCGACTCGACCGTCGCCGACGGCCTGTGGTGCGCGATCGAGGACTGCCACATGGGCACCCACGCGGAGCGGGTCGCGATCAAGGACAAGGTGAGCCGCGCAGACCAGGATGCGTTCGCGCTCGCGAGCCACAGGCGTGCGATCGACGCCATCGACTCCGGGCGGTTCGACGCCGAGATGGCGCCGGTCACGATCACCGACGCCAAAGGTCGGGAGACGGTCGTCAGCGAGGACGAGAACCCGCGGCGCGACACCAGCGCCGAGGCGCTCGCGAAGCTGAAGCCGGTCTTCCCGCTGCCGACCGGTGAGGATCGTCGCGACGCGACCGAAGGCACCGTGACCGCCGGCAATGCGCCTGGCATCACCGACGGCGCCGCGGCGACGGTGGTGGCCAGCGAGCGCGCCGTCGAACGGCTCGGGCTGAAGCCCCTCGCACGCATCGTCGGGTACGCCCAGGCCGAGGTCGCCCCGAAGTGGCTGTTCCTTGCCCCCGTCGAAGGTGTGAAGCGCCTCCTCGACCGCATCGAGCTGCCCATCGAGGCCTTCGATCTGATCGAGATCAACGAGGCGTTCGCGGCCCAGACCCTGGCCGATGGTCGCGAGCTCGGCTTCGATTGGGACAAGGTCAACGTGAACGGTGGGGCGATCGCGCTCGGCCATCCGATCGGGGCGAGCGGGGCGCGCATCGTGGCGACGCTCCTCCACGAGCTCGACCGTCGTGAGGGCCGCTACGGCCTCGCCACGTTGTGCCTCGGCGGCGGCGGATCCGTCGCCGCAGCATTCGAGCGGGTCGCGGCATGACGGAGACCGCCGAGGCGACGGCCGAGACCTCGTCGAACGACGTCCCGACGTTCCATCACTTCATCGCCGGGGAGTGGTGCGATTCGACGAGCGGTGAGACGTTCGAAAGTCGCAATCCGGCGAACGGTGACGTGATCGGCCGGTTCCAGCGGGGGACCAAGGCGGACGTCGCTATGGCCGTCAGCGCCGCGTGGGCCGCTCGCCCGATGTGGCAGCGGACACCGGCGCCGAAGCGGGGCGAGATCCTGTACCGGTTCGGTCAGCTCATGGCCGACAACAAGGAGCGCCTCGCGGAGGCCATGACGCGTGAGATGGGCAAGGTCATCGCCGAGGCCCGGGGCGATGTCCAGGAGGGCATCGACATCGCCTTCCTGATGGCCGGCGAAGGGCGCCGGATGCACGGCGACACCGTGCCCTCGGAACTGCCGGACAAATGGGCGATGAGCATCCGCCAGCCGATCGGGTTCGCCGGCATCATCACGCCGTGGAACTTCCCGATGGCCATCCCGTGCTGGAAGATGATGCCCGCGCTCGTCACCGGCAACGTCGTCCTCTTCAAGCCCTCGAGCGACACACCCCATTGCGCCACACTCCTCGTCGAGCTGCTCGCCGAGGCCGGCATCCCGCCCGGTGTCGTCAACCTGGTGACCGGCACCGGTGGTGAGGTCGGCGACGCGATCGTCGAGAACCCCGACATCGGCGTGATCTCGTTCACGGGTTCGTCGCAGACCGGCCGGTCGATCGCACTCCGCGCGGGCGAGCGTCTCAAGCGGCTCTCGCTCGAGCTCGGCGGGAAGAACGGCGTCGTCGTCCTCGCCGACGCCGACCTCGACCTCGCGACCGACGGCATCCTCTGGAGCGCCTTCGGGACGACGGGCCAGCGCTGCACCGCTGCATCGCGGGTCATCGTCGAACGACCGGTCGTTGACCAGCTTCTCCAGCGGCTCGAGTCACGGGCGAAGGGTCTCCGGCTGGGCGACGGGCTCGATCCGGCGACCGACGTCGGCCCGTTGGTCAATGCGCCAGCCGTCGACAAGGTCGCGTCGTACATCGATATCGGGCGATCCGAGGGCGAGCTCGTCATCGGCGGCAGCCGCGCGACGGACGGCCCGCTCGGGAACGGCCACTTCTTCGAGCCGACGATCTTCGCGGGCGTCAGCCCGATGGACCGGATCGGGCAGGAGGAGATCTTCGGCCCGGTCCTCTCGATCATCCCCGTGGCCGACTACAACGAGGCGATGATGGCCCTCAACCAGACCCGCTACGGGCTCTCGTCGAGCATCTTCACGAGCGATGTGAACACCGCGTTCCGGGCGATGCGCGATTTCGAGACCGGCATCGTCTACGTCAACGCCGGCACGACGGGCGCCGAGGTCCATCTGCCGTTCGGCGGTTGGAAGGAGACCGGCAACGGTCATCGAGAGGCCGGGAACATCGCGCTCGACACCTACACCGAGTGGAAGTCGATCTACGTCGACTTCAGTGGTCGTCTGCAGAGGGCGCAGATCGACAACCAGGCCTAGCGCGTCGGCAGATGGCGAAACGCTCCCGGCGCAGCGCCGGAATCCTGCTCTATCGCGCCGCCGATGGCGGCATCGAGATCCTGCTCGCCCACCCCGGTGGCCCGGTGTGGGCGAAGCGAGATGCCGGTGCCTGGTCGATACCCAAGGGCGAGATCGAGGACGGCGAGGATCCGTGGGACGTCGCCCGCCGCGAGTTCGAGGAGGAGACAGGGCACCCGGCCCCCGACGGGGCGACGATCGATCTCGGCGAGATCACCCAGAAGGGCGGCAAGGTCGTCGTCGCGTGGGCGCTCGAGGGCGACCTCGACCCGGCCCTGGCCCAAAGCAACACGTTTCCGTTCGCGTGGCCGCCAGGCTCCGGGCGCTACATCACGATCCCCGAGATCGATCGGGTCGAATGGTTCTCACCCGACGAGGCGCGCGGACGGCTCAAGGACACGCAGCATCCGTTCATCGATCGATTGCTGGAGACGCTCGACCGTCCATGAGCGCCAGTCCGCGGGACACCACCCTATCGACCTTGGCCGCCATGATCACGTCGTTCGCGCTCAGGCCGCCGATGGCGTCGGTCGTCCAGGTGACGACGAGTCGGCCCCAGGAGATCTCCAGCGTCGGGTGATGGTTCGCGCCCTCGCCGAGGAGCGCGACGCGTGTGGCAAGCGCGAAGGCAGCGGCGAAGGTCGGGAAGCGGAACTCGCGGACGAGACGGCCGTCTTCGAGGCGCCAGGCCGCATCGAGACCGACCCGGAGTCGGTCGAGTTCGTCGGCTGACAAGGCGCGCGTAGAGGCGTCGGCGGGAGTCAGGCTGGCAGCGGCAAGGCGCTCCGGATCGAGGTCCGTCATGGCAAAAGTCTATCGGTGACCACTCGCAACGGGACGGTCGTTAGCGTGGATCGGGCCCCGGCGTCAGACAGGTACGCCGGGGCGTCGCGTGTCCGTCCACCACGGCCCGGCGCGGCTGGCCGTCACCCCTTCGACCCGGTCGTCGCGATGCCCTCGATGAAGTAGCGCTGGCCGACGAAGAACACGATGATCATCGGGATCGTCACGATCACCCCCGCGGCAGCGAGCAGCTCCCAGTGCTTCTCGCCGCCGATCGATGGGTTGTCGATGATCGCTTTCAGCCCGAGCGGCAGGGTGAACAGCGGCAGGTCGCGCAGGAAGATCAGCGGCCGGACGAGGTCGGTCCACGAGGCCTTGAGCTCGAACACGAACACGACCGCCAGCGCGGCTCGCGTCAGCGGAAGCGCGATCGACCACCACATCCGAAGCGGGTTCGCGCCGTCGACCTTTGCCGCGTCCCAGAGGTCGCGCGGCAGCGTCAGGAAGAACTGGCGCAGCAGGAAGATGTAGAACGGCGACGCGAACAGGTTGCCGGCCCAGAGCGGCACGAGCGTGTTGTAGAAGCCGAGCTGGTGCCAGATCAGGTAGGTCGGGATGATCGTGACCGCGCCCGGCAGGAGCATGCTCGCGAGCACGATCCCGAAGACGGCGTTCCGGTACGGGAACCGAAAGTTAGGACCGGGCGTGTTGCGGTTCGCTCACAGCTCCGGGCTTCGGCGCCGGCGGGCCAAGCCGTGGCGTCGATGGATCAGGAGCCGCCTTCGACGCTGACGTCGCCAGATGTGAGGGGCGTCAGGGCTGCGGGCGTGTACCGCGTCTCGCACCATGTCCGCATCGTTGTCAGTGTCTGACCCGGGTTGCTGAGATATCCTCGCGCGCTATCGCCGTCCCCATCGGGGCCGCCGTCGTGCAGCCGAAAGAGGATCGCCAGGTCCGACCGCCCGTCCGTCGCGGTCGTCGCAGGACCGGCCAACCAGGCGTCCGCGCCGTCGATCACGAGACAGGTGATCGGACCCCCATACGACTGCGTCGTGCCGCCGACCTTGGTCTGCCTCCACCACTCGCCGGCCGGTTTCCCATCCTCCAGCCTCGCGGCCACGGAATCGATGCGGTCGAAATACGTGTAGTTGGCGTTGACGGAAGGACCTGTCCCGGGCGGGACGAGAGCAGCCGACGGCGGTGCCGATGGATCGGGCGACGGGGAAACCGGTACCGATGGTGATGGCGTCGCCGACGGTCCGACGATGGCGATCGATGCCGATGGGATCTCCGAGGCGGCGCGATCACGAGAGCCGCTGCCGATGAGCGGCACCCCGATGACGCCGATCGCGAGCGCCGCAGCCAGGAGCAGGGCGATGCGCCCGATCGGGCGGCGCGACCCTGATGCTTCGGCGAGGACCCGCTCGCGCACTCGAGGCGCGACCGGCACCGGCGTGAGCGCCGCGCGCAGTCGGACGTCATCGCGGCGCATCGCCGCGGCGATCGTCCGGCAGTCCGGGCATGAGGCGAGATGGGCGTCGAGCTGCGCCTCCTCATCGCGGGTCAGCGGGTCGGTCACCCGCTTCGCCGACAGCAGCAGGAATGTCTCGTGATCGTTCATCTCGAGGTCGTCGGTCATGGCGCGCCACCGCCTGGCGAGAGCACCTCGCGGAGGCGGATCCGAGCGCGGCAGATGTAGGTCGACGTCGCGTTGGCAGTCCGGCCGATCGCCTCGCCGATCTCGGATGCGGAGAACCCCGAGGCTGCCATGAGCAGCGCCGTGCGGGCATCCGTCGGGAGCTCGGCCAACGCGACCCGCAGCCGCTCGCTCTCGTCGGACCGCACCGCGATCTCCTCGGGTGACGTCCCGACAGACCGATCGACGAGGAGCGTCTGCTTTCGCGCCGCGACGGTCTCGCGTCGCCCACGGCTGATGACGAGGTTCGCGCAGACGCGGTGGAGCCAGCCGCCGATGTTGTCCGGCATCCCACCGCCGCGGACGTGGCGGACGAACCGCAGGAATGTTTCCTGGACGAGGTCGTCCGCGGTGTCGTTGTCACGGACGGCAGCCATCGCGAACGCCTTGAGCTGCTGCGCATGCGCGTCGAAGGCCTCCGCGACGAGCTCGGCGACGTTCGAGGTGGCGCGCGCCACCGGCCGCGGCGCGACGTCGGTCGTGATCACGGGTGCCTCGATGGTTTCGACATCTGGTGTATCGACGTCCGACCCGCGGATGTCTTGCAATCGGCGTCCCTCGAACCCCGGCGGGCGTGACGACCCGCTCGGAGCAGGCTACGCCCGGGGACCTCGGGAGTCGAGGTCAGCCGGCGCAATGACGGCGCTTCTGTAGCGTCATCGGCGTGAAGCCGTACCACCCTGGAGGCCTGACATGATCAAGAGCGACAGCGGACACACCCGTCGAGCGGTCCTCGCTGCGGCCGCCGGCGCGGCCGTCGCGACGGTCGCGTCCGCGATCGACCGGCCAGCGAGCGTGCTAGCTGGCTCGGACGGGGACGTCGTGCTCGGAAGCGAGAACACCTCGATGACCGAGACCGTGATGCGCGCCGAGTGGGGCTCGAAGGCGAACGTGCTGCGGCTCATCGCCGACGACAACGGCGACGCGCTCATCGTCGGCGGCAAGATGCGCCTGGAGCGGAGTGGGCGTGCGAAGGTGCTCGCGGGGAAGAGTACGGTCGACGTCGACCTTCGCCCGACCGACCTGCCGTTCTATGGCCTCGAAGGCACGCCGCTCTGTTTCGCGACGCTGATGACCTATCGGGCGGGCGTGTTCGTCACCACTGCACGTCCGAACTACCCGATCAAGGGCAAGATCAGAATCTACCTGAACAGGGCCGTGCCAGCCGACACGTTCGTTTCCTGGGTCGTACTCAACTGACGAGTCCGGTCGGCGTGACCGTTGGGGTATCATCCACGGCCCGTGGGCCCGTAGCTCAATGGCAGAGCAGCTGACTCTTAATCAGCGGGTTGAAGGTTCAAGTCCTTCCGGGCTCACCACCGTTTTACGCACGAAACGACCCCCGGCGATCGTCCCGCCGGGGGTCTCTCTGTGGCCCTTGACCCCTCGCCGTGCCCATTTGAGCTTGCGGCGGTCCTCCGGCCGAGGATCGCATCGGAGCGATCGGCAGCCCGTCCGAGCATGGCGTCGGCGAGGCCCATGAGGCGTCAGGCTCGACACCGAGCGACCCTCCGCGGCGGCCGCCTCGTGGCGTCTACGACCTCCGGCCTTTCTGCGTGTGGAGTTGTTCGTCGACCCAGCGCTTACGCTCTGCTCATGAGGGAGTGGACTTTCGGCGCGGCCGTCCTCGTTCTCGGGCTCGCCATCCTTGCCGGCTTCGTCCTCGTCGGCATCCGGGTAGTCACGCCGATGCAGCACCGGGCGCCACCGCCCGATTTCCCCGTGCAGATGGTTCCCTAGGCTTGACTCCGATGCAGGACTCGAAGCGCTCGCACGACCGACGCCGACTGCATGAGCGATTTCGAACGGCGTTCTTCGCAGGAGCCAAGGAGCAGAGCAGGCGGGCGCTGGGGCGTAGCCTGACCCGTCACGAGCTCGATCGTGTGCCGCGGCGCTATCCCGGTGACATCGAGTCGTGATCGTCCGGCACGTCTCGGCCGCGCTCCTGGCGGGATTACTCGTCGCGGGCTGCCAGCAGCTCACGCAGTTCACGACACCGAATGCGATCGTGCCACCCGACGTGCACAGCTCGCGGACCGCCGCCGAGGTTACCGAGATGATGCTGGCCTCGATCGCGGCCGATGAGAAGACGCTCGGTCGCTCCGTCGCACCGGTCCGCATCATCCGTATCCAGCTGCTACGCGCGGGCGAACTCTACGAGATGAAACATCTTGACGGGACGAATCCCAACGGGGTGGGAGTGAGTCCTGACGGTGGCCCGGGCTGGGTGGTCGAAGCAGTCGGGACATTCATCGGCGTCGACCCGAAGAGCAATCAGATCGACTCCATCGGCACCCACGGCCTCCACCTCTGGGACGATCAGGGTAGCGAGGCGTCGGCCTTCATCCCGTGCTGGACACGCTTCCCGATGGGAGCGGATGAGATGGAGGGTATCTGCGCCCCGCCCGGCGCGTAGCTGGCGTCCGGACCACGACTGATTGCGGGAAACCCCGGATTTCCTATTGCGGCCTCTCGCCCGACGATTGACCCTCACCGCGTGAGTCCGGCAGTGGGGATCGCATGCGGCCAGCCCTTTACACATTCCTCGTAGGCGTCGCGATCATGGCCGTCGTCGCGCTCCTCCTCGCAGCGCCCCAGATGCAAGACGCCCTCACCGTTTGTGGGGGAACGCAGACGACGGGGCCGAACGGCGAGATCAAGTGCGCTGGCATCCCGCCCCAGCCGCCGAATGGAATCGCCCCGCGCCCCATCGACTACCGATGAGGGCCAGCCGCGTATTCGTGGCCCTAGCTACGATCGCGGTCGTCTGCGCGGTCGGGTGGTCACTTGCGAACGGCGTCGGCAGGCCTGCGCCCCGACACTGGTTGGTGGGCGAAGCGGTCACCTTGTGCGGCCCTGAAGCTCCCAGGCCCATCCCGTCCGACTGCCCGGTTGTGTCAGTCGGGAAGGAGTCCGAGACCTCGCGCTGGCCTACGACCCCACTCCTTGAGTCAGCCCGACTCCACGTCGAAAGCGTCAGGCTACACGCGTAGCCACTCCGCGACCGCGGCCCGCGATCGCGCACCGCGCGGGTCGGCAGGTCGCGGCCGACCCGGCGGATCCGCCGCGCAAATTCACCACGGTGTCCTTCACGGCATGAACTGCGGGCAGTGGAGCGATTTCCCGTCGGCCTCCTGGACCAGCGGGACGGCGCAGTCAACGTTCTGGGCGGGAAACCGCGCGCGCTGGTGGATCGGAACAACGATCAGGAACGCGATGACGGCGAGGGCGATCACCGCGACGGTCCCGATCATCACGACGATACCGAGGATCATCGGGTCGTCACGCATCGGCGGAGTGTACGGTCGCGATCGCCTCGGCTCCCGTCCGGGACGCTGCGATCTCCGTGGTTCTTCCACGCGGCAGGCTGACGCGTCCAACAAGGGCGGGGACCGGTGCCGGGATGACTCGGTCGGCAGTCTCTCCCCGACTCTGCGCTCGCCAGCGCCAGAACATAGCAGTGCGTGTCTTGATGATGCGTGGAGACGAGCAGGAGTCGCACGAACAGGCCATGACAGGGTCCTTTCCGGTTTGGAACGGCCGGCCCCCCAAGAGGCCGGCCGTTCGGCGGGTAGGCGGGAGGCGACTCAGTCGCGCCCGCGCGAATGGCCGCGCGGATGCACGTTCACAGCCGGAGACCAGAAGGTCCCGTTCGGGAGTTCCATCCCTCGCTCGCGGATGCTCACGTAGGGATGTAGCTTCGGCAGCGTTTCTGGCTGGGCGGCAGCCGCACCGCGCTCACCGGCGCGCTGTTCGAGGGAGGCGTGGCTCCTGGAAAGGAGCTCGGTGGTGGTCTTGCTCGGAGCCACCGTGCTTGGCGCGGACAGGGCCCTGAAGGCGCCCCACCCGAGCGTGATCATGATGGCGGCGATCGCCAGTGCGATGACGAAGCGCTCGAGCCACCGATTCTGCTGCCGGATGACAGCCTGTCCCTGACTAGCCATGTCTCAAATGACCTCCGTCTCACACCCTTGGTGGGTGCTTGGTGACGAGACCTTGGAGGTCGCCGGTTGCAGCCCGGCTTCAGGTCGGCAGCAGGCAGCGTTTTCGGCTCGCGTGCGGAGGTAGCGCTCGCGAACCGCACGATGATCGGCCGGCCGTCGCAGACCGCCGTCGTGCTCGATGGACCTCAGCCTGCAGCGCTAAAGGCCTCTGAGCTCACCACGAATCCACGCGCGAAACGACCCCCGGCGGTGGTCCCGCCGGGGGTCTATTTGTGGGTCTGACCCCCGCCCTGACCCCCGAACAGCGTCAGGAAGTCGCCGGAGGGCGCGTTCGATGCGGTCGGCGGCCGGCCCGGATGGCGCCGGTGAGCCCGGACTAGGCTGTGACGGGGACCCGCAGGGGTGACTCGATCACCCCGAGCTGGATGAGCATGGGCAACTGGTCGATGACGCCCCAATGCTCGGTCAGGCGCCCGTTGACGACCCGTCCGATGTGGATCTCCGTCCAGGTCGCGTGCTTCCCGGTCGCCGGCATACCCGCGAACTCACCCTTCATGGTGCCGCTCGCGGTCAGGCGATGCACGATTCGGTCGCCGCCATCGACCACGTCTTCGATCTTGTAGCGGAGGTCGGGAAAGGCCTTCTTCAGGGCCATCGCGGTCTGCTTGAAGCCTTCGCGCGTCGGGGGAACGCCTGGCTGGGGCGTGTGCTCGACGTAGTCCGTCGCATAGATCTCGTCGATGAGCTCGAACTTGTCGTCGTTGATGACCTCGAGCGGAATACGCTCGATCATCTTCTGGGTCGCTGTGGTCATGGTGAACCACCTGTTCTTCGATCCGCGCCGCCGTGCGAGTCCAGATCAGAGCTCCTCGATAGGCGCCCACCGAGTACGGATTTCCCCGGCAACTGGTCGGTTGTGGGCAGTGCGGAATACTTCGAAGTGTATGGTACATTCCGTACCATGTCAACGGAACGCCTGACGCCGACGTCGTACCTGGTCCTAGGGCTCCTTGCCCGCGAGGGACCGTCGACGCCGTACGACCTCGAACAGCATGTGAAAGCCACGCTCGGGAACTTCTGGTCGTTTCCGCACACCCTTCTGTACAGCGAGCCGCCCCGCTTGGCTGCGCTCGGCCTGGTAACCGAGACGCGCGAGACCGAGGGTCGACGTCGACGCGTCTTTGCGATCACGCCGTCGGGTTCGTCCGCGCTCGGAGCCTGGCTCGACGCACCGTCGGGTGCGCCGACGGAGCTTCGCGATCCAGGCCTCCTCCAGCTCTTCTTCGCAGACTTGGCGCCCGATGATGCGAAACGTCGACTCGCCGAGCGGCGGCTCGCGATCCACGAGGCGAAGCTCGCCGCCTACGTCGAGGCCGATCGGTACGAACGGGGCGCTGGAGGACCTCAGCGCGGCCGGCGGACCGTCGAGCACTGGCGCGGCGAGACACTGCCGATGGGACTGCGTTACGAGAGGGGAGCGGTCGATTTTTGGACCGACGTCGCGGCGAAAGCTGGCGCAGCCGCGCGGGCGAACGGCGGCCACGACTGACATCTGATCTGACTCGGCTCGGGGACAGACCAGAGCCATCACCGACTCCCTTCCGCGGATGGGCGTCGGGGCGGGCACATCCTCCGAGCAAGGCGCGAGCGGCGCCCTCGTCGGGACCCCACGCGAAGAGAGCGCGGCTAGCCGTGGGCGCCGGTCCCTAGCTCGTATCGAGCGCCCTCGCGCCCAGCGACGACTTCGATCGAGGTCCCGCGGACGCGCGCTGTCTCCGTCAGTTCGTCGAGCATGGCATCGCTATGGGACGGGTCGTGGTGGAAGAGGATGAGTCGGCGAACCGAGGCTAACTCGGCGAACGTGACTGCCTCGCTGACCGAGCTGTGGCCCCAGCCGATCCGCCCTGCGCGCTCGTGATCCGAGTACTGCCCGTCGTGGATGAGGAGATCGACACCTGCGGCAAGATCGAAGCCGGATGTCCAGCGCGGCTCGTCGGGAAAGTGTCGGGCACCGAGCGCCGGCTCATGATCGGGCAAGTAGGCAACGCTCGCCCCGTCGCCGGAGATGCGGTAACCGACCGTGGGGCCCGGATGGATGACGTGCTGGGCAACGACTTCGAACCCGCCGACGTTAACCGGCTCATCGGGCGCGTCGTGCAGCACGACTCGAGCGTCAAGGTCGCGGAGCCGGACCGGGAAGAGCGGCGGCGAGAGATAGCGAGTCAGGCGAGACCGCAGGTCCATCGTCGCAGAGGCAGGACCCCAAACATGGATCTCGCCTGTGGGCCGAAAGAACGGGGCAAAGAAGCCGAGGCCCTGGATGTGGTCCATATGGAGATGGGTCAGGAGGATGTCCAGCCGCTCGACGGACGGATCGATGGCGGCTCCCAGCCGACGGATGCCGGTACCGGCATCGAGCGCGAGAATGCTGCCGTCCGCATTCACGATCTCGACCGAAGCGGTATTGCCTCCGTAACCCGCCGTCTCCGGGCCGGAGCTGGCGAGCGACCCGCGGGTCCCCCATAGACGGACGATCATCGGGTCGGCGGCTCCCAGAACATCGCGAGGCCTCCGAGGAGCTGACCGCGCGAGCCCTCCAGCGGGAGTGCGGTCACCACGAGTGAACGCAGAACGCCGTCTCGGCCGACGATGCGCAACGGTCCATGCACCGGCGTACGTTGGCGGATGGCGACGGCAAGAGGGTGGGTCGCTGGGTCGGCCCGTTGGCGCCCCTTGGTGCGTGACGCAAAAGCCGTCGTCCAGTCCGCGAACGACACCTGGCCCACATCCTCGAAATCGAGGCCGAGCAGAGCTTCGGCTGCTTCGTTGACGAAGACGAGGTCGCCCGCTGCATCGACCACGAAGGTCGGGACGGCCAGGCCGTAGGCGAGTTGGCGAACCAGGATCAACTCGACGGGTAACTGGGCCACCGACCTACACCGAGGGGAGTTCGAAGAGGTTGTTAGATCGAATCTGCCGGAGTCGCGCGACTGACGCCCTTCGACCGATGTTGGAACGAACCGGCCGTCGCTTCGGATGGGTCATCGTGCCGCTCGACTCGATGTCGCCACCCGCGAAAGAGCGAGGTGCTCGACGTCGTCCCTCAGACGTGGCGGTGCAGGTCGGCCTCGGGTGTCGCTGGGGCATCGTCGCCGCGCGGTGGCTGTTGCCAGCCCATGTTCGACGCATCCCGCTGCGGGACCGAAAGGTGCACGACTTCGTGCTCGACATTGGCGATGGCCGATGCGGGAATGTAGATGTCGGCCGCCATACCGGTGGAGGTGAGGACGTAGTTCTGGCTGACTTCCCGAACCTCGCCCACGCGCCGTCCGTCGTTTCCGACCACCGTCCAGCCTGGCTTGAGGTCTGCCATCCGCACTTCAGTCCGTGAGCCTCCTCGCCCAGCGCTCAGCTTCGATAACCTGGGGTCCGTGCTGCCTTCCGCGAGGCGGCGAAGCGCCTGCTCCGACTTTCGCTTCTTGGCCGCTCGGCGATGATATCTGATTGACTACCGTCCCGAGCTAAGCACAGCCGGTCGCATCCGGACGCCGGTGCTTGCGACGACGAACCTGATCGTTTGCCCGACGGCGGGGCGGTTCGAAGGTCTTTCGCACGTCACCAGAACCCTCAAGGGCGTCGGGAGCCTGCCATCGCGGGTGAGCTTGGGCGTCGGCGCGAGGCGTCGCGGTTCGATGCGCCGGCTCGGATAGCGCGCCAAGCCATGACACCTCGTCATGACGCGCTCTGATCGGGCCCCCAGGGTAGGAGGATGGAAGCGCCAGAACGAGCGTTGCTGGAGCAGCAGGTCGCCGATCTCGCCGCTCTGAAGGCGACGAGCGAGTTACGCCAGACCTTGCCCCGTGGGTCACCAGAATGGCTCAGCGCGCTCCGTGAGGAAGACGGGCTTATCGCGCGGGTCGTCGAATGGGCCGCTCAGCGTCCCGGGGACCTTCGCCTGGAGCGTAGAGGGAAGGTGCGCGGCTTGCGAGACGCTACCCGCTGAAGGCGGCACGCGCGGAGGGACCTGCGTCCCCTCAACGAGGGCTCCCTCCGCAGCGAGTGCCGTCGCGCGAATCTGGGGGATAGCGCGATCGACGACATTACGGGTCGTCATGTGCGGTCGCGCAGGGTTGCATCTGGGCGCCCACGGCGCCGCCTTGTCTTTCACGCCCGCGTGTCCGCAGACGTGATATGGGCGTGCAACGGCCGTGAGAGGCGAGCGTCGCGGTCGCAGCTACCGGGTAGGCCCGCCGACGGTACGGTCAGTGAGTCGGGTAGAGCGGGGCGGAAATGTTCCGCCATCCGATCAGCGCCTCGTCCCACTCTCGATCGGTGACGTGGGGGAGATCGACAGGCGGACGAGGCGCTCGTTGTTGCGTCCCGGCGTAGGCTGGTGATACGCCCCGTCCCGCCTTGCCTTTCCCCCAGGCAATACCCTGCAGGACGGGGCAACCCTGCTGCTACCCTGTGACCTTCATCGGATGGCGGCTTTCCGGAGTGGAGGAAGCAGGGGCAGTGCAGACGCTCGTCGCGGAGATCCTCGCGGCGTGGCGCCGCGCGGAACGCCTCGCCGGGACCCTCGACGCTGGCAGCGCCGAGCGTGCTGCGGTCGACCGAGCGTGTGAGCGACTTCGCGACGCGTACCACGACCTGACCGAGTCAGGCGTCGCGCACGGCTTGACCGCACGCGAGGCACGCGATCTGATCGCGAAGCTCGACCCCGAAGCGGACCTGACCTGATAAGGCGAGACCCGCTCGGCTCCGAACTGTTACGAGGCTGACAGCGCCGTGCAAGGCCGGGTGACGCGAAAAGCGAGACAGACGGCTCGCTGGTACCTCTAACCTCTGAACATGCACCAGGGTAGCGCCGAGATCTCACACGCGCCGCGGCCCGTGCTCATCTGCCTTCCATCGGCCGATCACGTGTTCTGCGACCGCGCGGGCAACCTCGTCGCTGCCTTGGCTCACGCCACGCCGGCTGCCCTCGAGGACGCTCTAAAGGCCTTGTACCCACATGTCCGGGTACGACGACGTGAACTCGACGGAGAGATGCTCGAGACGTGGTACGTCTACCGCGATCGATCGTTTCCCGCTCGACACGACGAAGCAGCCGACGCGCACTAGCGCACGACCCGCCGCTGTCCTGGAAACGGGCACGCGCGGAGGGACCCGGCCCCCAAAGACGAGTCCCCCGCGGCGAGTGCCTCGGACGAATCTGGCGGATAGCGCGATGGACGACATGACGGGCCGTCATGTCGCGGCAGAGGGTCGCGTTCTCCCTCACACACCCGGAGTGTTACGAGTCGTCGTTCGCTGTCGGTCCCGCACCTGCGTCCCATCCCGCATTTGAAAAGGTCGGGATGAAGCGGTAGCCCACACCGGGCACGGTGGCGATGAAACGGGGGTGCTTGTAGTCGTTCTGGAGCTTGATTCGGAGGCTACGGATGTGTCGATCGACGATGTTGCTCTCTGCGACGAAGTCGGTGCCCCAGATCGCGTCGAGGATCTCGTCCCTGGTGACGACGCGGCCGCTGCGACTCGCCAGCAGATACAGCAGGCTCTGCTCGATCCCGCTCAGGTGGATGACCGACGTTGCAGCCCGAACCTCCCGGTGGACGATGTCGATCTCGATCTCGCCGAGCGTGATCGTGGGAATAAGAGGGCGATCGGTCCCCGACGAGCGGCGGGCGAGCACCATGCACCGGGCAAGCAGCTCCTCGGGCGAGAACGGGACGGTCAGGATGTCGTCGACGCCCAGATCGAATGCCTTGAGCTTCGTCTGCAGATCCCCGCGTCGAGTGAGGCCGAGCACCGGCAACTCGACGTCGCGCGCAAGGGCGTTCGGGGTCGCGAGGCGTTCCATCAAGGCCGCGCTGTCAGCGTGGTCCATGTCGACGACCCCGATGTGCGGGCGCCACCCGTTGACGATCGCCTCTGCATCCGTGAGATCGCGAGCGGCTCTGACGACGAAGAGCCCGTGGTTCAGCGTCAGCTCGATCAGATCGACGAGCAACGCTGTCTCGTGAAGGACGAACGCGCGACGCGGACTAGCGTCTCGCCCTTCCACGACCGTCGTGGACTGCTCGGTGCCTGGCGGCGAGGTCACGACCAATCTTAGGCCGGGATGTCGAGGCAAAAGCGCGTTAAGGGACGCGCCAGCAGACCACATTCCGCGCGACGGTCCCCCGCGGCAAGTGCACTAGCAGTATGGGGCGTGCCGAGCCGCGGCGATGACAGGACGTCATGCCTCCGCTGATCACGCCGGCCAGACTTGGCGCAGCGCACTCCCGGGGGAGAGCGACCCCACGAGGAACCCACGATGGCGTCGGTCGACTCCGTTGATCCCACCGCGCTCGGAGCCACAGGTTCTGGGGCCGTGCCCAGATCCCCGTGGGCCGTTGCCGCCGCGGTGACGATCCTG
This sequence comes from Chloroflexota bacterium, assembly GCA_045804645.1. Lineage (GTDB taxonomy): Bacteria > Chloroflexota > Limnocylindria > Limnocylindrales > CSP1-4 > SPCO01. The sequence continues at coordinate 116,397 of JBJMMR010000069.1, read as the reverse complement.
CTGAGCGTACCCCTGGCACTGGCAGCCCAAGTCGTCGGTGGTGCGAACGCCCCGCAAGTCGTGGTTCACGTTGTCCTGACCATCGGGATGCTGCTCTTCGTCAGGGCCATCTTCGACTTCGGGCTTCCCCGTTGGATCAACGTGATCGGAGCCATCTCCGCGGCCTTGTTTGCCGTGATCTTTCTCGTGCAGGCACTGAGCAGCCTCCTGCCGGAAAACAGCGCCCTGGACGACATCGCGTTCGGTTTCCTCGGGAACTGGCCCGAACGAGTACTGGCGCTTGGCATCTATGCCTGGTTCTTCGGTCTCCTGCTGCTGGACAGCCAGGGCAGGACACGGCTGATCGGGTGGGTCATCGTCCCGTTCGTGACCGCATACCACATGATCGGCGCCGCTGGCGCCCTTCTCGCGATCGATGTCCCGAATCTCGGGGTGATCACCCTCCTGCTCCCGTTCGCATGGCTCCTGATGGAAGGCATCAAACGAAATGCGTCGGGAGCCTTGGGACCGCGGCCTCCCGATACGACGCGGGTGGACGTCCCCGCCGCCTAGGTCGTCGGCCGCGAGAGCCGACATCTGCGCAGTCAAGGCGCGGCCGCCGGCCCGGCGTCTGCCGGAAAGTCGGATCACGTTGACAGCGGTCCTCGACGAGGCCGTGTTCTGTGGACGATGGGCGTACCCTAGACATGTCGCCCCGTCACGGCGTCCCCCACCGGAGACCGGGCGCGCGGGCAGCCGTCACGCCCTTTCACCGACCCCCAGGCTCGACTCCCCCGGTCGAGCGGGCGTGAACGGCGGTCCCCCCACCGGCCGGGCGCGCTAAGCGTCGGTCGAACCGCTGGTCGCAAGCGCCAAGGACACATCGCGATCTCTTGCGCTGCCCGATGCGGCGGGAAGGGCGCGCTACGCAGTCGGTTCAGGATCGGCTGCGGTCCTCGGCAGCTCGTCCGAGCCGGAAGCGGGTCCACCCTCCATGAGTGCGAGATACGCCGTTCGTCGATCCTGCTCGATGATCCGAAGCCGAAGCCACTCGGCGCTCCACGGGAGCGCGCGGTCCAGCTCGCGCTTCGCTTCAAGCCAGTCGTCGACCGCGTCGTGAAGATCCGGCATCTCGGACTACCGCCGGCGTCTCGCCCGGCGGGTGCGACGCGGCTTGGGTGGTCGCCGCGCAGGCCCGGTGCTCTTCCGCTCGCCGGTGGCCTCGGGATCCTGGCCCTGGAGGTTACGAGCGACCGCATCACTTAGCCGCCGACCGGCAGCCGTCAGGCGATCGACCGCTCGGGATCCACGACCTGGCATCGGGTCAGCCTCGCGAGCGCCGTGGATCGGCTCGCCCGATCGTGTTCTGCATCCGGATGCGGCCGTCACGCCCCTTGACGATCAGTTCCCCGCCACCGGACGTCGCGAGCTGCTTGCGTGCGGCCTGCTGGCCTTCCGCCTGGGTCTTGTAGCTCTGACTGTCGCCGCTGACTTGCCAGCCGCCGCCCGTCTTCGGGCCTACCGTCACGCGTGCCATCCGCGGTCTCCTCGTGGTCGCGCTGCATCCACGAGAAACGTAGGAACGTCGCCCCTGCGGTTGCTCGTCAACTGGTGGCCGACAACGGAACACCGGCATTGCGACCCCGCGAACCCTCCGCACGCCGGGACGCTGAGCCCTACGGTCCGGTCATCTGGCTGACGACCGCCGCGATGAAGAGATAGAGCGACACGATGGCCACGGCGACGATGAGGATGGCGGTGATCAACCACTGAACGGCGCCGTGTATTCCCCCGACACGCCCGCCGATCAGGATCGCGAGCACGAGGGCCGCAACGAAGGTGAGCGGCTCGCTGAGTTTGACGACCGATCCGAGAACGACCACCAAGAGGACGAGGGAGACCTCTCCAACGATCACTACCCCAGCCCATTTCGCCACTGAGGACCTTTCATCCCGATCGGATCTGTGTCGGGCCGTACGGATTGACGTTGACCCGGGGTAGCCTGTCCGCACCGCGTTGGGATCGGAGCCTCTGCAGGTCCGACGCGGTCGTAGCCCCAGATCGCCAAGGTTGCCCCAGAACGCCAAAGTTGCCCCAGAACGCCAGGAAGGAGCCACCGATGGGAGATCCGGATCTGACGGTCGAACGGGTATTGAGCCCTGAGCTTCGCGCGTGGGTATCGGCTGAACTTCGCTATCCCGTGCTCGCCATCAATACCGGGGACGGTGCTCCCAGCCAGTCGGTGATGTGGTTCGACCTCGACCCGGACGAACCGGACGTCATCCGCCTGAACACGAAGCCGGAGCGCCTGAAGTACCGGCAGTTGCAGCGCGATCCCAACGTCAGTCTGTTGTTCGAGAACGGGATGGACTGGACCGCGATGCGCGGGACCGTCACGCTCGACGCGACGTTCCAGCCGGCCCTGGATCACATCAAGGGGTTGGCTCGCCGGTACGGTTCGGACCCTGCTCGCTTCGAGGGTCAGGAGCGCGTCATCATCCGGCTCAAGGTCGACAAAGTGATCCGGCACGACTGAAGCGCGATTCACGTTCGGCCAGGAGAGGTAGCGCCAGGACCGCCGTGGATCGCCTCCCGGCCGCCCGGCTGCATTGCCGCTGGTTTGCAGTGCCTGGGAGGCAACACCAGCGGCTTCACGGGCGGCCGAAGCCGCTCCTGCCGCCACTCCGGTGCCTCACGGGCACCAAGTGAGTCCGTGGAGGGCGCGATCTCCCGCCTCGGCCCGAAGGTGTTGTCTGTGAGGCACCTCCTGCCTCGCGGCTTACTGCCTGGCGGCCCTCACGAACAGGGGCGGTCTTACAGCAGGGTTCGGGCGACGCGCCGCGAGACGTGCCGAGACGCGCCGAGACGTGCGGCCGAGCCGCTGCACCACAGTGCTGGGTCTGCCGCAGATCCGCCCTAGCGGATGTCGGCCGCGAACGCGTCGGCCATCCGGCTGAACCATGGATCTCCGGTGATCAATGTCAGGTAGCGGAGCTGCCGCATGTGGACCGGGTGATACGTCGGGTTCCGGTAGTGATGCGCGAGGCAGTAGTCGCTGACCGTCCCCGGATTCCGGAACGCCGGCGTGTAGGCGCGGATCGTCGTGATGCCGCCGCGCAGCAGCGCGAGCACATCGGCGTTGCGCGCCGACGTGTACACCGTGGGATCCTTGGTCATCTGGGAGTAGTCGTGGAGCCCGATGAGCGCGAACACGAAGCCATTGAACGTCTGATCAAGCTGCTGCGGATACTCCTCGATCCAGAGGTAGCGGCGGCCGTCGATCCACGACACCCATGGGTTCGTGCCACGGCCCATGTTCCTGAGCGAGTTGTAGGTCAGGTCCGCGAGGCTGCGATACGTCGCGTCGCGCGTGTACTGGTGGAGGCGAGTAAACAGCGCGAGCGCGAGTCCCTGCGCCATCCCGGAGTACCACGGCGGGCGGTTCACGTAGTGGTCGACGCCATGCATCGTCCACCAGAACCTATACGGGAACCACAGCGCGCCGCGCGCCGAGACAGCCATCCGCTTGAGCCCGCCCGCGATGCGCTTCGCGCGGTCGAGATAGCGGGCGTCGTGCGTCAGTCGGTAGTTGCGCAGGTAGGCGAGGCCCAGGCGTGTAAGCCCGACGGGGTGGTAGCGCTTGACGCCGTCATAGATACGCATCGGCACGCCATAGCGGTCGTGGATCCGCGTCGGAGGCCACGCGGTCGTCAAACCACCGTGGTTCACCTCAAAGCGGCGAGCCGGTGAGATCGGCAAGATCGCGTACCGGGTGACCCGCCAGGACGGCGCGACGGCGGCGGGCGACGCGACCGCCGTGATCGACATCTCCGCGCCACGGCCCTCAGCGCCCTCGATGTTGGCCGACGCCGCCCCGGCGACCCGTGCCGGCCCGCCGACGAGGGCCGTCATGACGGATAGGAAGATCGGTCCCCAAACGACCGCGCCTGCACGACTCCCGTTCATGGCTGGAACCCTCGATGTGTCTGCTGGGCACATCGATGACGCGGCGTGGATCGGATCCTTGCGCGCCGCTCGCGTGCGACGGTGTCACGAGGCACCGGGAGGTAGGCGCGTGCGATGCCGGCGTAATGCCGATCGCCCTGCTCTCAACGCCGGGCGCAGCGGAGCAGGCCGTACGGTCGGGCCACGCGACGACGAACGGGGGGAGGTCGTCGCAACCGGCGCCTCGGCCAACATTCCCGGTCGGCCGAGGCGCCTTGTCGTTCCCGAGCGACCGTCAGCATGGCCTAACGACGCCGCTAAGAAACCGCCCTACCCGGAGTGCCGTACCCATCCCTAGAGCTCGGACGTCCATGCCCGAGACGGGAGGAGGAGAGGATGCGAAGACTTACGTTCCTGATCGCCGGAGCCGGTTTGGCCCTGGTCCTCGCCGCGCCCGCAGTGGTCGGCAACTCGGATCAGGTCTTTCGCGCGTCGCTCAACGGCTACCTCGAGGTCCCGTCGATCTCGACCACGTCACGCGGCTCGTTCTTTGCCGAAGTCAAGGGAAACACCATCCAGTACCGGCTGAACTTCCGAGACCTCGGTACGGACTCGCTGTTCGCCCACATCCACTTCGCACGCCCTGACGTCGTGGGCGGAGTGGTGGCATTCCTGTGCGGCGGTGGCGACAAGCCCGCGTGCCCGCTCCGAGGCGGGACCGTGACCGGCGTCATCGACCCCGCCGACGTGATCGGCCCGACGGACCGCGGCATCGGCGCCGGTGAGTTCGCTGAGCTCGTCCGGGCGATGCGCAATGGCGCGACCTACGTGAACGTGCACAGCGTCACGTATCCGGCTGGGGAGATCCGCGGGAACATCCGCCGAGACTGACCCGAACCACAACCCTGCACCGGCCGGGTCGCTCCCTGGGGGCGGCCCGGCTTCTCGAATGCCTCGCCGTCACGCCTCAGGAACGCCGCCATCGCGTTCCCACCGCCGCCATCGACTTACGACCGCCGCCATCGACTTAGAAGCCGCCGCGGCCGCGTGGTCGAAGATGCGGCTCTCGGCCGATGCCCTCGCACGTGGCTTAGACCGAGCGTCGCCCCATCGCCGGCATCTCGCCGGCCCAGCACATGGGGCGATCGATGGACACCCAGCGCGCCGCCGGTCAGGTGGCATCCACGTACGTGGCATCCGCATACGAGTCGTACCAGCCGTCACTGCTCCGATATCTCACGAGCGTGACCCGTGATCCCTCGCTGGCCGAGGACCTCGTCCAGGACGCTTTCGTTCGGCTGACGGTCGCGGCGGCGGCGGGACGCAACCCCGACGACCCAGCGGCGTGGCTGCACCGCGTCGGTCATAACCTCGCGATGAGCGCCGGCCGTCGTCGGTCCGTCGCGATGCGTCCGTATCGTGTCCTCGAGCCACCCGACGATCCCGTTTCGCCCGAAGCTGCGGTCCTCGGGTCCGAGCGGATCCGCGAGCTCGAGGGCGCCCTGGTCGATCTCCAACCCGTCCACCGGAAGGCGCTGGGCCTCGCAGCGCTGGGCTATGACTCGCACGAGATCGGACGAACGATCGGGCGGACCGACGGCGCGACGCGAACGATGTTGTGTCGCGTTCGAGCCAAGGTCCGGGCGGAGGTGGCCGACTCGATCCAGCCGATCGCGTCATGACGCCGCGTCGACACGCCTCCCTATCATCGGCGGTGAGGTGGTTCGTGGCGACGATCGCGGCGCGCTGGTCGGGCGGGAAGGAGAGCTCGCCCGGCTCGTCCATGCACTGGCTGAGGCTCGCGACGGGCACGGTGGCACGATCGTCATCGGCGGAGAGGCCGGTATCGGCAAGACGAGGCTGGTAGCGGCGCTCGAGGAAAAGGCGGACGAGCTGGGTTTCACGGTCTTGACCGGAGCGTGCCTTCCCGCCGCGAGTGGATCCGCCCCGTTCGCGCCGTATGCCGAGTGGCTGCGGAGACTCACACGATCGATCGATCCGAGCCGGGTCCCGGCTCTGCTCGGGCCTGCCCGTGACGAGATCTCGCGGCTTCTGCCGGAGCTCCCGAGCCGAGGCCAGGTGGTCCCAGCCGGGGAACGCGACCGCGGCGGGCCGAGCCGGCTCTTCGAGGCCGTCCTGGCGGTGGTCGAGCGGATAACCGCGACTGCCGCCGCTCTCGTCGTGATCGAGGATGTCCAGTGGGCCGACGAGGACACCCTCGCCCTCACGACATTCCTTTCGCGGAACCTTCGCGACGAACCGGTGTCGTTCGTCGTGACCATCCGGACCGACGAGCTCGAGGCGGGGAGTGCCGTCGGGCGATGGCTCGCCGAAGTGGACCTGGACGACTGGGTGGATCGGATCGAGCTGCAGCCGCTCGCGCGAGCGGAGGTGGCGGCGCTGGTGCGCTCGATCGACGAGGCGTCCGCGACGGGCGAGTCGCTCGAGTCGATCGTCGAGCGAAGCGGCGGAAACCCGTTCTTCGTCGAACAGCTCGCCGCTGGACGTCCTGGGCGGCAGAAGGTTCCCCAGCGACTTCGGGACGTGCTCCTCGCGAGACTCGCCGAGCTTCCCGAAGCGACTCGCGACGTCCTCCGAGCTGCGGCCGCCGCCGGCCGGCGTGTCGACGATCCCCTCATCGCCGCTGTCCTCCAGGCGCCCGAGGCGAGCGTTGCCGACGCGCTCCGGCCCGCGCTCGCGAGCGGGATCCTCGTCGAGGTGGATGGTGCCGACGGGAATCCGGGCGGGTACGCCTTTCGGCACGCGCTCCTCGCCGAGGTCGCGTACGACAGCCTGCTGATCGGTGAGCGTGATCGCCTCCACGCGGCGTTCGGTCGCGAGCTGCAGCGCCGAGGCGAGATCGCGGGTGTCAAGGTGACGGCCGCTGAGCTCGCACACCATTGGGTCGCGGCACGGGACGCCGCTCGTGCCATCCCGGCGTTGATCGACGCCGCGCGCGATGCGGAACGCGTCTACGCGTTCCGTGAAGCGTTACGTCACTACGAGGCGACGCTCGACCTTTCGGAGCGGCTCGACGATGCGTCCGTCACGTTCGACCGCGTCGGCGTCCTGCAGCGGGCAGCCGAGTGCGCGGTGCTTACGGGTGCGTACGCTCGAGCGGTCGAGCTCGGGCGAGAGGCGATCGCGAGCGCCGAGATCGAAGCGATCGCGTCAGGGCGTCCCGATCCGCTTCGATCGGGGAGCCTGCACGACCGGCTCCGGTGGTTCCTCTGGGAGGCCGGTGACCGGGTCGCGGCAGAGGCAGTCGTCGACGAGGCGCTCCGTCTCATCCCGGAGTCGCCACCGTCGTCAACGCGAGCCCGCGCCCTCGGTCAGGCCGCCGGGCTGCGCTTGGTCGCGGGCGATCCCGTCGCAGCAGGAAGCCTGGCGCGGGAAGCCGTCTCGACGGCACGAGCCGTGTCGGCCGTTTCCGAGGAGGCGTTCGCGCTGGGCGTGCTCGGATGGTCCACGGCCGTGACCGGCGATGCCGACAGCGGCATCGCGATCTACCGCGAGGCCTTGACCCTCGCCGAGAGGCTTGGTGGCGTCGAGGGGATCGCGCTCGGCCACGCGAACCTTGCCGCGCTTCTCGACGAGGTGGGTCGCAGTCAGGAGTCGGTCGGGGCCGCGATCGAGGGATACCGCGTCGCGGAACGCCTAGGCGTCGCCCGTACGTACGGCGGCGGATTGCTCGCGACCGCTTCGAAGGCGCAGTTCGACCTCGGTCGCTGGAGTGAGGCCGCTGCCTCCGCCGATGAGGGCCTCGCCCTCGATCCCGTCGGGTCGGCGGCCGCTGCGCTTCACCTCGGCCGCGCCCGGGTCGATTCGAACCAGGGTCGGTTCGACGATGCCGAGCGACATCTGCGGATCGCGGGCGAGCTCCGACCGAACGGATACGGTCAGGCGCGGCTGGCGCTGGTGGGCGCGATCGTCGACCTCGCGATGCTACGGGGTCGCTTGGCGCTCGTTCGCGCAGCGGTCGATCGAGCGCTCGCCGAACTCGCGCCGACGCCGTATGCGGTGCCGGACGCAGCCGTGGCGTGGATCGCTTGGGCGGCGCTGCGCGCCGAGGCGGATGGCGCGACGGCCGCGAGAGCCGGCCGTGACGCCGCCGCCCTGGCGGTGGGCATGGAGCGCTGCGCCGCGGTGGCCGCGCTGATCGAGCCGGATACGGCCGATGGACCCGTCGCGGACGACGTCCTCGCGGCGGTCATCGGGCTGTGCGATCTGGAGGTCCGACGTGCCCACGGTGACGCGGACCCCAAGGCGTGGGACGCGCTGGCGGAGTCGTGGACGGCGCGCGACCGTCCGCCGCTCGTCGCCTACGCGCGATACCGGGCAGCGGAGGCACTCATCGCCCGTCGGGGAGATCGAGCTGTCGCGACTGGATGGCTGCGGACGTCACACGAGATCGCGGCGCGGCTCGCGGCGGCTCCGCTCCGCGCCGACATCGAGCGTCTTGCGCGCCATGCCCGGATCGCGCTGGAGCAGACGGCCGATCACGGAACGGGCACCGATCCGCTCGGGCTGACGGAGCGTGAGGCCGAGGTGATCCGCCTCGTCGCCGCGGGCCGGAGCAACCAGCAGATCGCCGACGAGCTGTTCATCACGCGAAAGACCGCGAGCGTCCACGTTTCGAACATCCTCGGCAAACTCGGGGTCGCGAATCGCGTCGAGGCGGCTGCCGTTGCTCAGCGGCTCGGGCTTGGGTCGGGCGAGGGGCGCGAGTAGGCCTCTACACTCGGCCGATGCCCAGGAAACTGATCCTCGACGTCGACACGGGCACGGACGATGCCGTCGCGCTGATGCTCGCGGCGCTCCATCCCGACCTCGAGCTCGTGGCCGCGACGACCGTCAACGGCAACGTCCCTGTCGACTACTCCACCGAGAATTCGCTCCGCGTCTTCGACCACATCGGCATCCCGGTCCCGGTCTACGAAGGCGTTTCCAAGCCGATCGAGCGCGACGACTTCCCGGTCCCTCGCGGCGATATCCAGAGCTCGAACGCCGTCCATGGCGGCTACCTGGACATCCCGCCGTCGCGGTCGACCAAGCAGTCCGGCGGCGCCGTCGAGTTCCTGGTCGAGACCTATCGCGCCGCGACGGACGAGATCGTCCTCGTGCCGGTCGGGCCCATGTCGAACGTCGCGAGCGCCCTGCGCGCCGAACCCAAACTCAAGGACATCATCCCGGAGATCGTGATCATGGGCGGCGCCAACCGGTACGGGAACGTGACGCCGCGTGCCGAGTTCAACGTATGGGCGGATCCCGAGGCCGCGCGTGTCGTCATCAACAGCGGTGTCCGCAAGATCACGCTCGTGCCACTGGACGCCACGCACCAGGCACTCGTCTCGCTCGACGATTGCGCGGAGCTCCGCGCGCTCGGTACGCCAGCGGGTGATGCAGCGGCGACCTTCACGGAGCGGCGGATCGAGGGCTACGACACGACCCAGCCGATGAAGCGGCCGAACGCCGCGCCCGTGCATGACGCGCTGGCCGTGGCGTCGCTCGTCGACCCGACCGTCATCTCGACGCACCGCCTGCACGTCGACGTCGAGACGCAGGGCGAGCTCACGGTCGGTGAGACGGTCGTGGATACGAACTTCCGCAGCCGGCGGCAGCCGAACGTCGATGTGGCGCTGGACGCCGACGAGCGCAAGTTCGTGGCCATGCTGCTCGAGACGTTCGCCCGGACCGCGGCGACCCGTTAAGCGCGACCGTCGTCGCGGCGCGACACGCCTCGGGGGTCACGTAGTACCCTACCGGCGTCCTTGGATGGCCGGTCCTGTGAGGCCGGTGTACCGGTCCCGTGAGGCCGGCGAAGGAGGCCAGATGTCCGCGCATACCCACGCCCACCACGCCCAGACGGCGGGTGGGTCTTTTGTTGTAGGCCACGCCGTCGAGTGATCGCCCCGCCGGCTGTCCGTTCGAGCGCGGTCGTCGATCCTCGTATCGGCGACCTGGGACCGGCATTGCTGGCACTCGAGGACGGGACGGTCTTCCCGGGCATCGCCTTCGGAGCCCCGGTCGCTGCCGGTGGCGATCTCGTGGTCAACACGAGTCAGACGGGTTACCAGGAGGTCTGCACCGACCCCTCCTACGCGGGTCAGGTCGTCGTCATGACCTATCCGCTCATCGGCAATTACGGCCGGCTCGTCGCCGACGACCAGTCGCGGCAGCCCTGGCTCCGAGCACTCGTCGTCGCCAACGCAACGGCCGCTGTTCTCGAGGATGCCCGCCAGCTCGCTCGATTGCTGCGCGACGATGGGATCCCCGCGCTCGCCGGCGTCGACACACGCGCACTCGCTCGACACCTTCGCGCGAACGGAAGTCTCCGCGGCATCGTCACGGCGCCTGGCGAGACCGATGTCCGGCTCGCTCGAGCCGCCGCGAGGTCGGTCCCTCGCTGGGAGGACCAGGATTTCGTCGGGCAGGTTTCGCCGCCGGCCGTGACCGAATACGGCGGTACATCCGAGGGTGGGCCCCTCATCGGTATCGTCGACCTCGGCCTCAAGTCCAACATCATCCGGGCGATGCGGCACCGAGGCGCCCGGGTCCGGGTCCTGCCACACACCGCTGAGCCGTCCGATGTGCTCTCGTCGGACATCGACGGCGTGATCCTCTCGCCGGGTCCGGGCGATCCGGCGCGCCTGGCCGCGCAGGTCGCGCTCGCGCGCGCGGTCATCGACGACGGCCGGCCGCTCCTCGGCATCTGCCTCGGCCATCAGATCGTCGGACGCGCCGCGGGTGCGGAGACGCGACGGCTCGGTTTCGGGCACCACGGCGCCAATCACCCGGTCCAGGACGTCGACTCCGGACTCGTCCAGGTGACCGCGCAGAACCACGAAGTCCAGGTCGTCGGCGACTCGCTCCCGGTCGGGTCGGGCTTCCACGTCAGCCAGCTGAACCTCAACGACCGCTCGGTCGAGGGCCTTCGCCACGCCGAGAAGCCGATCGAGACCGTCCAGTACCACCCAGAGGGCGCACCCGGGCCACTCGACGCGCTGGCGGTGTTCGACCGGTTCGTCGCCGCGGTCGTCGATACGGCATGACCGGTCCGCGGTTCGACTCCGTGCTGATCCTGGGCAGCGGCCCTGTCGTCATCGGTCAAGCGGCCGAGTTCGACTACGCCGGGACCCAGGCATGCCGCGCGCTCCGAGCGGAGGGTGTCCGGACCATCCTCGTCAACTCGAATCCGGCGACGATCATGACCGACCCGGACGTTGCCGACGTCGTCTACCTCGAGCCGCTGACCGTCGAGGCGGTCGAGGCCGTGATCGCGAGGGAGCGCCCCGACGGCCTCCTCGCCGGTCTCGGCGGCCAGACGGCCCTCAACCTCGCGACGGCCCTCGCCGAGCGCCGTGTCTTCGAGCGCTACGACGTCCGACTGCTCGGCACGCCTCTGGAAGCGATCCGGATGGCCGAGGATCGGGAAGCGTTCCGCGACCTGCTCGACCGGATCGACCAGCCATACGCTCCGTCGTGGATCGTCGAATCAGCCGAAGACGTCGAGCGAGCGTTGACGGAGATCGGGCTGCCGGCCATCGTCCGGCCGGCCTTCACGCTCGGTGGGACGGGCGGCGGCATCGTCACGACCGAGGAGCAGTACCGCGAGCGTATCCGTGCGGGCCTTCGCGCCAGCCCGATCCACCAGGTGATGGTCGAGCGCTGTCTCGTCGGCTGGCAGGAGATCGAGTACGAGGTGATGCGCGACGCCGACGACACGTGCATCGCGGTGTGCTCGATGGAGAACGTCGATCCGCTCGGCGTCCATACCGGCGACTCGATCGTCGTCGCGCCGGTCCAGACCCTGACCGATGCCGTGCATCAGCGTCTCCGCAGCGCCGCGCTCGCGATCATCCGGGCGCTCGGCGTCGAGGGTGGCTGCAACGTGCAGTTCGCGCTGTCGCCCGACTCGACGGAGTACGCGGTCATCGAGGTCAACCCGCGGGTCTCGCGATCGTCGGCGCTGGCCTCGAAGGCGACGGGCTATCCGATCGCGCGAGTCGCGGCGCAGATCGCCGTCGGCCGACGGCTGGCCGAGATCCCGAACGTGGTCACCGGCACGACGGTCGCTGCCTTCGAACCGGCGCTCGACTACGTCGTCGTCAAGCTCCCGCGGTTCCCGTTCGACAAGTTCCCGACCGCCGATCGGACGCTCGGCTCGCAGATGAAGGCGACCGGCGAGGTGATGGCGATCGACCGGACGTTCGGCTCGGCGCTCAACAAGGCGCTGCGTGGGCTGGAGCAGGCCGGGGCAGGGCCTCTTGCCGAAGACCCGTCGTGGAGAGGGATGTTCGACTACCTCGCCGGCGTCTATGCGGGCGACCCCGAGGGCGACGAGCCGATCCGCTGGATCGACGAAGCGGGACAGGCGTGCGAGAGCAGCCGGTTCGCCCAGCGGAGCGCCGCGCCGATCGTCCTGCGGCGCTTCCTCGAGCCGTCCGATTCGCGGCTGTGGCGGCTGCTCGGCCTGTTGCGCCGCGGTGTCCCGGAAGCGGTCGTCGGCGAGGCGACCGGGATCTCGGCCTGGTTCCTCGCGGAGATGGGTCGAAACGTCGCCCTGGAACGCGAGGTGAGCACGATGGGGTCGCGGCTCGCGGATCCGCGAGACGTGGAGGCGATCGAGCTACTGGCGACGGCCAAGCGGGCGGGCTTCGGCGATCGGGAGCTGGCCGAGCGCGCGGGCACCACGGCCGATGCCCTACGGGAAGCCCGGCTCGCGCACGGCATCGTCCCCGGGTACGCCATGGTCGACACGTGCGCCGCGGAGTTCGCCGCGGAGACGCCGTACTTCTACTCGACCTACGCGGCATCCGGCTCCGCCCCGGAGGCGCCGCCCGTCGATCGTCCCGCCGCACTCGTCATCGGCAGCGGTCCGGTCCGTATCGGGCAAGGGATCGAGTTCGACTATTGCGCGGTCCAGGCGGCGGACACGCTGCGGGCCAACGGCTGGCAGGCCGTGATGATCAACTCGAATCCGGAGACCGTCTCGACCGACTTCGACGCGTCGTCGCGTCTCTACTTCGAGCCGCTCGACCCGGAGAGCGTGTGCAGCGTCATCGATGCGGAGGGCGGCATCCCGGCCGTCGTCGCGTTCGGCGGCCAGACGCCGCTCAACCTCGCCGCGCCGCTCGCCGCCGGGGGCGTGTCGCTGCTCGGCTCCGACCTGGAGGCGATCGACCAGGCCGAGGAGCGCGTCAGGTTCGCAGCGTTGCTCGATCGGCTCGGCATCCCGCAGCCGGACGGCGGCATGGCGCACAGCGTCGACGAGGCGCTCACGCTCGCCGAACGCATCGGCTACCCGGTCATCGTCCGGCCGTCGTTCGTGATCGGCGGTCTCGCGATCGACTTCTGTTATTCGCCCGAGGACCTGGAGCGCCAGCTGGCGCTCGCCACGATCGTGGACCCGGATCGGCCGGTTCGCATCGACCGCTACCTCGAGGGGATCGAGGTCGATGTCGACGCCGTCAGTGACGGCGACCGCGTCCTCATCCCAGGCCTCCTCGAGCACGTCGAGCGGGCGGGCGTGCATTCGGGTGACAGCGTCGGCATGTTCCCGCCGCAGACGGTCAGCGAAGGCGACCAGGACCTCATCGTCGCGACGATGGAGCGGATCGTGCGCGCGCTCGGTGCCAACGGCCTCGTCAACGCCCAGTTCATCGTTCGCGACGACGGCGTCTACCTCATCGAGGTCAACCCGCGGGCCTCCCGGACCGTCCCCTTCCTATCCAAGGTGACGGGCGTGCCGATGGTCGAGCTCGCGGTGCGGATCGCACTCGGCGCCACGCTCGACCAGCTCGGCTGGGGCGGCGGCCTGCTACCCGCACCGCCGTTCGTCGCGGTCAAGGCGCCCGCGTTCTCGACCGCCAAGCTGCGTGGCGTCGACCCCTCGGTCGGGCCGGGGATGCAGTCGACCGGCGAGGTCATCGGGATCCACGAGGATGCACGCGTTGCCCTGGCCAAGGCGCTGCGTGGTGCGGCACTCATCCCGCCGCAGCCGGGCGAGGAGGGGGCACTGGCCCTGCTCTCGATCGCGGACCGCGACAAATCGATGCTCGGCCGGCTGGCAGCAGGGCTGACCGGTGCCGGCTATCGACTCGCGGCCACGCCCGGTACCAGGCGAGCGCTCGCTGGCGCGGGCTATGAGGCACTGCCCGTCGCGAAGCTCGGCGAAGAGCCCGACCCCGGGAGCGGCGAGGTCGCCATCCTCGAGCTGATCGCGACGGGCGACCTCCGCCTCGTCGTCAACACGCCGACGCCGCGGTCCGGCGCGGTACGCGATGCCGCTGAGATCCGCCATGCGGCGACCGCCGAGGGCATCCTCTGCCTCACGGCCATCGAAACCGCCGTGGCCGCGGCCGAGGCGCTCGACGCCGAGGTCGCGGCGGCGGTCCCCTCCGTGAGGCCGCTGGGCGAGTGGGTTCCCGAGCCGGGTCAGCCGAGGTTGGTCGCGACCGCCTGAAGGACCGGTCTGGCCGGCGCCGCCCTGGCGTTGGCCGGAGGCGTGACGACGAGCGATTGACCGAGCGACCACAGCGTGAGGGTCGTCAGCGCCACCATCACCACCGCGAGCGGGATCTGGCGCACGGTGAGAGGTCGCCCAGCAAGGTCGGGGGGTGCGTCGAGAGCCGCGACGACGTGGCCGGCCCACGCACCCAGCATGTGGCCGCCGACGACCGCGGCGAGCTGGATCGTCCACACGAGTCCGGGCGGCAACCACGCGCCGGACGGCTCGAAGAACGCGGTCCCGAACAGGTCCGAACCGTTCTGCAGCGGATCGGAGATGGCGATGACGATCCGCTGACCATCGATCGCCACGTACGTGAAGTAGTGGGCGATGAGGTAGCCGAGCGCGATCGGAACGAGGCCTGCCCCCGTGGCCGCGATGCCGACGTAGCGCGTCACGACGAGAGCAGCGACCACGATGATCCCCAGGAAAGCGCCCATGATCACGGTTTCCGCCGGCAGACTCGGCAACCCGAACGTGGTGAAGAAGATCTGGGTCTGCGACAGCCCGTCGAACAGGATCGACCCGACGCCGAGTGAGACGATCACGACGTCCTCCAGCCGCCAGCCCGGTTCGAGCAGGCCGCTGAAGAACGGGCGTCGGCGCAGCCGCCCCTCCTCGTCGGTCAGGGCGTACGGGGCGATCCGACCGAGGAGCCGGAACCAGACGGTGAACACCTCGGCGTTCGAGCGCCAGGTGTCCCGGCCGTACTGGGCCATCATCGCGAGCGTCAGCGCGGTGTACCCGACGAGGACGATGAAGAGGACGTCGGGGCCGGCCTTGAGCACGAGCTCGACCCAGACGACGACAAGGAACCCGACGACGGCCGGCCATCTCCCGAGCGCTTCCGGGTAGGTCGCGACGTCCCATGGCGTGACACCGACCCGCCGGATCACCCACGCGCCGATGTCGAACAGCGTCGAGAACGGGTCCAGGAAGTGCCAGATCGGCCCGACGAGCGCGGAGATCGCGGCGACCGCGACCCAGCCGTAGACCCACAGGAACAGGCTCGCGACCTCGGCCGCGCTCGTCCCGCCCGCGATGCCCTGGACAACGATCCAGATCCAGGCGACGAGCCCGAGGACGCCGAGCAGGATGCGCAACCAGGCAGGTGGAAGGTGACCGGGCGCCGATGTGTCCGGTCGATCCGCGCGCACGTCCCGGACCAGGACGAAGATGAACGACAGCGCGACCGTCGCCGCCGCGCCGGCGAGGTAGACCGCGAGCGGCAGCCGGCTCGTGTAGGACGCGTTGAGCGTGTGCGCGAACACGGCTGCCGGCGCGAGCAGCCCGATCAGCGACGCGCCGATGAGCGCCGCCGCGACCGATCGAGCGCGGGTCATGCTCGTTCGGCCATCGTCTACGAGGAGCGCCCGCGGTTGCGGTTCAGCAGGAAGCCAGCGCCGATCGCGACGATCGCGAGCGCCGCGATGATCGGCAGGATCACGTTGCTCGAGTCCGAGGTCGCGTCGCCCGGCGCCGGGCTGGGAGCCGCGCTCGCTGTCGGTGACGCGGGCTGCGACGGGGCCACCGACGGGGTCCCCTCGGGCGTCGACGAGGTGGCGACGCTTGGTGACGCAGTCTCCGTCGGCGAGGCTGATGCCGCGACCGCGACGGTGAACGTCCACTGGACCCGTTCGATGTCACCGTCGTCCGCGGAGACCGATGTCGACTGGACCTCGTACGCGCCATCGCCGAGCGGCGTGGCCGGCCGAGCGATCATCCGCCGCACGTTCCCCGGATCGACGGTGCCGGTCGCCACGGTCGCTCCCGACCCGTCCTTGACGAGCAGCTTGCTGTTCGCGGCGAGATCCTGCGAGTAGGTACCGGCCACGACGGAAACGGGTTCGGCGATGGTCTTGCCGTCAGCCGGGATCGCGCGCAGCAACTCGGCGTGAGCCAGCGCAGAACCGGGGAACGCCAGGATGACGAACGTGGCGATGAGGGACGCCGCCCGGAGGCGGGACCTCCCGATCCGTGCTCTCATTGGGGCGGAGCATACGCAACGGCATCCGGAAACGGCGCCCGAACGGGCAGGAGACGCAGCCACATGGCGATGGTGATCAAGGACGGGCGAGGCGAGTACCGCGCGGGGGCATGCAACATCGGCCCCGAGGAGATCGCGCAACGCCGCCGGATGGGGCTCGTGTTCCTGGCGATCGCGATCGGACTCGCCGCAGTCCTCCTCGCGGTCGACGCGCCCGCCTGGCTACGCATCGCGATCTGGCCGCCGCTCGCCGCGGCGTTCACGACGCTCGAACAGGTGCGGCGCCGGTTCTGCGTTGCGTTCGGGATGGCGGGCGTCCGAAACTTCGGTCCTGAGGTCGGCCGCGCGCAGCGCATCGAGGATGACGACGCACGGAACACGGATCGCCGAACAGCGCTCTTCATGGCGGCCTACTGCAGCCTCGCCGCCGCGGCAGTGACGGCCCTGTTCGTCGTCCTGCCTAGCTAGGGTCGCGTAAGTCCCAGACCGATCCGACGCGGTACGATCGACCGCACTCCACGGATCCATCAAGCCCGCCCAGGAGCCTTTGTGCCGACCTCTCCCGTCCCGACGGTCGCGTTCAGCGACGACCGCCTTTCGAATGGCCTGCGCCTCATCGTCGCCGAGGACCACCTCGCACCTGTGGTGGCCATCAACATCTGGTACGACGTCGGATCGAAGCACGAGCAGCCTGGCAAGACCGGGTTCGCCCACCTCTTCGAGCACGTCATGTTCCAGGGCTCCCGCCATGTCGCGAAGGCGGAGCACATCGCACTGATCCAGGCCGCGGGCGGGACGATGAACGGGACGACCTGGCTCGATCGGACGAACTACTTCGAGACGTTGCCGTCCCACGAACTCGATCTCGGCCTCTGGCTGGAGGCGGACCGGATGGCGACCCTCCTCGACGCGCTTAGCCAGGAGAACCTCGACAACCAGCGAGAGGTCGTGAAGAACGAGAAGCGCTGGTCGTACGACAACCGCCCCTACGGTTCCTGGCAGGAGAAGCTGCAGGCGCACCTCTACCCGTCGGACCACCCCTACCACCACTCGACCATCGGGTCGATGGAGGACCTCGACGCGGCGTCGCTCGACGATGTCAAGGCATTCTTCCAGACGTACTACGCGCCGAACAACGCGGTGCTATCCGTCGTGGGCGACGTCGACACCGACACCGTGCGGGCGAGCGTCGAGCGGTATTTCGGCGCGATCCCGGCGAACCCGTCGATCCCGCCGCTCAGCGACATGTCGTTGCCGCCGATGCTCGGGCGCGAAGTCCGCGAGGTCGTCAAGGACCGCGTCCCGTTGCCAAGGATCTACGTCGGTTTCCGCGCGCCGGTCTTCGGCGACCATCGCCTCGACGCGCTCGAGGTCGCCGGCCAGATCCTCTCGGGCGGCAAGGGCAGCCGACTCCACCGTCGTCTCGTCCGCGACGAGCGGATCGCGCAGGACGTCGCACTCTTCGCGCTGGGCTTCGTCGGTGGCGCGTCGGTCGCAGCGGGCTGGGCGACGGTCCGTCCGGGCATCGTCGTCGAGCGCGTCGAGGCTGCCTTCCACGAGGAACTGGAGCGCCTGGCCGTCGAGCCGGTGAGCGATGACGAGCTCGCCCGGGCAAAGGCCTTGATCGAGGCGGATGAGCTCGGTGCGCTCCAGCGCGTCGAGGAGCGGGCGGACCGCTTGTCGATGTATACGACGCTGTTCGATCGCCCCGCGCTCATCAACGAGATGCTCGGTCGGTACCTGGCGGTGACGCCCGAGGCGATCCTCGAGGTCGTCGCAGCCACGTTCCGACCCGACAACCGCCTCGTGCTGACATACCTACCGGATACGCCGAGCGCCGGGGCGGACGCCCTCGACACGGACGCTGCGGAGACCCAGGACGAGGAGGTCGCGGCATGACCGCCGAGCGCACCCGAGACGTGGTCGTCGCCGAGCGACCGAGCCCCGGCACGCCTCGGCCGTACGCCTTCCCTTCGGTCACCCGGACGCAGCTCGAGAACGGGCTGACGATCCTCGTCGCCGACCTTCCGGGCAGGCCGCTCGTGAGCGCGATCCTGATCGTGCCGGTCGGGGCCGTGGATGAACCAGACTCGGACGGGGGTTCCGCCGTCCTGATGGCGCGCGCCCTGACCGAGGGGACGCAACGCTACGACGCGGTCGAGTTGACGGAGGCCGCCGAACGGCTCGGCGCGTCCCTTCATGCGGAGGCGGGCTGGGACGCCACGAGCGTCGGCGTCGACGTGCCGTCGACTCGGCTCGAGCCCGCCCTCGAGCTCCTCGCCGAGGTCGTTCTTCGCCCGACGTTCCCGGCCGCCGAGATCGACCGGCTTCGGGACGAGCGGCTCAATGACCTCCTCCAGGCCCAGGCCGACCCGCGACGTCGCGCCGATGAGACGTTCATCGGCACGATCTACGCACCTTCGGCGCCGTATCACCGGCCCGCTGCAGGGGCGCGCGACACCGTCGAACGGCTGGATGAGGCCGTGGTGCGACGCGCCTACCAGCGGATCCTCGACCCCGCACGCGCGACGCTCGTGGTCGGCGGCGACCTGGGTGGCCAGGACGTCGTCGCCTTCGCGCGGCGACTGTTGGGTGGCTGGACACGGGACGCCGGTGCGGCAGCGACCACGCATGTCGTCGACGAGGCCGCCGCTTCCGGTCGTCTCGTTCGCGTGGTCCACCGGCCTGGCAGCGTCCAGACGGAGATCCGCGTCGGTCATCGTGGGCTGCCGCGTCAGGTCCCGGACTACCACGCCGTCACCGTGATGGGCGCGATCCTCGGTGGCCTCTTCAATTCGCGGCTGAACATGCAACTTCGCGAGGCCAAGGGCTACACGTACGGCGCCGGCGCCGGCTTCGAGATGCGGCGGGGCGCAGGTCCATTCACGGCCAGGGCGGCAGTCAACACCGAGGTCACCGTGCCGGCCCTCCTCGATACGATCGCTGAGCTCCAGCGCATGCGCGACACGCGCGTCACGGAGGAGGAGCTTGCGGCCGCTCGCGACTTCCTGGTCGGTGTCTTCCCGCTCCGGTTCGAGACCGCTGGCGCCGTCGTCGGCGCCCTTTCCGGCCTTGCTGTCCACGGCCTGTCGATCGACGAACTGACGGACTATCGACAACGCGTCGAGGCAGTCGATGTCGATGCTGTCGCCGCGGCGGCGCGCGACCACCTGATGGTCGAGGAGGCGGACATCGTCCTTGTCGGCGACGTTGATGCGTTCGGGGGCGACCTCGAGGCCGCCGGCCTGGGGACCCTCGTCATCGATCGCGACCAGGAACCCGTGCCGACCCCAGCCGCGGCGGAAGGCGAGTCCGCCGCCGAGGCCCGTCCGACGGACGAAGGCGACGAGTCGGGACCGACAGCCGGCGCTGAGGACGCGTCGCTGCCGGGATCGGAGGAACCCACCGGGGCCGACACGCAACCCGACGATCCGTCGGCGGGCTAGTCAGCGCCCGAGCGCGGCTGCCCTGGGCTGCGAAGGATCAGCGCGGCAGGTTGAAACCTTTTGGCGCGTCGACGTCTCGATGGAGTAGCGACCGGTCAGGGTGGCCGGAGCGAAACGGAGACATCGATCCACATGCGCCCAGACAACCGCTTCATCCGAGGCATCGTCGTCACGATCGCCTCGCTGTTCCTCATCGGTGGCGTCGCTCTCGCCGCTAGCGGGCCGGAGCCCGCCTCTTCCTCGGCCGAGCCGGCCCTGGTGAGTCCGCGGTCCACACCGACCGACGAACCGACCGGCACCCTCGAGCCGGCCGCGACCACCGAGCCGACGGCGACGTCGGAGGCGGTCGAGACCGCCGAACCCGCCGAGACGGCTGAACCGGCCGAGACCGCCGAACCGGCCGAGACCGCCGAGCCTCGCGAAACGGTAGACCCGACGGAAGATACGACCGATGACCATGGCGGCCAGTCAGGAGACAGCGGCTCAGGGAGCAGCGATCGGTCCGGCCCCAGTGGTGACGACGGCGCGGGCGACGACCACGGCGGTCAGTCCGGGCACGACGGAAGCGACGATGTCGGCGACGACCACGGCGGCGGATCGGGCCGCGACGGTGGTGGCGACGACTGACGTCACGACCGAGCGTCGATGCGGGAGCGACCCGCTTCGGGATGGGTCGGCCCTGGCCGGGGCATCATGGCCATGGGCCGATCCGGCATGTCCGGGACCGGGGGCCCGTCCGACGCCTGGAGAGCTCCGATCTCGAGCGAACCGCTATCGACGCCGCAACGCAGCACCTCGATCGATGACCGCGCGATCGTCGACGCCGTCCTTGGCGGCGACCGCGACGCCTATCGCCGCCTCGTCGAACGCGAGGCACCTGGTCTCATCCGGGCGTGCCAGCGCATCCTCGGCGACCAGTCGGAGGCCGAGGACGCCGCGCAGGAGGCTTTCGTGACGGCGTTCCGCTCGCTCGCGACGTGGCGTGGTGACGGACCACTCGGAGCGTGGCTTACCCGGATCGGTGTCCGAATCTCGCTTCGACAGGCGGGGCGCCGCCGTACGGTCGCATGGCGCGATCCACACGCGATGAGCATCGGCGCCGAAGCGCAGACGCCCGCCGATCGGGCCGCCGATCGTGAGGCGCTTGCCGCCGCACCGCTGACCGATCCGGCGATCCTGTCGCTCAGGGCAGAGCGCGCGACCGAGATCCGGACGGCGGTCGCCGGCCTTCCTGAGCCGTACCGCGAAGTCGTCGCGTTACGGTTCTTCGCCGAGGCGTCGCTCGACGAGATCTCACGCGAGACGGGCAGGCCGCTCGGGACGGTGAAGACCCATCTCTATCGCGGCCTCGCGCGCCTGCGCTCCAGCCTCGAGGCGACGGACCGATGACTGACCCGGGTCGCCGCTTCGATCCGTCCGAGATCGATCTCGAGCTCGGTCAGGAGAGCAGCGAGCTGCTTGCCACCGCTCGCGATCTCGAGTCGTATGCATCCTCGGGGTTCGTCACGCCGACGGTCGGGTTCGAGGATCGGGTGATGGCGGCGATCGCGGCTGAGCCGATGCCACGGCCGGCGGGTCGAAGCCTCCTCGCGACGGCTCGTGATGCGTGGGCGATCGCCTTCGGACCGGGCCGGCCGCTCGCGTTGCGGGCGCAGGCATTCGCGATGCTCCTTGCCCTCGCTCTCGCCGTCGGGTCGGTCGGCGCCGTGGCAGTCGTCGGCGCAGCACGGCTCTTGGACCGGGCACCGACGCCGCCCACCGTCCCGTCTCCGATGCCGTTGCCGAGTCCGTCTGTCACGCCATCGCCTACTCCGTCGCCATCGATCGAGGCCAGGCCGTCGCCGACACTCGCGCCTACCGCGTCGCCGAGGGAGACCGCGGAGCCTGCCGCGACCGATGACCACGGTGGTAACGGTGGCGGCGGTGGCGGGTCCGGGAGTGGATCCGGCAGCGGTGGCGGAAGCGATGACTCCGGGCACTCCGGCAAGGACTCGAGTGGCTCAGAGAGCGACACGTCGGGGAGTTCCGGGACCTCGGGCCGCGACGATTCCAGTGGTGCATCCGACGGAGGTGGATCCGGGAGTGATGACGGCTCAGGGAGCGGCTCCAGCGACGATCGTTAGGACTTGACCCGGTAGCCTGTCAACGTGATCGTCGTCGTCGGTGACGTGGCAGCTCGGGCGAGCGAGTCCAGCGGGATGGTTCCTGCCGGTTTCGCCGCTACCGTCGCGACGGCGGCCGCTGGGGCCGGATCCAAGGTCGAATTCGTCGCACGGCTCGGCGAGGACGAGGCGGGGGATGCCGTGATCCTTGCGCTCGCACGAGCCGGTATCGGGCACGTCGCGACCTTGCGCGACGCAGGCCGCGACACGCCCGTGATCAGCTCGACCGATGACGCGGCGGACACGGACATCGAAGACGACCCGCGCTCGGCGCCGACCGCCGCACCTCGCGGCCCAGGACTCGATGCCGCAGATATCGGATTGGCGCTGCGCTATCTCTCCGATTACCGCGTGATCGTCGTAGCGCATCCGGGCGATGGGGACGTCCTGGGTGAGGCCATCGCGTCGGCCGGCTGGGCAGGGGCGCACCTCATCGTCATCACGTCGCCGGGGCTCGAGATCGTGGTCCCCGACGACGCGATCGTCGTCGCCGCCGAGCCAGGCGCCGAGGCGGTAGCGGACCGGGTCGGGCGGTACGCGGCGGCAGTCGATGCCGGCGGCCCACTCGATACGGCATATGCCGCGTTGACCGGAGCCACCGCAGAGTCGTAGGTTCCCGCTCCCCGAGCGTGGATTCCGTGCGCGCACGCACCAGACGCAAGGTTCGGTGAAAGGTGCCCTGACTACGGTACTGCCGTTCCTAGGTACCTAAGTACCGATCGACCCCCGGGCAGGAGTCACATGTCCCGCGTCCGCGCCTCCCAGCGAGGCCAGAGCATCGTCGAGTTCACGCTCGTGCTCCCCGTGATGCTGATCCTGCTTGTCGGCATCGTCGACCTTGCTCGCATCTACACGACGATGCTGAGCGTCGAGTCGGCGGCGCGAGAAGCCGCCGACTACGGGACGACCCTCGGAGCGGGGAAGTGGCAATCCCCGACGCCGGCGGACCTGACCTTGGCCGAGATGCAGCGGCGCGGGTGCGTCGCGTCCAGCAACCTCACCGACTACAGCGATCCTGGTAACGACCCGAGCGACGGATGTGCGAACCCATCGTTCTCCTATTGCGTCACGTCGTCGCCCGGCGGCTCGTGCGGCGCACTCGATCCCTCGGCGGGCTGCGAGAACCCGCTCAGGAGCTTCCCTTGCATCATCACGGTGACGCTGCATTACGACTTCCACCTGCTCGCTCCACTCAACTTCCAGTTCATGGGCGTGCAGTACGGCATCCCATCGACGATCGCGTTCGATCGCGATAGCAGCTTCGCGATGACCGATATCGACCTATCGCCGGGCGCGCCATGACCACCCGCACGCGTCGCCGTCGCTCCCGGGCCCAGGCCCTCGTCGAGTTCGCCCTCGTCGTGCCGTGGTTCTTCCTGCTGCTCTTCGGGATCATCGAGGCAGGCCGCTTCATCTTCTATTACGAGACGCTCAGCAACGCGACGAGGGAAGGTGCCCGGTACGCGATCGTGAATGGCGCCAACACCTTGGGCTGCCCGAGCGGTCCGCCCGCACCGGGATCGTCGGCCTGCGACACGTCGGGCGCCAACGTCGTCGCCCGCGTTCGTCAGGCCGGGATCGGCCTTCCGAACGCGATCACGGCGACCCCGACGTGGTCGCCCGACAACGGCCGCGGCTCGACGGTGAACGTCGTCGCGCAGATGACCTACCACGTCCTCGTGCCCCTCGTACCTCTCCCCGATATCACCGTGAAGGCGGAGTCGACCCTTGTCATCAACAACTGACCGTTCGACCGAGCGCGGGCAGATTCTGGTCCTGTTCGCGGGCGGCCTCATCGCACTCCTGTTGATCGCGGCGCTTGCGTTCGATGTCGGGATGATGCTGGTCGAGCGCCGCGACGAACAGAACGCCGCGGACGCCGCCGCGCTCGCCGGTGCACGGTTCGTGCTCACCGACCAAACGGCCGCTGTATCCGCGGCACGAGACCTCGCCCAGATGAACGGTTTCGTCGACTCCGATCCGAACGAAGTCGTCAACGTTTACATCCCACCGCTCCATGGTCGCTATGTCGGCTTGCCGGGCTTCATCGAAGTCCAGATCCAGTCGACCCGCCCGTCGATCTTCGGGGGTGTCATCGGCCGCGCCAACTGGCCCATCGGTGCCTTCGCGGTCGCGACGAACAGTCAGAACCTGACGTTCCCGTTCGGGATGCTCGCGCTGAACCCGACCATGTGCAAGGCGATCCAGATCTCCGGTACGGGGATCGTGAACGCCTACGCGAACGTCCAATCGAACTCGAACGGGTCCGATTGCACGTCGGGTGGGCCGATCGGCTTCAGCCGCACCGGCGGAAGCACCGTGAACGTCTACGCCGACGATGCGACGTGCCGATCCGTCGGCATCATCCAAGACAGTGGCTCCGGGTCGATGACGTGTACCAAGGCCCCGGGTTCCTTTGCCCTGCCCGACCCGCTCCGGAACCTGCCGGGTCCGACGAAGCCGTCGCTCGCGACTGCGATGCACCCGGTGGGTCACACACTGGCACCACCCAAGAACTGTCCGGGTGGGAGCCCGGCGCCGACTGAAGGCAGCCCCCAGCTTTGCGCGCTCTCGCCTACGGGGACCTACAAGAACAAGGCGTGGGTGCTGTTCCCGGGCCTTTATCCAGGCGGGCTTGCGGTCGACCAAGGGACCACGGCCTACCTCATGCCTGGGATCTACTGGATCGGCGGCGGCGGCCTCAGCGTCGCGACCGGGGGTTCCATCTTCACGGTCGCCATCGAAGCCGACGCTAAAGCGTCAGTGAGCTCCTCGACATGGGGTGGAGGCGTATTGATCTACAACTCGAAGCTTCCAGCCTCCGCGGCCGGCCCGATCGATCTCAACGGCAGTGCGGCGAACATGAAGCTGAAGCCGTATCACGTGGACCCTCCGGACCCGACGAGCATCTTCAACGACATCGTGATCTTCCAGGACCGGACCGTGAGCCAGTCGGTGACCCTAAACGGCGCGGCCTCGAACACGCAGGTCAACGGGATCGTGTACGTCCCGGCTGGTCAGATCAAGCTCAATGGGAACGGAGGGTTCCTGACTCTCGACCAGGTCATCGCGGATAACTACTTGATCGACGGCGGGGGTGGCCGGATCGATGTCCTGCACGGTGTCGGGGTCGACGCGGTGATCGTCGCGGCGGGGCTCGTCGACTAGCTGACCAGGCCGAGCGTGACCTCCGCGGCAGCCGTCGCGGCAGTCATCGCGAGGGGCGACAGCGGTTCGATCAGCTCTGGGCCGTCGCGACGGACGTCGTTCACGTAGCGGTTCACGGGGTAGATCTGCAGCGCGACGGCATCGGTCGGCTGAAGCATCGCCAGTAGTTCACCCTCATCGACGGCCGGTCCTGCTCGTCCATCGACCAGCCAGCGATCCCACAGCGTCTCGTCAAGCACCACCGGCATCCGGTCGTGGAGACCGGCCAGCGCGTCATTCGGGGTCGTCGTCACGATCGTGAACGTGCGCCGGATCTCCTCCGTCTCCGGGTCGCGCCAGCCGGCCCATAGCCCCGCTAGCGCGAGCGGCGACCCGTCGTGGCGTGACACTCGATACGGCTGGCGCACGGTTCCCTCGCGCTTCCACTCGTAGAACGAGTCGACCGGGACGATGCAGCGCCGCCGCCGAAATGCCTCGCGAAAAGCGGGGCTCGCCGTGATGGTTTCGGCTCGAGCGTTGAACATGCGTGAAGCCGTCTTGGCGTCCGTCGCCCAGTGGGGCACGAGACCCCATCGATACGAGGTCACGGCACGCCGATCCTCCCGTTGGACCACGACGAACGCCTCATCCGTCGGCGCGACGTTATAACGCGCCCCGAGCTCGTCGGCCAGCGGTTCTGCCGCGAAGATGTCAGCCAATTCGGACGCCGGTCGCTCCTGGGTGAACCGTCCGCACATGCCCGGAAGTCTAGTATCGTCCGGCCGATGGACGACGCCCGGCCACCCGCCTCGCCGGACCCATCCGTTCCGCCCGATCCCGCGCGGACAGGCCGCCTGACACGTGACGAGGCCGCGGCCCTGCTCACCGAGGGCGACGCCCGTCTCGCTGCAGGGGACCTCGCCGAAGCCGGCGTGCGCTATAGCCGAGTCGTCGGGTTCGACGACGCGGCCATCACCGCTGCCGCGTTGCTGGGCCTCGGGGAGGCTCGCTTCCGTGCCGGCGAAGACGACGCAGCCGTCGCCAGTTGGAAAGCCGTCCTGCAGGTCGGCGAGACGCCATCGTCGTACCCGGCCTGGCGCAACATCGCTGCTGCCGCCGTCCGTCAGGGCGACCTGCACGGCGCGATCAGCGCGTATCGGCAGGCCGAGCGTCGAGCGCCTCAGACCGACAAGGCCGAGATCGCCAATCGACTCGGCTGGTTGACCAAGGAGACCGGCGACGTCAACGCGGCGCGTCGATACTTCGCACGCGGTCGAGGTCAGTCGTCACTGCTGTCGGTCACGACGGTGCTGATCGCCACCACCGTCATCGTGTCGCTCAGCGCGATCCTCTCGTCAGAGGGCCTGTTCCTCTACGACGCGTTCCAGCTCGACAAGGGCGCTGTCGCGGCCGGCGAGTACTGGCGGCTTTTGACCGTCACGCTCGTTCACGGCAGCCCACAGCCCGGGTTCTTCGTCCCGTCGCTCGCGCACCTGTTCTTCAACATGTATGCGTTGTATCTCGCGGGGCCGATCGTCGAACGCTGGTACGGGCCGATCCGGTTCCTGCTGTTCTATGTCCTGTGCGCTGCCGGCGGGTCGATCGCCAGCTTCGTGTTCGGCGGTGAGGCCGCCTCGGTCGGCGCGTCCGGCGCGATCTTCGGCTTGTTCGGGCTGCTGCTCGCGTCGAATCGGATCCATCACCCGGTCGATCGGCAGGGCCGTATGCTCGTGCAGCAGCTCGGCTTCCTCATCCTCATCAACATCCTGTTCGGCTTCGCGATCCCGAATATCGATAACGCCGCGCACATCGGCGGGCTGCTGACCGGTTTCTGGATCGGAGCACTGTGGCCGCCGACGAACGTCGAGTCGATGTCGTCGTTCTGGCGGCGCGACGGCGACGCGCAGGCGACGCGTCTCGCGAGCGTCGCCCTCGTGGTCCCGATCCTGGTCGTGGGGGTGGTCGCGCTCGCCGTGCTCCTCGGGATCGCGGTCGGATCGCCCCGGTTCCTGCTCTAGCCGTCCTATCGATGTTCGCGACGCTGCTCGGGCCGCTGCCGCGCCCGCCCCTCGGGGACGACGCGCCGCCCGAGGCGCTGCTCGACGCGTGTCTCGAGGTCCAGGCGGAGCATGGCCTCGAACCCGCGACGGACGGCGGCTGGCCGATGACCGGGGAGGCGGTCACGTCGTGGCGGGCGACGGCAGGCCGTGCGGACCGACTGGTGAAGGCCGTCGTCGTCGGGCCCTACACGTCGGGACGAGATGCCGTTGAGGTCCGGAAGGTGATCGAGGCGCTCGCGGATGCCGGCTGCCGATGGATCGAACTCCATGAACCGGCGGCCGTGACGATCGGGGCGGACGAAGACGCCCGTGCACGGTTCGCCGATGCCCACGTCGCGCTCAGTCGGGATCTCGGGTCCGACGTCCATCTGAGCCTCGCGATCACCGGCGGGGACGCCGACGCGGCGGGCATCGAGACCATCCTGGCCGGGGCGTATGCCAGTCTGGCCGTCGACCTGATCGACGGGCCGGAGAACTGGCGTTTGGCGGTCGCCGTACCGGGCGAGCGCGGCGTGATCTGCGGCGCGCTGTCGGGGCACGAAGGGGGTGACGACGGCCCGGAGGTCCTGCTCTGGGCGGCGCGCTATGCGGCCAGCAGCAAGGGCCGGGGGATCGCCCGGGTCGGGCTCGCGACATCCGGCTCGATGGCCACGTTGACCTGGGAGGAGGCGGCGGCCAAGGTGCGGCGGCTCGGCGAGGCGGCGCGGATCGCGGTCGCATCGCCCGAGGAGCGCCGCCAGGCACTCGACCCTCGGGCGGTCGACATCCGATCCGCCGGGCTCGGCCGGGTCGAACCGACGCCGAAGCGACCGACGGGGCGGCGGCCCCGAGCGGACTGACGATCCGTCCTCCGGCATTTCGAGTGCGTCATTGCCTCGCGGGCAGGGGCACGGACCCCCCGACGCCAAGGCACGCGCCCGCCGACTTGCGCCCGACTCCCGACGGTGGGACCATCGACGCTCCTCTCGCCGATCACGAGGAGCCGACCGGCGCGAGGCCCCAGTGCTCCAGCGGACGCCGCATCCTGACCGCGCCGTCGGGTGTTCCGAAAGACGCGGTACCTACCGTCGCAGATCGTCGTCGAAGGAGGTCCGGTCCGTGGGCGAACACATCTCCCTGACGGTCAATGGGGAACGACACGAGCTCGACGTCGAACCGAGACGTCTCCTCGTCCAGGCCATCCGTGAAGACCTCGACATGACCGGCACGCATGTCGGTTGTGACACGAGCCAGTGCGGGGCTTGCACGGTCCATGTCGATGGGATGGCGGTGAAGTCCTGCACGATGCTCGCCGTCCAGGCGGATGGCGCGAGCGTCACGACGATCGAGGGGATGTCCAGCGGGGACGCCCTTCATCCGCTCCAGACCGCGTTCTGGGAGAAGCACGGCCTTCAGTGCGGGTTCTGTACGCCCGGCATGATCATGATCGCGGCTGATCTCCTCGCCCGCGACAGCGACCCGGACGAAGCCACCATCCGGCACGCCCTCGAAGGGAACATCTGCCGCTGTACCGGGTACCACAACATCGTCGCGGCCGTGAAGGCCGCCGCCGTAGCGATGCGCGAAGGTGCCGCCGCTCCGGCGACCGCCGCCGTGACCGCGTAGTCCGGGGAGAAGAGCGATGACCGACGTACTCGACGCCCCGACCACCCCACTCGGCCAGCCGATCAAGCGCACCGAGGATCCGCGCTTCATCACGGGCAAGGGCCGTTACCTCGACGACATCAAGCTCCAGTCGATGACCCACCTGGCCATCCTTCGCAGCCCCTACGCGCACGCGAACATCCGTTCGATCGATACGAGCGCGGCGAAGGAGATGCCCGGGGTTCACGCCGTCTTCACGGGCGCGGACATCCCGTACAACCCCCTGCCGATGGCGTGGCCGGCCGGCGGCAGTTCCGGGATCCAGAACAACATCAGCACGCCGCGTGTCCTCGCGACGGACAGCGTCAAGTGGACGGGCGAAGGCGTGGCGGCGGTCGTCGCTGACACGCCCGAGCAGGCCGTCGATGCGCTCGAGAGGATCATCGTCGACTGGGAGCCGCTCCCCGCCGTCGTCGACGCCGAGAAGGCGCTTCAGCCGGGTGCGCCGCAGCTCCACGAGAACGCGCCGAACAACGTCGTATTCGAGTGGAACGTCGGTGACAAGGACGGCACGGACGCCGCGATCGATGGCGCGGAGATCGTCGTCCGCCAGCGGATCGTCAACCAACGGCTGATCCCGAATCCGATGGAGACCCGCGGCGACATCGGCTGGTACAACCCCGGGACCGACGAATACACGGTGTGGATGTCGAGCCAGACGCCCCACATCCAGCGTCTGCTCCTGACCGCGTTCGTGACCGGCATCCCCGAGCACAAGGTCCGGTGCATCAGCCCGGACGTCGGTGGCGCGTTCGGCACGAAGATCTTCTGCTACGCCGACATGGCGTTGTGCATGTTCGCGAGCAAGGCGATCGGCGGCCGGCCCGTGAAATGGGTCGAGGGTCGGCGCGAGAACTACCAGTCGACGATCCACGGCCGCGACCACATCACCTACCTCGAGATCGCCGGGAAGCGCGACGGCGAGGTCACCGGCCTGCGTGTCAAGACGCTTGCCAACCTCGGTGGTCGGCTCTCGACGATCGGCCCCGGCATCCCCACGACGCTGTATGCCCGCGTCCTGAGCGGCTGCTACAAGATCCCGAACGTCTATGCCGAGGTGACGGGCGTCTACACGAACACCACGTTCGTCGATGCCTACCGCGGTGCCGGTCGTCCCGAGGCGACCTACGTCATCGAACGGGCGATGGACCTGTTCGCTGCCGAGATCGGCATGGACCGTGCGGAGGTCCGCCGGCGGAACTTCATCGCGCCGGACCAGTTCCCGTACGAGAACCCGTCAGGGCTCGGGACAGCCGCCGGCGGCGCGAAGATCTACATCGATTCGGGGAACTACGAGCCGGCGATGGACAAGGCGCTCGCGACAGTCGACTACGCCGGTCTTGCCGCCCAGAAGGAGGCCGCCCGCGCCCGCGGCAAGTTGCTCGGCGTCGGGCTCAGCACGTATATCGAGGTGTGCGGCGTCGCGCCGTCCAAATGGATCGGTGCCGTCGGCGAGGGCTGGGGCGCGGCGATGTGGGAATCGGCGAATATCCGCGTCCACCTGACCGGCAAGACCGTCGTCACGGTGGGGACCCAGCCCCAGGGCCAGGGTCACGAGACCACGTACGCGCAGGTCATCGCCGATCGTCTCGGGATCCCGATGGAGGATATCGTCGTCCAGCACTCGGACACGCTGGGAACGCCGTTCGGCTACGGGTCGTACGGCTCGCGGACGAGCTCGGTCGGCATGACGGCCGCCATCAAGGCGGCCGACAAGGTCCGTGACAAGGCTCGCCGCTATGCAGCCCACATGCTCGAGGCGTCGGCCGACGACATCGAGATCGACGGCGCCGAGTATCGGGTCAAGGGTTCGCCCGATCGCAAGAAGACGATCCAGGAGATCGCCTTCGCCCTCGACCTCGCCTTCGACGCACCCGAGGGCATGGAGCCGTATCTCGACGAGACGGCCTACCACGACACGCCGAACTGCACCTGGCCGTTCGGGACGCACATCGCGACCGTCGAGATCGACGAGGAGACCGGCCAGGTCGACCTCGTCCGGTACGTCGCAGTCGACGATGTCGGCAACGAGATCAATCCGCTGATCGTCGCGGGCCAGCTTCACGGAGGCATCGCCCAAGGGGTCGGCCAGGCGCTCTGGGAGGGCGCCGTGTACAGCGACGATGGCCAGCTCCTGACGGGGTCGATGCTCGATTACGCGCTGCCGAAGGCCGCGCGCCTGCCGAACTTCGAGCTCGACAAGACGGTGACCCCATCGCCGGTGAACCCGCTCGGGGTGAAGGGCGTCGGTGAGGCGGGCGCGATCGCCTCGACCGCGGCCGTCGCGAATGCGGTGATCGACGCGCTCAGCGTCTACGGCATCCGCCACCTCGACATGCCCTATACCGCGCAGACGGTGTGGTCCGCGATCCAGTCGGCGAAGGGAGGCCAGGCATGATCCCGGCGGCGTTCGACTATCAGCGGGCCGCCTCGCTCGACGACGCGATCTCCGCGCTTTCCCGTGGTGACGCGAAGGTGATCGCCGGTGGGATGAGCCTGCTGCCGCTGATGAAGCTGCGGCTCGCGCAGCCGTCGAAGCTGGTCGACATCGGAAAGCTTGCGGAGCTTCGCGGTGACGGCCCGACCGCCGACGGTGGCTGGCAGATCGGTGCGCTCACGACGTATTCCGAGGCGCTCGCTGCGACGGAGCTCGACTTCACGCGCGCGTGTGTCGAGGGCATCGGCGATGTCCAGGTCCGCAACCGCGGTACGGTCGGCGGGGCGATCAGTCATGCCGACCCCGCCTCGGACCTGCCGGCACTCCTGCTCGCGCTCGACTATTCGGCTGTCCTCCGCTCGTCGCGCGGCGAACGGACCGTGCCACTCGACGGGTTCTTCACCGGCGCGTTCGAGACCGGCATGGCCGCCGACGAGATCCTGGTGCGACTCGTCCGGGGACCGCTCCCGGCCGGTGCGGATGGGTCCTACCAGAAGATGGCCCACCCGGCCTCGGGCTACTCGGTCGTCGGCGTATGCGCGGTCATCGCCTCGTCCGGCGGCTCGATCTCGCATGCGCGGGTGGCCGTCACGGGCGTCGGGCAGGTCGCCTATCGGGCCAAGGCCGTGGAGTCCGCCCTTGTCGGGTCCGACGGGTCGGCGGGTGCCGTCGCGTCTGCCGCTGGGCACGCGACGGACGGCCAGGACGTCAACAGCGATATCTACGCCGATCGTGCGTATCGATCGAAGATGGCCGAGGTGTACGTCAGGCGCGCCATCGACGCCGCCCTCGGGCGGTAGCGCGGCCTCTCGCGCGTCGGGCGTTGCGCGTCGAGCGGGTCAGTCCGGGCCGACGCGCGCCAGCCCGGCTCGCGGGCGCGGTCCTCACTCGAGACCTCACGGTCGGCGGCAAACGGTGGTCGAAGGGTCGTCGGCTCTCGTCTGAGGACCTGCTCGAGCTCGCGGCTGAAGAACCCGGCGCGGCGGTGACCGTGCTCGTCCCGACCGGCAACGAGCTGCACGAGGACGAGGCCGCGCTCCGTCTCGCCAAGATCATCGCGGGGCAGGGGCTCGACGTCCGCGGGCCGAATCAGAGCCGGCTCGACCTGGTCGCGGCCGCGCCGGGCGTGGTCACGGTCCGGATCGCCGAGCTCGAGCGGATCAACCGGCTCGACCCGCTCGAGGTGTTCACGGTCTATGACGGGCAAGTCGTCGAGAAGGGGGACCTCGTCGCGAGCGTCAAGATCGCGCCGCACCTCGTCGACGCCGGCGTGATCGAGGCAGGGGCACGGATCGCCGGATACGGCAGCCAGCCGATCGTGTCGGTCTTGCCGTTCGTCGCGAGGCGGGTCGGCGTCGTCGTCAAGGAGTCGGTGCGGGCGCCGGCGCGTGAGCGGTTCGAGACCTCCGTTCGAGCGAAGATCGAGGGGTTGGGCTCCGAGATCATCGGTCTCGAGTACGTCCATGACGACGCCGACGCGGTCGAGACCGCGCTGGGGCGTTTCACACGAGGTGCGGAGACCGCCGATCTGATCCTGACGGCCGGTTCTGCTTCGACCGACCCGGAGGATGCGTTCTTCGTCGCGATCCGCGCGCTCGGTGGACGCGTCGTCCGTCGCGGCGTGCCATCCCACCCTGGATCGATGCTTTGGCTGGCGCGCGTCGGTGGCACGTCGATCCTCGGGCTACCGACCTGTGGCGCGTACTCGAAGGCCACGGCCGCCGACCTGCTGCTCCCTCGGTTGCTGGCGGGTGAACCGGCCTCGGAGGCGACTGTCGCCAAGCTCGGTCATGGCGGGATCCTGACGCGGGACCAGCGATTCCGTTTTCCGCGGTACGCACGCGAGCTCGACGCGCCAGAGGGCTAGGAGGGCAGGACGAGATGGGCGAGGCGGACATCGCCAAGGCGATCGCGAACGCCCGGTCGTATCTGACGGCGAATCCCGCGGATGCGCGCTATCGCGACGCAGCCGCGACGGCGACCGTCGAGGACGGACTGCGGGTCAACGTGATCGGAGCTGACGGAGCATCGCTCGTCACCGACATGGTGAGCGGCGTCGGCGGAGGTGGTTCCGCGCCGAGCCCCGGCTGGATGTTCCGCGCGGCGTACGCCTCATGTGTCGCGACGCTCATCGCGATGGAGGCGGCGCAGGAAGACTGGCAGCTTTCCAGGCTCGAGGTGACGGTCGATTCCGAGTCAGACGACCGCGGCGTCCTCGCGATCTCCGCGGACGTCCCGGCTGGTCCGTTGAGCATGCGCGTGGCCATTGACGCCTCGGCGCCAGGCGTCGAGGCCGCGGTCATCCGCGCGGCGATCGAAACCGCGATCGCACGCTGCCCCGTGCACGACGCCGTGGTACGACCGGTGCCGGTCGATATCGAGGTACGCACGTCCTGACGCTCGGTCTCGAGCGCCAACGGCGGCGCTCCGTCAGCCCTTCGGCGGCTTCGAAGGCTTGGGTTTGGCGGCCCTGTCCGGCTTTGGCTTGGGCGGTTTGGGTGTCGGATCGGCCTTAGGCGCGGGCGTCGGCGCCGCCGTGGTCGGATCCGGGACGGGTGTCGGGGTCGGCGCCGGCGTCGGAGGCGCTGGCTGCTGCGTGGGGCGTGGCGTCGCGTTCGGCGTCGGCTTGGGCGTGGGGGCCGGCTTGGCGGTCGGGGCCGGCTTGGGGATCGGCGTCGCCTTCGGCGTTGGCGCCGCAGTCCGCGCCGGGGTCGCCTTGGGCGTCGACGTCCCGTCCGGTGTGGCGCTCGCCGCCGTCGGAGCGACAGCCTTGGGCGTCGATGGCGCCTTCGTCGCGTTCGACGAAGCGTCCGGGGACGCGCTACTTGATCCGTCGGGTGACGCGGGGATCAGGACGACCGCGTCGTCGAGGGCCAACGCCACCGGTGCCGCGTTCGGCTGAACGCGGTCGGCGATCGCGACCGATGCCTCTTGGGTGAGGGATGTCGGGGGCGCGGCAGGGGTGGCGACCCAACCGATGGCGCCGCCGATGGCAAACCCGAAGAGGATGCCGACGATGGATTGGACGGTCTTTGAAAGCACTCGAGGGGCCTCGCGCTCAGCCCGGGGGTCAGCACCAGACTACCCCTATCTGCACCATGCCGCACCCCGCGCGGCGGTGCCGTCCTTGTCGATGTCCACGACGCGCCCGTCAGAAGCGAGTGCTAACCCTCAGGCCCAGGCCGCTTGTCGCGCTTCTTATGGCCCTTTTCGTGGTGGTGGCCGCCGTGCGACTCTCCATCACCGTTCCCGTCCCCGTTGCCGGGATCGGGACTCGCGGTCGGCGCGGGTGGCGCAGCCGTTGGCGCCGGCGTCGCCTTGGGGGCGGGTGGCGCAGCTGTCGGCGCCGGCGTCCGCTTCGGGGCCGGTGCCGGCGTACGAGTCGCTCTCGCTCGTTTCGTCGGCGCGGCCGCGCTGGTCGTACGCGGCGGGCGCTGCGTCGCGGCGGGGCGTGGGCGAGGGCTGGATCGGGGGGTCGCCGCTCGCGTGGAAGGCGGTGCGACGGTCGGCGGGACAAGCTCGAGAGCGAGGGATGCCGGCGATGGCACCGGCGCAGCAGGTGGCGCGCTGCTCGGCGCGGACGTCGTCGTGACGGGTGGCGCGTTGATCGCCCCGAATGCGATGGCGACGAACAGCCCGACGACGATGCCGACGAGCGCCTGGGCCTTGGACGACACCATCAGCGCGTCCAGGACACACTGACAGATAGCATCCGCGATTCGTACCCGTTGGTGCCTCGCAGCAACGTGGGCGGTTCTGGTGGCGGACTGTCAGATTCCTTCTAGCCCTCCGTCGATCCGATGCGCGCGTGCCGGACTGCCTCGGTCGCAGCTGCCGCGCCACGCCGATGCAGGACCCGGAAGCTCTTGCCGTTCAAACGGTTGTACTGCTCGAAGAACGCCTCGATCTCACCGAGGAGGGCATCGCTGAGGTCCGACATGTCCTGGACCTCGGCATGGGTCCTCGATCCATGCGCGACGCCGATCAGGCGATCGTTGCGCACGACCTCGCCATCGCGTTCGCGCTGCTCAGCTTCGAGCGCGCCGATCAGTCGGACGTCGAGCGAACAGCCCATCGGCAACGGCGCGTCCGTAAGCACCAAGACGTCGATCGGGTCGCCGTCGTCGGCCCGTGTGTCAGGCACGAAGCCGAAGTCGTACGGGAACGACATCCCCTCGGGTAGCACGTGGCTGAGGTGGAATCGGCCCTTGTCCGGCTCGAACTTCAGCTTGTTCCGGCTTCCCCTCGGCGTCTCGATGACGACGTCGATGACCCCGTCCGCCGAGTCCGGCTCGTCAGTGGCCACGCGCGGTGACGCCGGCCTTCTTGCGCAGCGCGTCGATGCGCTCGGACGCCTGCGCTTTCGTGAGGTTCCCGACGTTCGGGTCCTCGCCGGCCTGGCGAGCGAGCGTCTCCAGATATGATGCCTGGGCGCCGGTCATCGGCTCATCGCCGGTCACCCACTCGTCGGGATCCTTCTCGAGACCGGGGCGGTCCTGAGGGCCTGCGCGATCGTTCATGACGGCCTCCTCTCGTCAGTGCGGATGTCGCCACGACGATGGCGTGCTCGCCCTTCGAAGGACGGGAGCGACGGTTCGGCGGGCGCTACGACTCCGTTGCAAGTGAACGCATGTTCGCGCGCGCGATCGTCGGAGCCGCGGCGAACCATGCGTCCGTCCGCCTGCCCTTACCGCCGGCGGGCTCCAGCCCCGCCCGGCGACTCCGTGTAGCATCCGATCCGATGACCGATCTCTCACAGCGGGCCGGCGGCGAGCACGACGACCGTCCGCCAGGGACCCGCTCGATCGAAGCGCTGACCGAGGACTTCCGCGGTCGCGACTACATCGCGGACCGATCGCTCGCGACGGCGGTCTTCCTGGCGCTCGAGCTCGAGCGGCCGCTGCTGCTCGAGGGCGAGGCGGGCGTCGGCAAGACCGAGCTCGCGAAGGTGCTCGCGGCGTCGCTCGATGCTCGGCTCATCCGCCTGCAGTGCTACGAGGGCCTCGACGTCAACACCGCGGTGTACGAGTGGAACTACCCGCGCCAGATGCTCGAGATCCGGCTGCTCGAGGCACGCGGCGAAGCGGAGCACGCAAGCGCGCACGACATCTTCGGGTCCGATTTCCTGATCCGCCGGCCGTTGCTCCAGGCACTCGAGAGCGATGATGGCGTCGCGCCGGTCCTCCTCATCGACGAGATCGACCGTGCGGACGAGGAGTTCGAGGCGTACCTCCTCGAGATCCTGTCCGATTTCCAGGTGACGGTCCCCGAGATCGGCACGATCCGAGCGCAGCGTCCCCCGCGGGTGATCCTCACATCGAATCGAACGCGCGAGGTCCACGACGCGCTCAAGCGGCGCTGCCTGTACCACTGGATCGACTACCCGACGGCGCAAAAGGAGTTCGAGATCGTCCTCGCGCGGGTGCCACAGGCACCCGAAAAGCTCGCACGCGAGGTGGTCGGTTTCGTGCATCGACTCCGGGAGGCCGACCTGACAAAGGTCCCGGGCATCGCCGAGACGCTCG
Source organism: Chloroflexota bacterium (assembly GCA_045804645.1). Classification (GTDB taxonomy): domain Bacteria; phylum Chloroflexota; class Limnocylindria; order Limnocylindrales; family CSP1-4; genus SPCO01. The sequence continues at coordinate 79,555 of JBJMMR010000069.1, read as the reverse complement.
ACTGGGCAGCGGCGCTTCTCGCCCTCGGCGCTCGCGAACTGAAGCCCGAGCTCGTCGACGAGACGCTCGGTGTGGTCCTCAAGTACGAGGAGGACATCCGCCAGATCCGTGGCGAACAAGCCACGCGGATGCTCACCGAGGTCGCCGCGCGCGGCTAGACCATGAACGCATCGCGGACGTCCGCCGTCACGAGGGGGTCGATCGCGCGATGACATTCCCGGTCCACGTCGGACCGTCGTCGATCACCACGAATCGTGACGACCGCATCCTGATCTGCCAGCCCGACGGCCGGATCACCGGGCAGGCGGACGGGTTCTTCACCCGGGATACGCGGTTCATCTCCGGCTACGACCTCTGGATCAATGGCGTCCGGCCGATCCTCCTCGGCTCTGGCTCGATCCAGTCGTTCTCTTCGCGCTTCGAGTTCACCAACGACACGATGGTCGACCCCGACGGCGCCATCGAGCGCCAGACGCTCGCGATGCGACTCGATCGCACCATCGCCGACGGCGTCCACGAGGACTACGACCTCGAGAACTTCTCGCCCCGGCCGGTCCGCCTCACGGTCGAGATCGCGGTCCTGTCCGACTTCGCCGACATCTTCGACGTCAAGCGTGGCCAGATCGTGCGGCGAGGCGAGCTGAATACGCGCTGGTTCCGGTCACGCGGTGAGCTGCGCTCGACGTACACCAACCGCGACTTCCGGCGCGAGCTGGTGGTCGGCGTCGAACGCCCGGGCTCGAAGCCGCAGTTCGCCAACGGACGCCTCGTCTTCGATGTCACGCTGCCGCCCAAGGGCACGTGGCACACGTGCATCAAGTGGTACCCGGTCACCCAGTCGAAGCGCCGACTATCGACGCTGGCATGCAACGCCGTCGACGCGCCGATGCGCGCGGTCGGGGCCGCGCGGCTGCCGAACGTCAGCATCGAGTCGCCGAACCAGACCGTCGATCGCGCGTGGGCGCAGGCGGTCCGTGACCTCGAGGCCCTCCGCCTCGAGGACCCGACGATCGAGCGTGGCGTGTTCATCCCGGCCGCGGGCGTGCCGTGGTTCGTGACGCTCTTCGGGCGCGATTCGCTCATCGTCTCGATGCAGGGCATCTCCGGCTTCCCCGAGTTCGCGAACGGGGCGTTGCGTCGGCTCTCGGTGCTGCAGGCGACGTCGGACGACCCGGAACGTGACATGGAACCGGGCAAGATCCCGCACGAGATCCGGCACGGCGAACTCGCCCAGCTCGGGATCCTGCCGTTCCAGCCGTACTACGGGACCCACGATGCGACGAGCCTGTTCGTCATCGTGCTCTCATACCTCTACCACTGGACCGGTGACGAGAGGCTGCTTCGGCGCTACCTCGGCAACGCCGAGGCCGCGATGGCCTGGATCGACCACTACGGCGATCGGGACGGTGACGGGTTCCAGGAGTACCAGACCCGCTCGACGCACGGGTTCTACAACCAGGGCTGGAAGGACGCCGGCGACGCCATCGTGGAGCCGGACGGCAGCCTGGCGCCACTGCCGATCGCCACGTGCGAGCTGCAGGGCTACGTGTTCGATGCGAAGACCCGGCTGGCGGAGGTCTACGAGGTGCTCGGCCGCGCGAAGGACGCTCGTCGCCTCCGGCGCGAGGCACAACGCCTGTACGAACGGGTGAACGAGACGTTCTGGTGGGAGGACGAGGGGACGTACGTCCTCGGCCTGAACGGGCGCAAAGAGCAGATCCGGAGCGTCGCGTCGAATGCCGGGTACCTGCTCCAGTCCGGGATCGTCCCCGTCGAGCGTGCCGGCCGCGTCGTGAAGCGCCTTCTGGCCGCTGACATGTGGTCCGGCTGGGGGATCCGCACGCTGTCGGCGGACCATCCCGCGTACAACCCGTTCTCCTATCAGCGCGGATCGGTCTGGCCGCACGACAATGCCACGCTCGCGGGCGGTTTCCGCCGGTATGGGTACGCGGCCGAGGCCGCTCAGGTGGCGAAGGCGCTCTTCGACGCGGCGGAGCAGTTCGCCGGGACGCGCCTCCCGGAATTGTTCTCGGGCATGCCGCGCGTGCCGGCGAGCTTCCCGGCGCCGTACCTCGGCGCCAACGTGCCCCAGGCGTGGGCGGCCGGCGCGATCTTCCGGCTGGTGGCGATCCTGTGCGGCATCCACGCGACGTTCGAGGCGGGTGAGCCGAAGCTGTACGTCAATCCCGCCTTGCCCGACTGGCTGCCCGAGGTCACGATCCACAACCTGCGCGTCGGCACCGGCTCCCTCGAGATCCACTGCCGCGACGGCGCCGTCGACGTCCTTTCCAACACGTCGGGCTTCACCGTCATGCATGCCGCCGCGCCAGGCCCGCTCGGCAGCCGGGGGGCCGTGTCTGCCGAACCTCCCGAGCCGCCCCAGTCGCCGGAGCTTGCGTCGACGGGCTGACGTCGGCCGGCGACGCGTGGGTCGGTGCCGGTGACGCCGCCGGTCGTTCGTGGCAGAGTCACGTCATGCAGGCCGGTGACGATCCCTCCATCGTGAAGGCCCCGTGGGGCCCGGAGGTCGACGGCCGGCGATTGCTCAACGAGGCCGTCGGGTTCGGACGGGCGCTGCGGGCCGCCGGTCTGGCCATCGACCTCGGCGCCGCTGTCGATTACGCGAGGGCGCTGCCGCTCGTCGACATGGGCTCCCGCGAGCAGGTCCGTGCCGCAGGCGAAGCGGTCTTCGTCCGTCGCCGCGACGACCGCGAGACGTATGACATCGTGTTCGACCGCTGGTGGCGCGCCCGGGGTCGACGGCAGGGTGACTTCCAGGCCCCTCCGCTGCGCCATCCGGACGGGAACGAGGCCGAGGGCGACACGCCCGGACAGGCCGCACCGGAAAGCGGCGACGATCGGGTCTCGAACCGCCCCGACGAGTGGGGCGTGCCGATCCCGGCGGACGGCGACGACGATGAGAGCGGCGAGGACATCGAGGGCATCGTGGTCGCGCCCGATGCGTACTCGCGCGGCGACATGCTCAAGCACCGCGAGTTCGACCGGATGACGCCTGCCGAGCTGCGCGACGCCGAGCGGCTGGTCGACGAGCTCGTGCCGCGGCTCGAGCAGCGGCGGACCCGTCGCTACGAGCTGCATTCGCATGGGCGCCGGCTCGCTCCGCGCGCGATGTTCCGGCGCAACCTCGGCACGGGCGGACAGCTCATGTCGTGGGTCTGGCGGCGGCCCGTTCGCGAACCCCGCTCGCTGGTCGTGATCTGCGACATCTCGGGTTCGATGGAGCGCCATTCGCGGCTCTTGCTGCGGTTCATCCAGGCCCTCTCAGCGTCGAGCGCCGTGCGTGCCGAGTCGTTCGTGTTCGGGACCCGACTGACGCGCGTGACCCGACTCTTGCGCGACAAGGATCGCGACCGTGCCCTTGCCAAGGTGAGTGAGGCGGTCAACGACTGGGCCGGCGGGACGCGGATCGGCGAGAGTTTCCGGACCTTCAACCAGACGTGGGCGCGCCGCACCCTGCGGTCCAGCGGTGTCGTCATCGTCGTGTCCGATGGCTGGGACCGGGGCGATCCGGCGCTCGTCGCATCTGAGACGGCGCGACTGCGTCGCAACTGTCATCGGCTCGTGTGGCTCAACCCGCTCGCTGGCACGCCCGGCTATCAGCCGCTCGCCGGCGGGATGCGTGCCGCCTATCCGTACATCGACGACTTCCTGCCGGCGGGCACCGTCGCGTCGCTCGAACGTCTCGGTGAGATCCTGGGCGGCGTCCGCTCAGCGGACACGCGACAAGGCGCCGAGGCCGCTGCCCACGCTGCCGTCCCGCTCACGAGCGAGATCACCGCCGTGACACCGCCTACGGTCGTGACCGGCGGATCTAACGACGCGACCACCGCGAGGCCGATCCGATGAAGGAACTGCTCGACACGCTGACCAGCTGGCAAGCCGAGGGCGTCGACGCTGGTCGCGCTGTCGTCGTCCGGACCTTCGGGTCCGCACCGCGGCCCGAGGGGGCGGTCCTGCTCCACGCGAGCGACGGTCGTATCGCGGGCTCGGTCAGCGGCGGGTGCGTCGAGGGCGCAGCCGCGGAGCAGATCGAGCACGCCTGGTCGACCGGCCAGGCGCGCGTCATCCGCTATGGGATCAGCGACGAGCAGGCGTGGGACGTGGGTCTCGCGTGTGGCGGCACGATCGACGTCCTCGTCGAGCCGAGTGTCCCGTCAGCGGCAGTCCAAGCCGCGACCGAATCGCTCGGTGCGGGCGGCATCGGGGCCGCGGTCGTGACGCCACTCCCGGTCGACTCACCGCCGGCGGACGCCGGACCGCACGAGCCCGGCCAGGGTGCGGCGCCCGAGGCGAAGCTCGTCGTCCACGCCGATGGTCGCCTCGAGGGCTCGCTCGGCGATGCCGCTAACGACGCGGCACTTGTGGACGCAGCGCTCGAAGCGCTCAAGCGCGGCCAGTCACGGACGATCGAGCTCGGCGGCCGATCGCTGTTCATCGAGGTGTTCCCCGTGCGGCCGCGCCTCGTGATCGTCGGCGCGGTCGAGGTCGCTCGCACGCTCGTCCGTCTCGCCAAGGAGCTCGGCTTCGAGACGGTCGTGATCGATGGTCGAGCCTCCTTCGCCACCCCTGAGCGCTTCCCCGATGCGGACCAGCTCATCGTCGGCTGGCCGGACGAGGTGGCGGACGACATCGGCCTCGGCCCCAACGACGCCGTCGCCGTGTTGACCCACGACGTGAAGTTCGACGAACCGGCCATCGTCGAGGCGCTCCGCCGGCGTGCGCGATACGTCGGCGCCGTCGGCTCGCGCAAGACACAATCGGATCGGCGCCAACGGTTGCGCGAGGCAGGGGTCAGCGATGAGGCGCTCGCCGAGCTGAGAGGGCCCGTCGGACTCGACCTCGGTGGACGCCAACCGGCGGAAACGGCGCTGGCGATCCTCGCCGAGGTCGTTGCGGAGCGGTATGGCGGCAGCGGCCGCCCCATGCGCGAGCAGGCGGCCCTCAGCGAAGGGGCGACACGACTGGCCATCGAGGGCACGCCCGTCACCGCCGGCTGATGACGCCGGCACATCGAGCGAAAGGCAGGACATGAAGGGCGATCGGGTCGAGGTGGTGGTCGATACCGGCGGAGCCGTCCAGACGTTCGACATCGTCGCGAGCCGCGCCGGTCGCCGGATCGAGGTGACGACGGCGCGCGGCGTCGTCGAGGTCACCGAGGTGACGCGCGGCGGCACGCCTGTCCGGACCGGGCGGTTCATGGCTAGCCGGCTGATCGCCCTGGTCGAGCATCCGGCGCGCGAGGGTGACACGACCGTCGATGTCGAGACCCGCCGGCGGATCGGCGCAAAGCCCGGCCGGAAGGGTCGCGCGGCCGATAAGGTGCCCGGCCTCTTCGATGTCGCCGCGGGCGCCGACGACGCCGCGAAGGCGGACGCCGCCGATGCCGGCGACGCCGACGAGGCCGCGGAGGCGGACGCCGCCGACGCCGCTGACGCCGACGCCGCCGAGGGCTAGGGACTTCCGCCTATCGCGTCGATTTGACGGATGCGCGAGCATCGACGGATGGGACGTGCCCGGCCGGACGGGGCTCGCATCGCCGCCATCGTGCTCGCCGCAGGGGCAGGTTCGCGCTTCGGTGGCGGCAAGCTCCTCGCGCCGCTCGAGGGGCGGCCGATCCTGCAGCATGTCCTCGAACGCCTCGAGATCGCCGACCTCCACGAGGTCGTCGTGGTCGTCGGGGCCGATGCGGAGGCGGTGGAGGAGACCATCGACGCCGGAGCTGCCCGGCTCGTCGTGAACCCGACACCCGACGAAGGGTTGTCGAGCTCACTCAAGGTCGGGATCGGGGCGTTGTCCGACGACGTCCACGGTGCCCTGATCGCGCTGGGCGACCAACCGCTGCTGCCGCCGCGGGCCGTTCGCGCCCTGCTCGATGCCGACCCACTCCCCGGCCGCCCGATCGTCGTTCCCGTGTACGGCGACGGAGCAGGCCGGAACCCGGTGCTCCTGCGCCGCGATGCGTTCCCGCTGATCGACCAGACAAGCGGCGATCGAGGCCTCGGACCACTCATCGAGGAACACCCGGAGCTCGTGCACGAGATCTCGATCCGGGTGGAGGGCGGCAACCCCGACGTCGACACGCGCGACGACCTCGTGCGGCTGCTCGAGAAGGCGTGGGCAGCGCGCGTCGTCGCCAACGCCGAACAGGTGGAACGGTTCCGCGAGGTCCCCGACGGGCCGGACTTCTACGCACCCGTTACCGGTCTGTTCCGGGCCGATCCCCGGCGGACCGACGAACCGGTACTCGAGGCGCTGCTCAAGCTCGTTCGAGTGGGCGAGACCTGGCTCGACATCGGTGCGGGCGCCGGCCGCTACGCGCTGCCCATCGCTCGCGCACTCGCGCCATCGGGCGGCCGTGTGATCGCCGTCGATGCGTCACCCGGCATGCTCGACGCGCTGATGGAGCTCCAGGCCGAGCACGGCATCACGGACGTCGAGGTCGTCGAGACGCGCTGGCCGCCGGCGCGGACGCTGTCGCTCGATCGGTTTGCGACCGACGTCGCGCTGATCGCCCACGTCGGCTATGACATCGAGGCGATCGGTCCGTTCGTGCGTTCCATGGAGACCGTCGCGCGGCGGCTCTGCGTCGCGGTGCTCATGGAGCGCCAGCCGTCGTCGGTCGCCGACCCGTTCTGGCCGCCCGTCCACGGGGAGGAGCGCGTCGCCCTGCCGGCGCTGCCCGAGTTCGTCGAATGGCTGCGGGCGCGTGGCGCCGAGCCGACCGTCGAGCTGATGTCGCGCGAGCCGAGGCGGTTCACGTCGCGTGACGAACTGGCCGGCTTCCTGCGTCGACAGCTGTGGATCGAGCCGCGGGGGGAGGCGGAACGCCGGTTCCAGGCGGCACTGGACGACCTCGTCGTCAGTGACGGCGGAGGTGTCGGCCTTCGGACCCAGCAGCCATTGCCGATCGGCGTCGTGACCTGGGATCCGCGACAGAGCGCCGCGTGACGGAGGTGGCCGAGGAGACTGCGCCCGAGGGCAGACCGATGGTCGGCCCGTTCGATCGGGCTGCATGGCGGGAGTGGTTGATCGCGAACCACGCGTCGTCGAAGGGCGTCTACCTCGTCTCGTGGCGTCGCGCGTCGGGAAAGTCGAGCGTCCCCTACGAGGAAGCCGTCGAGGAGGCACTGTGCGTCGGCTGGGTCGACGCGACCGGACGGACGCTCGACGACGAACGAGGCCTCCAGTGGTTCGCGCCGCGCCGCCCGAAGAGCGGCTGGGCCCGGTCGAACAAGGAGCGCGTCGCGCGGTTGGAGGCCGCCGGGCTGATGCTGCCGGCGGGTCTCGCGGCGATCGACGAGGCGAAGCGCAACGGGATGTGGACCCTGCTCGACGATGTCGAGAAGCTCGTCGTCCCGGACGACCTCGCGGCCGCGCTCGCCGGGGCTCCGCCGGCCGCCGAGAACTGGGAAGGGTTCTCGCGAAGCGCTCGACGCGCGATGCTCGAGTGGATCGTCCAGGCACGCCGTCCTGACACGCGCGAGAAGCGGATCGCGGCGATCGCCGAGGCGGCTGCGCGTGGCGAACGGGCGTATCCGCCAGCGTCCGACTAACAGATCAGGGACGGTCGGCGTCCCGATCCATCGACTGCAGCTCTCGCTCCCCGCGCGTCATCGCCGCGACCCGCGCCGCCTCACGGACGAGCTCCACGCTCCGCTCGACGTCGATGTCGGCGACATCGAAGAACTTCAGCCAGCGGACCTGCTTGGTGATCCCGGCGCCCTCGAGCATCCGGTCCGGATCGCGCATCGCCCAGCCGTGCTCGAAGCCGAGGTGAACGTGGACCTCCTCGGGGGCGACGAACGCGAAGTAGACCCGCTTCCTGGCCATCGGCAGGTCATACCCGATGAGCCGCCAGCCCGGTCTGACACGCTCGACCGCTTCGGGGACCGCCTCGCTGACGACGGCTCGGAGCCGTTGAGCGATCGCCCGCATGGCGGGAGGAAAGTCGTCGAGCAGTGCCTCGGGCGGGATCGGGTCGATGCTGGCCATGCCCTTCGATACTGCCATCGTCAAGCTCGTTCGGCTGACCTGACGGCGGACACCTTGATCGATCTGGCTTGGACGAACGCAGGGAACCGTTGACGTGCCAACGACCTGGGTCGATACTCGATGCCTCCATCGCAGCATCACGGACCGACGCGTCGGAGGAGGACGCGCCGGCGTCCGCGCCCCCGTCATCGGACAGCTTTAGGCCTGTCCGCGCCGGACATGGACAGGCCCCCATACCCGCACCGAGCGGGAGGAGGCAGACAGCGCGATGATCCCCGGTCAGTTCGACTACGTGCGCCCTGGCGACATCGATCAGGCGCTCATGATCCTGCGCGAGCGGGAAGGGGAGGCGAAGCTGCTGTCGGGCGGCTACAGCCTCATCCCACTCATCAAGCTGCGGCTCGCGCAACCGACTGTCCTGGTCGACCTGCGCGACATCGGCGGTCTCGACGGGATCACGGAGACCGACGACGAGCTGCGGATCGGCGCTCGCGCCACGCACCGTCAGATCCACGAGCATCCGATCATCGTCGACCGGTATCCCGGCACTCGTGAGCTCGCCGGTCATATCGGTGACCCGCAGGTCCGCAACTGGGGAACCATCGGCGGTTCGATCGCGCATGCCGACCCAGCGAGCGACTGGCCGGCGATGCTGCTCGCGCTGCGGGCGACGATCGTCTGCCGGAGCGAGGGCGGGGAGCGACTGGTCAAGGCACGCGACTTCTTCCTGGACACTTTCACGACAGCGCTCCAGCCGACCGAGGTCATCACCGAGATCCGGTCCCCCCGCCGCCCGATGCACGCGGGTGGCGCATACACGAAGCTCGAGCGGAAGGTCGGCGACTTCGCAACCTGTGGGGTCGCCGCCGCGGTCGGCCTCGGCGACGACGGCCGGATCAGCTGGGTCGGCATCGGCATCACGGCCGTTGCCGATGCCCCGTTCGCCGCGACGCACGCCGAGGCGGCTTTGAAGGGTGCACACCCCACCGAGGCGATGTTCCATCAGGCCGCCGCCGCCGCCGCAGCGCAGACCCGTCCGGCAGCCGACGTCCGGGGCTCCGTCGAATACAAGCAGGCGATGGCCGCCGAGATGACGGTCCGCTCTCTCCGCCGCGCGGTCGAACGCGCCCAGGCGTACGTCTAGGAGATCGACGAGCGATGACCACCCAACACGTGACCCTGACCGTCAACGGAGAGGCCCGCGAGGCCGACGTCGAGCCTCGCCTCCTCCTTGTCCACCTCCTGCGCGATGTCTTCGGGCTGACCGGGACGCACATCGGCTGCGACACGAGCCACTGCGGCGCGTGCACGGTCCATGTCGACGGCGTCAGTGCCAAGTCCTGCACGATGCTCGCCGTCCAGGCGGACGGGCATGAGATCAAGACCATCGAAGGTATGGCGGACGGCGCCAACCTCCACCCGCTCCAGCAGGCCTTCTGGGATCAGCACGGCCTCCAGTGCGGCTTCTGTACGCCGGGAATGATCATGCAGGCGGCCTGGTTGCTCGACGAGAACCCGGAGCCGAGCGAGGCCGAGATCCGCGAGGGGATCGGCGGCAATCTGTGCCGCTGCACGGGCTACGTGAACATCGTCAAGGCCATCCAGCAGGCGGCCGGCGAGCTGAGCGCGGCGGAATCGGCGCCCGTCGTCGCGGCCGCGACGACCGAAGGCCAGGCCGTGACGGCCGAACCGGCTGCGGCCGGCTGAGCGGGGAGTTACCACGATGACGATGACGGAACCGCGTACGAGCCCCGAAGTCGGAGGCATGGGCCACTCGGTCAAGCGCAAGGAGGATCCACGCTTCATCCGCGGCGCCGGCGAGTACATCGACGACGTCAACCTGCCCGGCCAGCTCTGGCTGGACATCGTCCGCAGCCCCTACGCCCACGCGACGATCAAGGGCATCGATTCCAGCGAGGCGCTCAAGGTCCCGGGCGTGCTCGCTGTCATCACCGGTAAGGATCTCGAGGGTTACAAGCTGCACTGGATGCCGACCCTCGCGGGCGACAACCAGATGGTGCTGCCTACGGACACCGTCATGTACCAGAGCCAGGAAGTGGCCGCGGTCATCGCGACGTCCCGATATGCCGCATCGGACGGGGTCGCGGCGGTCTTCGTCGACTACGAGCCACTGCCCGTCGTCACCAACCCGTACAAGGCGCTCGAAGCGGGGGCACCGGTCCTTCGCCCCGATCGCGGAGCCGAGAAGCAGAGCAACCACATCTGGCACTGGCAGTCCGGTGACGCCGGCAAGGCTGACGCGGCGCTCGCCGCCTCCCCCGTTCGGGTCAAGGAGCACATCTACATCCCGCGCATCCATGTCGCCTCGATCGAGACGTGCGGCATCGTCGCGGATTGGGACCCCGTCCGTAGCCAGCTGACGATGCACATGACGACGCAGGCGCCGCACGCCATCCGCACCGTCGTCGCCCTCGTCGCTGCGGCCGCCGGCCTGCCGATCTCCGAGCAGAACATCCGGGTGAAGACCCACGACATCGGCGGTGGCTTCGGCGGCAAGGTGCCCGTCTATCCGGGCTATGTCCTCGCTGTCGCGGCGTCGTTCCTCATCGGCAAGCCGGTCAAGTGGATCGAGGACCGCTCGGAGAACCTCCAGGCCGATTCGTTCGCGCGGGACTATCACATCGACATCGAGATGGGCGCGACCGAGGACGGGCGCATCCAGGCGATGAAGGTCAAGACGATCGCCGATCACGGCTACACGGACGCGGCAGCCGATCCATCGAAGTTCCCCGCCGGGCTCTTCAACGTGATCACCGGCTCCTACGACTTCGACAACGCGTTCGTCGAGGTCGATGGCGTCTACACGAACAAGCCGCCCGGTGGCGTCGCGTACCGCTGCTCGTTCCGCGTCACGGAGGCGGTCCACGCCGTCGAGCGGATGGTCGACGTCCTCGCGCACGAGATCGGCAAGGATCCCGCGCAGCTCCGGATGGAGAACTTCATCAAGCCGGAGCAGTTCCCGTACAAGACGCCGACCGGCTGGGAGTACGACTCGGGCGACTACGGTCGCGCTCTGCAGAAGGCGCTCGACCTGATCGGCTATGACGACCTGCGCAAGGAGCAGGCCGAGAAGCGCGCGCGCGGCGAGCTGATGGGCATCGGCATCAGCAGCTTCACCGAGATCGTCGGCGCCGGCCCGTCGCACGACTTCGACATCCTCGGGCTGAAGATGTTCGACTCGTGCGAGATCCGGGTCCACCCGACGGGCAAGGTCCTCGCGCGGATCGGTGTCCAGACGCAGGGCCAGGGCCACGAGACGACGTTCGCGCAGATTATCGCCGAGGAGCTCGGCTTCCCGGTGAGCGATATCAAGATCGAATACGGCGACACCGACACTGCGCCCTACGGGCTCGGCACGTACGCGTCGCGCTCGACGCCGGTCGCCGGGGCGGCAACGGCCGTCGCCGCGCGCAAGGTCCGCGACAAGGCGCGCAAGCTCGCCGCCCACCTGCTCGAGGCGTCCGAGGAGGACCTCGAGTGGGAGCCCGGCAAGTTCAGCGTCAAGGGCTCGCCGGACCGGTTCAAGACCATCCAGGAGATCTCGCTCGCCGCGTACACCAACCACCCCCAGGGGATGGAGGCGGGTCTCGAGGCGGTCGACTACTACGACCCGCCGAACCTCACCTTCCCGTTCGGCAGCTACATCTGCGTCGTCGACATCGACAAGGGGACCGGGCAGGTCCACATCCGCCGCTTCGTCGCGGTCGACGACTGCGGCAACATCATCAACCCGATGATCGTCGACGGCCAGATCCACGGCGGTCTGACGATGGGGCTCGCGCCGGCCCTCTACGAGGAGATCCGGTACGACGAGCTCGGCAACAACCTCGCGGGCACGTTCCTCGACTACCTCGTGCCGACGGCCGTCGAGACCCCGGCCTGGGAGCTCGAGAAGACGGTGACGCCGTCGCCGCACCACCCGATCGGGGCGAAGGGCGTCGGCGAGTCGGCGACCGTCGGTGCGCCACCCGCGATCGCCAACGCGGTCGTCGACGCGCTGTGGCACCTCGGCGTCCGCAACATCGACATCCCGATCACACCGCAGAAGGTGTGGACGATCCTCAACGAGAAGGGCGTGAACTGAACCAAGCCACCGCGGCCATCCGATGACCGCATCTACGTTCAGACGGGCAGCCGAGCTCGAGGCGGCCGGGCGACCGTTCGCGGTCGCCACGGTCGTTGCCGTGCGCCGCCCGACGTCGGCACGGCCTGGCGCCAGTGGGATCGTCCATCCGGATGGCAGCATCGAGGGTTGGGTCGGTGGAAGCTGCGCCCAGCCGGTCGTCGTCCGCGAGGCGCTCCGCGCTCTCGGCGACGGCCAGCCGCGGCTCCTCCGGCTGTCGCGTGACGGCCGCGGCGAGGGACGTCGCGCCGATGGCGTGATCGAGCTCGTCATGACCTGTCATTCGGGTGGCACGCTGGAGATCTACGTGGAACCGCATCTGCCGACGGCGCAACTCTGGGTCGTGGGTACGACGCCGATCGCTGGTGCCCTCGCCGCAGTCGGCGCCGCAGCCGGCTGGAACGTGACCGTCATCGATCCGATCGCCGAGGAGGATGCGTTCCCGAGTGCCCGGGTCCACCGGTCGGCCGACATCCGCGGACTCGACCCCGACGCGGCGCCATACGTCGTCGTCGCCAGTCAGGGCATCTGGGACGAGGAGGCCGTCGGGCTGGCATTGACGCGGGAAGCCGCCTACGTCGGTCTCGTCGCGTCACCGACGCGTTCGGCCGTCGTGCGCGAGTGGCTGCGCGAGGAGACCACGGTGGGGGAGGATCGGATCGCCGCGCTCCGCGCCCCGGCCGGGATGGATATCGGGGCGGAGACGGCCCAGGAGATCGCGCTATCGATCCTCGCGGAACTCGTCCAGGTCCGCCGAGGTCGCGCCGATTTCGTCGCTTCGCCCGGTCCGGCCACCGTCGCCGGAGGGATCCCGGAGTCGATCACGCTCGAGCCCGTCGTCGACGACATCGTCCTGACCGACCCGGTCTGCGGCATGACCGTTGATCCAGCGCACGCCCGACACCTCGCGGAGCACGACGGTATCGTCTATGCGTTCTGCTCGATCGGTTGTCGCACGCGGTTCATCAAGGAGCCGGCGACCTATCTGAGCGCGACCGAGTACTCGCCGATGCAGGACTGAACCCCGAACGCCAGGCACCGGAGGCATCGATGCATTTCGAAGGGACCGTCCAGATCAACGCGCCACGCGATCGGGTGTGGGCGTTCGTCATCGACCCCAACCAGGTCGGTCAGTGCGGCCCCGGCGTCGAATCGATCGAGCTGATCGACGACACGCATTTCAAGGCGATGGCGAAGGTCGGCGTCGGCTTCATCAGCGCTCGGTTCGTGGTGAACCTCGAGTTCGTGAACCTCGACGCGCCGAACGCGGCCACGATCAAGGCCCATGGCCAGGCGCCGGGGAGTGCCGTCGACGCTGACGCTCGGATGGACCTGTCGGACGCGGACGACGGCGGCACGACGATGGACTGGTCGGCGGACGTGAACATCGCCGGGACGATCGCGAGCGTCGGCGCGCGCCTCATCGAGGGCACCGCCAACAAGATGATCGGCCAGACCTTCGACTGTATGAAGCAGAAGCTCGAGGCCCCGGCCGCCTAGGGGCCTCGCTTCCGGCGGCCAGCGAGGAGCAGCACGCTCCAGATCGGGATCGCCGCGAGATAGAAGGGCAGCGCGAATCCGATTCCGAGGGCGAGTCCCGCCGGAGTCGCGATGGCCGCCAACCGAGGCCCGCGCCGATCGCCCCGCCACGTCAGGCCGCCGGCCGCAACGTCGGCGGCGCACACCGCCGCCATGGCCCAGACGAGCGCCTCGAAGGCCTCCGGGCTGAGCGCCTCGAACGGTCCGCTATAGGCGCGGAAGCCGAACGGCGTCATCGGCAGCTCGCCGGTCCGGCGCAGGTGGTCGACGACGACCGGGATCGGGACGCCGAAGGCGAGGCCCACGGCTACGAGGGTGGCAGCGGCGGCGCGATCGGGCAGCGGCACGGATGGCCTGGACACGACGGCATCCACCTCCTCGGCTGGCATCCTACGTCCCGAAGGCGCCGATACGCGACACTCCGGTGATGGAGCATCTCCACCGGGTCGTCGGTCCGCTCGCGACCAACGTCCACGTCGTCGCCGACCCGCGCTCGCGTGAGGCGATCGCCATCGATACCGCCACGCTGTGTCTCACCTGGATCGCCGACGAACTCGCGGCGCGCGACTGGACGCTGAAGCTGATCGTCTCGAGCCACGGGCACTGGGACCACATCGGAGACAACGCCGCGGTCGCCGCGCACACCGGTGCCGACGTCGCCGCCCATCCACTCGACCGCGATCGCCTCACCCATCCGAGTGCGGTGAACGCTCCGTTCGACATCCCGCCGTCGGTTCCGGCGGTCGATCTGGCCGAGGGAGGCGAGATCCGCTTCGGCGGGGTCCGCCTGCGCGTGTTGCACACCCCGGGTCACACCGAGGGATCGGTCTGCCTGTACGACAACGACGAGGGACTTCTGTTCAGCGGCGATACGCTCTTCGCAGGCGGCTGGGGTCGGGTCGACCTCCCCGGCGGCGATCCCGACGCGATGGTCGCGTCGCTCGGTCGATTCCTCGAGCTCGAGGACGGCGTGCGCGTCTTCCCGGGCCACGGCCCGGACACGACCATCGCGCGCGAGCGAGCGTGGCTCGAGCTCGTTCGCGACCAGCGGAGGCTGTTGCTCTAGGTCGAGGCCTCGTCGTCACGACAGGCCAGGGCGGCAACGTCGAGACGGTCACCCCGTCGATCGGTCCCGGCCGTCACCGCGCCGACGGCGTAGGCCAGGTCCGGTCAGCGCTCCAGGGTTCGGACGTACGCCGATGTCCGCTGATCCACCTCGAACCCGAGCTCCTCGTACAGGCGTACCGCGCCGGTCGGGTTCGCCGTGTCGACGCCAAGCATCGCGTCGCTCATCCCGGCAGCGCTCAGGCGACGCAACGACTCGGCGATGATCGCGCGGGCCAGACCGCGACGTCGCCATGGACGCCGGACGCTGATCTTCTCGAGCCATCCTCGCTTCACCCCGAGCCGTTCGTTCTCGTCTGCCCAGACCCAGTTCTGCACCACGCCCGCCACCTCGTCACGATCCCAGGCGACGACCCACAGGTCGGTGTCGAGATCGGTCTTCTTGAACAGTGCCTCGAACTGTGCCTCGTCGTAGTCGTCCGGCTTCCAGTGGTCCTTGAACGCCTCGAATTCGGCGTCGAAGATCGCGCGATGATCGGCGGGCCGGACGGACCGGAGCTCGATACCGTGCGGCAACGGAAGCTCGGGGATGTCGTCGAGTGTCGGGCGGCGCATCAGGAAGAACCAGCGGTCGACGCTGAAACCCTCGGATGTCAGCAGGGCCTGATGGCCGGTCTCGCGCTCGGCCGTCCAGGCACGGATCGTCAGCGGATACGGATCCCCATGCGCCACCGCGATCTCCCCGGCGCGCCGAAGGTTCTCGTGGAGTAACGCGCGTCCGAGGCCCCGACGCCGTAGCTCGGGGACGATGTGACCGTGCACGTCATACATCGGCTGTCCGCCCCGCAGAGTCCGCTCCGCTGACGCGACGGCGACGAGCAGCCCGTCGATCTCGGCGAGGACGACGTCCGTGAGGGGGTCGAGACCGGACGAAGCTTCCATCTCCTCGCGCAGCATGGTTGCCGTCGGGAACCACGGGACCACGTCCTCGACGTTCGCCGCGTTCATGACGCGTGCCATCTCGTCGTAGTCGTCGTCCGAGCCGCTCGGCCGTCGGAACCGGAGGCCCTTGAGGGGCGGGGCGTCCGCGATCCGGAGCCATGCTTCCGCTGCAACGTTCCCTTGCGTCGCCATCAGCGCGCCTCCCCGTATCTGTCTCGCATGTGGCGCGACAGCTCCTTGTGGACGTGCCGCCAACGCTTCCGATACGCGGCATCCGCGCGGGGATCGGTCTTCCGTTCGGCGCGTGCGAGCTCTCGCTCGAGCTTCTCGTGGCCCTCGAACCGGTCGCGCGCGAGCCGTCCGTCGTCGATGGCTGCCCGGACGGCGCAGCCGGGCTCGCCCTGGTGGTGGCAGTCGCTGAAACGGCACCCCGCGGCGAGCTCGGCGATGTCGTCGAACGCCGTGTCGATGCCCTCATCGGCACCCGCGACCTCGAGTGAGCGGATGCCCGGCGTGTCGATGAGGAACGCACCGCCCGGCAGCTCGAACAGCTCGCGGTGGGTGGTGGTGTGCCGACCACGGGAGTCGTCGGCCCGGACCGGAGCGGTGGCCTGCCGCTGCTCCCCGAGGAGGGCGTTCACGAGCGTCGACTTGCCGACGCCCGATGAGCCCAGGACGACCGCGGTCTCGCCGGGTGCGAGGTGCGCCGACAGGTCCGTGACGTGGTCGCCGGTCAGCGCCGAGAGGACGATGATCGGGACGGCCGGCGCGACCGCTTCGACCTCGAGCAGGCGCTGTTCGAGGTCGATCGCCACGTCGGCCTTGTTGAGGACCACGACGGGGCGGACCCCGCTCGACCAGGCCACCGCGAGGTAGCGTTCGAGGCGGCGCAGATTGAAGTCGTTATCGAGGCCGGCGACGAGGAATGCGACATCGACGTTCGCCGCAAGCACCTGTTCGTCGACGAGATGACCGGCCGACCGCCGGCTCGCGTCGGCCGCGCTCCGTTTGAACGCTGAGCGGCGGGGAAGCACGGCGGTGATGACCGCCGACTCGTGGGTCGATGGATCGCTGTCGGCGAGCGTCACCCGATCGCCGACGGCCGGGAAGTCGGACGGCGCGAGCGCGTCGAACCGGAACCGACCGGAGACGACGGCGGACCGGTCGACCCCGTCCGGCCCGCGCACGATCGACGTCTCCTTGTGGACGGCGATGACGCGGACCTCGACGGGATCGCGCGACATCACCCGACCCTCTTGAGCTTGCCGGTGCGCTTCGCGTACCGCTCGGCTCGGCCGAATGCCCACAACCCGAGCGGGATGAGGACGATGCCGGACACGATCAACGGCCAGATGAGGTGCGTCAGCGCCGTCACCGGCGTCCCGCGCACGAGCCCTGCTCGCACGCCCTCGAGGACGTATGTCGCGGGCGAGAGCCGGGACAGCACCTGCATCCAGTCG
This sequence comes from Chloroflexota bacterium, assembly GCA_045804645.1. Classification (GTDB taxonomy): domain Bacteria; phylum Chloroflexota; class Limnocylindria; order Limnocylindrales; family CSP1-4; genus SPCO01. Next base: position 62,392 of record JBJMMR010000069.1, on the reverse strand, counting down.
GGCAGGATCGCGACCGAGTAGTACACGCCGCTCACCAGCAGGATGCATGACTGCAGCACGAACGTCATCTGAGCGCCACGTTCGACGTACAGCAGCGGCAGGATCGCCGCGATCATGCCGATGCCGACGAAGCTGAACGAGCCGAGCAGCATGAACGTCACGGCAGTCACCGGGTTCGCGCCGGTGAACTCCAGCTGCCGGAAGAACAGCATCAGCACGACGAAGATCACGGCCGTGTGGACCAGGCCGTAGAGCATCGCGTAGATGACGCTACCCAGGAGTTGCGCCCAACGTCGGACGGGCGCCATGAAGGTGTACTCGAGGGTCCCTTCCCAGCGCTCGACGGCGATCGTCTCTGCGATCCAGCTGAAGACCACCGACAGGTAGTTCCAGAAGATCGCTCCCACCATCAGCGTCAGCAGCAGCTCGGGGCTGCCCTGGTCGGCACCGATGAGCGAGATCGACAGAGCGCCCGCGACGGAATAGACCAGGAAAGCGATCTCCCAGCCCCAGTAGCGGCGAGTCAGAAAGAAGTTGCGCTCGATGAAGGCGTACGAGGCCTTCAGCTCATGGGCGACGATGGTCACGAGAGGATCTCCTCGGGGAGCCGGCTCGGCCCCGTTAGCGGGACCGAGCAAGCTCGAGTGCGGGATCCGCCGCGATGCGCTGGCCCACCGCGATGACGCGGCGGCCGATCGATCGGCGGATCGATGGGTAGGTCGATGGACGGCTGTCGGACCGGCGCTTGCGCGCAGCGTCCGCGATCAGCTCTTCCTGGCGATCACGCGCCAGTTCCAAGGCGATCTGGTTGAAGTTCACTGCTCTCACCTCCCTTCTGGTCGCTAGTCGTCGTCCGGCTCTGCGTCTTCCTCGTCGATGTCGTCGTCGAGGGACCGGCCGGTGTAGGTCATGAACACGTCTTCGAGGGTTGCCGGGCGACCGAGCCGCTCGGTCGTCGTGGCCTTCAGGCCGTCGGGCGTGTCCTCCGCGACGATCCGGCCCTCGCTTAGGACCGTGATGCGACCGCAGAGGCGCTCCGCCTCGGCGAGGTCATGGGTCGTCAGGACGATCGTCGCGTCGTGGGTCGCGTTGACCTCCTCGATGAACGCCTGTACATCGAGCTTGCTGCGCGGGTCGAGGCCGGTCGTCGGTTCGTCGAGCAGCAGGAGCGTCGGTCTGGTCAGGAGCGCTCGCGCGATGGCGACCTTCTGCTGCATGCCTCGGCTCATCTGCTCGACCGGGCGACCGAGCCGCTTCTCGCTGACACCCAACCGCTCGAGGATCGCGACGGTCTCCCGGCGCGCGACCTTGGCGTCGAGCCCGTACAGCCGGGCGGCGAAGAGCAGGTTCTCCATCGGGCTGAGCTTCTTGAAGAAGGCGGCGTCGACGCTGACGCGGTTGATCAGCCGCTTGACGTCCATCTCGTCACGCTCGATGTCGTGACCGAACACCTCGACCCGGCCGCTGTCGAGCGTCAGCAACCCGCTGATGAGGCGGATGAGCGTCGACTTGCCCGAACCATTGGCGCCGAGGATCCCGTGGACATCGCCTCGCTCGAGGCGCATCGACACCTCGGTGATCGCGTCGACCGGCTTGCGGGCACGGCCGACGACGAACGATTTGCTGACGCGCTCGATGAGGAGGGCCGGGAGCGCCGCGGCGAGCCCGGCGCCCGAAGCGACCGGGATCGAGCTCGTGGTCGTCTTCAGTTGTTCGGTCAGGGTGGCGGTCACTGGTGACTCCTGGTGGGTGGCGGTCAAGGGACAAGGGGACAGAAGAGCCGCGGGCCTCGTCCGACGCTTCGTCGGTGGGCCTCGCGGCTCGTGATCCCTCGTCCTGCCACGGCAGGAGGCATCACAAAAGCCGGGGGCCCGATCTGGCCCACGGCTCGTGGCTCGTCCGGTCGGCGGTCGTACCGCCTGCGGTCAGCTCGAGATGGGCGCAGATCTCCCGCGATCGACGGCGCCGATAGGCGCGATCGTGCGTCGGAGAAGGTGCGTCATCGACATATTCCGAGCCGCCTCCGTTAGGGGAGTGGATGGGTGGGCGGTCCAAGCCCGGCGGGCAGTCTAGGCCGCCGACATCTCCGGTGTCAACGCGACAGCCGACGCGAGATCCCTACGACCGATGACGTAGCGGTGTCATGACGACGGGCGCGGATCGCCCGCCGGACGATCGGGCGCGGTGGGCCGCCGGGCGTCGGGCGACGAGCCACGACATCGAAACCGGCCCTTTCGAACATCGACAACGTCCCCCGAAAGACGTCGCCCGCGCGGATGCGCTCACCCTCTGCGGTCTCGACGGGGTACGCCTCGAGGAGCGTCGCTCCCTGGTCGCGGGCGTACTGGATGCCGGCGTCGAGGAGCTTCCTGGCGATGCCACGACCGCGGGCGTGACGACCGACCACGAAGCACACGATCGACCAGACGGGTTTGTCGTCGAGGGGCTTCAGGACCGTCGAATGGGCGAGCCGCTCGTAGTCCTCCCGTGGACCGATGCTGATCCAGCCGACTGCCTCGTCCACGTCGTACGCGACGAGCCCCGGTGCGCGGTCCTGGGCGGCCGTCGCGTGCGTCGCAGCCTCCATCGCGGCCCGATGGCGCTCCTTGCCGCCCTTCGAGAAGTCGAAGCCGCGGATCCTGAAGTAGGCGCACCAGCACCATTTCGGGTCGCCGCCCTGCTCGAAGAGGGAGGCGAGGTCGGGGAGGCGTTCGGGCGTCAGTGGCCGGATATCGAGGGGTGCGGTCATCGCAGGCGATGGTAGGCCGCTGTACCTGACAGCCGCCGTCATATTGGAGGACGGCGCGTGCGAGGGCGGGAACACCCGGCTCGCGCGCGTGCCTGTCATATCCGATGGGTGGGCTTGTCATATCCGCCCGCGCCGCGGCACGGTGACTGTCTGTCAACACGGGAAGGTCGAAGGCGCGCCGAGTGCCGCCTCGGGGCGGATCGGTGCGTCCGAGGCACCGCATCAGGCACGAGCCGGTCGCACGAGGAGGTCTCGACCCGCCTGTGCTGACTGACGGTCACCGTCACCCGACCGCCGGGCCATTCGCCAAGGACACCCGCACGTTTGACGCTCCAGGGGGCCGGCCGTACGCTCCGCCGGTGGCCGAGACCTCGCCCGCGCGGGGTCGGTGGACCTTCCGCCACGTCCCGCCGACACCGCGCTCGATCATCGAGTTGATCCGTGCCGGCACGCTCGATGCGGAGCTGGCCGCGACCCTGTGGGTGCTGATCGAAGGCCGCGTCCCGTTGATCGTCGGCGCCCTCCCGAGACTCGCCGGCAAGACCACCCTTCTCGATGCGCTGCTGATGTTCCTGCCGCCGGGGACGCGCACGGTCGAGCTCGCCGGAGCGATGGAGACCTTCGAGTGGCTGCCGCAGGCGCCGGAACTCGGCTGGCGCCGACCAGCGTCGCCGGCGCCGGAACTCGGCTCGCGCCGACCCGCGTCGCCGATGCGGCACGACCACCCGCCGATCCGACCCGACGACACCGTCCTGCTCATCCCCGAGCTGTCCGACCATCTGCCCTCGTACACGTGGGGCGCCGAGGCGCGCATCGCCGTCCGAGCGGCGTCGGTCGGCTACGGGCTCGCGGCAACGATCCACGCCGACTCGCTCGATGACGTGTTCGAGCAGCTGCGGAGACCACCGATCCTGCTCGGTGACGATGAGCTGTCGCGGCTCGGCGTCGTCCTCATCCTGCGACCCGTCGGTGACGGACGCCGGCGCGTGGTCGCTGCGCACTACGTCCGCCCGACGGCACGTGACGAACATGGTCACGTCCAGCGGCTGGGGCCAGCCGTCCTCGCCACCTGGGACCCGGACCGCGACTCGTTCGAGCATTTCGGCTGGGGCATCACGCCCGAGCTCGCGCTCCGCGTCGCTCGCCGCCCTGGGGACTTCGAACACGAGGTCGATCAACGTCGAAACTATCTCGCCGGTCTCGCTGAAGCCGGCATCACCGACATCGACGCCGTGCGCGCCGCCATCGATGGCTACCGTGCGACGGCCGCCGCCCCGTCCAGCGTCCCTGCTCCCAACTGAGGTCCGCGATGTCCATCACCGAGCGCGCTACGACCATCGCCGAGCTGCGCGCGAGCGGCTGGCGCTCGCGGACCGTCAAGGATGAGTTACGCGCGAACCTTATCGCCCGCCTCGCGGACGGCCGCGAGGTCCTGCCCGGGATCGTCGGCTATGACGACTCCGTCATCCCGGCGATCGAGAACGCGGTCCTCGCCGGCCACGATCTCGTCTTCCTCGGCGAGCGCGGCCAGGCGAAGACACGCATGGCCCGCCTCCTCATCAATCTTCTCGATGAGTGGCTGCCCGTCCTTCGCGGCGGCGAGCTGAACGACGATCCCTACCAGCCGGTGTCGCCCGCGGGCCGCGCCGTCGTCGAGCAGCAGGGTGAGGCCGCCGCGATCGACTGGCTGCACCGCGACCGCCGCTATGCCGAAAAGCTCGCGACCCCCGACATCACGATCGCCGATCTCATCGGCGAGGTGGACCCGATCAAGATCGCCGAGGGTCGCTATCTGTCGGACGAGCTGACCCTGCACTACGGGCTGATCCCGCGCGCCAACCGCGGCATCGTCGCGATCAACGAGCTCCCCGACCTCGCCGAGCGCATCCAGGTCGGTCTTCTCAACGTGCTCGAGGAACGCGACGTCCAGATCCGAGGCTTCACGGTCCGCCTGCCGCTCGACCTGTATGTCGTCGCGAGCGCGAACCCCGAGGACTACACCTCGCGCGGCCGCATCATCACCCCGCTGAAGGACCGTCTCGGGTCGCAGATCAGGACGCACTATCCCCGTTCGCTTGACCACGAGCTGTCGATCGTCGCCCAGGAGAAGCACCGGTTCGACCCGAGCGCCGGGCACGGTGACAGCGCGACGCCGACGATCGTCGTGCCACCGTTCATGGAAGAGGTCGTCGCCGAGATCACCCAGCTCGCCCGACGCTCGCCCGAGATCAGCCAGCGATCCGGCGTGTCCGTCCGCGTCTCCGTCGCCAACATGGAGGTGCTCGAAGCCGCGTCGCTGAAGCGGGCGGTCCGGCTCGGCGAGCCCGTCGCAGCGCCACGGGTAAGCGACCTGGGCGCCGTCGTCGCATCGACCGTCGGCAAGGTGGAGTTGGAGTCGGTCGGCGACGAGGCGCCGGAGGAACGCATCGTCGAGCGGCTCATCACGAAGGCCCTGTACTCGACGTTCAACCGCCGGGTGACCCTCGACGACCTCGACCCGATCGTCGAAGCATTCGAGGACGGCTTCATCGTCGAGGCCGGTGAGCGGACGCCCTCTCGCGAGTACGTCTCGTGGCTGCGCGAGGTGCCGGGCATGGATGACGCCGTCGCCCGACTCGGCACGTTCGATGTGACGGACGGTGGCGAGGAGCCGGCCGTCGTCGCCTCGGCCGTCGAGTTCCTGCTCGAGGGTCTCCACCTGGCGCGCCGCCTCAACAAGGAGCGTGTCGTGGGTGGCACGATCTACCACCGCTAGCGGCTTGACGATCACCACGCGATGACTGCCTATTCCCCCGACCCGCGCGATCTCTCTGGTCGCGTCCCGCGTGCGGACGATCCCCTCGCTGAGCTAGCCAGGCGCGCCCGGTACTCCCGCTGGGACGGCACGCAACGCGTGCCCGACCTCGCGGCCGACGAGATCCTCAAGGCGCTATCCGACGACGTCATGGCCGAAGGCGACCTCGCCGAAGCGCTACGACGACTGATGGAGCGCGGTTGGCGCAGCGGCGACCCGACCCGTCCCGATATGGCCGGTCTCCAGGACCTGATGGAGCGCCTCGCCCGCCGGCGCGAGGACCTCCGCGAGCGCTACGACCTCGGTGATGTCCTGGGCGATATCCGGCGCGAGCTCGAGGACATCGTCGCGGACGAGCGGACGGGCGTGGAACGTCGTCTCCAGACGGCCGCCCAAGAGGCACCCGACCCGGACACAGCTCGCGTTGCGCAGGATCTCGCCTCGCGCCGCCTCGATCGCCTCGACTCGCTCGCGCCCGACCTCGGGGAGCGGATCCGCGATCTGCGCGAGTACGACTTCCTCGAGCCCGATGCCCGCCAGCGCTTCGATGAGCTTGTCGAGCGCTTGGGCAAGCAGGTGCTCGACCAGTTCGTCTCGGGGATGAGCGACGCCATCCGGTCCATGACCCCCGAGGACCTGACCGCGAACCGCGAGATGGTCCGCGATCTCAACGAGCTGATCCGCGAGAGGATCGGCGGCCGCGAGCCGGACGTCCGCGAGTTCCTGGCCAAGCACGGCCAGTTCTTCCCGGGCGCCCAGACCTTCGACGACATCATCGACCAGCTCGCCCAGCGCATGGCCGCGATGCAGTCGTTGATGCGCTCGATGAGCCCCGAACAGCGGGCCGAGCTCGAGTCGATGATGGAGGCGCTTCTCCGTGACGACCGCCTCCTGATCGACCTGGCGCAGCTCGCCTCGAACCTCGACATCCTGCTGCCCGGCGGGCTGGGCGATCGCGTCCGCTTCAGCGGGGAGGAGTCGCTGTCGCTCGATGGGGCACTCGCGCAGATCGGCCGTCTTCAGTCGATGGAGCGACTCGAAGACGCGCTGATGGATATCGAGGGACCCGGCGATCTCGCCTCGATCGACCGCGAACAGGTACGCGACCTGATGGGCGACGACGCGGTGCGCGACCTCGACGCGCTCGACGATCTGGCGCGCCGGCTCGAGGAGGCGGGCTATCTCACCCGCGACGGCGAGCGGCTCGAGCTGACGCCGCGTGGCACCCGCAAGATCGGCCAGCAGGTGCTCGACGACCTGTTCGCACGCCTTCGGCGGGACGCGTTCGGCGGTCATCGGCTGGATCGGCAGGGCCGCGGCGGCGAACGCGAGGAGACGACCAAGGCGTACGAGTTCGGCGACCCGTTCCATCTCGATCTGAAGGGCACCCTCACGAACGCGCTATCGCGTGACGAGAACGCTTCGGCGGCCGTCGCATCCCGCCGCGCCGCGGGTAACCGCGCGATCCGGCTGACACCGGACGATTTCGAGGTCTACCGCTCCGAGGAGCTCACCCGGACGGCGACGGTCCTGCTCGTCGACATGAGTCGGTCGATGCTCTTGCGGGGCTGCTTCCTCGCGGCGAAGAAGGTGGCCGTCGCGCTCGACACGCTCATCCGGACCCAGTACCCGCGTGACGACCTCACGGTCATCGGGTTCGCCTACTACGCCCGCGAGATCAGGCCGGGCGCACTCGCCGAGTTGACCTGGCACGGCTACGAGTACGGGACGAACCTCCAACACGGCCTGCTGCTTGCGCGCCGCATCCTCGCTCGGCAGGCTGCGGCGAACAAGGAGATCGTCGTCATCACTGACGGCGAACCGACGGCACACTTCGAGAACGGCCAGGTCGAATTCAGCTACCCGCCGACGCGCCGGACCATCCAGGAGACCCTGCGCGAGGTGCAGCGCTGCACTCGTGAGGGGATCACCATCAACACGTTCATGCTCGAGCGCTCGCGTGCCCTCGCCGAGTTCGTCGCGCATATGACGAAGCTCAATCGTGGCCGCGCCTTTTACGCGACGCCTGAGCGTCTCGGCGAGTACGTACTCGTGGACTTCGTGGGGCGTCGGACGCGGAACGTGAGCTGACGGCGCGTCGGCCGCGAATCCCGTTCCTCCAGACCCTATATTTGGCGTCGTCGTCGGGGTGAGGGGGCCGTCACAGAGGGTGCTATGACGATCTTGATCGCGATCTTCCTGTTCCTCCATGTCATGGGGGCGATCATCGCGTTCGGCCCGGCGTTCTCGACCTTCCCGATCGTGGGGCAGATGGCGGGGCAGGAGCCGCAGCACGCGAACTTCGCGGCGCGGATCAACGAAGTGATCACCAAGACCCGCGTCATCCCACTGGCGATCTTCCAGGGGATCACGGGGCTGATCCTCATCTATCTGACGGGCTTGAACCCGTTCACCGAGCTGTGGCTCGGCCTGGGGATCGTGCTCTACGTGATCGCGCTCACCTACGCGATCGCCGTCCAAGGGCCGACCGGTCGACGGATCGCCGAGCTGACCTCGTCACCACCACCACCCGGGGCATCGGGTCCGCCACCGGAGCTCATGGCCGCCGTCAAGAACGCACAGCGAGGCGGGATGTTCCTCGGCATCCTGATCGTGCTGATCGTGATCCTCATGGTGACCAAGCCGACGCTCTGATCGCGGGATGCACGGTCGCGTCGTGTAACGACCCCCTAACGGGCCGCCGCTGCCAAGGTCGCTACCATGGGACTCGAACGTACGAACGAGGAGAGTCCCGCCGATGCCCCACGTCGCCACGAGTCCGTCCGATCTCATGACGGCGATCGGGGCCGCCGCGCACCTCGACGGCGGTCGGCTCGTCATCGCTGAGGAGAAGGCCTTCCGTGACGCGCCGATCCGCGATCTGGCGTGGACCGCCGTGTTCGGAGAGGACGATGCGACGAAGGAGGCCGCGCAGTGGCTCGTCTGGGAGGCCAGCCAGCAGCTCGGCGCGCTGTCGGCGAGCATCCACGAGCTGTACATGGCGCGCGGACGGGGCGAGGTCCACGGGTTCACCGTGCCGGCGATCAACCTGCGCGCCCAGACGTTCGACATGGCCCGCACGGTGTTCGAGACGGCTGAAAGCGCCGACGTCGGTGCCGTCATCCTCGAGATCGCCCGGAGCGAGCAGACCTACACGTTCCAGCGGCCCATCGACTTCGCGACCTCGGTCCTCGCCGGTGCGATCGCCGCGAACTGGCGGGGTCCCGTGTTCATCCAGGGCGACCACTACCAGTTCAACGCCAAGAAGTACGCCGCGGACCCAGAGACGATGACGGAGGAGATCCGCAGGGCCTGCCGCCTCGCCGTCGACGCCGGCTACCACAACATCGACATCGACTCGTCCACACTCGTCGATCTCTCGAAGCCGACCGTCGAGGAGCAGCAGCACGAGAACTACACACGCGCCGCCGAGCTCACCGCGCTGATCCGCTCGATCGAGTCTGACGGCGTCACCGTCAGCGTCGGCGGGGAGATCGGTGAGGTCGGTCACCAGAACTCGACGGTCGAGGACCTCCGCGCGTACCTGGACGGCTACAACGCCGAGCTTGAGCGCCGCGCCCCCGGCGCGATGGGTATCTCGAAGGTGAGTGTCCAGACGGGCACGAGTCACGGCGGCGTCCCGCTGCCGGATGGGAGCATGGCGCAGGTAAAGCTCGATTTCGAGGTGCTGCGCGAGCTCGGTGAGATCGCGCGCTCCTACGGGCTCGCGGGCGCCGTGCAGCACGGTGCCTCCACGCTGCCCGATGAGCTCTTCCACCGCTTCCCCGCGGTCGAGACGGCCGAGATCCATCTCGCGACGGGGTTCCAGAACCTCCTCTACGAGCATCCCGCGTTCCCCAAGGAGCTCCACGAGCGGATCCGGGATTGGTGCTTCGAGAACGCCGGTGATGAGCGCAAGCCCGACCAGACCGACGAGCAGTTCGTCTACACCACCCGGAAGAAGGCGATCGGGCCGTTCAAGCGCGAGCTGTGGGACCTCGACTCGAGGGATGAGATCCTCGCAGCGCAGCGGCGCAAGTTCGCGTTCCTCTTCACCGAGCTCGGCGTGAACGGTTCGCGTGAGATGGTCGAGGCCTACATCCGGCCCGTCGAGGCGCATCGACCGATGCCGGACTCGCTCACGGAAGCTGCCGCTGCGCGATAGCACGTCGGGCGGCATCCGCGCGTCGGACGCCATCAGCGCGCCCCTGCGCCCCACCGACGAGGCCTCCGCCACGAGGTCTGCGTCACCCACGAGGGAGGGCATATGACTGTCACGATCGAGGACGCCAGCGACAAGACGACCGACGACGCCCGACGGGACGCGCTTGCTGTCCGACTGGCGGGCGCCGTGCTCGCGACACTCGATCTGCAGGCGGTGTACATCGGCGACCGGCTCGGCCTGTATCGAGCGCTCGAGGACGGCGGCCCGGCGACGCCGCCGCAGCTTGCGCGACGGACCGGGATCCATCCCCGGTATGCACGCGAGTGGCTGGAGCATCAGGCCGTAGGCTCGATCCTCGATGTCGATGACGTGACGGCGCCGCCCGACGAGCGGCGCTACACGCTCCCCGTCGCCCACACGGCGGTCCTGACCGACCTCGAAAGCCCATGGCTCCTCGCGCCGCTCTCGCGGTTCGTGGTCGGCACGGCGGCGACGATGCCCCGCTTGCTCGAGGCGTACCGGACCGGCGACGGCGTCGACTGGGCGGACTATGGCCCCGACGTCGTCGAGGCTCAGGAAGGCATCAACCGGCCGCAGTTCCACCACCTGGTGGGCGAGTGGATCGGGGCGCTGCCAGACATCGCAGAGAGACTGCGAAGCGGCGACGGTCGCGTGGCGGACGTCGCCTGCGGGACGGGCTGGTCATCGATCTCGATCGCGCGTCATTTCCCGGACGTCAAGGTCGATGGGATCGATATCGACGAAGGCTCGATCGCTCGGGCGAAGGCACATGCCGCGGACGCGGGGCTGGAAGGCCAGGTGTCCTTCCTGATGGCAGACGCCGCCGGTGCCGACGGCGAGGGCCGTTACGACCTCGTGACGATCTTCGAGGCGCTCCACGACATGGCGCGGCCAGCCGAGGTCCTCGCCACCGCGCGACGGCTGCTCGCGCCCGGTGGCGCCGTCCTCGTCGGCGACGAACGCGTCGCCGAGACGTTCACCGTCCCGGGTGACGAGACCGAGCGACTGTTCTACGGGTACAGCGTCGTGGCGTGTCTCGCGAACGGCCTCGTCGATCAGCCGAGCGTCGGGACGGGCACCGTGATGCGTCCATCGACCGTCGAGGCGTACGCCCGCGAGGCGGGGTTCACCGGGTTCACGATCCTGCCGACCGAGCACGAAGCCTTCCGCTTCTATCGCCTCGACCCCTAGCCGGAACGCCCGTTGACTGCGGGCGACCCGGTGCTTATCCTCGCCCGCACGGTCGGGCGGTGAGGGAAGCCCGCACTACCGGTCCTCGCGTCCACAGCCACTCCGAGAGGTCAGTCTCGCGCCCCAGCGCGGAGGCGCGGTGGTTAGGAGGGAACCGTGGCGGGTACCGTCAACCCTGAGGACATCGCGGCGCGCGACGACGCGCACCTGCAGTCGCTCGGGATCAAACCGGAGCTTCGGCGGACCCTCGGGTTCCTGTCGAACTTCGCGGTCGCGTTCAGCTACATCAGCGTGTCGACGGGGACATTCACGAACCAGGCTGTCGCCTTCGGCGTGGGCGGCCCGGCGATCTTCTGGGCCTGGCCCCTGGTCATCCTCGGCCAGACCTTCGTCGCCCTGAACTTCGCCGAGCTCTCGAGCCACTTCCCGGTCGCCGGATCGATCTACCAGTGGTCGAAGCGTCTGTCGCACCAGACGCTCGGCTGGTTCACCGGGTGGATCTATTTCTGGGCTGGAGTGATCACGGTCACAGCCGTTGCGGCGACGGTGCCCCTCGTCCTTTCGACGATCTATCCCGACCAGATCAAGCTCGCGGATCCATCGCCGATCCCGGGGCTCGACATGCAGTCGTTCATCGGGCTCGTCGCACTGGTGACGACCACCCTGATCAACGTCTTCGGCGTCCGGCTCCTGGCGATCATCAACAACATCGGCGTCGGCGCCGAGATCCTCGGGATGCTCGTCTTCGCCTTGATCCTCCTGTTCTTCGCCAACCACCAGCCGCCGTCGGTCCTGTTTGACACGTCCTACACCACCAACCTTGCCGACGGCAGCTACATGCCGGTCTTCCTCGTCGGGATGTTCATGGCGCTGTTCGTCGTCTATGGCTTCGACACCGCCGGCACGTTCGGCGAGGAGACGCTCGATGCCAGCCGCCAAGCGCCGCGTGGTGTCCTGTCGGCGATCTGGTTGTCGGGCATCGTCGGCGCGATCTTCCTGCTCGCGGTCACCCTCTCCTTCCAGGACGTCGCGGCGGCGGTGGCGACGGGCCAGGCGTTCGGGTTCCCGATCGCTGACACGATCAAGCAGAACCTCACGTTCGGCATCGGCGGGATCACCCTCGGCGACCTGTACCTGATCGTCATCCTCATCGCGGTCTACGTCTGCACATTGGCGATCCAGGGTGCGACCGTCCGCCTCATGTTCTCCATGGGTCGCGACGGACGGCTGCCATTCGGTGGGACCTGGGGCAAGGTGAACGAGACGTTCCGAACCCCGGCCAACGCATCCATCGCGGTCGGTGTGCTTGCGGCCATCCCGTTCTTCGTCACCGGTGCCGGCGCGGCGATCTATATCGCGATCGGGGCGACCGGGATGATCTATATCTCGTACTTCCTCTGCAACCTCGGCGTCCTCTTCGCCCGAACCAGGGGTTGGCCGCACAGCGGCGCCTGGTTCTCGCTCGGCAGCTGGGGGACGATCCTCAACATCCTCGCGCTGGTCTGGGGCGGGTTGATGATCATCAACATCGCGCTCTGGACGGACACGAGCCTGTTCGGCGTCTTCGGGAACGACCTGCGTAATACCTGGTCGAACCCGTTCATCAACACGTTCATCAAGATCGGCGGCCAGGTCCAGGAGGGGCTGCCGGCGTGGCCGATCTTCGAGACCCTCGTCGGCACGGTCGTCCTGGCCGGAGCCGTCTACTACGCGGTCGCTCAGCGAGGCAAGGTCGAGACGATCCAGATGCCCGTGGATACCGCGACGGGCGAGGCGGTCATCGGTTGAGCTGAACCATCCCGGGAGGAGGGGCTGCGGCGCGGCGTGAGCCGCGCCGCTCCTTATGACCGAAGAAGCGACCCTACCCGCCGAGCTGCGCGGTGAGCTGCGCGACCACCTGGTCGGCGCGATGCAGCGTGTCCCTGAGCTCGCCGGCCATGATCTGACGCTCACGCCGCTCAGCGGCGGGATCACGAACCGGAACTTCCTCGTAACGGTCGCCGACGTCCCGGAGCGCTACGTCATCCGGCTTGCGGGCAACGACACGCACCTGCTCGGTATCAGCCGGGAGGTCGAGTACGCGGCGACGGTCGCGGCTGCCGGTGTCGGCGTCGGGCCCGAGGTCACCGCGTTCATCCGTCCCGAGGGCTACCTCGTGACCCGGTTCATCGAGGGCTCCGACGTGCCGATCGAGCAGGTCCGCCAGGCGGCGACGCTCGCCCGTGTCGCGGACGCCCTTCGGCGGATCCACGACGGGCCGCCGATCCCCGGCCTGTTCGTGCCGCTGCGGATCGTGGAGGCGTACAAGGCGCTCGCGGCGGCGCGCGGCGTGCGCATCCCGCCGGAATATCAGCTCGCGGCAGCGATCGGCCGGCGGATCGAGCTCGCCTGCCTCGCCGATCCGATCGAGCTCGCGCCGTGTCACAACGACCTCCTCAACGCGAACTTCATCGATGACGGCGCCCGGATCCGTATCGTCGACTGGGAGTACGCCGGGATGGGCGATCCCTACTTCGACCTCGGCAACTTCAGCATCAACCACGAGCTCACGCCCGATGACGACGCCGCGCTCCTGGCCGAATACCACGGGTCCGTACCGGCGGATCGGCTCGCCCGTTTGTCCTTGATGCGTGTCGTTTCCGACTTCCGTGAGGCGATGTGGGGCGTCCTCCAGCAGGGGATCAGCACCCTCGACGTCGACTTCGTGGCGTACGCCGCCGAGCATTTCGACCGACTGCTCGCGAACGCGACGACGCCCGCGTTCGAACGTGCACTCCGCGAGGCGGCGGGCGACTGAGGGTCCGGGCGGTCGATCTCGCGCTGCGGCCGGGTCGCGCGGGCGGACGAGCGCGCCGCTACCGTGTGACGACGTGAGCGGAGATCAGGCCCGAGTCGTCGTCATCGGCGGTGGCATCACGGGTTGCAGCGTGGCCTACCACCTCGCCCTCGCCGGCTGGTCGGACGTGCTCCTCGTCGAGAAGCACCAGCTCACGTCGGGCTCGACGAACATGGCGGCCGGTCTCGTGACGGCCTTCAACCCGTCCTCGACGATGATGTCGTTCCGGCGGTACAGCATCGAGCTGTACGAGCAGCTCGGCGTGTTCCGTGGTGTCGGGAGCCTGCGGCTGGCGTCATCGCGCCACCAACTCGGCGAGCTCGAGCGGACCGCGAGCCGGGCACGCGGGATCGGCCTCGACGTCGATGTCATCGGTCCCGACGAGGCCCGCGCGCTCCTACCGGCGATCGCGCCGGAGGACCTGTACGGCGCCGTCTACCTGCCGCGCGACGGTCATCTCGATCCCCACGAGGCGACCCATGCCCTGGCCGATGCGGCGCGCGCCCTTGGGGTGCGGATCCGCCAGGGCGTCCGCGTCACTGGCTTCGAGCTCACTCCGGGTCGCGAGGTCCGACGGGTACTGACCGATGACGGGCCGATCGACACCGAGCTCGTGGTCAACGCCGCCGGGATGTGGGCGCCGCAGGTCGCGGCCATGGTCGGCGGTTTCGCCCCATCGACACCGGTCGACCATCAGCACATCGCGCTGCGTACCGTGGTCGGCCACGAGTTGCCGCGCGAGATGCCCTGCTTCCGCGATCCGGACAACCTCGTCTACGGCAAGAGCGAGAGCGGTGGGATGGTCTTCGGCGGGTATGAGCTCGATCCCGTGTCGCGCTGGGAGGACGGCGTCCCGTGGGATCACGCGGCGCGATCGCTCCCGCCCGACTTCGAGCGGTTCGCGCCCCTGATGGCGGGCGCCATCCGGCGCTTCCCGTTCCTGGGTGATGCAGAGGTCGTCCGTCTGATCTGCCATCCCGACGCCATGACCCCGGATGCGAACCCGCTGCTCGGACCGGTCCCGGGCGTCCGCGGCTTCTGGATCGCCGCAGGTCTGTCACTCAACGGTTTCGGTGGAGGCGGTGGGATCGGCCGCGCGCTCGCGGGTTGGATCACCACCGGGGACCCCGGCGCAGACATCGGGCCGTACCGGGCGTGGCGGTTCTCCGATACGTATCGCGATCCGGTGTACGCCGCGGGCCTCGGCCGCGAGACCTACAGCGATTACTACCGCCTCCGGTTCCCGTACGACGCCGATCTCTACGGCCGGCCCCGCCGGCTCTCGCCGCTGCACGGGCGACTCCAGGAGACCGGAGCCGTCTTCGGGACGAAGGCCGGGTGGGAGCGGCCGGATCACCACGAGCGCGGCCGCGCGTGGCGCCGGTCGGGACGCGACGGCGCTCGGTACGGCTGGACGCGACCGCCGTGGTTCGAACGCGTCATCGCCGAAGGCCGGGCGGTGCGTGACGGCGTCGGCATGATCGATCTGACCTCGTTCGGGAAGATCGACGTCGTCGGGCCGGCCGCCCTCGGCTTGCTGCAGCGTGTCGCCGCGAACGACCTCGATGTGCCTGACGGCAGCGTCGTCTACACGCCGTGGTGCGACGAGCGCGGCGGGATGGTCGCCGACGTGACCGTGTCGAGGCTGGCCGGCGATCACCTGCGGGTCGTGACGGGCGCCGGTTTCGTCGCGGGCGACATGGCCTGGCTTCGCTGGCAGCGCTGGCACGATGAGGACGCGACGATCCGCGATGTCAGCGCCGACTACGCGACGATCGGGCTGTGGGGCCCGCGCGCTCGCGATGTGCTCGGCGCCGTGACGACCGATGCCGTCGATGACGCCGCGCTCCCGCTGCGTCGAGCCGTGGTCGTGCGGATCGGCGTGGAGGCGATCCCGACGCTCGCAGCTCGGATCAGCTACGCCGGGGAGCTCGGCTGGGAGCTGACGGTCGCGGCCGATCGGGCGGTCGCGGTCTGGGATGCGCTGTGGGCCGCCGGCGGCGACCACGGCCTCGAGCCATTCGGATACCGCGCGCTTGATGCGCTCAGGATGGAGAAGGGCTATCGCTACTACAGCACGGACATGACGATGCTGGAGACGCCGGACGAAGCCGGCCTCGGTCGATTCGTGCGGGTCGGCAAGGAGTCCTTCATCGGCCGCGAGGCACTCGTCGTCGCGCGAGAGCAGGGGACCGGCGTCGGCGGTGGACCGGCCCGGCGACTGACGACGGTATATGTCGGCGAGGACGACGCCTGGCGGCCGGTCTATGGCGGTGAGGCCGTCCGGGCAGACGGACAGGTCGTCGGCCGGCTCCGCAGCGTCGCGTACGGTCCGTGCCTGCGCCGGACGATCGCGACGGTCTATCTCGAGCCTGACATCGAGCCGCACGCGGCGCTGACGGTGGACATATTCGGAGAGCGCGTTCCGGCGGTCGGGGCACCGGACGTCCCGTGGGACCCGACCAGCGAGCGGATGCGGGGCTAGGGACCTGCGCCGCGGCTGAGGACCTGGACCGCGGCTAAAGACCTGGGCCGCGGCTGAGGACCTGGACCGCGGCTGAGGACCTGGACCGCGGCGGTCGAGCCGCCGTGGCTTGCTCTACGAGGCGACGGCGGCGAGCCAGTCCTCGAAGTCAGGACCGTCGATCGCTGCCTGCGCGCGCGCCCAGCGCTCCTCGGCCCAACCGAAGAAGTCGTAGTCGATCGTCGAGATCGCCGCCTGGATCGCCGCCCACAGCGTCCAGCCGACGTCCGACATGATCATCTGCAACCGCATCCGAGCGAGAAGGGCATCGCTGGCCTCGCCGAAGTACGCGGCGCACAGCTCGCGGATCCGCGCCTCATCCCAGCCCTGCTCCTGGCACGTGTTGCCGAGCTCGAACGTGGGATCGTTGTTGCCGCTGTACTCGTAATCGACGAGCCACAGCCGCTTGCCGTCGTCGAGGTAGTTCTCCGCCAGCAGATCGTTGTGACACGGGACCGTGGGGAGGGGATGGACGCCGAGGGCGGCCTCGATCCGAGGCAACCGATCGAGCCTTGTCCGATACCCCGCAGGGATCGTGATCGCTCGCTCATCGACCACACGCAGGTAGCGCTCGGTCGTCCGGAACATGTCGAAGTCGTCACGGAACCGCGGGCCGGCATGGAGCTGCCGAAGGGCCTCGGCGACTCGCGACGGGATGCCGGGCCCGCCGAGCGCTTCGATCGACATCGTGCGCGCCTCGACCCACGCCAGGACGAAGACATCCCACTGCGGAAGCTCATGAAGGACCGCCGGCCCGACCCCGGCTGTCGCCGCGGCTCGCGTGTTATGCCGCTCGTTCGCGCGATCGACGGCGAGCAGGTCGGTCGCAGCGCCCGGGATGCGGACGAAGTGCGGAGTCCCGTCGACGGTGACCTTCCAGTTCGCATTCGTCAGCCCGGCCGCGATCGGCTCGGCGTCGACGGCGCGGCCCGCCCAGGTCGGGATCGCGGCGATGACCTCGTCGATCGTCGGTGTCCTGATATCGATGCCCTCCTTGCCGCAGCGTATCGGACGAGGGCTCCCCGATGGGACATCGATCAACGCGCCGGCCTACAGCTCGCCGGCCTCCATCATCGACTTCAGTCGTGCCAGATCGGGGCGCAACGCTCGTCGGAAGAGCGCGGCCACCAACGGCCCGAACGGCCGTTGCCAAGCGCGCAACTCGACGTCCCACCGCCAGTCGACGCGCGTCCCGCCGTCGACCGGCGTGAACGTCCAGGACGACGTGAACGGCACCGCGGCTTCGATGCTTCGGACCGCGACCCGTCGCTCAGGCTCCAGCTCGGTCACCTCGATCTCGTTCTCGGTCACCCCACCTCCCGGGCGTCGGACGGTCGCGCGCCGCCGGGAACCGACGCGGACAGGTCCAGGCGTCGTCATGTGCTCCTCGATCGCATTGGAGGACCAACGTGGCGTGAGTCCAGGCGTCGTCAGCACCTGGTAGACGTGGCCGACGGGCCGCGCGATCGCAACGCTCAGTCGGACGCTCGGCATCGCCGGATGATGCCGTATCGCCGTCGGTCGGGCGTACCGCGCTCCGAAAACGTCGGAGACGGCCGCACGGACCGGATAGGCTACGCCGCCATGGAACACGCCCGGGCGGTGATCATCGGCGGCGGCGTCGGCGGGACGTCGGTCGCGTATCACCTTGCCGAGCGTGGTTGGACCGATGTACTCCTCGTCGAGCGGGCCGAGCTCACGAGCGGGTCGACGTTCCACAGCGCCGGGCTGGTGGGGCAGCTCCGCGGCACCGTCACGCTCACCAAGATGATGATGTACGGCTCCGAGCTGTACCGACGGCTGCGCGACGAGACGGGCGTCGACCCGTCATGGCACCAGGTCGGCTCGATCCGGCTCGCGTCATCGGCCGAGCGGATGGAGGAGCTGGAACGGCAGGCCGGCTGGGCCAAGACGTTCGGGTTGCCCATGGACGTCATCGATGCGCAGGAGGCCCAGGACCGGTTCCCGCTCATGTCCACCGACGGCGTCCTTGGCGGCGTCTGGCTGCCGACGGACGGTTGGCTCGACCCGTCCGGCCTCGCCGAGGCTCTCGCAGCGGGCGCGCGCCAGCGCGGTGCGACGATCAGGACCCAGACGCGCGTCGTCGGGATCAGCGTCGAGCGAGGGCGCGTCACGGGCGTGACCGTCGAGCATCGCGGCGAGCGGAGCGAGATCGCGACCGACGTCGTCGTGAACGCAGGCGGCATGTTCGCGCCGGAGATCGGTCGGATGGTCGGCGTGACCGTGCCGGTCATCCCGATGGCGCATCAGTACCTCTTCACCGAGCCGATCGAGGGCGTCCACCCGCAACTGCCACAGCTCCGCGACCCGGACAACCTCGTCTACTTCCGTGAAGAGGTCGGCGGCTTGTGCATGGGCGGCTACGAGCGCGATCCGGATCCGTGGGGCCTCGACGGGATCCCGGCGGACTTCAACGGCAAGCTCCTCGGTCCGGATCTCCCTCGGTTCGAGCCGATCATGGAGGGCGCGATCCGGCGCGTGCCCGCGATGGCCGAGGCGCGTGTGAGCAGGATCATCAATGGACCCGAGGCCTTCACGCCGGACAACGAGTTCATCCTCGGGGAGTCGGACGTTCGCGGCTTCTGGCTCGCGGCCGGGTTCTGTGCGCACGGGATCGCGGGCGCCGGCGGTATCGGCCGACAGATGGCGAGCTGGATCGTCGATGGCGAGCCCGAGCTCGACCTGTGGAAGATGGACATCCGCCGGTTCGGCGCGGCGTATCGGTCGACGGCCTACACCCTTGCACGCTCGATCGAGAACTACGCGACCTACTACGACATCCACTACCCGAACGAGGAGCGCCAGGCTGGGCGCCCGTTGCGCACCTCGCCCACCTACGACGACCTCGCCGCGCTCGGGGTGGTCTTCGGCGAGAAGTCGGGCTGGGAGCGTCCGAACTGGTTCGAGCCGAACGCCGACGACCCACGCTTCGGCGGGCGTGACCAGCTCGAGAGGCTCCGACCGCGCGGCTGGGCGGGGCACCACTGGTCGCCGGCCATCGCGGCAGAGGCCCTTGCGACCCGCGAGACCGCCGCGCTGTTCGACGAGACATCGTTCGCCAAGATCGAGGTCGGCGGTCGTGGAGCGTGCGCCTTCCTCCAACGCGTCGCGGGCAACGACATCGACCGGCCCGTCGGATCGGTCGTCTATACGCAGCTGCTCGACCGTCGCGGCGGGATCCAGGCCGACCTCACCGTCACCCGCTTCGCGAGCGATCGCTACATGCTCGTCACGGGCACGGCGTATGGGAACCATGATCTCGGCTGGCTCCGTTCGAACCTGCCCGACGATGGATCGGTCGAGATCCGCGACGTGACATCGTCACGCGTCTGCTTCGGGCTGTGGGGCCCGGGCGCCCGCGACATCCTCGCGCCGCTCACTCGGGACGATCTGTCCGATGCCGGCTTCCCGTTCCTGACGGCGCGCGAGATCAGCATCGGCAACGTGCCGCTGCTCGCCTTGCGCATCACGTACGTCGGTGAGCTTGGCTGGGAGCTCTACGCGCCGATGGAGTACGGGCGCGCGCTGTGGCGGACGCTGTGGGAGGCAGGCCGGCCGCACGGCATGGTCGCGGCCGGGTACCGGGCGATCGACGCGCTTCGTCTCGAGAAGGGCTACCGGGTCTGGTCGAGCGACATCACCCCGGACGAGAACCCCTACGAAGCGGGTCTTGGCTTCGCGGTCGCCCTCGACAAGGCGGAACCATCCATGGCGCACACGGCACTCGTTGCCGCGAAGGTGGCAGGTCCGTCGAAGCGGCTTCGCTGTCTCGTCCTCGATGACGCGCTCGACGTCTGTCTGGGCAACGAGCCCGTCCGGGTCGATGGACAGGTCGTCGGCCGCGTCACGAGCGGCGGGCAGGGGTTCGCCGTCGAGAAGTCGATCGCGTACGCCTACCTGCCGCCCGACGCCGGCATCGGCACCCGCGGCGAGGTCGAGGTATTCGGTCGTTGGGTCGGCTTCGAGGTGATGCGCGAGCCGCTGTACGACCCCGCGAACGAACGCGTCCGGTCCTAGGCGCCGTCGCGGCTCCCGTGTCCCGCCAGCGGGATCACGCGCACCGCGTCGAGCAGCCGCTCGGCGACCACGCGGTCCACGCGCGGGTCGAGATGGTCGAGGGTCGAGGCGGCCATCGCCGTCCCGAGGACGAACCCATCGAGCGGATCGTCGCCGCGGGCGAGCGCGATCGCGAGACCGGCGGTGACGGCGTCGCCGGTGCCCAATGTCCCGACGACGGACAGGTCGGGCGGCGGCATCACGCGGGCGGCTCGCGCGTCCGGAAGCCATGCCCGGAGGCCGGCCGCGCCGTCGGTGATCCCCACGATCGGCACCGTGGCGAGGGCCACCGGCCGCCCGGCATCACCGGGCGCCTCGCCACTGCCCAGCTCGAGCGCTTCGGCGGCACTGATCTTGACCGCCTCGGGTCGCGTCTCGAGGAGGCCGGTCAACGTCGGCCCGGAGGCGTCGACGACGACGCGAACGCCGTGACTGACGGCGCCGCGCGCGATGTCGGCATGGGCGGCGGCCGTATTGTCCGGCGTGCTCCCGCCGAGGACGAGGACATCGCCGAAGGCCAGGCCGTCGAGCGCGCCCGATATCACCCGGTCCACGACGTCGCGACCAGGATCCGCCCCGGTCGCGTTGATGACCGTCAGTCGACCACTGCCCTCGACGAGCGCGATGTCAGTGCGGGTCGGGACGGGGGAGGGGATCGCCACCAGCTCGAGGTGCTGGTGACCGGCAGCGCGTCCCCGGACACCTTCCAGTAGCGCGGCGTCACCACACACGACGAGCCGGACGGGTACCTCCATGGCGGCGATCGCGAGCGCGACGTTCACCGCCTTGCCACCGACGCCCGAGACGACCGCGTCGGAGGGGACACGGCCGACGGCACCGGGCGACAGCCGATCGATCCGGACGATCAGATCGTGCGCCGGATGGAGCGCCGGGACGACGATCACGTCGCGTCGGCCGGGAACGGCACGACGGCCGGACCGCGAAGGTCCGGCCGTCGTGGGAACGCCACGGGTGAGAGCGTCAGCTCAAGGGCTTCGTCGGGCAACCGTTCAGGTCGGCCGGGTAGATCCAGGGTTGGGTATCCGGCGAGTCCGCGTTCTCCTTGGTGATCGCGTACAACCCGGTCGGGTTGTCGTGCTTGACCGTCGACGTGTCCACGTTGCCGCGGATCGCGTCGGCGACGAGCTTCACCGAGTAGTAGCCCATGTTGAACGGGGCCTGGGCGATGAGCCCGTCGTAGACGCCGGCCTTGAGGTCGGCGATCTGGTTCGGCGCCGAGTCGAACGCTACCAGCTTGATCGCGCCGTTCTTGCCCGCGGCCTTGATCGCCGAGGCTGCGCCATTCGCCGCGGTCTCGTGGGTGGCGTAGACGCCTGCCAGATCCTGATGGGCGTTGATCGCGGCCGACACGGCATCAGCGGCCTTGGCCTGGTCCGTGCCGGGATAGACGTAATCGAGGACCTTTGCGCCCGCCTGGGTCATCGCGTCGCGGAAGCCGTCGGCGCGACCACCGATATCGGGAAGGCCTGGGGTCATGTGCAGCACCAGGTAGGTTCCCTTGCCGCCGGTGAGCTTGAGCATCGCCTCAGCAGCGGTCTTGCCACCCTCGTAGTGGTTGGACTGGATGTTCTGCAGCTCGACGGGCTGGCTCATCGGCGCGTCGATCGTGACCGTCCACTGCTTGGCTTCCATGAACCCCTTGATGTCGGAGACCAGCGCGTCAGGGTCGGTCGGGGAGATGACCCACCCCTGCGGGTTCGTCGCCTTTGCGGCGTCGATCAGCGGCCGGGTCTCGTTGATGTCCCAGTTGTGCGAGCCGGTCCAGTTCAGGTCGACGTTGAACTCCTTGGCCGCCGCCTTCGCGCCGCACTCGACGCCGGTGTAGAAGGTGATACCGATCTGACCCGCCACGAAGGCGACCCGCACGGCCTCGCCGGTCGAGGCGCCGCTCGCCGACGGTGCCGCTTCACTGGCGGCTGTGCTGGGCGCAGCCGCACTCGGCGCCGCGCTCGGCGCGCTGGTCGCTGTTCCGGCGGTGCTGCTACACGCCGCCGCCAGGACCATGCTCGCGGCCGCCATCCCAAGATACCGACCCAACGATGCTCGTTTCACGCTGCTCCTCCTCCACGGAAGCCCGATGGCTCCGTCGACATCGGCCCAAAACGGGCCCAACGCTAGGTGGCGCGCTCCCTGCGCCGCTGGTCGAAGTACACCGCGAGGATCAGGATGATCCCCACGACGGCGAACTGATAGAACGGCTCGACCTGCAGGATCACGAGGCCGTTCTGGAGCATGACGGGGACGAGACTGCCGAGGATCGAACCTCCGATCGACGCGATCCCACCGAACAGGCTGGTCCCTCCCAGGACCACGGCGGCGATCGCCTGCAGGCTGTCGGTCTGATGGCCCACCACGTTGGTGTTGGCATTGCGCGCGATGTCGATGACCGCCGCGATCCCCACGAGCACGCCCATGAGGATGAAGAGGCGCAGGGTGTGGCGGTTCACATCGACGCCGGCCCGGATCGACGCCTCCTTCGATGAGCCGATGGCGAGCGTGCGCAGCCCGAAGCGGCTGCGGCGCAGGAACCACCACATGATCGCCGCCACGACCAGGGCGAGCGCCAACGGTGCGGGCATGAAGCCCAACAGCTTGAGACCGCCGAAGCCCTCCTGGATCTGATCGGGGATGAACGGCACGTTGGCCGCGCTCGTGAGGACGAGGGCAAGGCCGTACGCCAGCCCAGACGTGCCCAGCGTCACGATGAACGACGACAGACGGAGCCTGGTGACGATCAACCCATTCAGGAGCCCGACGCCGGCGCCCGCGAGGATCGCCGTCAGGACGCCGAGCGCGATCGCCAGCCCCAGATTCGGGTACTGGCCGGCGGCGACCTGCTCGGGCGTGCCGCCGACGCTGACCATCACCTTGGCCGCGAGGACCGAGGCGAGGATGAGCGACTGGCCCACCGACAGGTCGAGGTGCCCCGCCCCGATGAGGTAGGTCATCCCCATCGCGAGGACCATGATCTGCGCGGCGTTCAGCCCGATCGAGAGAAGGTTGTCCACCTTCAGGTAGACCGGGCTGCCGTACTCGAGGGCGCTCGCGATGCCGAAGACGATCGCGAGGGCGACGATGAACAGCGCCAACCAGATCGATGTGGCTCCGCGGAGCGACCGGACGAAACGGTTTCCGCTCGGACGGGCGGTGGCATCGTCGGGTCGCCCGAACGCCGACGTGTCGCCGGTCGGAGGCTCGGCCATCGGCGGCGTCTCGACCAAGGTCTCCTCGCTCAAGCTCGGACTTCCTCGCCGAGCATCAGCCCGATGACCTCGGTCAGTCGCAGGGTCTTGGCCTCGCGGACCGCTACCACGCTGCCGTGGCGCATCACGGCGATGCGATGCGCGAACTCGAGCATCCGCGGGATGTCGTGGCTGATGACGAGCACGGCCAGTCCGCGCTCGGCGGCCGCGGCGACGGTCTCGTACACGATCGCCGACTGCTTGGGACCGAGCGCCGCTGTCGGTTCGTCCATCAGCACGGCCGTCGTGGCCCACGTGATCGCGCGAGCGACGGCGAGAGCCTGGCGCTGCCCACCGGACAGGTTGCCGACCGGGACGTTGTAGTCCTTGAGGGTGATGCCGAGCCGACCCATCGCGTCCCGGGTCTCGTCGACCATGAGTCGCCGGTCGACCTCGCCGAGGAAGCGCCGCCAGCCATGCCGGACCTCTTCCCGCCCGAGGAACAGGTTGTCGGACACGCTCAGATGCGGCGCGAGTGCGAGATCCTGGTAGACCGTGTGGACGCCGAGCTCATGCGCGTGGTTGGTCGACTGGACCTTGGTCGGCTCTCCCCAGAATTCGATCTCGCCATCGTCGGCCGGGAGCGCTCCGCAGATCACCTTCGTCAACGTCGACTTGCCCGCCCCGTTGTCACCGACGAGCGCGACGACCTCACCAGGGAACAGGTCGATCGACGCGCCGCGCAGGGCCTGGAGGTGGCCGAAGTGCTTGACGATCCCCTTGGCACTGATGGCCGGAACGCCGTCGGGCGCGTTGGCCCGCCCGGACGCAGTGGCCGGGGCGCCGATCGTCGCCATCCCTACCTCTCGCTGCCACGGATGGGGCGCGGCCCGCCCATCAAAGGGCGGCTCGCTGAACGGAGTTGTCTGACCACTGTTGTACGACGAGTGACGTGGTGTCGCACATGCTAGCGGAGGGCGTCAAGCCCCAGTAGAGCCGCCGAAAGAGGACGTCCGCACGGCCCCTGACGGCGTCAGATGATCGCGATCGGGCGGACCCACGACCCCGTCGCACCGGTGATCCTGAGCGGGATCGCGATGAACAGGAAATCGGTCCGCTGGTGCTCCGCAAGCGTATCTCCGAGCTTGTCGAGATCCATCCACTCGACGAGGTGGATCCCGCGCCGCGTCAGGAGCTCGACGTGCACGGTTCGCGAGGGATCCCTGACGGGTTGCGGCTCGGTCCCGCCCGTATCGGACCCGAAGAGCGCCATGCCGCCGTCGGCGAGACGGATGGCCGCTCCGACGCCGATCCCGGGCTGCGTCTCGAGGAACGTGTCGCGTGCGCTCGCGAGTTCGCGGATCTTGCCGGTACGCAGCAACACCGCGTCGCCGACGCGGACGGTCGCGCCCGACCTCGCCAGCGCATCGTCGATCTGGGCGACCGTGACTTCGTCGGAGCCCGTCAGCGCTCGACCGCCGCGAGCGGCAAGCACATCGATCAGGACGCCGCGGGTCACGATCGGCGGGACGGTCTCGATGCCGGCGAAGCTCCAGCCTCGATCGGTGCGGACGGTCGCGGCTTCCCGCCCGTCGTAGACACGCCCGTCGTTGACGACGTGGACGAGACCGTCGATGTGGGTGCCCTGGTGCAGGCTCCCGGCGATCGCGTCGAGGTGGAACGCCTCAGCACTCCCGCCGACCCGTTCGGTCCACTGCTCCGGTGTCATCACGTCGGACCTGGCGAACGGCAGATGGAGGGCGGGATCGCCCCGCGGAAGAAGGTCGGCGTCGAGCGGGATCGACAGGTCGATCACGATCCCGTGCGTGACGAGCGCGGTCGCGGCGGCGACAGCCTGGGGCGTCAGACCGGCAAGCGCGCCGAGCGCGGTCACGCGGTCTCGGTCCGTGCGGGCGCGTCGCCGGGCAGGTCCCCGTTCAGGGCGATCTGGCCGCCGTCGACGACGATGGTCGCGCCCGTGACGTACGACGCCTCGTCGGAGGCGAGCCATAGCACGGGCCAGGCGACATCGATCGGCTCACCGATCCTCCCGAGCGGCACAGAGCCGAACCCGAACCCTGCTTCGAGCATCGGTTTCGTGATCTCGCTGACGATCGTCCCGGGCGCCACGAGGTTCGCCCTGATCCCGGCTGCCGCCAGGTCGATCGCCATCGACCGGACGAGCAGGACGAGCGCGGCCTTGCTCGCGTTGTAGGCCGCCATGTGGGGCTCAGCGACGAAGCTGTTGGTGGAACCGACGACGACGATGGAGCCGCCGCCAAACCGCTCCATCGCGACCGCGGCGGCACGACACGACAGGAATGCTCCTCGGACGTTCGTGCGGAAGACCTCGTCCCAGGTCTCCTCGGTCGTCTCGAGGAACGGCACGACCCGATGGATGCCGGCGTTCGAGACGTGGATATCCAATCGACCGAACCGCTCGGCGGCCGCGTCGACGAGTCGCTCGACGTCGCTTGCCTCACCGACGTCGCCGGGGACGGCCAGGACCCCGTCGCCGCCGCCGAGCTCGGCGACGGTCGCGGCGAGGCGGTCGGCATCGCGGGCGAGCAGCGCGACGTTCGCGCCTTCGCGAACGAAGAGCTCGGCGATCCCGCGACCGATGCCCGTGGAACCACCCGTGATCGTCGCTACGCGTCCCGTCAGCCGTCCTGTCGCTTCGGTCATCGCCGCGTGCTACTCCTGCCCGTCAGCCGCGGCCGAGAGCCGCGGGGGCCATCACTGTACCGACGCGGGGGCCACGACTGTTCCTAGGTGAGGGCCATCACCGTACCGACGCCAGGCGCGGCCTACACTCCCGCGCAACGAGGAGGGTCAGGCGATACGCGGCGACGGGTACCGGATCGGGATCGATGCCGCCACCGGTGTCGTGCGCGTGGCGGCCGTGCGCGACAGCGACGGCCGCGTCGTCGCCAACGCATCGTCGCCGTTCGACATGACCGGCGCAGGTGAGCGCCGCGATGTCGATTTCCTCGACGTCGAGTCGGCCGTTCGCAACGCGCTCGTCGCCGTGGTCGACGCGGTGCCGGACGGCCTCACGGCCATGTCGCTCGGTGTCGCCGCCACCGCGTCGACGGTCGCGGTCGTCGATCGGCGCGACGGCGAGCCGCGTGCCCTCGGGCTGATGTGGGCCGATCATCGTGCGACCCGCGAGGCCGCTGCCATCCGGAGCGCGGGTCATCCGAACCTCGAGCGGATGCTGGGGCACGTCTCCCCGGAATGGGGGATCGCCAAGCTCGCCTGGCTCGCGCGGTCGGGCGCCGTGGACGGCGCGTCGAGCGTCGTGGTCGAGCTCGCGGACTGGCTCGGATTCCGGGCATCAGGCGTCTGGGCCGCCAACGGCGGGACGCGTGAGTGGGGGTGGTCCGGCGGCGACGATGGGACGGTCGACGTGGCGCTCGTGGAGGCCGCGGGCGCCCCGAGATCCGCCGCAGAACGCGTCGTTGACGATGTCCGCCTGACGGGCGCGATCCTCGGTGTCGTTCGCGACGGCGCCGGATGGCCGGACACGCTCCTCGGCGTGCCGGTGCTCGTCGGCGGGATGGACAGCTACCTCGCTGCCGTCGCGATGGGCGCCGCGGCTCCGGGGCGCCTCTGTCTGACGGTCGGCTCGTCGTCGGCAGCCATCGGCGGGCTCGCATGCGGCGATGCGAGCAGGAGGATGTTCGGTCCGCTGCGGACCGCCGTGCCCGGACTGACGGACGGCGCGTGGCAGGGTGGCCAGACGACAGCCGGCCTGGCCGCGGCGTGGGCTCGAGGCGTGCTCGGCGGGTCGGGCGACGCCCTCGAACGGGCTGCAGCCGATGCCCCGCCGGGTAGCCGCGGCGTGACGTTCCGCGAGACGATGCTCGACCGCCGGAACCCCGATCCGCGCTCACCGTTGCGTGGCGCCTGGACCGGTCTCGGCCTCGCCCACGAACCGGGCGACCTGTATCGCGCGGTGCTCGAGGGGATCGCGTTCGGGCTGGCCGAGGCGTGCGGCGGGTTGCAGCCGACGGAAGTCGTAGCGACGGGCGGGATGGTTCGCAGTGCGCTGTTCCGCTCGATCGTCGCGGACGTCCTTGGGCGACCGGTCGCGCGTCTGCACGAGACGACCACCGCGGCGGCGTTCGGTGCCGCGTTCGCCGACGCGCCCGAGCGCGTGCCCGACCTCATCGCCGTTGCTGCGACGACCGAGCCGACCGGTGCAGACTACGAGGAGGCCCACCACCGATATCTCCGGGCGGAGCTACCCGTACCTGATGAGGCGTGAGCGAGACGTGACGGCGCCCAGCGTGATCAACCTGCGCAGCGACACCCAGACCCTGCCGACCGACCGGATGCGCAGGGCGATGGCCGAGGCACCGCTCGGCGACGACACGTACGGCGAGGACCCGACGGTCCTGAGGTTCGAGGCGCTGGCCGCGAAGCACTTCGGGACGGAGGCGGCCATGCTCGTCCTCTCAGGGACGATGGCCAACCTCATCGCGCTGCTCGTCCATTGCCGGCCCGCCGACGAGCTGTTCGTCGACGCGGGCGCGCACGTCGTCTACTACGAGTCGGGGGGTCTCGGCGCTGTCGCCGGCGTAACGCCGACGATCGTCGCGTCGGATCGTGGCCACATCCTGCCCGACGCGCTGCAGGCGGCGATCCGGCGACCCAACATCCACTACCCACGCGCTCGGCTCGTGTGGCTCGAGAACACGCATAACCGAGGCGCCGGGTCCGTGATGCACCTCGACCATCAACGCGCCGTCGAAGCGGTCGCGCGCGAGCACGGTCTGGCGGTGCACCTCGACGGCGCCCGGGTCTTCAACGCCGCCGCCGCGCAGGACCTCGATGTACGGGAGCTGCTCGCCGGGGTCGACAGCGCGACGGTCGACCTCACCAAGGGGCTGTCGTGCCCGTTGGGGGCGCTCCTCGTGGGGTCGAGCGCGTTCATCGACCAGGCTCGCTTCCGACGCCGGCTCGTCGGTGGAGGGATGCGCCAGGCGGGCGTCATCGCCGCGTGTGGGATCGTCGCGTTCGAAGATCTCCTCGATCGGACGGCGGACGATCATCGATCCGCCCGCCGGCTCGCGGAGGGGCTGGGTGCCATCGACGGCCTGGCCATCGACCCCGCGTCGGTCGAGACGAACATGGTCTACGTCGACGTCAGCGCGCTCGGGGCGTCGACCGAGGTCGCCGCAGCCCTGCGTGCTTCGGGTGTCATCGTGTCCGATCGTCCGCCGCGGGAGGTCCGCCTTGTGACGCACCTCCAGATCACCGACGAGCTCATCGACGCGGCACTGGCGCGCATCGCGGAGGTCGCGGCGAGTCTGCGCGCCACGCCGGCAGGCTGAGCCTCGCTGCATGAACGCAGCGTCATCGGCCGTCATCGGCCTCGACATCGGCACGAGCGTCGTCAAGGGCGTGCTCATCGCGGCGGACGGCCACCTCGTCGCACGAGCCGCCCGCGCGCAGGCCCTCGACATCGGGCCGGGCGGGAGGGTGGAGGTCGACGCGCGGGACGTCGCGAAGAACGCGAGGCGGGTGATCTCGCGGCTCGCCGGCCGGGCAGGTGCGGCGGGATCGCATGTCCTGGCCGTCTGCTCCGCCGGATCGGGCGACGAGGCGGTGTGGGTCGACGAGGCCGGTGTGCCGGTGGCACCCGTCCCGCTGAGCCTCGACACGCGTGACGCAGCCGTCGGCGAGGCGATCGCCGACCGTGTCGGAGTGGATCGCTTCCGGACGCTGACTGGCCTACCGACGACCGGCGTGTACCCGATCACGCGGTACACAGCGCTCCGGGCGGCGCGCCCCGACCTCGGGGCACGGGTCCGCCGCTTGCTCGCGTGGCCCGAGGCGCTTGCACTCGATCTCGGTGTCGAGGTGAACGGCGAACCGACCCTCGCCGCCCGAACGGGCGCGTGGCGCGGCGCAACCGAAGTCGCCGGCGGTCGCTACGACGACGTGTTGCTCGCGGCAGCGGGCGCGTCCGCAGATCTCGTCCCGCCGGTCGTCCCGACCGGGACGGTGATCGGGACGATCCCCGCGCGCGTCGCCGCGGCGCTCGGACTCCCTGCGAACGTCGCCCTCGTCGCCGGTGGTTTCGATCAGGCGATGGCGACGTTGGGTGCGGGGATCACGACGAGTGGTATCGCGCATGTCGGGGCAGGTTCGTGGCAGGCCTTGACCGTGTTGGCCGACGCTCGCCCGAGTGTCGATCTCGTTGCCGACGGGTTCTCGATCGGTCCGTCGATCGCGGCGGCCCGACGCTGGTCGCTCATGGCGAGCGGACCGGGGACGATCATGCTCGGCTGGCTCGGCCGGATCGGCGACGGCGGCGGTGACCCGGTGAGACGGATCGTGGCTCTCGCCGGTCGCGCCGCCGACGAGCCGACAGGCCTCACCGTGGTGCCCGATCTGAGCGGCGGCGCTCCGCCGCATCCCGATCCGCTCACACGTGGCGTGATCGCCGGCCTGGGGTTGGGCGATGGCCCGGAGCGGGTAGCTCGGTCACTGCTCGAGGGCGTCGCGATCGGGCTCGCCGAACGGCTCGACCGCGCGGCTGATGCCGGTTCCGACGTCGGGGAGATCCGGTTCACGGGTGGCGGCGCTCGGGATCCGCGGTGGCGGCGCCTCACGGCGGATGTGACCGGGTTGCCCGTACGCGCCGTCTACCCGCCGGACGCGGGTGCGGTCGCGGCGGCCGCGCTCGCGTCGACCGCCGTGGGGCTGGCACCTGACGTGGCATCGGCCCTCTCCTGGTCCATCCGGATCGGACGGCCGATCGCGCCACGCGAGCGCCACCATGCCGCGTATCAGGTGATCGCGCAGCGCACCAGCGCACTCCGGTGGAGCATCGCGACCGTGCAGCGGACCCACTCGGACACGTAGGCTCAGAGCGATCGAGCCGGCCCGACGGCTGGCGGTCCGGACGTGGAGGAAGCGAGAGTGGACAGGCTGGCCGGCCGTCGGGCCGTGGTGACTGGTGGGGCTCGCGGTATCGGTGCGGCGATGGCTCGAGCCTTCGTCGAGGAGGGCGCCGAGGTCGTGATCTTCGACCTGGATGGCGAAGGCGCAGCGGCGACCGCGGCGGCGATCGGGCCCGCGTGCCGCGCGCGTGCCGTCGACGTCCGCTCCGAGGCGGAGGTCGACGGCGCCTTCGACGACCTCGAGTCGGCGGGGTTCGGCGTCGACCTCCTCGTCAACGACGCCGCGATCCAGCGAGAAGCCGCGCTGGCCGACCAGACCGTCGAGGACTTCCGAGTCGTCGTCGACACCAACCTGTTCGGCACGTTCCTCTGTTCGCGCGGGGCGCTGCGCGGCATGCGTCAGCGTCATACGGGCGTGATCATCAACATGAGCTCGGTCCTTGGGCTGACCGGCGATTCACTGCTACCGATCTACTCGGCGACGAAGCACGCCATCATCGGCCTGACCAAGTCGACGGCCGTGGCCTACGCGGAGGAAGGCATCCGCTGCGTCGCGATCTGTCCAGGCGACGTCGACACCGAGCTCAACCAGCAGTACTTCGACTCGCAGCCCGACCCCGCCGAGTTCCGTCGCCGCGTCGAACGTGAGTACCCCGGTCGTCGGATGGCCCAGCCCGAGGAGATCGCCCGGCTCGCGGTCGCCCTTGCGACCGACGATGCGTCGTTCGTGAACGGGACGTACGTGCTCGCCGACGGAGGGATCATGGCCCGGCTGTTCGACCTCTACTAGGCCGACTCGACCGAGCGTCGGTCGCCACGGTCGAGAGGCCGTCGCCGTCGTGACCCGAGAGCGCGCCGCTACCATCGCCCGGTGACGAGTGACTACGGCCCGGCGTGGAGCGCGGACCTGCGCCGCGCCGATGCGAGCGAGCTCCGGGACTGGCTCGATTTCGCGATCGCGTGTGCAGATGTCGCCGATGAGCTGGCCCTCGCGGGCCTGCGCCAGGAGCTGACGGTCGAGGCGAAATCCGACGGATCCTTCGTCACCGAGGTCGACCGGCTGATCGAGATGACCCTCCGGTCTCGGCTCGCCGGCCGCTTCCCCGATCACGACATCGTCGGCGAGGAATACGGAGCCGCGGTCGACTCGAGCTCGACCCGCTGGTACGTCGACCCGATCGATGGCACGCACAACTACATGCGTGGGGTGCCGCTCTTCGGCACGCTCCTGGCCGCAGAGCGCGATGGCGAGATCCAGGTCGGCGTCATCAGCGCCC
Organism: Chloroflexota bacterium; assembly: GCA_045804645.1. GTDB lineage: Bacteria > Chloroflexota > Limnocylindria > Limnocylindrales > CSP1-4 > SPCO01. Next base: position 30,641 of record JBJMMR010000069.1, on the reverse strand, counting down.
CTGCGCTCGGTCAACGGTGGTGGGCCAGCCGGGGGGAGGGGGCCTGGACGACGGGCGGAGGACGCGCTGAGCGTCGACGGCTCCACGTGTCGGACAGGGCGGACCTGGCGGTCGCGCAGGTCCTCTTCCGGTCGGTCACCGATATGCACGCGTCGCGGGTCGCGGACGGATTCGACGCCCTCCTCCCGACGGTCTGGCGCGAGCGCGGGTTCGGCGACTTCTGGGGCTACGCGCTCGTGGCCGACGGCGCGGCGGAGGCGATGATGGAGCGCGACCTCGGCCCGTGGGACCTGGCGGCGCCATGGATCATCGTCGAGGAGGCCGGCGGCCGGATCACGGATTTCGATGGCCAGCGCTCGTTCGCGGCCGGCGAGGGCCTCGCGACGAACGGCGTCCTCCACGACGTGGTGCTGGACCGCCTCCACCGTCGAACCGCGGGTAGCGCGCTACCGCCGATGCGCTGATCCTCGGCGCGCGCCGGACATCGCTGCCGCCACGCGACGCCGGGGGCTTGACCGCGCCGCTACTATCGTCCACACGTCCGACAACAGTGGTCAGACAACTCGAGGGAGCGATGGGGAAGGCCGTCCAGGCGGTCATGGGTGAACTCTCGACGGCGATCGAGGCCGAGTACCGGCCGGGCGACCGCCTACCGTCGGAACCTGCGCTGGCATCGGCGTACGGCGTGAGTCGGGCGACGATGCGGGAGGCGCTCCAGAACCTCGCGGGGGCAGGTCTGGTGCGTCGCGTGCACGGCCTCGGGACGTTCGTCACGAGCGTCAGCACCAAGATGGAGAGCGCGCTCGACGTCGACCTCGGTGTCACCGAGGCGATCCGGGCGGCCAACCAGCAGCTCGGCGTCCAGGTACTCCGCGCGGCCGAGCAACCGGCGCCCCAGCAGGTCGGCGAAGCGCTCGGTCTCCCACCGGCCGGGCGCGTCCTCTGGATCGAGCGGGCGATCCTCGCCAACGACGTGCGCGCCGTGGCCGCCGTCGACGCCATCCCCGTGGCGATCGCGGCTCGCGCCGGGACGCCATACGAGGGCGGCTCGGTCTACCGATTCCTCGAGATCGATTGCGCGGTGACGCTGGCAGGCGGATCTGCCTCGATCACGGCGGTCGGAGCCGAGCGTCGTGTGGCGCGTGTGCTCGATCTCGAGGAGGGCGAGCCTGTCCTTCGCGTTTCGCAGACGGAACGTGCGGATGACGGGACCCTGGTGCTGTATTCCGAGGAACACTATGTGCCCAACCTCTTCGAGCTCACGATCAGGCGGACACGGCGAGGGAGGGGCGTGGCATGACACGAGCCACGGACGCGGCGGACACGACGGACACGACGAAGCGGGCGTCCACTGCTCCTGACCGGAGCGAGCCGGTTCACGAAGGTCATTGGCTTCGGTCGTTCGCACGCCCGGAGCTCTGGGCAGCGGCGGGCTACGACGCCAGCCATCACGATTTCGCGTGGCAGCACCGCGAGCTCGCCCGCCTCATGTCGAACGAGTGCCCGCTACCGCCCGACGACGTCGTCATCGAGGCGGCCATGAGTGCGATGCGCGAGGCCAACTTCTATCCGAACTCCGCGTGGGAGCTGCGCAATGCGCTCGCGGACTTCGCCGGTGTCGAGGAGGATTCGGTGATCCTCGGCAACGGCTCCACCGAGGTCCTCGACGTTGTCACACGGACGTTCATCACGCCGGGCGACGAAGCGGTCATCCCGGTCCCCACGTATGCATTCTTCGAGACCCAGGTGCGTCTCAACGGTGGGGTCCCTGTCCTCGTCCCCACGACGGCCGACCTCGGATTCGACGTCCCCGCGATCCGCGCCGCGGTGACGCCGCGGACCAAGCTCATCTTCCTGTGCAGCCCGAACAACCCGATCGGTCGAAGCTGGACGGAGGAGGAGGTCGTCGCGGTCCTGGAGACCGGCATCCCGACGGTGATCGACCAGGCCTATCTCGAATGTGGGTATGGCCGCTCCTTCGCTCCGCTCATCAGCAGGTTCCCCCACCTCATCGTGACCCGGACGATGTCGAAGGCCTTCGGTCTTGCGGCGGTCCGGGTCGGGTACGGCCTCGCCGACCCGGCCGTCGTCGACCTGCTCCTCCGCGTCCGGATCCCGTTCAGCGTCTCGCTCGTCGGAGCGCGCGCATGTCTGGCCGCCGTACGCGATCCCGGCGTCCTCGAGCGGCGGCGTCGGTACATCAGCGAGGAGCGCGACCGCCTCTTCGCCGCGCTCTCGGTGCTGCCGGGCGTCGTGCCATGGCCATCGGAGACCAACTTCATCACGATCGATGTCACCGCGACGGGTCGGCCGAGCGCCGACTACGTCGCCGAGGCCAAGGCCGAACAGCTGCTCCTGCGGCGTGTCGCGGCGCATCGACTCGCCGGTCAGTACGTCCGGGTGACGATCGGCACCATCGAAGAGAACGATCGCTTCCTCGAGGTGTTCAGCAGGAGCGTGCCCGGGACCGCCGCGCGTGGAGCGGGCGCCTCCCCGATCTGAGATGGGGAAGTCGGTCGTCGTCGCCTACGACGTCGGGACGAGCGGTGTCAAGGCCGTCGTCGTGGACGCCGTCGGCCGGGTCCTCGGGTCTCGGGTGCGCAGCTACGGTTTGTCGACGCCGCGACCCGACCACGTCGAGCAGGATGTCGAGGCCATCGTCGTCGAGCTCGCGACCGCGAGCCGGGAGGTCATCGCGGGCGTCGGCGCCGACCTGTCCGACGTGGCCGCCGTCGCCCTGACCGCGCAGATGTTCTCCGTCGTGCCGGTCGATGCGGCCGGAGTCCCGCTCCGCCCGATGCTGTCCTGGCTCGACCAGCGCTCGAGCGTCGAGGCGGCACGGATCCGACGCGCCGCCGGTCCCGACGACGGGTACGCGCGGTTCGACGCGGTGCTGACGGCGAAGGACATCGTGCCGCGGATCAGGTGGCTCGAGGAACATGAGCCCGAGATCGCGCGACGGACCGCCTGGTACCTCGACTGCAAGGAGGCCGTGGTCGCGCGGCTCACCGGCGCGGCCGCGATCGATCCCGCGGGCGCCAGCGCCTTCCGTCTCGTCGACCCCGAGACCGGTGACTGGGATCCCGATCGGTGCCGCCTGGCTGAGACACCCCTCGACCGGCTCCCACCGATCGTCGGCGCGACCGAGATCGTCGGCGCGCTCACGGCGGAAGCCGCCGAGGCGACCGGACTCCGTCCGGGAACAGCCGTCGCATGTGGCGCCGGCGACGTGCCCGCCAGTCAGATCGGCGCGGGCGCGGTCAGGAGCGGGGACGTCCACCTGTCGCTCGGGACGGCGGTCTATTTCGGGATCCTGTCCGACGCCCACCTCGAGGACCCGAGTCATCGCCTTGGACCGCTCCGGCACATCGCCCCGCCTGGCTGGCTGCTGTGGCTCGAGATCGCGACCGGTGGCGCGGCGCTGTCGTGGCTCGACCGCCAGATCGCCGGTCTCGGCGGTCCGACGGAGCGCGATCACGCGTCGATCGACGCGAGCGTCGAGGCCGTGGCCGACGAGATGGAGGATCTGCAGTTCGTCCCGTGGCTCACGGGCGAGCGCGTCCCGCTGTTCGACGACGCGGCCCGTGCCGCATTCGTCGGTCTGGCCCTGCACCACGGCCGCGCACATCTCATCCGGGCCGTCATGGAGGGCGTCGCAAGCCAGATCGCGTGGGCGTACGAGTACGGCCTTGCCTACGGCATCGAGCCAGGCACGATCCGCGCCGTCGGCGGCGGCAGCATCGGCAGCCTCTGGACGCGGCTCATCGCCGACGCGCTCGATCGCCCGCTCGAGATCGTCGCGGATCCCCAAGACGCCGCGGCGCGGGGTGCCGCCGCCTGCGCGCTCGTTGCCGCAGGGCTGGCCGATGACGTCCGGACTGCCGTCCCCCCGCGCATCGAGCGTTCGGTCACGCCCGATCCCGATCGAGCCGCGTCGGCCCGGACGCGTCTCGCGACGTTCCGCCGCCTCTATCCTGCGCTGCGCGAGGCCGTCGCATGACCCGCGTCGAACTCGTGGCGACCTACCTCGCCGACCTGCCTCCCGGACGGGAACACGAGGCTGCCGAAGCGTTCGCCACCGGCCAGACCATCGGGACATGGACGCCGGTACCGGGGATCACCGATGCGATGCGCGCCGGATACGGCGGACGGGTCATCGAGCTCCGTCCACTCGCGCCCGATGAGGTCGTCGCGGGCGAGCCGGTCGACGGCTCGACGTCGTTGCTCCGGATCGGCTTCCCGACGGTCAACTTCGGCCCGCAATTCCCGATGCTCATCACGACGCTGCTCGGGAACGATCCCTCGACGTCGATCGCCGCGCGCCTCGTCGATATCGACGTCCCCGGGGAGTACGTGTCGGCGTTCCCGGGACCGCGCCATGGCACGGCCGGGTGGCGCGAGATCACCGGCGTCGACCGTCGCCCGATCGTGATCAACATGATCAAGCCGTGCACAGGGTATCCGCCGGAGGTCGGCGCCCGGTTCGTCGAGGAGAGTGCGCGCGGCGGGGTCGACCTGATCAAGGACGATGAATTGCTGGCCGATCCGACGTTCGCCCGGGTCGCGGATCGCGCTCGGGCCTACGCTGCGGCCCTGGACCGGGTCGCCGACGATACCGGGCACCGGGCCCGCTACGTCGCCAACGTGACCACGCGCTCGGCACGCTTGATCGATACGGCGAGCTCGGCGCTCGACGGCGGTGCGGATGCCCTCATGGTCAACGGTCTTGCGACCGGACTCGACGCCGTCCAGGCGCTCGCCGAAGCCGATCTCGGGGTGCCGATCCTCGTGCACACGGCGGGCATCGAGACGTTCACGACACCGACAGCGGGCGGGTACGGGCATCGACTGCTGCTGGGACGCCTCGCCCGTCTCGCCGGGGCCGACGCGGTGCTGAGCAGCACGCCGTGGGCGCCGCGGCCGCTCGAGATGTCGCGCTATCGCGCGGTCCTCGAGGGGTGCCGTGACGACTGGCACGGGCTGCGCCCGTCGCTCCCCATGGTCGGCGGCGGGATCCGTGCCGACCACGTCCGCTCGCTCGTCGAGGTCGGCGGGATGGACCTGATGATCGGCGTCGGTGGCGCGATCCAGGGACATCCCGACGGGACGACCGTCGGTGGCCAGGTCGTGATGCAGGCGGTCGACGAGGCCGTCCAGCGGTTCGTCGGGGCGACGGCGTGACGCGTCCGCTGGTCGGGACGAGCTGGAAGATGAACCTGACGCCCAGCGAGGCCGCTGCCTGGTTCGCCGCGGCCGTGCCCGCCCTGATGAAACTCGGCGATCGCGACCTGTTCGTGCTGCCGCCGTTCACCGCGATCCATGTCGCCCGCGACGCCCTGTGCCGGACGCCGATCGCGTGGGGCGCCCAGGACGTCCACCCCGATGCGTCGGGCGCGCATACCGGAGATGTGTCGGCGGCGATGCTCGCGGACCTCGGCTGCCGCTATGTCGAGGTCGGGCACTCGGAGCGGCGGCGTGATCACCGAGAGACGGACGCCCTCGTCGCGGCCAAGATCGCGGCCATACGCAGCCACGGCATGACGCCCCTGTTGTGTGTCGGCGAACGGACGCGCGGACCGCTGCCGGTGGCGCGTGCGATCGTCGCGCGACAGCTGCGTGGCGCGCTTGGTGCGCTCGATACCGAGGGGCTCGAACGTCTCGTCGTCGCGTACGAGCCGGTCTGGGCGATCGGCGTCGGGGCGATGGCGGCCCCAGCCGAGCACATCGAGGCGATGCACGGCGCCATCCATCGGTGGCTCACGACCCACGGGGCGGCGTCGACGCCCGTCCTCTACGGCGGCAGCGTCGACGCGACCAATGCCGGCCCCATCGCGAACCTCGCTGGCGTCGACGGCCTGTTCGTCGGACGCGCGGCGCTCGACCCTGAGACATTCGTACGCATCGCCAGCACCGAGATCGAGGGAGGACCTGACCGTGACTGACAGCAAGCCGATCGTCATCGGCGCCGACGACGCCGGGCTCGGGCTCAAGGGCATCATCAAGGGCTACCTCGACGATCTCGGCGTCGCGTACGAGGACGTGGGTGTCGATACGCCGGACGCGACATCGCTCGGGATCGACTACCCGGACGTCGCCGAGACGGCCGCAACGGGCATCCGTGATGGTCGCTACGAACGGGGCATCCTGATCTGCGGGACCGGCATCGGGATGGCGATCGCGGCCAACAAGGTGCCGGGCGTCCGGGCGGCGCAGGCCCACGACGTGTACTCGGCCCAACGCGCTCGGAGGAGCAACGATGCCCAGGTCCTCACGATGGGCGCGCGGGTGATCGGTCCCGAGGCAGCCAAGACGATCGTCGGCGCGTGGCTCGAGTCGGAGTTCGACGGTGGCGGCTCGACGCGAAAGGTCGCCAAGATCGCGGACCTTGAGCGCCGCCTGAGCGAGACCGGGTCGCCGGCGGATCGCTCGACCGAACCCGTTTAACGGCGGTCAGGCACGTGCTGCGGCCAGCGACTCGTCGAGGATCGACAGGGCCAGATCGACCTCATCGGCGGTGGTCACGAGCGGCGGGATGATCCGCACCACGTTCACGTATGTGCCGGCCGTCAGGACGATGAGGTTCCGGGCGAGTGCCTCGGCCTGGACCCGTTTGGTCACGTCCGGGTCCGGGACACGGCCGTCGCCCTCGCCGGGCTTGACGAATTCGAGGGCGAGCATCAGGCCGAGGCCGCGTATGTCGCCGATCGAGCCGTATCTCGCCTTCAACGCGGTCAGACCGGCCAGGAACTGTCGGCCACGCTCCGTCGCGTTGGCGACCAGCCCCTCCTCCTCGATCACGTCGAGCGTCGCGTTCGCGGCCGCGCACGACACGACGTTGCCGCCGTACGTGCCGCCGTGCGTTCCGGGCTTCCAGCGGGCCATGAGCTCCTCGCGTGCCAGGATCCCCGACAGCGGCAGCCCCGACGCGATGCCCTTGGCCATGACGAGGATGTCGGGCTCGACGTCGTAGTGCATCACCGCGAACATCTGGCCCGTGCGGCCGAACCCCGTCTGCACCTCATCGGCGATGAGCAGGATGCCGTGGCGTCGGGTGATCTCGCGAAGACGCGGCAGGAAGTCCGGCGGCGGGACGATGTAGCCACCCTCGCCGAGCACGGGCTCGATGATGATCGCCGCGACCTGGTCGGGGTAGATGAACTGGTGGAATGTCAGGTCGAGCTGCTCCTCCCAGTCGCAGGTGCAGGCCGACGGGTCGTGTGGGCCCCCGGCGGCCCGGTAGCAATAGGGGTAGGCCGTGTGGTACACGCTGCCGGGCAACGGTTCGAACGCGCCACGGTAGACGTCCTTGGCGGTCGTCATCGCCATCGTCTGGGCGGTCCGGCCGTGATAGCCGTAGCGGAAGGCGATGATCGCGGGGCGACCGGTGGCGACCCGGGCGAGCTTGACAGAGGCCTCGATCGCCTCGGCGCCCGAGTTGGAGAGAAACGCCTGGTAGGGACCGCCGGGCAGCAGGTTCGGCAGGCGGTCGTAGAGGCGAAGCCCGGGTTCGTGGTACAGGATGTTCTGCTGGCCGTGGAGCAGCTTCTGGGCCTGGGCGGCGATCGCCGCAGCGACCCGCGGATGCGCGTGGCCCGTGTTCGTGACGCCGATCCCCGACGAGTAGTCGAGGTAGCGCTCGCCGTCGCGGGTGATGAGCCACGAGCCCTCGCCGCGGTCGACGTCGAGGTTCGTGATCCGGCTCCAGACCGGAGGGATGACGCTGTGATCGGGCAGGGGAGCGCCCGTCGCGTTCGCCGCCTGCGCCCTCGTCTCGGTCGTCATACACCTGCTCCGTAATCGCGCGCCGCGACGCGACGCTGCCAAAGCGTCGTCAGCAGCACGAGGAGCACCGCCGAGACGAAGATGATCGTCCCGATCACGTTGACCTGGACCGGGATGCCGCGCAACTGCGAACCGTAGATGAACAGCGGGAACGTCTCCGTCTGGCCGGACGTGAACGCCGTCACGACGTAGTCGTCGATCGACAGGCTGAAGGCGAGGAGTCCCGCCGCGATGATGCCAGGCAGGATCAGCGGGAACGTCACCTTCCAGAACGTCGTCCATTCGTTCGCGCCGAGATCCATCGCGGCTTCCTCGAGGTTCCGAGGGAAGTTGGACAGGCGGGCCTTCACCGTGACGACCACGAAGCTGATGTTGAACATGATGTGGGCGATCAGGATCGTCCGGATGTTCAACGGGAACAGCACGCCCTGTGGGATCGGCAGCTGGACGGACGCGACGAACATCGTGAGCAGCGACGCGCCGAGGACGATCTCGGGCGTCGCCATCGGCAGGAAGATCAGGACGTTGGTCGTGGCACGCCCGCGGAACTGGTAGCGCGTCAGCGCGAGCGCGATCAGCGTCCCCAACGTGGTCGCGATGATCGTCGAGAGGAAGGCGACGACGAGGCTGTTGCGGACCGCCTCCGCGAGCCCCGGGCGCCCGAGCGGATTCAGCCATGCAGCGATCGAGAACTCGCGCCACGTCAGGTTCGACCGCCCGGTGGGATCGTTGAAGCTGAACAGGATCATCACGGCGACCGGCAGGATCAGATACACCGTGACGCCGACGACGTAGATCGGCAGCAGCCAGCGGTCGACCGCGCGGGCCACCCGATCGGCTGTGCTGCGGCGAGCACGGAGGGCGACCGACGACGTCGCCATCAGATCGATGCTCCGGTCAGCTCTTCCGTCCCGATGATCCGCGCGTAGATGAAGAGTCCGATCAGGATCGCCAGCATCAGGATGAACGACAGGGCGGACGCCGTCGGGTAGTCGGTGACCTGCAGGTAGCGCGCCTGGATGACGTTGCCGATCATCAGCGACTGTGGATTGCCGAGGAGCTCGGCATTGACGAAGTCACCGACCGCCGGGATGAACGTGAGCAGCGACCCCGCGAAGATGCCCGGCAACGCGAGCGGCAGCGTCACACGGATGAACGCCTGGCTGATGAGCCACGTACCGATCGCCGCGCCGGCGAGCCCGAACGGGATCGACAGGGCGAACGGCCCGTAATCCATCACCAACCCGACGACCAGCCCGAGCACCCCACCGATCGCCACCCCAGCCAGGGTCCCCTGCGGCCGCCACGGACCGGCGTACAGATCCTCGGCCGCCTCGATCAGCCGCTTGTCGATCTTCTCGAGCGCGACGTAGAGGGGCAGCGTCATGAACGGGAGGAAGTTGTAGGTGATGCCGGCGACGACCGCGGCCGGTGTCGCCAGGAGCCGGAACTCCTCGGGGAGGATGCCGATCTCCTTGAGCGGCCCGAGGACCAGCCCCGAGTCGGCGAGGATGATCTTCCAGGAGATCGTGCGCAGCAGGAAGCTCGTGAAGAAGGGTGCGATGACGAGGAACAGCAGCACGTTCTTGTACTGGCCACCGCGGAAGGCGATCGCGTAGGCGAGCGGGAACCCGAGCGCGAAGGCGAGAACGGTGGCGAGTCCGCCGTAGACGATCGAGCGTGCCAGCCACGGCCAGTACTCGCTGATCGCCTCCTGGTAGATGCCCCAGTTCCACGTCTGCTGGTAGCCGGTGTCGAGGTTCCCCGTCCAAAGTGACGTGAGGAACATCTGGAACGCCGGATAGACATAGAAGATGACGAGCCAGAGAAGGCCCGGGAGCAGCAGGAGATACGGTGCGGCGGCCCGAAGATGGAGGGCGCGCCGCATATCGCGCTAGAGGCCCATCGCCTTCGTGAACGCCTCGCTCCAGGACTTGTCCTCGTCCGCCGTCGTTCCGCGGAAGATATGGAGCCGGGACGTCCAGTCATCGGGCGGGAAGATGAGCGGGTTGTTGGCGAGGTCGGCGTCGCTCTCGAGCATGACTTCCTTGGCGCCCTTCACCGGGCAGACGTAATTGACGTACGCCTCGATCGTCGCTGCGTTCTGCGGCTCGTAGTAGAAGTCGATCCAGCGTTCTGCTTGGGCCTTGTTGGTCGCCCCCTTGGGGATGACCATGTTGTCGGTCCAGAGCATGCCGCCCTCCTTGGGCAGCTCCCACTGGAAGTCCTGGTCGGGTTTCTGGTCGGGGACGAGCAGGGTGAGCACATCGCCGGACCACGCCATCGCGAGGATCACGCCGCCGCCGGCCATGTCCTCGACGTACGAGTTGCCGGTGACCTGGCGGACGATGCCGTCCTTGACGGCCTTCTGGACATCGGCCAGGGCAGCGTCGAACTGCTCCTGGGTGAGCTCCTCGGGCTTGTTGCCCTGACGGATCGCCGCGAGCCCGACGGTATCGCGCATCTCGGACAGGTACGTCAGCTTGCCCTTGAACTTGGTGTCGAAGAAGACGTCGAGTGAGGTCTGATCACCGGTCTTGTTCTTGTCGAACCCGATGCCCGTCATGCCCGACTGCCAGGGAGCCGCGAGGTTGGTGTCTGGATCGAACGAGCGCGCCTTCAGATTGTCGGCGAGGTTCGCGACGAAGTTCGGCGTCAGGCTCGTGTCGATCGTCTCGAGCCACTTGAGTCGGACGAGTCGCGCGACCATCCAGTCGGTGAGCACGGCGAGATCCCACTCCGTCGGTTGACCTGCCTGCAGCGGTGCCTGCAGATCGCTCGTGAAGAACGTCTCGTTGTCGTCGACGGCGCCGTCGGAGTATTCGACCTTGATGCCGGTCTCGGTCTGGAATTTCTCGATCGTCGGGAAGCTCGAACCGTCTTCCGTGACGTCGATGTAGCCGATCCAGTTCGCGAACCGGAGGGTGCCGCTGCTCGCTGGTGTCGCGCCGGCGCTGGCACTGGCGCTCGCGCTTGCGCCCGGACCCGCCGACTCGCTCGCGGCTGCGGGAGATGACGCCGACCCGCCACCGGTCTGGGGTGGCGTGCCACACGCGGCGAGGAACGCCGCCGTCCCGGCGAGGGCCGTGCCCTGCAGGAACCGGCGCCTGGTGATGTCCACGGGAAGCTGCGGGCGGCCTTCTGTCATGCGATCGGTTCCTCCTGGGCCGTCGGGGCGACTGCCGGGACGGCGGCTGATGGTTCGCTCGAGGTCCTCACGACGAAGCTGTGGTCGGGTGACCAGGTCAGGACGACGTCTTCGCCTGGAGCCCATAGCTCGGAGCGCGTCGCGCGCTCCACGTTCTGTTCGTAAACGGTCAGCCGCACGCCACCGCGTGCCTCGACCTGGTACTGCGTGCTCACGCCGAGATACGAGACGTCACGGACGACTCCCTGAAGGATGTTGTGACCCGGCGGCGGCGCGTCGGTGCCCGCCGCCTCGCGCAGGCGGATCTTCTCGGGACGAACGCCCACGCTGATGTCGGAGCGACCGTCGACGGACCCGCTCGGCGTGCGGATGAGCGTGTCATCGGCGAGCTTGACCGTCGCGTAGCGCTCGTCCTTGCCCTGGACCGTCCCGGGCAGCAGGTTGCTGACGCCGAGGAAGCCCGCCACGAACGGTGTCGAGGGGCGCTCGTAAAGGCTCTCGGGATCGCCGAGCTGCTCGTAGCGACCGAGGTTCATGACGGCGATGCGGTCCGACATCGTCATCGCCTCCTCCTGGTCGTGCGTGACGTAGATGAAGGTGATGCCGACCTCCTGCTGGATCCGCTTCAGCTCGACCTGCATCTGCTTGCGCAGCTTGAGGTCCAGAGCGCCGAGCGGCTCGTCCAGCAGCAGCACCGCCGGTCGATTGATGAGCGCCCGCGCGAGCGCGACGCGCTGCGCCTGCCCGCCGCTGATCTGCGTGGGCTTGCGCCGCTCATAGCCGGGGAGCTCGACGAGTTCGAGCATCTCGCCGACCCGGCTCTTCACGTCGCGGTCGGGGACGCCCTTCCGGCGCAACCCGAAGGCGACGTTCTCGAAGATCGTCAGGTGGGGGAACAGCGCGTAGTTCTGGAAGACCGTGTTGACGTTGCGCTTGAAGGGCGGCAGCCACGTCACGTCCTCCCCCTGGAGCTCGATCAGGCCCGACGTCGGCTCCTCGAAGCCGCCGATCATCCGCAACGTGGTCGTCTTGCCGCAGCCGGACGGGCCGAGGAGGCTGAAGAACTCCCCGTCATGTACCTCGAGGTCGATGTGATCGACCGCGTGGACATCGCCGAATCGCTTGACGACATCGACGAGTCTGACGTCGACAGCGGGCACTGCGTTCGCACTCCTGACTGCGATCCCGACCGGTGGCCACTCCTCCCAGAGGCACCGGTGCGCGCCTGGTGGGGATCAGACGTGCGTACCGGCCGGATGCGGCGGAGGATATGGGCGCCCCGTCCGAAGTGTCAAACCGACGGGAAGCGCGGCGTAACCGCGCTCGGTCTGCGAGATTCGAAGCGTTATCGAGCCGAGGCGACGGGGTTCGATACCTCCGTCGTTTCGGGCTGCGGTGTCGGCTTCCGCCCGACTTGATCCGCGACCTGCCGGAGCCGGCGCCCGACCATCTGGATGATGCCGCCGAGTGCTGGCCCCGGGTCGCGCCACCAGAAGAGCGCCTTGTCACCGACAAGCCACGGCCTGAGGACGGGGCCGTCGGGTCGGCGACCCGAAGCCAGCGCCCGGCCGATCGCGGTCCCGTCCGGGATCTCGTACAGACCGTAGCGGCCGACCTGATATCGCTCGAGCATCGGCACCGGCAGCGACTGGGCGTCGAGGTAGCTCATCCAGGGCAGATCCGCGCCCGCCTTGGCGATATGGCCGATCAGCCAGAACGGTCGGGCGTTGAGCTCGATGATCTTGAATCGTCCATCGCGTGCGTCGAACTTGAACTCGACGTTGAAGATGCCGCGGTAGTCGACGGCGGCCAGGAGCGTGCGCAATGCGGGGAGCGCGCCCTCGACGTCCGCGAGCGGGATCGTCACGTCCGAGCATGTGTTGGCGAGACGTGGCGGATCCATCCGAAGCCGACGGCGCGCGACCAGCGCACTGATCGTCCCGTGCCGGTCGACGAATCCATCGATGAGGAACGTCCGCGAGGTGTCACCCGGGATGTACTCCTGGAGCATGAAGGTGACACCAGCGGAGGCGGCTTCCTCGACCAGGCCGCGAGCGTGGTCCCGGGACTCGATGAAGAACCCCTTCGTGCGGAACGCGCGGTTGTTGGCCTGCGATTCCGTCGGCTTGAGGAAACCCGTCGCAAGGTCCTCGTCGGAGAGTCCGGCGAGGTCGGCCACGTCGAGGATCGGCACGCTTCGTGGCCGTGGCAGATCCAGCTCCTCGGTGAGTGCCCGGAAGCGGTCCTTGTCAACGAACGCCCCGATGGCCTCGTGCGGAGCGATGCTCGCGGGGAACCGCTCGCGGAGGTCCTCGGGCAGCCCGGACACGGCCAGGGCCCACGTGTCGCTGCATGCGATCAGGACGGCGCGCGGGATGTCGAGCGACCGGAGGTACTCGGCGAGGACCTCGGGATCGGCCGTTTCGCGCAACGTCTTCCCAGGCGCCCGGTACCAACGCGAACGGACGATGACGTTCGACGTGTCGTCGACGACGTACGCCGGGATGCCGCGACGCGCGAGTGCCCGCAGAACGCCGAGCGCGGCGATATGAGGCCCGAAGATCAGGACGGGCGTCGAGAAGCTCCCGGTCGCGCTGGTCATGGCCGCGGCTACGTCCGCGCCTACTTGATCGCGAGCGGATTCACGGGCGAGCCGACACCGCCCGTGATCGGGAGAGGCGGAGCCGAGAACAGGAATTCGTATCGACCATCCGAGGCACAGTCGTCGGCAAGTGCCTCGAGGTCAAAGATCTCGCCCACGAGCAGGCCCATGTGGACGATCAGGATGATGTGGAGCGGCTGGAAGACATCCGGCGTCTCGTTGGGCAACACCTCGGCGCCCCACGTGTCGGCTGCCACGGCCGCGATCTCGTGTTCGTGGATCCAGCCGACGGAATCGAGCCCGAGCCCGGGCGCGGAACCGCCGGCGTACGCCCCCCACGAAGCATCCGCCCGGCACTGCGCCATCTGGCCTGTGCGGATCAGCACGATGTCGCCCCGTCCGACCGTGACGCCCTGGGCCTCCGCGGCCGCTTGCAGGTCGCTCGCGTGGATGACCTCGCCGGGCTCCAGCCAGGGCACACCCTTCAGTCGGGCGATGTCGAGCAGCACGCCACGGCCGACGACGCGATCACGCGCCTTGGCGATGTCGTTCCGGATCGCGCCCTTGCTGCCGACGTCGGTCGCGTCGTAGCCGTTGTAGATGTGGCCGTCGAACACGATGTGGCCGAGGGCGTCCCACTGGGTGCCGGACTGGAGCGGCAGGATCAGCAGGTCGTCCGTGCCACGGATCCACCGATCGCGCCCGCCATAGAAGTCGCGAACGGTCGTGCCGGTCGCGGCGGCGTTCCCATCCCGGATCATCAGGTGGATCGGGTTGAATCGGCCGAACCCGCCGGTCTGTGGCCCGTTCTCGTCGACCGGGATCGACAGCGAGAAGACGCGCCCGGACCGGACCAGAGCCGACGCCGCGACGACGTCGGTCGCCTGGATGTGATTCAGCGTCCCGAGTTCATCGGCCGGACCCCAGCGGCCCCAGTTCGAGTACCGCCCGACGAGCTCGCGGACGGTGTCGATGTTCGGGACGGCTTCCGTCGAGGACAGGCCGGCGTCGGCCTCCGGTTCACCGGGGCCGTCGACCCGAGCCGCGGTGATCGTCATAGCTCGCGGATGCGGACGCGGTCGTAGCGGGTGACCGGCGCGATCGACTCGCGATCGATGACGGCGTCGATGATCGTCGGGCCACTGCGCTTGAGCCCGTGGGCGAGCGCACGCTCGAAGTCCTCGACGTTCGCGACACGGAAGCCGTTGGCACCGAATGCTCGGGCGATCGCTCCGTAGTTCACATCCACGAACTCGTTGACCTCGGGGACGACCTTGCCGTAGAGCATGCTCTGGACGTGCTCTTCGAACGCCAGCGTCTGGTTGTTGAGGATGACCACGATGACCGGTAGTTCATGACGGATCGCCGTCTCGATGTCGCCGATGTGGTAGCCGAAGCCGCCGTCACCGGTGATGCACACGACTTCGCGATCCGGCGCCGCGAGCTGCGCCCCGAGGGCTGCCGGGAACGCCCAGCCGAGCGAGCCGTCTGCCCGGATGAAGTTGCGGCCGGCCTGCTTCGTCTCCGACAAGGCACCAGCCCAGGCCGAGGAATACCCGGTGTCCGCCACGAGGACGGCATCGTCGGCGAGGCGCCGGTCGAGGGTCGCCATGATCGCCTCGGGGCGCATCGGCTCGCCGTCGAGCCCATCGTAGGCCGCGAGTCCGGCGCGACGCTCGTGCCAGGCGGCGCGCTCGCCAGCGAGCTTCCTCGCGTGGTCGACGGCTGCCGGAGACGGCAGCACTTCGAGTCGGAGCGCGGCGTCGAGGACCGCCTCGAGGAAGGTCCGGGCGTCGGCGACGAGACCCACGTCCGTCGGGAAGTTCATCCCGATGACGTCCGGATCGATCGAGACGTGGAGGACACGGGTCCCCGGTGTGACGAGCTTGTAGGAGTCGGTGACCATCCCGCCGAGCGCGGTGCCGACGGCCAGGATCACGTCCGCGTCACGCAGTGCCGCGTTGGCGTAATTGCGCGAGTAGCGGCCGGTGCTGCCGAGGGCGAGGTCGTGTGTCTCGGCGATGCTGCCCTTGCCCGAGTTGCTCGTCGCGACCGGGATGCTCAGGCGCTCGGCGAACCGGCGGAGCGCATCATGCGCGCCCGACTGATGGATACCGCCACCAGCCAGGATGATCGGCCGGCTGGCAGCCGCGAGGATACGGACGACGGCCTCGGCGTCAGCGGGGCTCGGGGCAGGCCGGTTGTACGGCACCTCGAAGACCTGGTCGAGCGGAGCCGGGCCGGTATAGCCAGGCAGATCCTCTTCGAAGATGTCGTTCGGGATGCCGAGATACACCGGCCCTGGTGCACCCGTGATCGCGTGCCGTGCAGCCTCCCGCAGGAGGCGCGGCACATGGCTCGAGACCGAGGCTTCGATGCCCCACTTCGTGACCGAAGCGAAGAGCGGCTGCTGCTCGAGCTCCTGGTATTCCCGGCGATACCGATCCGAACGGCGCATCGCGGACACGAGCGCGACCACCGGGCTGCCAGCCCAGAACGGCTCGGCGAGTCCACCGGCGACGTTAGCCGCGCCGGGCCCGTACGGGCCGTACACGAACGTCGGTGTCCCTTTGAGACGCGCGTAGCCGTCGGCCATGTACACGGCGGCGGCCTCGCTGCGGGCCAGGACCTGGCGGATCCCAACGGCCTCGAGGGCGATCCAGAGGCGATTGTCCCTGCCCGTCATGAGGAAGAAGTGCTCGACTCCGAGCGCCTGCATCTCCTGGGCGATGGCAGCGGCCGTCTGGAGAGGTACGGCGCCTTCGGCGGTGCCGACGGTAGCGGCAACGGGCGTGGCGAGAGCAGCGGCGCGAGTAGCGATGTCGAGGTCCCCCCTCTGTTTGCAGCGAGACTCCGAGTAGAGCCGGCCGACAGTTGTGCTGTCAATGGTCCCGGCGTTAACACCCGATAGTCCCGTTGTCCGTGCGCAACGAGTCGGGGACGCGTACCTTCGGATCGGCGTCCGGAGGTGGCATCGTTCGGTCGCGCGCCGGATATGGATGGGGGGAGAAGCCAGATGGTAAGCGAGATCGGGCGGGACGGCTACGAGGTCGTGGAGGGGTTCTTCAAGCGGCCGAAGGGGTGGACGTTCGTCGAGGTGGCGGATGTCGGCATCGACGGCGATGACAACGTCTTCGTCTTCTGCCGCGGCACGCATCCCGTCATGATCTTTGACAAGGAAGGGCGGTTCCTTGACGCCTGGGGGCAGATCGGCGGAGAGCACTATTTCACGTTCCCTCACGGCCTCAGCGTGGCGCCGGACGGCTTCGTCTATACGGCCGACAGTCGCGACCATTCCGTCCGCAAGTTCACGCGTGACGGCCGCCACGTCCTGACGCTCGGCAGTCCGCACCAGAACGCCCCGGCGTTCAGCGGCAAGCCGTTCAACCGGCCGACCCACGCGACCGCCGCCGCGAACGGCGACATCTACGTGAGCGACGGGTACGGCAACGCGAAGATCCACTGCTTCAGCGCAGAGGGCGAGCACAAGTTCTCGTGGGGGTCGTCAGGCCATGGCCCGGGCGAGTTCAACACGGTCCATAGCGTGTTCATCGACGCAGCCGACGACCGGGTCTATGCGGCGGATCGCTACAACAACCGCGTCCAGTACTTCACGCGAGACGGTGCGTTCCTGGGGGAATGGACCGGGCTGCGCCTGCCGCAGAGCATCCGGAAGGGGCCTGACGGGCTGTTCTATGTCGCCGAGCTGTCACACCGCGTATCGGTGCTCGATGGCGATGGCCGTCCGGTGGCTCGGTGGGGTGACGGTCCACAGGTCGATGCGTTCGACACCGGTGGGGTGCCGCTGGCGCTCCCTGACGCGCCTTCTCGACACCCGATGGTGACAGGGCGGGTCTTCAACGAACCGGGCGCGGGCTGGTTCAGCGCGCCTCACGGGATCGCGGTCGATTCGGCCGGCAGCTTCTACGTGGCCGATACCGCTGAGTCATGGATCGGCCTCGACCGCGGGGATCGCAGCGTCCAGAAGTTCGTTCGCGTCTGACCGCGACGGTCCGGCCCCCTCACCGGACCCGGGTCTCGGCCTTCTCCGTGAACGGGGGTACGATGTATTCCGACACTTCCTGTGACAGAACGAGGGCCCACCCGTCGCATGACCGTCATCACCGAAACCGCCGTACTCGACGCCCTGCGGAACGTCCAGGAGCCTGAGCTCGGGCGCGACATCGTCACGCTCGACATGGTCAAGTCGATCGCCATCGACGACGCGCGCATCGCGTTCACGATCGAGCTGACGACCCCGGCGTGTCCGCTCAAGGACGAGATCGAGCACAACGCCCGAGCCGTCCTCTTCGAACTCGGCGCGAGCGACGTCGACATCACCTGGGGAGCGATGGTCCGCCGGGCCCAGCCGCGTCAGGCAGAGCAGCTCGTCCCTGGTGTGAAGAACATCATCGCGGTGGCGTCTGGCAAGGGCGGCGTCGGCAAATCGACCGTCAGCGTCAACCTGGCGGTCGCGCTCGCCCAGGCGGGCGCGACCGTCGGCCTGCTCGATGCCGACATCACCGGCCCGAACATCCCGCAGATGCTCGGGGTCGAGGGGCAGCCGAAGGCGAGCGCGAATAACAAGATCACGCCCCTGGAGCGCCACGGCGTGAAGACGATGTCCATCCAGTTCTTCGTCCCCGAGGGTCAGCCGATCGTCTGGCGCGGACCGCTGGTCGGCGGTGCGATCCAGCAGTTCCTGCGAGACGTCGATTGGGGCGAGCTCGACTACCTCGTCATCGACCTGCCGCCGGGGACATCCGACGCGCAACTGACGCTCGCGCAGGCCGTGCCGATCTCGGGCGCGGTGCTCGTCACGACGCCCCAGGAGGTCAGCCTGAGCGACGTGGCCAAGGCCCTCGCGATGTTCCAGCGTATGAACGTGCCCGTCCTCGGCGTCGTCGAGAACATGACCGCCTTCGCCTGCCCGCACTGCGGTGAGCTGACCGAGATCTTCGGCCGCGGCGGGGGCGAGCGGTTCGCGGCCCAGCACAGCCTCGAGTACCTCGGCGGGATCCCGTTGGACATCACGGTGCGCCAGGGCGGCGACGTGGGCGTTCCCGCTGTCGCGCAGCGCGAGCCGGGGCCGGCAGCGCAAGCGCTCACGGGTGTGGCCCGGACCGTGGCGGCACGGATGAGCGTTCGCGCAGCGGCGGCGGAGGCGCGCCCGCTCCTCACGATCTCCTGAGGTCATCGCACGACGTGCGCTGTCCGTCGTGCGGGGCCGATGCGGACGAGGATGCCCGTTTCTGCGCGCGTTGCGGCGCGTCGATCAGGCCCGCCGACTCCGTCAGCGGCGCGCCCGGAGGGGGCACGCCCCCGCCAGAGGGCGGTGACCGACGTGTCGTCACGGCGCTGTTCGCCGACCTCGTCGACTACGTCCGGATGCTCGCGGAGCACGACCCCGAGGACGTCCGGGCGCGGGTGACATCGGCGCTCATGACGATGGCGTCGGCGATCGAGCGGTTCGAAGGGACACGCGAGAAGTTCATCGGGGACGCGGTGTTCGCCGTGTTCGGCTGGCCGCGTGCGCACGACGACGATGCCGTCCGCGCCGCGCTCGCCGCGTTGGCGATCCGGTCCGGACTCCAGGAGGCCGCAGGCGACGCCGAACCACTCGATGTCCGGATCGGGCTGGCGACCGGCGAGGTCGTCGCCGGCGCTTCATCCATCACGATCGACCGAGATCTGCGGTTGACGGGCGAGGCGATCACGACCGCCGCGCGGATCCAGTCGATGGCGCGCGCCGGCGAGATCCTGCTCGACGACGCGACGCTGCGAGCGGCGCGCGGTCGGCTGGCGACGGAGGCTCGAGGAGCCGTCGTCTTGCGGGGCCAATCGACCTCCATCGAGCTGCACGCATTGCGTGGCGAAGCCGGCGTCGGGCCGTGGGTCCCGTTTCGGACCTCGAGCCCGGATCCGCTCGTGGGTCGCACCGCGGAGCTGGAGGCGATCGGCGGCATCCTGGACCAGGTCCAGCGGACGGGCCACGGCGCCGCGCTCCTTATCGAGGGTGAGGCCGGTGTCGGAAAGTCGCGCCTGCTCCAGGCGGTCGAAGGGCCGGCTCGTGGCCGCGACTTCGCCTGGTCGTGGACCGAGAACGTCTCGTACGCCCAGAACGAGCCGTACCGTTGGGCGCGCCTCTTGGCACAGGTGATCGCCGACGAGCACGGCGTCGATTCCGGGACCATGGCGCGGCGGCTCCTGTTCACCGACGATCTCCCCGAATCGGAGCGCCGGCGCTTCGGTGGCGCGATCGCTGCCATCGCACGCGACGCTGCGTTCTCGGGCTGGGAGGCCGAGGCCGCGGACACGCCGAACGACCCAGCGGAGGTCAGCTCGGCGCTCGGCGAGGTCGCTTCCACCTACATCGATCGGCTCCTGGCCGTGACCGGCCCACGCGTCGTCGTCATCGACGACCTGCAGTGGCTCGATCCGTCGAGCGTGGGGATGGTCGATCTCGTGATCGAACGCTGTGCCAGCCATCCGCTCGTCGTGATCGCCGCGTCGCGTCCGGGCCCCCTTCCTCTCTGGGCGGTTCACCCCGACGTCCGGCATATCCGCCTGACGGGGCTCGACGAGCCAGAGACCGCGCGCCTCGCGACGATCGTCGCGCGGGCGGCCCTCGACGCCGACGGCGCTCGGAGCATCCATGAGCGGACCGCTGGGAACCCGCTCTTCGTCGGTGAGACCGTCCGTGCGTTCCTCGAGGATGGCACGCTCCAGTGGCGAGACGGGGTCGTCGCGCTCAGCGGACGCGGCGGGACGCGATTGCCGATCACGCTCCGCACGATCCTCGGAGCCCGGATCGACGCGCTGCCGCCCGGCGCGCGGGACGCCCTCGGCGTCGCCTCGGTCATCGGTATCAGCTTCCGGCGATCGACCGTCGAAGCCCTGCTCGACGGCCCGCTCGCAGCGGACGCCTTCGAGCAACTCGCGGCGAGTGCCCTCGTGGCGCCGCTCGATGACGACCGCTGGCGCTTCGCACACGCGCTGATCCACGACACGATGTACGCGGGTCTGCTCGCGAGTCGCCGGCGCGTCCTCCACGAACGCCTTGCGGACCGCCTGGAACGTGGCCCAGAACCCAGCACACCGAGCCAGATCGCCGCCCATCGGGTCGCTGCCGGCGACGTCGCCCGGGCGATCCCACTCCTCCGCGAGGCCGCAGAGAGCGCCCTCGGACTCGGTGCGGTCGCAGAGGCCGCAGCGTCGTGGCGCCAGGCCGCAGACCTCGCGGCCGCCGACGACCCCGTAGGCGCGGAGATCGATCGCGCTCGCGCGGAGGAGGCGATCGGCGCGCTCGAGACGCCGCGTCAAGCGATGACGCAGGACGAGGGCGCACCCGTGCGGGAAGCCCCGGCCGTCGGTCCCTCCTAGGCCGGGGCGGCCAAGCGCTCGGGCGCCGGCTCTCGCTCGGCCGCGGGTCGTACCGTCACCGTCAATCCGTCGACGGCGGTTCGGACCCAGGGTCCGGCGGCCTCGCACAGCTTGTCCATCTCGGGCTTTCGGGCAGGACTGTAGTGGACGAGGAGTGCAGATCGCGCCCGCGAGCGGCGGGCGAGTTCGATCGCCTCCTCGGGGGTCAGGTGGCCGCGCTCCGGATCGTCATGGGCGGCAAGGCCGAGCGCGCTCTCGACCAGCAGGAGATCGGCGTCGCGCACCCCCTCTTCTACCGAGGCGGACGGGCCCGTATCGCCCGTGTAGGCGAGGCGCGACCCGTCGGGCGCGTCGACGACGACACCCCACGCCGGGACGTAGTGGCGGCCCTTGATGACGCGCAGACGCAGCTCTCCGATCTTGAAGGCCGCGTCGGGCTCATACTCGCGTGCGTCGAATGCGGCGTCGAAGAACCCGTCTCGCTCGCTGACCGCCTTGGAGAGGGAGTCGAGCCGCGTGCGGCCACCAGGCGGCAGGTGGATCGGCAGCGGATCCGGCGCCGGTTCGCCCCATGGGTAGAGGTAGCGCAGACCGACGATGTCGAGGTAGTGGTCGGCGTGCATGTGACCGATCACGATGGCGGACAGGTCGTGCGGGTCCATCAGCCGCTGGAGGGCGCGGATCACGCCCTGGCCGCAGTCGAGCAGGATCGCGGTAGAGCCCCACTCGACGAGATAGCCCGCTGTCGGCGTGGCCGGATGGGGCGCCGCAGTGCTGCAGCCGAGCACGGTCAGCCGGAGGCGCGGGCCAACATCCGTCATGGCGCAGCATCCTATCGGCGCAGAGGGGGGTGATGTGTCGGCAGTTCGACACGTTTACCATCGCCGACATGCTGGTCGGTCGGCCCGTCCGCGAGGCACTGGCTGCGATCCCGTTCTTCGCCGGTCTCGGACCGGAGGCGATGGAGCGGCTCGGGGCCACGATGCGCTCGCGCCGCTTCCGTCGGGGAGAGGTGATCTTCCACCTCGGGGATCCGGGCGATGCGTTGTTCGTGATCGTCACCGGCGACGTCAAGATCTCGCTGCCGTCAGAGACCGGTGAGGAGGCCATCCTCGCCACGCTCGGCGCGGGTGATGTGTTCGGCGAGCTTGCGCTCCTCGACGGCGCGCCACGGTCCGCCAGCGCGACCGCGCTGAGCGCGACCGAGACCGTCGTCCTGCCGCGCGATCGATTCCGCGAGTTGGTCGCGACCGAGGCCGGCGTGCGCGACGCGCTCCTTGCTTCCATCGCTGGCGAGCTCCGGCGACTGACGACGCACGTCGAGGAGCTGCACTTCCTCGACATCACGGGTCGTCTCGCCGCGCGCCTCGTCCGCCTCGCGAACGAGGGCGGCACGCGACTGCCCGACGGTGGCGTCCGTTTGCGGCGCAACCTGACGCAGGGCGACCTCGCGGCGATGGTCGGGTGCACCCGCCAGAGCGTGAACAAGCTCCTCGGTCAGTTCACCGACGACGGCCTGATCCGGCTCGAGCGCGAGGGGATCGTCGTCGCGGACATCGACGGCCTGATCGGAACATCGCGCCGCTAGAACCCGCGGTCTGAGGAACACCGACAGCTCCGGGCTCGCCGAAACGGCAGGACTACGCTCGGCGACCCTCGCCCAGCGCCTCGAACAGCACCGCGGCCGCGATGAGCGCCGCCTGGTGCCGCCCGATGTCACCCGTCGAATAGGTCGAACGCGTCTGACGCCGTTCGCCATCGGGCATCGCGACGGCCACCGTCACGGCGAATTCGTTGCCGCGCGGGCGGATCCGGACCGCCATCCCGACATCGACCCCCGCGTCGTCGCGCACTGACGTAGCACGCAAGATGAGGCCGCCCTCGTCGCCATCGGCCGGCGCCCCGTCGTCGCACGGCCGGACGCGGCTGAGCTCGAGCCACTCGACGTCGCCGAACAGGACCGCGACCTGTCCCGCCGTGCCGATCTCCTCGACCGCGAGGCGCCAGCCACGCTCGTTCAGCCGTCCGCCGACAGCGCCGGCCCAGGTCGTATCACCCTCGGCCCAGATGTGCTCGCCCAGACGCTCCCTGACGATCGCTGCCGCTTCATCGACGCGTTCCTTCGGCGGTCGACCACCGCGATCCGGTCCCACGGCGCTGATCCGGACGTCGACCGCCTCGAGCCTCGCGTAGGTGGCGACCTCAGGGTCCGCGCGGCGGAGCATGTCCTCACCGAGGACCTCGGCCACCGCCGACTCGCCGATGCCGGTCAACCGGAACGTGGTGACCGCACTTTCGGCGCCGAGTCCACGTGTCCGGAGTCGCGGCAGCGCCTCGTTCGACCACATCGGGCGCATCTCGCGCGGCGGTCCGGGTAGCGCGACGATGACGCCCCCATCCGGGCGACTCACGAACCAGCCGGGCGCGGAGCCATTGGGGTTGGGAAGTGGTTGGCAGGAGGGGATGCGCCACGCCTGCTTGAGGTTGATCTCGGGCATCGGGATACCGCGGCGCTCCCAGCGTCCGCGCAGCCAGGCCTCGAGCTCGGGGTCGACTTCGACCGTCTCCCCGACGGCCTTGGCGATCGATTCCCGCGTGAGGTCATCGGGAGTCGGCCCGAGACCACCGGTGGTGACGACCAGATCGGCCCGATCGAACGCGCTGAGGAAAGCGACGCTGACCACGTCGAGCCGGTCGGGCAGGGCCACGATCCGCCCGACGACGACGCCCTCCGTGGTGAGTGCGGCCGCCAGCTCGCCGGCATTCGTGTCGCGCGTCTCGCCGACGGTGAGTTCGGACCCGATGCTGAGGATCTCGGCGGTGCGGAGTGGGCGGTCGGCGGGCGTCGGTGCCATGCCCGCAGGGTAACGGTCCAGGGACGCCGCGAGCGCGATGGAGGTAGGCCGTGGGCCGGCGCGCTGCTATCATCGCGGTCGCCCGGTCCCGCTCGTGACCGCCCGACCCCCGAGCTGGAGCAGCATCCTGGACGCCCGATCGAATCGACCTTTGCCGCCTCCCGGCCTGCGTTCATCGATCCGGTCGACGCGCGACGCCGCCTTCCGTCTCGCCCAGGCGCACATCGAACTCGCCAGGGCCGAAGCTGCCGCGATCGCCGGCGAGGTCCAGAGGGTCGCAGCCTATGTCGGCATCGCGATCGCGGTCGTCATCTTCGCGGTCATCCTCGCCGTCATCGGCACCTCGCTGTTCCTCGGCGAATGGATCCTCGGGTCGATCGGCTGGGGCGTGCTTCACGGCGTGCTGCTGTTCATCGCGATCGCCGTCGCGTGTGGCCTCGCGGCAGTCGGCGTGAGCGGGGCCCGCATCCTGCGGGCCTTCATCGTCGCGCTGCTCCTCGGCGTCATCGTCGGACTCCTGATGGCCTTCGGCTTGCCGAACCAGGCCTACACGTCGGTCGGCCAGAACGTGCTGCCAGGGATCGAACCTGGCGTTCGCCCGCTCGTCGTCGGCATGATCATCATCGGTGTCATCGGTCTCATCGTCGGCGCGGTGGCTGCCGCGCGTGGCGGCGGTATCGGCGCATTGCTCGCCGGCGTCGTGGCTGGTGTCGTCATCGGTGCGATCTCTGCCACGACGCCTGGCTATCAGGTCGGGGCGGGCATCGGGATCGCCGTCGGCTACATCACCTGGATCGCGCTGATGATCACCGACATCGCGAGGACGGGCGTCGACATCGACGAGCTCAAGGCGCGCTTCACCCCGACCCAGACCATCGAGACCAGCAAGGAGACGCTCGCGTGGCTGCAGAGCAAGATGCCTCCCGGGACCGGGTCCTAGCCGCTCGCGCCGCGTTCGACGCCGAGCTGACAGGGCTCGGCGCGTCGGCGCGTGAAGCGATCGACATCCCGGCCAAGATCCGGCGCAGCCCAGCCAAGGGAGTCGCGCTGGCCGGCGGGATCGCGTTCCTCCTCATGCGCGGACCGCAGCGGCTTTGGGGCGCCTTCCGCTCGAAGGTGTTCGGGCGGCGCGCCGCGATGCCCGATCGGATGCTGCCCAAGGAGATCGAGAAGACGCTCGCCAAACTCGGCAACGACGGTGACAAGGTCCGTGGGACGCTGGAGCGGGACTTCGCCGACTACGTGAAGCAGCGCCAGCGCGACCGACGGGCGATCCCGACCGTGTTGCTGCTTGCGGCGGCACGGCCAGCCCTGAGCGCCGTCGCGCGACGGACGGCCGAGTACCTGACCGCTCCTCCGTCGGACCAGCCGGTGACACGGATCGGGGAGTTGTGGAGCCAGGTGGGTGCGCGGGCAGGGGAGCTCCGAGCCGTGGCGGCTGCCCGCGCCGATGACGCCCGCGTGTCCGCCGAGCGCGCCGCGGGTGCCGCGAAGGATCAGGTCGACCGGACCGCCGAGGCAGCCAAGGAACGGGTGGACCGAGCGCGCGGCGAGGGTACGACGACCGAGGGACCGCCCACCGGGGCGTGATCACCGGGATCGTCGAAAGCCGGACGGCACCCGCGGCTGTGGCTGTTGATCGCGCAGGTCCAACTGCTGATGAACCGCTTCGTCGGCTCGCGCGCGTCGGACCAGTCGTCAGCGTGACCGCGAGCGTCTAGACTCTCCCGGCTTGGGCGAGTGGCGGAATGGCAGACGCGCCGGCCTTAGGAGCCGGTGCCGCGTGAGCGGCGTGGAGGTTCGACCCCTCTCTCGCCTACCAATCGACCGAACGGCGAGGGGCGTACCCGTGAAGCGGCGAGTGTGACCGGGGCGGCGCTCCTCCTCGCGGTCTTCGTCGTGTACGCGCTCACGGCCTCCCGGCTGGAGCGCGCGTGGATCTCGGCCCCGATCGTCTTCGTCGCGACGGGCTTCGTGCTCGGTCCCGCCGTCCTTGGGCTCCTTGCACCGAGAGCCGAGAACGACGCGCTGCTCCGCCTGACGGAACTGACGCTCGCGATCCTGCTGTTCGCTGATGCAGCCACGGTCCGCCTCGGTGCGCTACGCGAGGACGTGGCGCTGCCCGGCCGTCTGCTCGCGATCGGTCTGCCGCTCACGATGGTGCTGGGCGCCGCCCTCGCCGCGCCGATCCTCGGTGTGCCCTGGCCGGTCGCGGCGCTCGTTGCGACGATCCTCGCGCCCACGGACGCGGCGCTCGGTCTCGCCGTCGTCACCGATCGCGCCGTCCCGGTTCGGATCCGCCGGACGCTCAACGTGGAAAGCGGCCTCAACGATGGGATCGTGACCCCGTTCGTGACCCTGTTCCTCACGATCGTCGCGACGGAAGAGTTCGTCCGCCAAGGCTCGTGGGCGGTGGGTGCGGCGGTCGAGCTCGGCCTTGCCGTGGTCGCCGCTGTCGTGGTCGGAGGGGGCGGCGGTCTGGCCTTCGCCGAGAGTCGAAGACGTGGCTGGATGACACCGATCTCAGAGGAGGTCGCCGTCCTGTCGTTGGCGCTCCTGTCCTACATGGGCGCGGTCGCGATCGGCGGGAACGGCTTTGTCGCCGCGTTCGGAGGTGGTTTGCTGTTCGCGGCCCTGTCGAGGGCGCGCGACGCCGAGCCGACGGCTGGGATGGAGCCGGATACGCGCGAGGCAGTCGAGTTCACCGAGACCATCGGCATGCTCGCGTCGTTCATCGTCTGGGTCGTCTTCGGGGCGCTGTTCGTCGGGCCCGTCCTCACGCACGTGCCCGCATTCGAGGCGGTCGTGTATGCCGTGCTTAGCCTCACGGTGATACGGCTGGTCCCTGTCGCGATCGCGTTGGCAGGAACGCACCTGCGGGCCGACACGGTCGGCTTCATCGGGTGGTTCGGCCCACGCGGACTCGCCTCGGTCGTGTTCTCGCTCATCGCGATCGAGGAGCTGGCAGCGACGCCGGTGGCCGAGCCGATCCTCGAAGTCGTCACGCTGACGATCCTCGGCTCCGTCGTGCTCCACGGTGTCACTGCGAAACCGCTCGCCGCACTCTACGGGCGGCGTGTGCGCGCCGACGGGACCGCGCTCGAGCTCGCGAAGGTCAGCGAACCGCGTGTCCGACGGAAGGCGTTGACGCGCAGGTAGTCTGCGCCCGGCGTGGGGAGACCGCGGACCGCCCGCTCCGGGACCCCGCCCTATACTTCCCGTCCGATGCAGATCACGCGCACCCCAGCTCCCAAGTCGACCGTCCAGCTCCAGATCGAGCTTCCCCCCGAGCGCCTCGATCGCGCGGTCGACGTCGCCGTCCGGACCCTGGCACGCCGGACGCGGATCCCCGGCTTCCGTCCCGGCAAGGCGCCGCGACCCGTCCTCGAGCGCCATCTCGGCCCTGGGACCGTGCTTGACGAAGCCGTCGACCACGTTATGCAGGACGCCTACCGCGAGGCACTCATCCAGGAAGGCATCCTTCCGCTCTCGAACGCCGATGTCGAGGTCGTCCAGGCGGAGGAGGGCAAGCCGCTGATCTTCAAGGCGACGGTCCCCGTCCGACCCGAGGTCAAGCTCGGCGACTACAAGCACTTCAACTTCACGCCCGACATCGAGACCATCGACGACGCCCGGATCGATCAGGTCGTCGAGGAGCTGCGCGACCAGAACGCGACGCTCGCGGCGGTCGAGGATCGCGGCGCGAAGGACGGCGACTACGCCGTCATCTCGTTCGTCGGGACGAAGGACGGCCAGCCGTTCGAGGGCGGCACGTCGGAGCGGATGCCCCTCATCCTCGGCCAGGAGCGCCTCATCCCCGGCTTCGAAGCCAACCTCGTCGGGCTCAAGGTCGGCGATACGACCGAATTCGACGTCACGTTCCCGGCGGACTACGCGGAAGCGAGCCTGGCGGGCCAGCCGGCCCACTTCAGCGCCGAGCTCAAGGAGCTCCGCGAGAAGATCCAGCCTGATCTCGACGACGACTTCGTCGCGAGCCTCGGTGACTTCGAGTCGCTCGACGCGCTGCGCGCGGACATCCGCCGCCGGCTCGAGACGAACGCCATCGACCGCGCTCGGCACCAGTTCGCCGACCAGATCATCGAATACGCGGTCGCCAACGCGACCGTGGAGCTGCCCGAAGTGCTGATCGACCAGGAGGTCGAGGTGATGCACGACGAGTTCCGCGCTTCGCTTGCGCGGCAGGGCATCACCGAAGAGGCGTACCTCAAGGCCGTCGAGAAGAGCAGCGAAGACCTCCACGCCGACTTCCGCCCGAACGCGGAGAAGCGGGCGAAGACGCTGCTCGTCCTGTCCAAGGTCGCCGATGCCGAGGGCGTCGAGGCGTCCGAAGCTGACGTCGAAGCCGAAGTCGCCCAGGGCCGCGAGCGCTATGCAGACGACAGTCGACTGGTGTCGTACTTCGAGTCGGAGCGTGGTCGTTCGTTCATCCGCAGCACCATCCGCCGTAGCCGTGTGGTCGAGCGCCTCATCGACGAATGGCTCGCCGGGCATCCCGAGCACCCGCCGCTACCGCACCTCGAGGACATCGAGACGTCGGCGGTCAGCGACGAGAGCGCCCACGCGAACGCCGCCATCGGGGCGACCGACCCGGGTACCGTGATCGATGACAGCGACCGTGCTGCCGTCGACGAACCCGCCGCCGCTACCTGACGGCGTTCGACCTTCCCTCCCGAACCGAAGTCATCACCCAGCCAGCCGCACAGCGACAGTCACCACGCCCACGAAACCGCCAGGAGCCGCCACATGCTCGTCCCGATGGTCATCGAGTCCTCCAGCCGGGGGGAACGCGCCTACGACATCTACTCTCGCCTGCTCCGTGAGCGGATCATCTTCGTGGGCGACGCGATCGAGGACCACCTCGCGAACCTCGTCATCGCGCAACTCCTCTTCCTCGACTCCGAGGATCCCGAGAAGGACATCAGCCTCTACATCAACTCGCCCGGTGGCGTCGTCAACTCAGGTCTCGCGATCTACGACACGATGCAGTACCTGCGCGCGCCTGTGAGCACGATCTGCCTCGGGATGGCCGCGTCCATGGCCGCCGTCCTGCTGGCCGCCGGCGCGAAGGGCAAGCGCTACGCCCTGCCGAACAGCCGGATCATGATCCACCAGGGCTCGGGTGGCTTCCGCGGCAACGCGCCGGACGCCGTGATCCAGATGAAGGAATGGGAATTCCTGGTCAATCGGAACATCGAGATCCTGGCGCGGCATACGTCGCAGCCGGTCGACAAGGTGCGTCAAGACACCAACCGGGACCTCTTCATGGCTCCCGAGGATGCGAAGGACTATGGCATCATCGATGCGGTCTACTCGGAACAGTGGGATTCTCTGACCGCGCAGCACCACGACGAGAAGGTCGCGGAAGCGACCGAATCGGAAGAGACCGAGAAGCCACCGGAGCCGAAGCGCTCGAAGAGCGAGCCGGCAGGATAGGGAGCAAGGACCGGATCACGTGACCTCGACCAGCGGCAGCAAGGGACCCAAGGTCCCGTATCGCTGTTCCTTCTGCGGCAAGAGCCAGGAGCAGGTTCGCAAGCTCATCGCGGGTCAGGGCGTCTATATCTGCGACGAGTGCATCAACCTCTGCCAGGAGATCATCGAAGAGGAGATGCTCGAGACGCCCCGTCCCAAGCAGACGGCGTCGAAGCTCCCGAACCCGCACCAGATCAAGGACGCTCTCGACCAGTACGTCATCAGCCAGGATCGGGCCAAGAAGGTCCTCTCCGTCGCCGTCTACAACCACTACAAGCGGGTCAATGCTGGCCATCAGGTCGACGATGTCGAGCTCCAGAAGTCGAACGTCCTGCTCGTCGGCCCGACGGGCAGTGGCAAGACACTCCTCGCCCAGACGCTCGCGCGCGTGCTCGACGTCCCGTTCTGCATCGCCGACGCCACGTCACTGACCGAGGCGGGCTACGTCGGTGAGGACGTCGAGAACATCCTGCTGCGGCTGATCCAGGCGGCCGACTTCGACGTCGCGAGGGCGCAACGCGGGATCATCTACATCGACGAGATCGACAAGATCGCCCGCAAGGCGGATAACCCGTCGATCACCCGCGACGTCTCGGGCGAGGGTGTCCAGCAGGCACTGCTCAAGATCCTCGAGGGGACCGTCGCCAACGTCCCGCCGCAGGGCGGTCGCAAGCACCCCCACCAGGACTTCATCCAGATCGACACCACGAACGTGCTGTTCATCTGTGGCGGCGCGTTCGACGGACTGGAGAAGATCGTCGAGGAGCGCGTCGGGCGCCGGGCGATCGGGTTCGGCGCGGACGGCGCGATGTCGCCGGCCGACAAGGGCCGGATCCTCGAGAAGTTGATGCCGGAGGACCTCCTCAAGTTCGGGCTGATCCCCGAGTTCATCGGCCGGCTGCCGGTCATGGTCACCCTGACGGCGCTCACCGCCGACGACCTGGTCAAGGTGTTGACGGAGCCGCGCAACGCCGTCACGCGTCAGTTCCAGAAATTCCTGGCGCTCGACAAGGTCGAGCTCGCGTTCACCGCCGGTGCCCTGAAGGCCGCCGCCGAGGTCGCGCTCGATCGGAAGACGGGTGCACGCGCGCTGCGCTCGATCGTCGAGGAGTCACTCCTCGAGGTGATGTACGACATCCCGGAGCGGACGGAGGTCCGCAAATGCATCATCACCGAGGAGACGATCCGGTCCGGGCGGCTGCCGCTGCTGCTCACCAAGACCGACGTCGACGAGGGCGTCGACGAGACGAACTACGAGGAGTGGCTCGCCGCCCAGCGCGCGAGCGCATAACCGCGTCGCGACCCCTCGACGGCGGTGTCACCCGCCGTTCCTCCCCCCGATCGGGCGACGCGCCGTCACTCGCCCCCGGGCGATAAT
>JBJMMR010000068.1:0-26587 GCA_045804645.1 Chloroflexota bacterium | reverse complement strand
CGCTGCGGCCGGACGATCTTGCGGAAGTTGATGATCTCCTGCTTCGTGTCGGAGATGTCCCGGACGATCTCGGACGAGCGTCCCTCGAAGATGTCGTCCTCGAGCCGCTCGAGCTTCAGCGCCGTCTTGCGCAACATCGGGAACGAGGCATCGACGCCGGTATCGACGATCTTGTAGAGCAGATAGCCGGTGCCCTTCGAGAAGACCTCCTCGCGCAGGTCGTCCTTCTCGCGGTAGCGGTCGAACATCGCGGAGATGGGCGGCAGCGGCATGTTCGGCAGCGTGATCAGGAAATCGGGGCCCATGAACAGGTCGAGCTCGGCCGTGAGGATGCGGCTCGTGTCCTTGTCGAACAACGGGAAGTGCAGCACGATGAAGACGTAGTCGTCGTACTGGTCGAGCTTCGGGCGCTGGTTACGCGAGAAGACGTCCTCGTAGTCGAGCGGGTGGAAATCGAAGTGCTCTTCCAGCCAATCGCGATCGGCGGTTCGCGGCGATTCGATGTGGATCCAGCGGATGCCCGCCGCCTCGATGATCTCGGGGTCTGCGACCGCCTCCGGCAGCGCGATGGCGGCCTCGCCGACCATGCGTCGGCGCGGGCGCGGCAGCGGACGAGCGAAGGGCAGGTTCGGCACGGCGGAATGGTACGGCACGCGGTGTGGTGACCGGACGCATCACGCAGGGACTGGCTGCGGGTGTAGAGGCGCGATTCGGCGATCGGACGAGACGTCTGGGACTTTGGCTGGACGAGCATCCGTGGGTCGGCCCGGGACTCGCCGCGGTGGCCTGGCTGGTGATCGTCGCCTTGTCGTCGCCGTGGGGCCGCCTGTGGGGCACCGGCCAGGACGCGTACTGCTACTGGTTCCCCTCGCTCGACGACCCATACGCGCGATCGGACTGGACCGACCCGATCGCATACGTGTACTCGCCGGCCTTCCTGCAGGTCCTCCAGCCGATCCGGGTCCTGCCGTGGCAGGCCTACATGGCCGCGTGGACAGCGATCCTCCTCGCCGCACTGGTCGTCCTGACCGGGCGCCGCTGGCTTGCCGTCGGTGTCGTGCTCGCGCTGATGGAGCTTGCCGGCGGGAACATCCACGTGCTGCTTGCCGCGGCGATCGTGCTCGGGTTCCGCTGGCCGTGGACGTGGTCGCTCGTCCTGCTGACCAAGATCACACCGGGGATCGGACTGCTCTGGTTCGTCGTCCGGCGCGAGTGGCGGAACCTCGCGATCGCTCTGGCGGGCACGGCGGCCATCGTGGCCGTGTCGTTCGTATTGCTGCCCGACGCGTGGTTCGGTTGGGCGGAGGTCCTGAGCCGCGTCGCGGGTCGCGACGGCACCTGGGCGGCCGTGCCGATCCCGTTCGTCCTCCGATTCCCGGTCGCGGTCGCCGTCGTCGTATGGGGCGCCTGGACGGGTCGGCGGTGGACCGTGCCGGTGGCCGGGATGCTCGCGCTGCCGGCGCTGTGGTACGGCGGGCTCGCGATGCTGTTGGCGGTCATCGCCGTCCGCCAGAACGTCGCCCCGGCGCCGCCGCTACCGGGCTGGCTCGGCCGCCGGTTCGGGCAGCTGGTCTCGACGTAACACCGGATCCCGAGGACGCGGGATGATCCATCCGGGGCGGATCGGCGTATAGAGGACGAGAGCTCGCCCGCCGACCCAGTGCGCCGACGGTCCTCCTGGGGGGAGGTCGTCGGCGCCTCCGTGTTAGGGCGGCGGCGAGGGCTACGTGGCCGGCGAGCTCGTCGAGTGCGCCGCTGAGCTGCGGGACGCCCGCGTGGCGATCAACACGGCTCCAGTGAAGAACACGGCGGACCCGAGCAGGAACGGCCCGGGGATCCCGCCGACGAGGACGACGATCGCACCGAGCGCCGGCCCGATGATCCCCGCCGCATAGAGCGGCAGGTACACGAGGTTGAGCGTCGACGAGCGACGGTCGGCCGGCACCTCGGTCGAGAGCAAGCCGAACACCATCGCGCTCACCGTCGAGGTCGCCGCTGCCATCCCGACCGCGAGCGCCGCGAGCGTGCCGACGGTCGGCACGAACGGCATCAGCGCGAGGGCGGTGCCGCCAAGAGCCAGCGCTCCGACGAGCACGTGCCGGAATCCGAACCGGTCGCCGAGCCAACCGCCGAGCGGCGCCATGAGGCCGCCGACAAGGGCTGCCGTGCCCATCACGAGCCCGATCGCGGAGGCGAGCCCGGTGCCGGTACCGGCGACGCCCTCGACGACGATCGGCACGTAGGGACGGCTCATCTGGTTCGCCAGGAACGACACACCGAAGATCAGGAAGATCCGACGGACGGCCGCGTCGCTCAGGACGCTGCGGATGGCTCCGAACGCGAGCGTCAGCACGCGACCCTCGGGCACGACCGATGGCCGGACCTCTCGTGATCCGAATGTCACGAGCAGCGCGGTCCCCACCGACAGCGCCGATGACAGCCAGAAGACCATCGGGAGCGACCAGCCGAAGCCATCGATGAGGACGCCGGCGAGCGCCGGACCCGAGGCCATGCCGACGGCGGTGGACGCGCCGAAGATCCCCATCACGGTGCCGAGTCGCGCCCGAGGCGTCACCTCGCGGATCCCCGCGAGCATCACGCCTGTATTGCCCAGCTGGAACCCGATGAGCAACATGCTCAGCGCGAGCTGCCACGGCTCAGTCGACAAGGCGACGCCCGCGAAGACGACCGCCTCGATCAGCGCGCTTCGGACGATCACAGCCTTGCGGCTGTACTTGTCGGCCCATACGCCCCACAGCGGGACCAGCGGCATGCCGACGACGAAGATCAGTGCTGAGAAGAGACCGACGAAGGCGAGCCGCTCGTCCTGCGGGACGCCCATCTGACGCAGGTAGCTCGGGACGAGCGCGAAGATCTGGCTGACGCCGAGGCCCTCGACCATCGAGGTCAGCCAGAAGACGGTGAGCAGGCGCCGCCAGTCCTGCAGGGGAACGGGCGCAGGGCGTGCCTCGACCGGCGGTCGGTCGAGGGAAGTGGTGGTCACCCGGCGCAGCCTAGCGAGCGTCGCGCGAGGCCGCTGGCGCGCGACCGATCTCGGCCGCGGCGGACACGAAAGCGCCCGAAGGAACTGGTGGGAGGACCGCTAGTCGTCTCGCAACGGCTCCGAACAAGTCCGGAGTCCTTGCGCTCCGCCCGAGTCCCTCACTCGCCGGCCTTGCGGCCGTCGAACCCGGTTCCCGGGACCGCTCCGTGGATCACTCCCCGGTCCGGTCTGGCGGTTCGCACCTGCCCCTTCGGGCAAGACGAAATGTATCCGCCGGGCGGCAGCGGCGACAACGGCCTTATCCACGAAGTCGCGGTGAAAGTCTGAGGGCTTATCCCCGAGTTTCGCGCCCATGTGGACGACATGTGGATGGCCATCGCTGCAAGGTGGCTGCAACATCCACGCGCCGCCGGTCGGCGTAGATTTCCGTGGGAGGTAGCTGGGTGGCACGGTTCCTCGCACGACTGGTCGCCATCAACGATGGATGGGCGAAACCGTTCGGCGGATTCAACGAACGGTGGACGCGCGCGCTGTTCCGCGCGATGCCGGCGATACGGGATCTGCTGCAGGGACGCTGGTTGGGCCACCCCCTGCACGCAGCCATCACGGACATCCCCATCGGGCTGCTGCTCGGCTCGGTCGTCCTTGACCTCATCGGCCAGCCGACCGCGGCCGACGTCACACTCGTCGCCACGATCCTGTTCATGGTCGCCGCAGCCCTCTCCGGCCTCGCCGACTACAGCGAGACCGACGGCGTGGCGCGCACGCGCGCGACGCTCCACGGGACCTTGATGACGGTCGCGTTGGTCGTGCTCATCGTGTCGGCCGTAACGCGGGCGGGTGCTCCGACCGATCGGACGCTGCCGATCGTGCTCTCCGTCATCGGTTTCCTCATCGTCACCGCCGGCGCGTTCGTCGGCGGTGACGTCGTGTATGTGGCGGGCAACATGGTCAGCCGGCACGCTTTTCGCGGCGCCGGGACGAAATGGATCCGCCTCGACACCGGCACGCTCGCGGATCTCGGCCTCCTCCCGGAGGCGACGCCGACCAAGATGCGCGCCGGCAGCAACGAGCTCGTCGTCGTTCGCGTCGGAGATACGGTCCACGCGATGCATGACGTCTGCGCGCACGCGGGCGGGCCGCTGCACGAGGGGCGCGTCGTCGACGGCTGCATCGAATGCCCCTGGCATGCCTCTCGGTTCCGTTTGACCGACGGCCTCGCGAAGCAGGGCCCGACCGTGTACGACCAGCCGGCGTACGAGATCCGCGCCGCTGAAGCAGGCGGATACGAAGTGCGGCGGCTGGCCGGCCCCTGATGTACGAACCCGCGCCATCATCGCGGGATGACAGCGATCGTCATACCCGACCCGAGTCTTGTCGTGCTGATCGGCGCGGCAGGCGCCGGCAAATCGACGCTCGCCGCTCGTCTGTTCGCAGCGGATGAGATCGTCTCGTCTGACGCCCTTCGTGCCCTGATCTCAGGGGACGAAGCCGACCAGCGCGTCTCCGCCGTCGCGTTCCGGATCCTGCACCGGACGGTCGGACGACGGATGGCCCGCGGTCGATTGACCGTCGTCGACGCGACGAACACCGAGGCGACCGTCCGTCGGCCACTCATCGCGCGGGCGAGGTCAGCAGGGATCCCGGTGACTGCGATCGTGCTCGACATCGACCCGGGCGCCGTCGCGCGGCAGAACGACGGGCGATCGCGGGTCGTCGACCGCGAGGTCATCGATCGGCATCTCGCCGCCGTCCGGCGGACGGTCGATGGGGACGTGCTCGCGCTCGAGGGGTTCGACGAGATCGTCGTGCTCCGGACGCCGCAGGACGCCCTCGAGCTCTCGATCGTCCGGGGGCCTACCCTCCGCCCAGGCTGATCAGGGCGATCGCGGCCGTCGCAAGCGCGATCCCCACGGTGTGGTCCCGGGTGATCGGCTCTCGCAGCACGGCCGCGGCCAGGATCACGGTCGCGACCGGGTACATCGCCGACAGCACTGAGGCGATCGCGAGCTGACCGGTCTGGACCGCCGCGAGGTACAGCGCGTTGCCGACCGTGTCGAGCAGCCCGATCAGCACGAGCGGCAGCATCAATCCGCCGGGTCGCCACGCCGCACGAGTCGCGATGACGATCAGGACCACGAGCGCACCCTGGACGACGCGGATCGTGGTGAGGTCAGCGAAGAGGTCGCCCGGCGACAGTTGGGCGATCGCGACGCCGAACAGGCCGATGGCCGTACCGCCGACCAAGGCTTCGGTCAGCCCGTCCCGGCCGCCCGACTCGTCGGCGACGCGCGACACGAGCACGACCGCGACGACCGCGAGCACGATCCCGGCGAGCACGAGCGGTGGCGGAACGCCCTGGGTGAGGAAGCCGGCGACCACCGGGATGACCGCTGCGAGGACGCCGGTCACGGGTGCGACGATGCCCATGCGTCCGATCGCCAGACCGCGGTACAGCATCGTGATGCCGAGCCCCCCGACGAGCCCGGCGGCGAGGCACACGACAAGATCTTTCCCCGTTGGGAACGACTCCCCGAGGATCAGCGCAAGCGCGAGGCACAGGGCGCCGCCGGCCGCCTGCGAAACAAGGACGACGCCGTATACCGGCACTCGGCGGCTCGCAAGACCGCCACCGAAGTCTCCGGCGCCCCAGGCGACCGCGGCGGCGAGTCCGAAGACGACGGTCACGGCCCCCGGCGGGAGCCCGTCGATCAGGCGCCCACTCCGGTGACGACCTCGACTGGGCGCAGTGCAGGGTCGTCGACACCCTCGTCGACGGTCGCAGGTCCGGGCAGCTCTACGACCGCGTGGGCGGCAGCGTCGTATCGGTCGGACGTCGTGAGATAGATGATCTGGAAGTCGTCGGCGACCTGCTTGAGGAGTGCGAGTGCACGGGTCGCACGCTCGTCGTCGAGCGTCACGAACGGATCGTCGAAGACGAGCGGCGGCCTGCGGTCGCCTGTCACGAGGCGGACGAGACCGAGCCGCGCCGTCAGGTACACGAGATCGAGCGTCCCCTGGCTGAGGGTCGATACGGGGACCCAGTCACCACGCTCGGGTGCGTGGATCTCGATATCGAGCGTCTTGTCATCGACCCGGACGCGCCGGTAACGGCCGCCGGTCACGGTCGAGACGTCACGGTTCATGTGGCCCTCGAGGTAGCGCGTGGCCGTCTTCATCGTGGCCGTTTCTGCGCGTTCGATGGCACCAAGCGTGGTGGCGAGGACGCGGTGGCGGCGCTGCAGGAGCGCGAGCTGCTCGCGCCACACGGCGAGATGCTCGGCGTCGGACGCGACCTGCTCCGCATCGACGGTGTTGGCCTCGACGCGGGCGCGGGCGTTCGCCTCATCGTCACGAGCCCGGTCGAGCGCGC
Organism: Chloroflexota bacterium; assembly: GCA_045804645.1. Taxonomy (GTDB): domain Bacteria; phylum Chloroflexota; class Limnocylindria; order Limnocylindrales; family CSP1-4; genus SPCO01. The sequence goes on along the minus strand of JBJMMR010000068.1, from coordinate 20,210 downwards.
CCTCCTGATCACGGACCTCGACCTCGAGGCGCTCTCGCGCCCGCGGCTCCTTGGCGATCGGCCCGAGGCTCTCGAGGGCATTCGTCTTCTGCTCGATCTCGAGGGCAGCGGTATCGCGCGACTTCGGGAGGGTCTCGCGCGGTTCCTTGCCGACGAGACCGTCGAGCTGCGCCGAGAGCTGATCCATCCGCGCGACGTGCGCCTCCTCTCGCGCGAGCAGATCCTCCGCCGCTGCAAGGTCATCGAGCCCGAGCGTCCCGAGCTGCTGGGCGGTGTCGGCCTCGGCCTGTCGGAGCTCGGCCTCCATCTCCGACCGGCCGCGCAACCGTCGGTCGATCTCGACGTCGCGGAGTTCCTCGCGCATCTGCGAGCCGCGCCGGAGGTACACGGCGACGGCGCTGAGGATGGCGCCGATCAGCGCGATGGCGATACCGATGAAGAGCGGCGCGGTGCCCAGGTCGACGATGCCCAGGAGGTCGACGACGAAGCCGCCGCCCGCGATGAGCACCCCCACCACGACCGCGATCAGACCGAGCCTGGAGATCGGGCGCCATGTCGGCTCGGGCGCGACGTCGAACGTCACATCGATCTCGCCGGCGAGGGCCGCCTTGAGCTCGCGCGTGCGCGTATCGAGGACGCGGAGACGCTCGACGGCCTGCCGGACGACCGGCAACGGGTTCGGGGAAGGGTGCGTCTGGGCGAGCTCGTCGAGTTCCGTCGAGACTTCGACGGCCTCTCGGAAGCGCTCATAGCGTTCCCGGGCAGCAGTCCGCTCCGCATCGAGGCGCTCCGCCTGGCGTGCCTTTTCGAGCATCGCCCGCTTCTCCGCCAGCGCCCGGTCAGCCTCGATGCGACGTTCCCGCGATCCGGACAGCGCGTCGCGATCGCGTTCGAGCTGCTCGAGGGCTGCCTCGCCCTTTTCGACACTCGCCGCGGTCTGGGCAACGGTCGTCTCGGCGACCTTGAGCCGGCCAGGATTCTTGTCGCCCTTGGTGGTCAGCTCGAAGATCGCGCGCTCGAGTCGCTTCTTGGCGCGCCCGGTCCCGCGGTCCGCACCGCTGATGCTGGCCTGGAGCCGATCTCGGAGTGCTGTCTCGTCGCGAGCGAGGTCGCTGAGCTCGTGGTGGCGCACCGACGCTGTCGAACGGAAGAACGACTCGGTCGGGATGCCCGAGAGCTCGGCCAGGACCTGGTCTGCGAGGGCCGGGTCGTTGACCCGCTGGCCGTCGTACACGAGGTCGACCGCGCCCTTCTGGCCAGCGAACGACTTCTCGACGGATCCCGTCGCGAGGCGCCCGTCCTCCTCATCCTGCTCGAACTCGATCGCCACCCACGGGCGCGCGTCTGGGCCGGCGTCCCATGGCCGTAGCGACTCGAGATCCCCGGCCGTACTCGTGACGCGCCGCGTGAGCGCGAGTTCGATCGCGCGCTGGATCGTGCTCTTCCCCGCTTCGTTCGGCCCACGGACGACCGTGACGCCGGGAGCAAGATCGATGTCGAGCTCCCGATAGCGACGCAGATCGCGGACCTGGAGCCGGCGGATCCTCACAGCGAGACCTCGTGCCCGGCGAGCAGCAGGCGACCGAGTCGAAGGGCATCACGCAGCTCCGCTGCTTCTGCCGCTGGATCGCCGACGCCGTCGTCGGCGGGCGTGGCCTCGAGCTCTGCGATCCGCGCCTCGAGGTCCCGGATGAACGCGCCGGCGATCGTCTCGGCCGATGGCAATGCGCCTTCGGTCAGTGCGGGCAGGCTGACGTCGCGAATACGGACCTTCAGGAACGACGGCGCGAGTGCCGACTCGATCTCCTCGGGCTGCAGGTCGAGCTCATCGGGGCGGACACCGACGATCCGGACGTCCAGGACGAGATCCGGATCGCCCTTCCGAGCGAGGCTGTCGATGAGGCCAGCCTGGGTCGTCACACCGGCCGCGTCGAGGTCGAGCTTCTCGAACCGCGTCTTCCCGACCGGACGTTCGGTGACCGTCACGCTTCGGCCTGTCGCGATCTCCTCGAGCTCGACGAGGAGGACCTTGCCGGCGCGGTCCTGATCGATCGCGACGGGCTCTGGCGCCCCGGCGTACGCGTAGGTCACCGCGCCCGCCTTGGCCTGCTGCATCGAATGCCAGTGACCGAGCGCGAGGTAGTCGAGCCCGCTCGCGGCGATCTCGTCGGTCGTGATGACGACGTCGTCGCGGTCCGTCTTGCCAGGGATCGCGATCGCCCCGTGGACCATCCCGACGTGCCACGTCGCGCGGCCCTTCTGCCCAGCGACGTCGATGTCTTGCATCGGGCTGTGCGGGGCTCGCTTGGTCGGGAAGACCGGGCCGTGGACCACGACGTCGCAGGCACCGATGTGGATCCCGCGCCGCGCCGACGTCAGCACCGTGACCCAGTCGTCGTCCGACGTGCTGCCCGCCAGGGACTTGAGGTCATACGCGCGATAGATCGATGACCGGTCATACACGTCATGCGTCCCGGGCAGGATCACCGAGCGGATCTTGGCGGCGACGAGTCGTTTGAGCTGTGCCGCGACCCGCTCGACCGAGCGCCGCGGCTGGACGTTGCTATCGAAGAGATCGCCGGCGATCAGGACGAGATCGACCTTCTCGGCGATCGCAAGATCGATCGTGGCGACGAAGGCGGCGAACTGGCGCTCTCGTTGGGCACTCGCCTGCTCGCCGAGGTCGTCGTGGCGGGCGCCCAGGTGGACGTCCGCGGTATGGATGATGCGTAGCATCCGCTCGGATCTTGCCTCTTCGTTGGTGACGGTCGGGCGATCTCGGTCCGGGTGCTCCACTCTGGGTATGGCGCGAGCGAGGCGCCCCCATGACTCCCCGCTCGCCGACCCGGATGCTCGCGCGCCATTGTGACAGGTACGATGTCACGCTCGCCAGCCCCGGTCGGACCAGGCACGCGGTCGGGCCTGCTCCCGCGCGATGGGCCTCGCTGAAACGTCCCGCGGAACGCCCACAAGGGCCCGAAATCCCGCTCGGGAAGCGCCCGAAATGCGCTCGGATGGCGACCTCGGGGCCTGCGATGTCCGATTCGAAGACCCGTTGTATCCTGCGCCGCACAAACGAACCGGTGCGCCCCGCAACAGGGACTCCACATCGGCACCTGGGTCGCTGGGGCCCGGCTTCTTGCGCCAGACCTCGCGCTTTCCCGACTGCTGATGCGGCCGCCCTCCGCAGGCGTACCAACGCGACCAACGCGCCCCGGAGGAGCACCGTGACCTACGCTGATCGGACGATCACCTGCGTCGACTGTGGAGTCGACTTCATCCACTCTGCGGCCGATCAGGAGTACTACGCGCAGAAGGGATTCGCATCGGATCCCAAGCGCTGCACCAGCTGCAGAGCCAGTCGGCGTGCCGCTCGCGAAGGCGGCTACGACGCCCAGGACATCGGTGGTCCGCGGGGCTACGAGCGCTCGGTCGACCGACCTGATCGGGAGTACTTCGCCGTCGTGTGCTCGTCCTGTGGCAACCAGGCCCAGGTGCCCTTCCGCCCACGGATGGACCGCCCGGTCTACTGCTCGGATTGCTTCCGGACGATCCGGCCCGACTGACGAGGCCGTCCTTCTCGGATCTCGGGCCGGCGCGTCAGCGTCGGCTCGACTGTCTTCGGGGACCCCCCGCGCTAACCGGCCGCGCCAAGCCCTAGACCCGGAACACCTCGCCAGCACGGAAGCGTTCGCGCCGCCGGCCGCGCCATACCGTGACGCGCGACGCGCCGTGGACCTGCCAGCCGCCTTCGTGCCCGACCACGGCCGTGTCCTCGTCGATCCCCAGCACCGTGCATCCTCGCGGCGCCTGGAATGCGATCACGGCCGAGAACGGTTCGGGCCACGCGTCGTAGTGGGGCACGACCGATACGCCATCGGCGAATCCGAGGCCATCCCCCCAGCGCAACGGGAATGGCAGCAACTTGACCCGGAAGTCGAACGCGTGCGACGCGAGCGCCATCGCCCCAGCCGAACAACCGACGAGGGCGGCCCCGCGGTCGTGCGCGTCGGTCAACGCCTGGCCGACGGCCGTTCCGGTCAGCGCCGTGAGCAGGTGCGCCGGCTTACCGCCCGACAGGTAGACGAGGTCAGCCTCGCCGATCGCCTGGGCGGCCGCCGGATCTTCGGCCGCGGCCCTGTCGCGGACGAGCACCGGCTCGACCTCGGCACCGAGCGCGGCGAAGTGGGAGACGCCCATCGCAGCCCAGCGCTGGAAGACCACCTCGCCGTCCGGATACGACGCGGTCGGCAGGATCGCGACACGCGGGCGCGTCCGGCCGGTCGCCGCGAGCAGGCTCGCGTCGAACTCGGCCATCGGCGGCAGGAACTCACCGGCACCCACGAGTGCCACAGGCCCGGGCATAGCGCGGAGAGTCTATCTGCGACACTGCCGCGATGACGTCGCGGCAGCGCTGGACCCTCGTGGCGACGATCATCGGGTCCGGGGCGGTCTTCCTCGACGGCACCGTCGTCAACGCGGCATTACCCCGGATCGGTCGTGAGCTGCCGGCGACGCTCGTCGGTGTCCTTGAGGGGCAGACGTACGTCATCAGCGGCTACCTCGCGGTGCTTGCGGCGCTGCTGATCCTGGCCGGCGCACTCTCGGACCACTACGGCCGGCGGCGGGTGTACGCCATCGGGCTGGCGGGCTTCGCGCTGACCTCCGGGCTGTGCGGTCTGGCGCCGACACTCGAGGTCCTCGTCATCGCGCGACTCCTCCAGGGCGCGGCCGGCGCACTGATGGTCCCAGGCGCGCTCTCGATCATCACCCAGACGTTCGCCGGGCCCCAACGCGGTCGCGCGTTCGGTCTGTGGACATCCGCGACGTCGGCGCTGTCACTCGTCGGTCCGTTGCTCGGTGGGCTGCTTGTCGACACCATCGGATGGCGCGTCGCGTTCCTGATCAACGTCCCGATACTCACTGTGGCCCTCGCCATCACGCTTCGGCACGTCGCCGAGAGCCGAGATGACGCGAACCGCCGCTTCGACTGGCTCGGTGCGCTGGTCGCGGCGCTGGCGGTCGGGGGCCTGTCGTTCGGCGTGATCCGCGGTGGGGAGCACGAGTGGCAGGATCCGATCGCGTGGGCGTCGATCGCGATCGGGGTGACGGCACTGGTCGCCTTCCCGATCCTGATGGCTCGCCGTCCCGACCCGCTCGTTCCGCTCGGCCTCTTTCGGTCTCGCGCGTTCACGACGATCAACCTGATGACGTTCTTCGTCTATGGCGGGCTCTATGTGATGCTGAGCTACCTGAGCATCACCCTCCAGGGGGCCCTCGGATACACGGCGCTCGCGGCGGGGGTGTCGGTGATACCGATCAGCATCTGCCTGATCACGCTCTCGCCGCGGATCGGCACGCTCGCCGGGCGTGCCGGAGCGCGCCGGTTCCTGACCCTTGGGCCCGCGCTCATGACCGCTGGTCTGCTGTGGTTCACGCGGCTCCCGGAGACCTCGTCGGCCTGGCACGCCTCGGTCGGGACGCCGGCGAGCCTCGTCCCGCCACCGGCGTTCTTCATCGACGTCCTGCCCGCGGTCCTCCTGTTCGGGCTCGGGATCGCGAACGTCGTCGCGCCGCTGACGAACACGCTGATGGGATCGATCCCGGAGAACTTCTCAGGCCTCGGGTCTGCGATCAACAACGCGATCGCGCGGGTCGGGCAACCGCTACTCGGAGCGCTGATCTTCGTCGCCGTCAGCGGCACGTTCTACGCCGCGCTGGCGACGCTCGCCCCAGGCCTCGACACGACGTCCGCGGCTGTCCGAAGCGCGTTCCCCCCGCTCAATCCGCCGCGCGGCACGCCGACGCCCGACCAGGTCGACGCCGCGGCACGCGCGTCGATCGAGGCGTTCCACCAGGCGATGGCGGTTGCCGCGGGGCTCGTCGCGACCGGCGCCGTCGTGTCGTGGTTCGGCCTGAGAGAACCACGTCCGCAGCGAGCCCGGGAGCCGGTCGCGACATGACGACACGCGACTGGGATGCGCGGACATACGACCGCGTCGCCGACCCGATGACCCGCTGGGGCCTGGACGTCCTCGAGCGCCTTCCGCTTGACGGCGACGAGCGAGTGATGGACGCGGGCTGCGGCACGGGCCGGGTCACGGAGCGACTGGCCGAGCGGTTGCCGAAGGGTCATGTCATCGCGCTCGATGGCTCGCCCGCCATGGTCGAGGCGGCGCGAAGCCGGCTCGAGCGCTTCGGGGACCGCATCGACTACGTCGTGGCCGACCTCGGGCAGCCACTGCGGATCGACGGCAACCTGGACGCGATCCTCTCGACCGCGACGTTCCACTGGGTGCCCGACCACGACGCGCTGTTCCGGAACCTCGCGGCGGTCACGAAGCCCCGTGGCTGGCTCGTCGCGCAGTGCGGTGGATTCGGCAACATCAGCCGGATCAAGCGCGCCATCGCGAGCATCGGCGACGGCTGGTTGGGCCCCGCCCACTACGAGACGCCCGAGGACACGGAACGACGACTCGCCGAGGCCGGGTACGAGGACATCACGTGCTGGCTGAGCGAGGAACCGACACGCTTCGAGCCGGGTGAACCGTTCGAGGCGTATCTGCGCACCGTGGCGCTTGGCCCGCAAGTCGAACGACTCCCGGAAGACGAGCGCGACGCCTTTATCCACGAGGTCGCCGAACGCATCGGCGAGCCGCTTGTCGACTACGTCCGATTGAACATCATCGGTCGGCGCGCGGCCGCCTGAGGCGACGGGCGCGTCGGCGGCCTGAGGCGACGCTCGCGGCCGCGGCGTGAGGCGAGGGGCGCCTACCGCTGGACGCGGAACGAACCGCCGTGCCCCGGGATCACGACGTCGGCGACCGCCAGCACGCGCTGACGCCCCGCATCGATCGCATCCTGGTCATCGGCGTACGGATCGATCTCCGGACCGCGGTCGGCGTGCCACCACAGGTGCGTCATCGCGTAGATACCGTTGTCCGCGTGGACGATCAGCGAGGCGTCCTCGTCCGTGTGGCCAGGCGTCAGCCAGAGCTCGGCGTTCGGGGACAGGTGGTAGCCGTCGCCGGGCATGTCGAGCCACTGATCGCCGATGTAGCGCGCCCAGAAATCGACGACCTCGGCGTTCGGGAACAGCGCGACGTTGATCGTATGGTCGGGATGGTGGTGGCTCAGGAAGACGTGGGTCACCGCCTCTGGCTCGACGCCGAGCTCGCGCAACGGGTCGAGGATCAGCGATCGACTGCGGACCATCCCGGGGTCGGCGACGATCAGCGCGTCGCCGTCACGGACGAGCACGACGGAAGAGGCGGTCCGTTCGCCGGTGTAACCGGCGTGGAGCAGGTCGACGGTCGTCATCCACGCCATCGTAGGGCCGCGACGGCTCGGTCGGGCGGACTGGGCGCGTGGGTCAATCGCCGGCGAAGCGGAGCCAGCCGTCCGGTGCGGACTCGAGCAACGAGCGCGCGAGCGCCGGATCGGATGCGAGTCGCCAGTCGATGACCCGACCGACCTCCGACTCCTCCTTGCGCCACTCGAACCAGTTGAGCATCCCGATCCGCGGGAACTCCGTCCGTGTCGCGTCGCTGTAGACCTGCTCGAACCAGGCCGACTTGAGCTCGTTCTCGGATGGACCCGCCGTCGCCGCTGGGTCGTAGAGGATCGCCGTCTCGATGACGGCGAGCGGCTTGTCATGGCCATCGGCATAGGTCTTGTACAAGTCGGGGACGGTGGCTCCGCCCTCGTGGGCACCCGTGTCGGCACCGCGGATCAGCTTCTCGAATGTGCCGGGGCGTGGCAGCTCGTTCTCACCCCACGGATAGGCGCGGCCCCAGTGATAGAGGCTGACGCCGATCCAGTCGACCGCGTCGTCGCCCGGGTAGTAGGGCGCATACGGGTCGTCCTTGGCGTCGAGCGCGCCGTCCCCGTTCGTGTCGAGGGCGGCCGCGTCCTTCGACCCTTCCCTCGCCACGTACTTGCCACCGTTGAATGGGTAGCCCGCGCCCTGGTTCGGGGCCCAGACCATCGCCGAGCTGGGTGAGCGCTCATGGACCGCGGTGGCGACCGTGTCGAACGCCTCGATATATGCATCCGGCTGCTGCGACCACGCATACCAGGACCCGTTCATCTCGTGCGCGAAGCGAACGAACATCGGGACGCCGTGATCGGTCCAGGCACGCGCCAGGAGGTCTCCGAGGTCGGCCGCTACGTCGTCCGTGACTGCCGTGAGGCCGTCGTGCGGCTCCAACGTGAGCAGCGCCATCCCGCCGACGCCGGCGACCTGCTCGATGAACGCCTCGACGTTCGCGCGTGTCGGATCGTCCATCGGGAACCTCGCGAATTCGACCCAGACGGCCGGTGTGTGGCCGAACGCATCGCTTGCCTGTGTCGCCGTTTCGGTGCCCCAGTCGAGATTGAGCCCGAAGTACGCGCCCTTCGACGGCTCCAGCCGAGCGCGTCCGGGTGCGGCCGTGGGTTGCGGGCCGAACGACGGCTGCGCCGAGGTGACCGATGCCGAGGCGAAGCCGGCCGGCGGTTCGGCCGTCGTGGTCGCCAGGTCGCTCGGTGCCGCAGAGCAGGCGACGAGGGAGCAGGTCGCGAGCACGACGAGGGTCGCGCGCGTGAGGCGATGCATGCCGCGATGCTCCTCGAGAGGTGCGTCGCCGCACCACCGCCCATTGGTCCCGGTCGGGCCGATAGGACGCGTCGCGTTCTGCGGGATGCGGGGCCGCGCGAGCCGTGGCGCTGCGACACTGCCCGCCCATGACGACCGACCAGCCCGCCGACCTCGTCCTCCGTGGTGGCCGCATCGCGACGATGGATCCCGCGCGATCGTGGGCTAGCGCCCTCGCCGTCCGAGGGGAGCGGATCGTCGCGGTCGGACACGACGCCGACGTCGCAGACGTCACCGGCACGACCACCCGCGTCATCGACCTCCGCGGACGCACGGTCACTCCCGGGTTCCAGGACGCGCATGTCCACCCGGTCCATGGCGGACTCTCGATGCTCCGCTGCGACCTCCACGCCGACGAACAGTCGGGGCCGCAGCTCGACATCATCGAGGCGTACGCGCGATCACACCCCGACGAAACGTGGATCCGGGGCGGCGGCTGGTACATGGCCGCGTTCGATGGCGGGACGCCGCGGCGCGAGCAGCTCGATCGGGTGGTGCCGGATAGGCCGGCCTTCCTGACCAACCGCGACGGGCATGGCGCCTGGGTGAACTCCAAGGCGCTCGAGATCGCCGGGATCACCGCCGACACGCCAGACCCCAGCGATGGGCGGATCGAACGTAACCCCGATGGCAGCCCGTCGGGGACGCTCCACGAGGGGGCGATGGCGCTCGTGACGCGACTGATGCCGGACGACACGCCGGCCGAGCTCGAAGAGGCGCTCCGTCTCGGTCAACGCTACCTGCACGGGTTCGGGATCACGGCGTGGCAGGACGCGATCGTCGAATCGGGCACCGAGGAACGCGCCTACGTGGCGCTCGCCTCCCGCGGCGAGCTGACGGGTCGCGTGGTCGCAGCGATGTGGTGGGAACGCTCGCGAGGTGGCGAGCAGATCGACGAGTTCGTCGAGCGACGTAGGACGACGTCGATCGGGCGGTATCGGGCGACGAGCGTCAAGCTGATGATGGACGGCGTCCTCGAGAACTTCACGGGGGCCATGCTCGAGCCGTACGAAGACGGCAAGGGCGGCATGACCGACAACCGAGGATTGCTCCAGATCGACCCCGACGGACTCGCCGAGTGGGTGCCGAGGCTCGACGCGCTGGGGTTCCAGCCACATTTCCACGCCATCGGCGATCGGGCCGTCCGAGCATCGCTCGATGCGGTCGAGGCAGCGCGACGTGCCAACGGTCCATCCGATACCCGCCCGCATATCGCGCACATCCAGGTCATCCACCCCGCGGACATCCCGCGGTTCCGGCAGCTCGACGTAGCGGCCAACGCCCAGCCGCTGTGGGCCGCACACGACGATCAGCTGGACGTGCTGACGATCCCGTTCCTGGGCGACCGTGCTGAGTGGCAGTACCCGTTCCGTTCGCTGCGCGCCGCCGGCGCGGTGCTCGCGATGGGTTCGGACTGGAGCGTGTCGAGTCCGAACCCCATCTGGGAGATGCATATCGCCGTCGAGCGCAAGGCGCCGGTCAGATACGCAGGTGATCGGCCGGTGTTCTTGCCCGAGGAGCGGCTCGACCTTATCGACGCGCTGGCCGCGTTCACCAACGGATCTGCCTACGTGAACCACTTGGACGACGAGACGGGCACGCTCGAGGTCGGCAAGCTCGCCGATATCGCGGTCCTCGACCGCGACCTCTTCGATCGCGGCGCGGGCCCGATCGAGGAGGCACGCGTCGTCGGGACGTTCATCGGCGGCACCGCGGTCTTCGAGGATCCCGCGCTCGACGGTTGAGGACCGTGAAGGGCATGGACGGATGACGATGTCATTTCGGCATCGAACGTCGGTATCGACGGCGGAGCCACGAAGCGATGCTCTAACTGCGCAGACCGGAATGACCCCGGACGCAGAAAGGAGCGAATAGGCATGAACGCACTGGCGATCGGGTACGTGAACGCCCATCTCCAAGAGATCATCGAGGACTCCGCCAAGCAGCGTCGGGCCCACGTCGACCGGCCATCGGCCATCGACCGGATCCGCTCCTTCCGCTCACGGGTCGAGGCCTCGCTGGCCTCGCCGCTGGACAACCGCGGCTGGATGTTCCCGGCGCTCGACGACTCTTCCAACCGGAGCTGAAGCCTCCTCCGTTCAGCTTCGTCCATCACCTGCGACGACCCCCCGTCCCTCCAACGGGGGGTCGTCGTTTACGGGTGCGGTCTGTCCGATGACGTCACGGAACGGCGCGGTAAGTCGGATGGACCTCACGAAGGGCTAGCGTGGAAGGTCCTCGGGCACATCGACGTCACGCAGCGTTTCGCCACCAGGGTCGTCCTCGCGCCAGTCCTCTTCGCGGACGACCTCGACGTCGAGCCGTTCGAGGAGCGCGCGAAGGCGTCGCTCTCCCGCATCGAGCAGGTCGTCGACCGCGGGCGAAGCCACCGACCGACGCAGCGCCAACGGCAGCGGTCGCGGGCGGGTCACGTCCGCGAGTACGGCCGCCTCGCGACGATCGAGCGTCCGGACCAGCCGAGCGAGCACGGCCGGAACGACGGTCGGCATGTCCCCACCGACGACGATCACGCGCTCGACGCCCGGGTCGACAGCGCGGAGCCCGGCACCAAGGCCGGCAAGCGGACCCTCGAACCGGCGGTCGTCGTGGACGATCTCGATGTCGGATGCGACATCGGGTGTGGCGCCCGCCGCGGTGACGAGGACGGTCTCCGTCGCGACGACGCGCACGCGATCGATGACATGGTCGAGCATGGACCGACCGCCGATCGGCTCGGCGAGCTTGTCCCGACCGAACCGCGATGACCGGCCCCCGGCGAGGATCAGGGCCGTGACGCGCTCCGTCACCCGCTGACCGTCGCTGGCGCCCTCGGCCCCGGCACGTGGCCGTCCGGCGTGCGGCGCAAGATCGCCCGGCGGTCGAGGTCCTCGAGGATCGCCATCACGTACTTGCGGCTCGAGCCGGTCGCGTCCCGGAAGGCCGCAGGAGTCAACGGCGCGCTCGCCGCCATCGTGAGCGCTCGAGCGGCGAGCTCCCTGTACGTCGACATCGCGTATGCCAGGTCGGGCTCGAGGACGACGATGCGGGCCGCCTTCTCGAGGGCACGGACCCCTTGCGGTGGACAGCCGGTCGCCCGCGCCGCATCGGCGAGCGACGGCGGGGTCGTCGTCGCGAGGGCGGCCTCGAGCCGATCCATCGCGGCGGTGAGACCAGGGTCTGCCTGGGGCACCTGCGTCCCCGGCCGGCGCAGCACGTTCCCGTCGCGGATCAGCCGCCCTTCAGTGACGACATCATCGACGACCCGCGATGCGACATCGAGCGCGTCATCGCGTCGCATCGTCACCGTCCGACGAAGGGTCCGCGCGACGACCGCCCGCACCGGCGCCAGCGGGGTCGGATCACCCACTGCGTCGATCGCCGCGGCTGTCGCCAGCGCCGCGACGTCGTGCGCGAGACGACCGTCGAGGAAGCCGTGAAGGTCGAGGCGGGCGTCGGGGACCGCAGCAGCCACCGCCGATACGCGTTCGCCCGTCTGGCGTCGCCGGGAGATGCCCCGCGGCGGGTCGGGGTCAAGGACGATGCCACCGAGGGGTGGCGCAGCAGCTCCGCGGCGCAGGACCAAACGATCGCCCGCTCGGAGCGCGACCGGCTCGTCCAGGCGGACGATCGCCGCGGCTCGGCCGTCATCGAGCGTCAGCGAGTCTCGCCCGCTGCGAGCGACGATGCCATCCGTCGCGGCGGTGTGGACGTGGACCCGCCCGCGCATCCGGTCCGTCGGCGCTCCCCGGAACGCGACGAGCAAGCGATCCGTCTCGACGACCGCAGGATCCGCCGTAAGGACCATCCCGCGACGCAGCTCCCCGACATCCACGCCACCGAGGTTCAGTGCCGTCCGACCGCCGCCGTCGACGCCGTCGACCCGGGACCCATGGACCTGGATCTCGCGGATCCGCACCTCGCGCCCGGCCGGCATCAGCCGGAGCCGGTCGGCGAGCGTGAGTGGACCGCCGCGGAGCGTGCCCGTCACGACCGCGCCACGACCCTTCACGGAGAACACACGATCGATCGCGAGCGTCGGCGGTCGGACGACGGGATCGAGTCGGTCGCGCAGGGCGAGCACCGCGGCACGTACGTCGTCGAGGCCCTCGCCGGTCACGGCGGACGCGGCGATGACCGGCGAACCGGCAAGGGACGTCGGTGCGAGCAGGTCGCCGACCTGCCCGATGACCTCAGCGACGCGCTCGCCCGGGACGGCGTCGCTCTTCGTCACGACCGCGAGCGCCAACCGCAGGTCGAGTGCGTCCAGCAGGCCCAGGTGTTCGAGGGTCTGTGCGCGGGGCCCGTCGTCCGCTGCCACGACGAGCAACGCGGCGTCGACCTCGCCGGCACCGACGAGCATGTTGCCGACGAGTCGATCGTGCCCGGGCACGTCGACGAAATCGATGGTTTCGCCGTCGGGTAGCGTCAGATGGGCGTAACCGACGTCGATCGTCATCCCGCGGCGACGCTCCTCGGGCAGCCGATCGGCCTCGATGCCGGTGAGCGCTCGAAGGAGCGCGGTCTTGCCGTGGTCGATGTGGCCGGCGGTGCCGACGACGAGCGTCATCGAAGGACGGCGCGCACCGCGGTGACGAGGCGTTCGTCGGCCTGTGGCGGGACGGTCCGGAGGTCGAGGATGACGCGGTCTCCGTCGATACGACCGACGACGGCCGGTGCCCCGGTTCGCAGGGCCTTGAGCGTCCGCGTCGCCGAACGCGCGGCAAGCGCGAGACCGATGGACGGCAGCGTCTCGCCTGGGAGCGAGCCGCCACCGATGGTCGAGCGCACCTCGACGACGTCGACGCCTGGGCCGACTTCATCGGCGAGAGACGCGGCTCGCGCACGGAGGTCATCGACCGGCGTCGCGATCATCTGCCAGATCGGGATGTCGGCGACCGCACGCCCAGCGCGATACAGGGCCAACGTCGCCGCCACACCGATCAGTGTCGCCTTGTCCGGGCGCATCGCGCGGGCCAGTGGGTCGCGTCGCATGCGAGCGATGAGGTCGGCTCGCCCGACGACGAGGCCGGCCTGTGGGCCGCCCACCAGCTTGTCGCCGCTGAACGTGACAACGTCGGAGCCAGCGGCGAGACGCTCGGACGGGAGCGGCTCGTGGGCCAGCCCGAACGCAGCGGTATCGAGCAATGCGCCGGACCCCAGGTCGTCGATGACGGTCGCGCCGTGGGCATGCGCGAGGTCCGCGACCTCGCGCTGGTCGGGGGCTTCGATGAAACCGGCCATCGAGAAGTTCGAGGGATGGACGCGCAGGACGGCCTTGGCGCGACCATCGGCGAGGGGGCCTTCGAAATCGCTGGCTCGTGTGCGGTTGGTGGTCCCGACCTCGATGAGCTTCGCGCCGGCGCGCCGGATGATGTCGGGGATCCGCACGGCACCACCGATCTCGACGAGCTCGCCGCGCGAGACGGCGATCCCGCCTCGGCCGACGAGTGCGACCGCGAGCGCGACCGCCGCGGCGTTGTTGTTGGTCACGAGGGCGTCCTCGGCGCCGGTCAGCGCGACGAGATGATCCTCGGCGACGCGAGACCGGGCACCGCGGCGCCCGGTCTCTCGATCGAGCTCGAGGAGCAGGGCGTGCTGCGTCAGCTCCGAGACCGCAGCCGCCGCGGCCGACGGCCAACCGGCGCGTCCGAGATTGGTGTGGATGATCACGCCGGTCGCATTGATCACGGGCACGAGGCCGGGCTCCGTGAACGCGTCGAGGCGGGCACGCGCGTCTGCGGCGAGTGTCACGGGGTCGCGGGGGTGGGAACCGGCCGCGAGGTTCGCGCGTTCGTCATCGATCGCCGCGCGCGCGACCGTGGCGAGGGCGGCAGGATCCGTGCCATTCGCATCTGCACGAAGACGCGTCAGGACGGCTTCGACGCTCGGGGGATGCGGTCGGACGGTCGGCTTCGACGACATCGGTGCTCCGTGGCGGGAACGCGTGGGAGTCGAACCCACCACGCCACGCCGAGCGCGGCGTCACCGGTTTTGAAGACCGGGGGACCCACCGGGACCCATCCGCTCCCAAGGGATGGTACTCGGGAGACCATCTGCGGCCGGAGAGTGTCGCGGCGCGTCTCGCGGCGCGTCTCGCGGCGCCCGTGCGCACCGCATGCAATCATCCCGCCGTGGCCAGCCTTTCGCAGATCCCCAGCCTGCGGCTCACGACGCTGACGGATTGCGGCGGGTGCGCCGCGAAGCTCGGGGCGGACCTCTTGTCGGACGCCTTGACGGGTCTCGGTGCTGAGACGGCACCGGACGAGCTCATCGCCGGCCTGAACCCACCCGATGACGCCGCGGCGTACCGGGTGAGCGACGAGCTGGCCGTCATCGGGACGGTCGATTTCTTTCCGCCGCTCGTCGATGACGCCGGGACGTTCGGGCAGATCGCCGCCGCGAACGCGATGAGCGACGTGTTCGCGATGGGTGGCCGCGTCCTCTTCGCGCTCTCGATCGCGGCGTTCCCCGAGGAGCTGCCGCGGGACGTGATGGCCGAGATCTTCGAAGGTGCGTCCGCGACGGTCCGTGCGGCGGGTGGCACGCTCGCGGGCGGCCATACCATCCGCGACCCGGAACCGAAGTACGGCCTGGCGGTCATCGGCGCGGCACACCCCGATCGATTGCTGCGCAAGGGCGGCGCGCGGCCAGGCGATGTGCTCGTCCTGACAAAGCGACTCGGGACGGGGCTCATCGTCTCCGCCGCGCGTGAGGGCCGGACCCGGCCGGATGATCTCGCGGCGGCGATCGAGTCGATGCGCGGGCTGAACCGCGTCGCCTCCGAGATCCTGGTCGGGAATGGTGTCGTCGGTGCGACCGACGTCACGGGCTTCGGCCTGCTCGGTCACGGATTCGAGATGGCGCGTGCCTCGGGCGCTCGTTTCGCCTTCGAGGCCGACGCCCTGCCGTCACTGCCGGGCGCACTCGACCTCGCGAGGGCGGGCGTCGAGACGGGCGGCGCGGCACATAACCGGCGGTTCGTGAGCGGCGCGCTCGAGGTGGGTCGCGGCGTCACGGCCGAGCTCGTCACCCTCGCGCACGACCCACAAACGAGCGGCGGGCTGCTTGCCGCCGTGCCCGTGGATCGCCTGACGTCCGTCGTGGGCGAGCTCGATCGTGCTGGTGTTCCTGCGCGCCGGATCGGCCAAGTCGAGGAAGGGGCGGGCGTCAGCCTTCGCTGAGCGGCGGCCGGGGGCTGGTGGGTGCCGTGAGCCTAGGTGAGCGGCGCGGGTCTTCGGGGAGTGCCGCGGGGGTAGCTCGTCGCTGCCTTCGCCGGGCGACGCCCCGTGGCTGGTGGCTGGTGGCTGGTGGCTGGTGGCTGGTGGCTGGTGGCTGGTGGCTGGTGGCTGGTGGCTGGGAGTCAACACCGGAACCCCTAGGACCCCCGGCAAACCCCGTTGCGGCTGCAAACGGTGACCGATAGGCACGAGCAACCGCGGTAGATGCCGGGGAAGATCATTCGACCCGCCCGTGTTGACTGGCAGCCACCGCTCCGCGGCCAGCCACCGCTCCTCGGGGCGGCACTGCTCCGCGACGCGCCACCCCTCGCCGCGCGGCACTCCACGCGCTAGATCCGACGCAACCTCGCGTACGCCCCCACCATCGTCGCCGCCAACGTGATCAGCACATTCGGGACGTTCTGCAAGAGGAACACGTCGACTGGGAGGACCGGGAAATCCGCCCCCGCCCCCGCCGCCGCTGCATACCCCTCCATCTCCCGCCACACGCCGATCATCGAGAAGCTCGAACCGATCAGCCCGCCGACGAGGATCCCGGTCACCGCGATGGCGAGGATCCGCGGGCCGCGCTTGATGCCGACCGTCCGGTCGAGCCCCTCGGCGATGATCGTCCCCGCGAAGAACCCGACGACGATCATGAACCAGCCGAGTTGCGCCCCGAAATATCCGACGACAGCCGCGAGACCACCGGCGACCGACAGCCCGATCGCGATCTGACTCGGCCGCATCGAAGCAAGCGCGTCACGCGCCGGCTTACCGCACGTCTTGCACCGCAGCCCGACCGGTCCCTGCATCGCGCAGCCCATGCAGATCGGCTGGTCGCAACGACCGCAGCGCACGAACGTTTCCCGCTCGGGATGGCGGTAGCAATGGAGCGGCTGCGGCTCGGTCAGATCGGCGGTGACGGCGGTGGACATCGTTCCCCTCGAACGGGATCGATGCGGAGGGTCGCGCCCGAGTACGCGGTCGTCAAGCGGTACACTCGGGTCGTCGTCAACCGCAGAAGAGGACCCCTATGGGGAGACCCTACGTTCGGCTGACCCAGCCCCTCGTCCGCGACGCAAAGGGGGCGCCGCTTCGCCCAGCGACCTGGGATGAAGCACTCGATCGCGTCGTCGCAGGGTTCACCGCCGCGAAGGCGGCGCACGGCCCGACGACGTTCGGCACCTTCAGCTGCAGCAAGGCGACCAACGAGGTCAACTACGCCGCTCAGAAGTTCAGCCGCGCGGTCCTGGGCAGCAACAACATCGACAGCTGCAACCGAACCTGACACGCCCCGAGCGTCGCCGGTCTGGCGATGGTGTTCGGTGCCGGTGGCGGCACAAGTTCATACCGAGAGGCTGAGGAGACCGATCTGGTCGTCCTCTGGGGCAGCAACGCCCGAGAGACCCACCCGATCTTCTTCCACCATCTCCTCAAGGGCATCCACAACGGCGCGCGGATGTACACGGTCGACCCACGTCGGACGAGCAGCGCCGAGTGGGCTGACGTGTGGCTCGGTCTCGATGTGGGTAGCGATATCGCCGTGGCGAACGCGGTCGGGCGCGAGATCATCGCCGCTGGCCTCGAGGACCGCACGTTCATCGAGCACGCGACCGAAGGCTTCGAGGCGTACAAGGCGAAGGTCGAGCCGTACACGCTCGAGTACGCCGAGCACGAATCCGGCGTCCCCGCTGACGCCATACGGGACCTCGCCCACGCCTACGCGGCCGCCGACAGGGCGATGATCTGCTGGACCCTCGGGATCACCGAGCACCACAACGCGGTCGACAACGTCCTGGCGCTGATCAACCTCGCGCTTCTCACGGGACACGTCGGCAAGTACGGCAGCGGCATCAACCCGCTCCGTGGCCAGAACAACGTCCAGGGTGGCGGCGACATGGGCGCGCTGCCGAACCGGCTGCCGGGCTTCCAGCACGTCGAGAACGCTGAGCTCCGCGCGAGGTTCGACGCCCGATGGGGCGTGCCCGTGCCGCCGCATCGTGGCTGGACGCTGTCCGAGATGTTCGATGCGATGGAGCGGCGCGAGCTCACGACCGTCTATTGCATCGGAGAGAACCCGCTCCAATCGGAGGCAGACCAGCACCGGACCCGCGAGCTGCTCGAGGGTCTCGAGTTCCTGGTCGTCCAGGATCTCTTCCTGACGAAGACCGCGGAGCTCGCCGATGTCGTTCTGCCGGCGACCGCCGCGTGGGCGGAGGCGGAGGGCACCGTCACCAACAGCGAGCGACGGGTCCAGCGCGTGCGGAAGGCCGTCGATGGGCCGCCAGGGGCTCGCGACGACCTCTGGATCATCTACGAGCTCGCCCGACGGATGGGCTACGACCCGGGATCGTCCGAGGCGGAGGACGTGTGGAACGAGATCCGATCGCTCTCGCCACCCCACGCCGGCATGAGCTACGCGCGCCTCGACGAGCTCGGCGGGATCCAGTGGCCGTGCTACGACGAGACACACCCTGGCGAACTGTTCCTGCACAGCCGCCTCTGGGAGGATCCCCTCCCCGGTCGTCGCGTGCCGTTCATGCCGACCGACCACGACCCGCCCGTCGACCGGTTGAGTGACGAGTTCCCGATCCGCCTCACGACAGGACGCCGCCTCGACTCGTACAACACGGGTGTCCAGACGGCCGGCTACACGTCCCCGCTGCGGCGCGGCGAGTCGCTGGACATCTCTCCCGAGGACGCGGAGGCCTACGGATTGATCGATGGCGAACGCGTGTGCGTCATCTCGCGGCGAGGTCGCGTCGAGGCGCCGATCCGGATCGATGCGTCGCTCCGTCCGGGCCTGACGTTCATGACGCTCCACTTCCAGGACGACGTCGCGACGAACCTGCTCACGATCGATGCCACGGACCCGAAGTCGGGGACGGCCGAGTTCAAGGCCACGGCGATCCGCATCGAGAAGCTCGGCGAACCGGTTCCGGCGTGACGCTCGTGACCGACCGAACCGAGATGCTGCGCGACATCGCGGCAGGGTTCGACGCGCATGACATCGACCGGATCATGCGGCACTTCGCCGATGACGCCGTGTTCGAGTCACCCCGCGGCGAAGCGAGCTGGGGGCACCGATTCGAAGGCAAGGCCGCTGTGCGGGAGGCCTTCGCGGCGAGGTTCGCGGGGATCCCGGACGTGCGCTATCTCGACGACGACCACTTCGTCAGCGGTGATCGCGGGGCGAGCGAGTGGACGTTGAGCGGCACGACGGTCGACGGCGAGCGCCTCGAGCTGCGCGGGTGCGACCTGTGGACGTTCCGCGATGGGCAGGTCGTGAAGAAGGATTCGTACTGGAAGCTGCGGACCGGCTGACGCTCGCCTGGTCGCCCGAGCCTCGGGGCCACATCGGCCGCTTCGCCGCCTTCTCGTCGGCATGCGCTCTACACTCCGAGCGTGGACCTGCACGTCATCGGGCCCCTCGCCTCCCCCGCCGAGCGCGCCGCGGTCGATGCCGTCCTCGGCCCGCCTGATTCGGGCTGGGTCGGCGGCCCGAGACGCCCGGGCATCGATGGTCACGCCGCCCGTGGCGGCCACGCCATCCGATCCCGTCGGTCGGAGCTGCTTCCCGCGCTGCACGCGGTCCAGGATCGGGTCGGCTGGATCAGTCAGCCCGCGCTCAACTACATCTCCCGGCGGTTGGCGGTGCCACCGGCCGAGGCGTACGGCGTCGCGACCTTCTACGCCCTGTTCGCGACGACGCCACGGGCACCGGTCATGGCGCACGTGTGTGACGACATCGCCTGCCGGGTCGCGGGTGCCGAGGAAACCTGTGCGGCCCTGGAGCGGGCGATCGGGCCCGAAGGCGTCGCGGGTGCGGACGGGCAGGTCGGCTGGATGCGCTCGCCGTGCCTCGGGCTGTGTGACCGCGCTCCAGCGGCGCTGATCACCTCCGCCGGGGAGCACGCCCGGGTCCATAGCGCCGCCCCGGTCGATGCGGCGGGCGTCGTCGCCCGCCTCGATGGCGGGGGCACGCCGCGTCCCCGCGAGCGGATCCTCCAGTACGGCGATCCGTCCCTTCGCCTCCTTCGTCGAGTCGGTGTCGTCGACCCGACGTCACTCGACGACTACCGCGCGCACGGCGGGTACGCGGCCCTCGCGCGAGCGCTCGAGATCGGCGCCGAGGCCGTTATCGCCGAGGTCACGGCTTCGAAGCTGATGGGCCGCGGCGGCGCTGCCTTCCCGACCGGGCGCAAGTGGGCAGCTGTCGCGGTGCAGCCTGCCCAGCCGCACTACCTCGTGTGCAATGCCGACGAGTCGGAACCGGGCACGTTCAAGGACCGCGTCATCCTCGAGGGCGATCCGTTCGCGATCGTAGAGGCGATGACGATCGCGGCGGTCGCGAC
>JBJMMR010000067.1:0-60165 GCA_045804645.1 Chloroflexota bacterium | reverse complement strand
TACTCCCGGCACCTTCCATCCATGGCCTTCCTGAGGTACACCGATCCCTAGTTCCGCCATACGAAAAGGCTGGGACTTTCGCTTCCGACTACATCGAAGGCATCTTCGTCGACATCCAGTCACCTCGCGACGGCCGCACGGGTCGCCTCGAGCGCCGAGCGGCGGTCCTTCGCGTCGATGGACACCCACGGGTAGCCGAGGACGTACCAGCGGCCGTCCACGGCCGGCAGGACGCGATACACGGGCCGTTCGCCGCGCGCGATCGTGCGGATGCCAGCCTGACGGGCGGAATGTTCCTGGGCCGCTGGCGATGCTCGACGTGTCATCAGGTAAGTGTCGGCTAAACGGCCGTCAGCTAGCCTGTCACCGCCCCGGCTCCGGTCCGCAGACTCGCGATCCCCTTGGTCCCCCCTCGGGCCAGCCTGTCGCGGCCGACCGGGGCGCTCGACGTTTGTCGGCGGTTCATGCCGACCACTGTTCGAGTAGAGCTCATTCCGGACAGGCGATAACATGCTAGGTTACGGTGAGAGTGCCGCGTACGAGTAAGGGGCTAGTACGGCGGTAGGGCGTCCGCTCATGTCAAGCAAGTGCTCTAACCAGCTGAGCTAGCCGCCCGGTGTCACTCAGGGATCTAGCTGATGACCGCGCAGGCACTTGACCTGCGCCGCATAACAGTCCTTGCTTTCAGCCGATACACGTCGAGCGCGGAGGTCCCTTCGTGGGCGAGAGGATACCAGAGGCTTCGATCACGCCATGCAGGGCGTGTGTCGCGACGATCGAACAGCGGCGCGGTCCGTTGGCGTGGAACCCGAGCGAGGCCCAACGGGCCGAGCGGTCTCGCCTGTGGGCGGCGCAGCACCTCATCCACCTGTTCCGCGACCAGCACGGGCGCGACGCGCGGTCCGTGAAGGAGTTCGAAGACTGGGCTCGAACGCGATGATCCCCGCCCGCGAGGCGTGGGCCGCGTACCCGGAAAGATCCTGACACCGCGGATCGTCGTCGATGCGACGGTCAGTCCATCGAGCGGATGACGCGGCGCTGCTTGATGCGAGTCGCGTCGGCCGCAAAGGGACCTTCCCCGAGCCCGAACGTCGTGACGATCGGCTGCATCGCGTCGGGGAACTCGGCGATCGACGAGCGGTAGTCGATATTGAGCGCTGTGAGTCCGTCGCGTAGCTCGCCCGCCATCCTCGAGCGCCACGCGTCATCGATGCCGGTCTGGTCTCGCAACTCGAGGGCGACGATCGGCCTCGGCACGCCCCGCTCGTCATCGGCGACTGAGAGCAGGAATGAATGAAGGCGTGGCACCAGCTCGGTGTCGCGATACACGAGCGTCTCGATGTCCTCGGGGTAGATGTTCGCGCCCATCACGCTGATCGTGGCGTCGCGTCGTCCGTTGACCCACAGGAAGGGCAGCGGGATCGGGCGCGACCACGGCATCGGACCCCGTGGTCCTGCCTGTTCCTCGGCGAGGCCGAGCGCCTCGATGTCGAACCCGAACCTGGCCAGGGTCTCGCGCACACGAGCGAATGCGATCACGCCGCCCTGGTCGTGGACGTTGTAGCGGATCCGCGGGGACAAGAGATCGAGTCGGGAGACCGTGCAGACGATCTCGCCGAGGTCGTTGACCTCGAGGAAGTGGATCAGCGGGTTGTACTGGAAGACCATGGGCAGCCGCGCATCCCGGCCGAACAACGCCTCACGCACATCGGGGCGTCGTCTCGCGAGCCGCCGGATCGCGACGCTGACCGGCGACTCCGCCGCCATGCCGATCTCGATATCGGTAGCGCCGTAGCCCGAATAGACCGAGCGGAAGCGCTCGAGCAGGACGTCTCGAAGCTCCTCCGTCATGCCCTCGCCACCGACGAGGCCATGGACCTCGTAGTCCTCCCACGGGAACCCGCGGCGGACGCCTTCATCGAGCAGGTGCTTGAGGAACGGCGGGTATCCCGAGATCAGGAAGCGGTACGTCGGTCCGAGATACGTGAGCGTCGACAGCAGCTTGTCGACGTCCGGACCGATCGACTTCACGATCCCGTGGCGGGTCATCCCGAGACTCATGTTCATGCCTGCCGCCCACGCGCCCATCGAGAACGCGTTCAGCGTCACGAGCGGTCCCGAGCCGAAGGCGTAGCGCGCGAAGAACGAGATGTTGCGCTGGGCGACGTCACGTTCGCGGCGGCCGCGGATCCAGTTGTACGGCGTCCCGGTCGAACCGCTCGACTCATCGATCGTCGTCCCCGGATAGGGAACGCTTCCCCCGACGCACCGCTCCAGGAGACCGTAGCGATCGATGTAGTTCTTCTTCTCGGTCTCGGGTAGCCGGGCGAGGACCCCCAGCGGGAAGAGGTCGTCGGGGTCGACCGCATGGTCGTCGAGGAAGTCGCGATAGGCGGGTACGCGTTTGGCGGCACGCCACGCTGCTCGTTCAGCTCGGAGCTGGCCGAGCCCGGCGAGGATCGTCGGCGGCGTGCGCTTGAACAACTGGGTCAGCCAGCCGTACCGCAGACCGACGATCTTGAAGATGGCGTCGAGGGGGAACAGCCAGGCGCCGCGACCGACGCCGATGAGCCAGGCACCGATATGTCGAGCGACGACGCGGATCCCGCTCGGATGCGACTGGACGGCTTCGGTCATCGGTCACTCCCGATCTCATGCGCATGCTCACACCACAGCATGAGACGCGCCCGTCCAGCGAGCGTTACCAGGCAATAGCGGAACTGGCACCGGCGGCACGATGCGCGCAGCCCGCGACCTAAGCGGCACGATGCGCGCAGCCCGCGACCTAAGCGGCACGATGCGCGCAGCCCGCGACCTAAGCGTCGCGGGCGAGGTCAGCCTGTCGCGACCGAGGGGGCCACTGTGCCGCGCACCGGCGACAGCCGCCGCGCGGCTAGTTCTGCTTGGTGTCCGCGGCGCGAGCGTCCTTGTCGACGTCGTTGATCGTCTCCGGCCCTCGGGGTGCCGCGTCGCCGAGACGCTCTTCGTCGCGGGCCAATCGGAACACTTCCTGGCTTGCCTTGTCGACGTCGTGGGCCAGCGCGTGGAACTTGGGAGACGAGATCGGCTCCTCCCGTTTGCGCTTCTCGGTATCGCGCATCCGCCGCAGCGCATCGAGCAGGCGGTTGGAGTAGTCAGATAGCGCGCGCTTCTCCTGAGCCATCAGCGAGTGATAGACCAGCCCACTCCATGTTGGCGCCATGCGACGACGTCGAGATGTGCCGTCAGCCTCGCATTCTGGTCGGATGACGCCGTTCAGTCGCCGATACGCCCGGAACATAACAAGGCCCACGACGCATGACGCCGTGGGCTTCGTTATGCGGGAGCGCGCCGCAACCGGCCATGCGCGTATCAAGCACGTGCTCTAGCCAGCTGAGCGAGCTGCCCATCGGTTCCAGCCCGTTCTCGTGTTTGGCTAAACACGTCACGTTGTCGGAACCTACCGAGCGGTCATGACCTGCCGCGTTCGTGGGGCCTTTGACTTCGAGGTGTTCCAAGCCTCGAAAGGAACCACTAGGCGATAGCTCGCGACCGGATCGGCGACCCACATCGTATCGCAGGCTGACGGTGGCCGACGATCCGCCTAGTAGCCGTACTTGCTGCCGCTCGGCGCGGACGCCGACGCTGCCGGAGCTGCCTCGGATCCCGCGGGGGCGGCGCTCGAGCCGGCGGTCGTCCCGCCTCCGCCGGCACTCGGCGATGTGCACGCCGCCAGCGCCGCGGCGAGGACCAGGATCAGCGCGATCATCGATCGTCGGACCACTCGAACCTCCTATCCATACCCTGCACTCCCATTCGACGTCGCCGCGCTGCTGGTTTCCCGTGATGATGCGCTCGTGGAGGACTACGAGCTCATCGATGCCGGCGACGGCCGCCGGCTGGAACGGTTCGGCGAGCGCGTCGTCGATCGACCCTATCCCGCGGCGGATGATCCCCGGCGCGTGCCGGAACGGTGGGAGGAGGCGGACGTCCGATTCGATCGCGAGTCTGGGTGGCGTGGACCCGCTCTGGAGAAGGCGCGGGAGGGGTGGACACTTGAGCTTGACGACTTCCGGTTCGAGCTTCGACCGACGGCGGCGGGCCACGTCGGGCTGTTCCCCGAACACGCAACGCTCATCTCGTGGCTCGGCGAGCGGGTCACGGAGCGCCGAGAGGCGGAGCCCGGAGAGGCCGAGCGCGGAGACGTGGAGCGCGGAGAGCCGCCTGCCGTCCTCAACCTCTTCGGCTACACCGGGCTGATCACGCTCGCGCTCGCGCGCGCCGGCGCTTCGGTCGCGCATGTCGATGCGGCGAAGCCCTCCGTCGACTGGGCGCGCCGCAATGCGGCGCTGAATGCACTCGACGACCGCCCGGTCCGTTGGCTCGTCGACGATGCGCGCGCCTTCGTCGCTCGCGAGGTCCGGCGTGGCCGCCGGTACGACGGCGTCGTCCTTGACCCACCGACCTACGGCCACGGCGCGTCCGGCAAGGCGTGGCGCGTGGAGCGGGACCTCCCTCCCCTGCTCGACGACGTGCAGCGCCTCCTCGCGCCAGCCGGATTTCTGCTCCTGACGGCCCACACCGAGGCGCTCGATCCCTTCACGCTGGGCGGCTTCCTGGGCCGGGACGTCGAGATCGGCGAGCTCGCGATGTCGGCGACATCGGGCGCGCGACTCCACCTCGGCGCGTTCGCACGGATCGCGGCCGCATCATGACGCCGATGTCTACGCGCGAGATCGCCAGCCCGTCCAACCCGCGCGTGAAGGCGACTGCCCGCCTCCGCGATCGACGTCAGCGGGACGAGACGGCGCTGACCCTGGTCGATGGAGCGCGCGAGGTCCGCCGAGCGCTGGACGCCGGTGCCGGAGTCGTCGAGGCGTTCGTCTGCGAGCCGCTGCTCGCCGGTGAGGATGCGCGCTCGGTGCTCGATGCCCTCGCGACGCGCGACATCCCGACGATCTCGACGACCGAGGCAGCATTCGCGAAGATCGCGTTCGGGGATCGCGCCGACGGTCTCATCGCCGTGGTCCGGATCCCGTCGATGCGCCTCGACGACCTGGCCCTTCCGGAGGACCCGCTGATCGTCGTCATCGAAGGCGTCGAGAAACCAGGCAACCTCGGGGCTGTCCTACGCAGCGCAGACGGCGCTGGTGTCGATGCGCTGATCGCGGCTGCACCGAGGACCGACCTCATGAACCCGAACGCCATCCGCGCGAGTGCCGGCACGATCTTCACCGTCCCGATCGCGTCGGCCCCGACCGCCGACGTCGTCGACTGGCTCGGTCGACGGTCGATCCCGATCGTCGCGACGCTCGTCGACGCCGACACGCTCTACACGGACGCCGCCCTGACCGGTCCGGTCGCCCTCGCATTCGGAAGCGAGGCGGCCGGCCTGACGGACGCGTGGCGCACGCCGGGGATCTCCGGTATCCGCCTGCCGATGCTCGGTATCGCAGACAGCCTGAACGTCTCGGCCTCGGCGGCCGTCGTGCTCTACGAAGCGAGACGGCAACGCGACCGCCACACGCACGCGGCAGACTGACGCGATGGACTCGACCTTCGACCTCATCGTCATCGGCGCCGGACCCGGTGGCGAAGCCGCCACGCACAAGGCTCGATCGCTCGGCGCGGCCGTCGCCGTCATCGACCGCAAGTGGTTCGGTGGCAGCTGTCCGCACATCGGCTGTCTGCCCTCGAAGGCGTTGCTTCATTCAGCAGCCGAGCATCACGCGAACCCGGCGCGGTACGAGTGGCCGCGCGCGTCGAAGCACCGCGACTTCATGATCAACCGACCCGCCGATGCGACCGAACCCGATGATTCGAGTCACGTTCGATCACTCGAGCATTCGGGCGCAGTGGCCTACCGAGGAGATGCCCGGATCGTCGGCAAGGGTCGCGTCAGCGTCACGCACGATGGTGCGCGGCATGAGCTATCCGGTGCGAACGTCGTCGTGGCGGTCGGTTCGGTGTCTCGACCGATCCGCATCCCGGGCATCGACGGCGTCGATGTCTGGACCAACGAGCAGGCGACGCTGACCCGCGAGCTGCCCCGGAGCCTGCTGATCCTTGGCGGCGGCCCGACGGGCTGTGAGCTAGCGCAGGTGTACGCCCGGTTCGGTGTGCCGGTCACGATCGTCCAGTCGGGTCCGCGCCTCGCGCCGACCGATCATCCACGCAATTCCGAGGTCGTCCGCTCGACGCTCGAGAGGGATGGCGTGACGGTCCGGACGAGTGTTCGCGCGGTCGGCGCCCGAGCCAGCGGTGGCGAGGACGGCGCGCATTGCATCGACCTCGATGACGGCACGACGGCGACGGGTCACGCGGTCCTTGCGGCCATCGGTCGGGAGGTGCCGCTCGACGATCTCGGGCTGGAGCATTACGGGCTCGACACGAGCGGCCGGACACCGCCGTACCCGCGCGACGGGCGGTTGCGGATCGCGGACGGGCTGTACGCGATCGGCGATGCCGCGGGGCCCGAGCTGCACACGCACCAGGGCCATTACCAGGGTGAGCTCGCCGCGCGCATGATCAACGGCGAGTCGGTGACACCCGACTATCGGGCGCTGCCACGGTCGACCTACACCGATCCTGAGGCGGCGTTCGTCGGCGTCTCGCTCGAAGGGGCGAAAGAGGCCGGCGTCGACGCTTTCGAGAAGGTCGCCGAGTTCCCGAAGAGCAGCCGCGGCTACGCGATCGAGGCGGACCTCGGGCACATCACGATCGTCATCGACCGAGCGACGCGGCAGCTGGTCGGTGCCGCAGTCGCCTGCGTGGATGCGTCGGCGGCCATCCACGAGTGCGTGCTGGCGATCCAGGCCCGCGTACCGATGGACGTCCTGGCGAACACGATCCACGCGTTCCCGTCGACGTCACGGATCTTCAACGGGTTGTTCGCGGACGCCCTCGCCGAGCTCGACGGCACGAGCGCGATCCCCGCTGGCTAGACCTCGAAGACGACCTTCCCGTCGAGCAGGACCATCTGTGGGCGGGTCGTCGAGAGCGGACCGCCGGGCGTGACCGGTTCGTCGATGGACACGGCTGGGATCACGACGACATCGGCTCGCTGACCGACGGTCAACCGGCCGCGGTCGGTCTCCCTGGCGGACACCGCCGGATCGATGCAGTTGGCGCGCAGCGCACGATCGAGCGTCAGCGACTGCGCGGGCGCGTACTGCCGCGTGCCGGACGGCCAGCGGGGGTCCTCACGCCGGACTGCCAGCGCGAGACCCGGCCAGGGGTCGGACGGCTCCACGGGCGCGTCCGTCCCGAACGGCATGACCGCACCGGTATCGGCGATCGCCTTCCAGGTGTAGCCCTCGGCCTCCGCCCGTTCGCCCCACAGCTTCCGGGCGGTGATCGCATCCGACCCGAGGTGGACCGGCTGCACGCTCGCGGCGATCCCCGCCGACGCGAAGCGCGGCCGATCGTCGGGATGGAGCATCTGGACGTGCTCGATGCGCGGCATCAGTGGTGACGTCGCGGCAAGCGGCTCCAACACGGTCAGCGCCGCTCGGATAGCGGCGTCCCCGATGGCGTGGATCGTCGTCGCGATCCCGCCGCCAGCGGCGCGCTCCGCCCGCTGACGCAACCCCTCCGGGTCCGTCATCCACACGCCACGACGCTGCTCGGGCGGCAGTGGTCGGTCGTCTTCGGACTCGATGTCCTCGAGCAGTGCGGCCGTCCGGGAACCGAGCGATCCATCCGCGAAACATTTCTGCCAACCGACCGTCGCGCGTCCGTCCGGGTCGGCTCCGAGTCGCGCACCGCTTCGGTGGCCGCGCTCGATCGCCGCCTCGACGGCGTCGTCGCGCATACAGGCGTGGACGCGCACCGGCAGGCGACCGGCGTCCGAGAGGCCGGCATACGCCGGGAACGAGTACTGGAGGTCGGGATCCGGTGCGACGCCGCCGGGGTCGTGGCACGCGACCACGCCCAGGCGGAGCAGATCCTGGCTGACCTCGATGAGCGCCTGATCGAGCTCGTCCGCGGTCGGCGCCGGGACGTGGATGGTCACGAAGCGGGTGGCTGCCTCGTAGAGGACGCCCTCGGGCGAACCGTCGGCAGCGCGCCGGATGACGCCGCCCGTCGGGTCCGCGACCGGCAGATCGGCCTCGCGAATCGCGGTGCGGCTCGCCCACAGGGCGTGGTGGTCGTGTGCCCAGATCGCGGCGCGGCGGCCGGCCGCCACGGTCTCGAGGGCGTCAGCCGTCGGCCAGCCACCCCATCGATCCGAGTCCCAGCCGTGACCTTCGAGCCAGGCACCATCCGGGAGTCGTTCGTGCGCCGCACGAAGCCGCGCCAGTCCTTCATCGAGCGTCGTCGCATCGTCGAGGTCGACGTGCCGGGACGCCATCGCTGCCTGCGTCAGATGGAGGTGGGCATCGGTCAGCCCCGGGATGGCCACCTGATCGGGATCAAGCCGGATCCGCTCCGTGAACGGGTCCGCGCGCGTCTCGAGGTCGACTTCGGAGCCCGCGAAGGCGATGCGACCGTCGCGGACCCCGATCGCCTCCACCCAGCCGAAGCCCTCGTCGCCCGCGAGCGTGGCGATGCGGCCGGTGATCAACATATCGAGCGGCATGGCCGGTCAGCCTATCGGGTCGGCCAGGAGCCGCGCGAGGCCATCGCGGTCGAGGCCGGCGGCCAGTCCCAGGGACAGGGCGACGCGCGCCTTGATCGCGCACAGCGTTCCCACTGGGATGGCTCCAGCCCGCACCCACGTCGCGCCACCACCGGGGAATGCATACGCGGTGGTGACCGACCCGGCCGGGCAGCGCGACGCGAGGACGACTGCGACGTCGGCCGCCATCGCTCGCTCCGCGGCGGCAAGCATCGCAGGTGAGGTGTTCCCGGCGCCTGTGGAAGCGACCACGATGCCCCGTGCGCCCGCTGCGACGGCAGCATCGATCATCACGCCATCCGTGCCGATCCCGGCCTCGACGAGCTCAACGCGGGCGCCGTCTGACGGCGCGGGTCGGAGCTGGCGTCTCGCCCCGCGGATACGGGCCTCGACGTCGTTCCGCTCCCCGACCGTGCCCAGGGACCCACGATTCGGCGAACGGAACGTGTCGAACGCCGTCGTGTGCATCTTCGTCACGTCATCGGCCGCCTCGATCGTGCCCGCGAGGGCGACGACGACCCCGGCATCGCGGAGCGACGGGGACGCCGCCGCGGCGACAGCACGGCGCAGGTTCGCCGGTCCGTCGTAGAGGTCCTCATGCGACGCGCGCATCGCGCCCGTCACGACCACCGGCTTGGACGACTCGATGACGAGGTCCCACGCGAACGACGTCTCCTCGATCGTGTCCGTGCCCTGGACGACGACGACCCCGTCGATCGGATCGTCATCGAGCGCGTCCTGGATGACGAGGCCGAGCGTCATGAGGTCACGGAACGTCAGGTGGCTCGCCGGCGTCAGCCCGCGATCGATCGGAACGACGTCGGCGATGGCGTCGAGACCCGGTGCCCGTGCCAGGATCGCCGCCCCGTCGAGTGACGGCACGTTGCCGCCAGCCACGGGGTCGAAGCCCATGCTGATCGTCCCACCGGTGAAGACCACGGCGACGCGTGGCATGGGTCAGTCGCGATCCGCGGGATCGGCCGGGCCGGGCGGCGCCCATGGCGGCGGAGGCGACGAAGCGGGTCGCGGCGCCTCAGTACGCCACGACGGACGGTCCGCACCGAGTGCCGCCGCGATCGGGTCCTCGGCGTGCGGATCGGCCGTCACGGCCGCAGACTCTGGCGTCGATCCGCGCCGAAGGACACTGGCGACGCCTGCCACGATGACGGCGATGGCGACGACGAGCATCACGGCGGCGGTCCCGATGAGGTCGGAGATGGGTCCGACGATGATGATCGGCAAAAAGCTCGACACCGAGACGAGCATGTTCAACACGCCGAAGACGCGCCCGCGAACTTCCTCGGGCAGATCCTCCTGGAGCTGCGTCTGCGACGGGATCGCTACGGCACCGTAGGCGATGCCCGCGATGAACGCGATGAACACGACGATCGCAAGGAGCGACGTGATCGCCGACAGGTCGAGCAGTTCGCCTGCCTGGTCGACGCGCTGCAGGAACTGGCTGATCGGCCCCGCGATCGACAACAGCGCGAGGGCCACGCCCAGAACGATCAGACCACCCTCGATCACGCGTCGCCGCGGCAGGAACTTGCCGTACGCGTTGAGCAGCAGGATCCCCATCACGATGCCTGCGCCCAGGGGCAGGACGATGACCGCGATGTCCTTCGGCCGAAGACCGAGCGCGGACTGGGCGAAGTCCGGCCCGAGGACGCCGAGGACGCCGATGAGCGACGCCGTGATGCCGAGGTACAGCAGGGACCAGGCGATCGATCGGTTCTCGCGGATGATCGCGAACCCTTCGCGCAGCTGGTCGAGCGTCGAGTGCATCGCGGCCTGCGTCTCGCCGACCGCGGTCGCGGCGCCATTCGTCTTCGACGGTGGCGGCGATGGCGGCAGCGTGAAGCAGAAGATCGCCGCGAGGAAGTAGAGGCCGGCGACCACGAGGATCACGGCCTGCGGCCCGGCGATGTTGATGACCAATGGCCCGAGGAGCGCGAAGCCCAGGGCGAACGCCGCGTTCAGCGTGAGCGTGAAGATGCCGTTCGCCGAGAGTAGCTGCCGGCGCGGGACGACCTGCGGGATCATCGCGGCCTCGGCCGGCGCGAAGAAGACGGTCACGGTCGAGATGAACAGGTTGAGCAGCAGCAACAGCAGGAGGTAGTCACCGACGAGCACGAGACCGATGCTCGCGATACCGCGCAGCACGTTCGTCGCGATGAGCACGAGGCGCCGATCGACCCGATCGACGTAGACGCCGGCGACCGCCGAGAACAGCACGGCCGGGACGAGGAACGAGAGGATCAACAGGCTGACGGCGGTGTTCGGGTTGTTCTCCGAGATGACGACGGTCAGCCCGAACAGGACCATGTTGCCGCCGATCTGGGTCGCGGCCTGCGACAGCCAGAGGCGGAGGAACGGCGGGTTTCGGAAGACGGCGAACGCGCCCTCGCCGGGTCGGTCCTCGGTGTCGCTCTCGAGCGCCTCGGCCCCCAGCGGTACGCCGGTATCGGTCACGTGGCTGGGTCGCCGCGGATCCCTGGGCTCGTGGGCGCGTCGGTCGTGACCGCCGCGGTGATCGCCGGGTCGCCGCGCTCGACGAAGCCCGCGAGCCGGCGTTCCAGCGTCGCGCGTTCGATCAGCACGTGGCGGTCACACGTCCGGCAACGGAGTCCGATGTCGGCGCCGAGACGATCGATCAGCCACGTGTCCCCGCCGCACGGATGCGTCTTGCGGAGACGCACGACATCGCCGAGCAGCAGATCGAGGACGGGACGGTCCGGCACGGCGGGGAGGGTATCAGAGGCGTGGATGGCCATGGCTCGGCACCAGTTGCCGATCCGTGGCCGGGACACCGATCCGGTCGAGCGGCGTCACCTCGACGCTCACGTCTGGTTGGGTCGCCGATAGCTGGGCGATGATCCCGCCGGGTCGGGTCAACGAGCCCGTCAGTTTGTCGGGCGCACCGATCGCGTTGAGCGTGAACGAGTCGGCCAGCTGCTGCGGCCCGAGCGTGACCGCCCCAGCCGCTCCGAGGGCGACGACGCCCGGCACGAGTCGCACATCGTCGATCGCCATCGCCTCAGCGCCGGCGTTGCGCAGCTCGTTGACGAGATCCTCGATGCCGGAGCCGTCGATGGGACCACGAACGGTCACGGCAACGCCCGGTCCCATGGCCGGATCGATCCCTGCGTAGAGACGGACACGCCTGAGGTCCGCCCGCAGCTCGTCCATCGAGGCGTCGCCGCGCGCGGTGTTCTGGGAGAGGACGCTGAGCTCCCGCTCGAGCGTGGCCACCTCTGTCCGGAGCTGGTCGTTGCGGTCGTCGAGATTGGCCACCAGCACCGTCAGGTCCTGCGACGAGAGGCCTGCGAACGCCGCGCCACTCGCCTGCGTCCGCAGCTGGATGACGACCAGCACGCCGAGCAGGAACGTCACGGCCGCGATCGTGAGCTGATTCCGACGACGACGCATCGTTAGGGCGACGGCTCGGGCCGCGCGTAGCGCAGCGTGACGGTGCCCGCGAATGCGGGGATATCGACCGCTTCGGGCTCGGCGATCGAGACCTGGATGCCGAACCCCTGGGCGCGCGTTCGGACGAGGTCGACGAAGCCGGGGGAGGCGCTCAGCCGCGCGTATAGGTCATCGGGGCCGATCGAGGAGACCTGGTACGGGCCGGCGAGATAGGCGGCGTTCACCAGGATCGAGGGACCGACGTCGATGACCGCGGTGGTGGGCGTGATCCGCTCGCCGTTGATCGCGATCGCCTCGGCGCCGGCCGCCCACAGCTCCTCGACGACCGACCGCAGATCGCGCGCCCCGACGAGGTAATCGGCCTGGTCAGCGCCCGGTGCCACCGGCTCCTGCGAGTCCTGGAGCTGGAGCACGATCCCGGTACCGGTGAGCGGGATCAGTCCCGCGGCGATCCGCGCCTGCTGGAGCTCGTCGTTCAGCTGGCGGACCTGCTCGGCCGATCCCTCACTGGTCTGCTCGTTCGCCTGGATCTGCGCGCGCAGCTCGAGGATGCGGGTCTTCAGTTCGTCCTGCCGGTGCTGGAGCTGGGTCGCGGTCTCGATCAGCGGCGCGCGCTCCTGGGTCGTGTAGCGGACGCGCGGCCCTTGCGCGGCGAGCTGTGCGGCGATCAGGAAACCCAGGCCGAGCAGCGCCGCACCGAGCGTGATCTGCCAGGTCGGGATCGACCGGAGACGAGCGGTCATCGACGTCATCGGGCAGGTCGCCGCGATCGAGACCAGACGAGCAGACCGACGCTGCAGGCGATGGCGGCGGCCACGGCGATCAGGCCGGTCGACGTACCCGTTTCCCGCGCGGGTTCGTCGACACCGATGGACGGTGTCGCGACCGGGGCCGCCGGGGCCCCGGTCACGGGTGGCGCAGATGTCCGCTGTGGTGTCGTGCCCTCCCAACCGGACGGCACCGGGCCAGGCGCGGCCGGCTTCGGCCCGTACGGCATGGGCTCCTTCGCACCAAGATCCGCCAGCCACGCATCGTCGAACGCCGCGGTGTCCATCCCGATCGCGCCCGTGAACGCCTCGTCGTCGGTCTTCCCGTCGGCGTACGAACGCACGAGCGAGACCAGCGCGTCCTGCCCATGCTCGCGCACGAGGTAATCGATCGCGCTCACACTCTCGGCGTAGGCGAGACCGAACCCGGACCCGGTGGGGAACTGGGCGGTCAACCCGTCGAGCGGGATGAGGTCACCGGACGACGCAGCGTTCTCGACCTCCGAACGGTCGCTCGGGCCGTACCCGACGCTGAGATACACGGCAAGACCCTCGTTGAGCCAGCGCGGCGGGAAGTGGTACGGATTGTCGACCGCCGTGTCGAAGACGAGGTGGATGAGCTCGTGCGGTACGACGTTCTCGACCCACGGATCGTTGATGGATGACGGCGCGATATCCGCGAACAGCGTCCGGATCTCCGCGTTCGCCTGGCCACCGACGTTCTCGCGGGTCCCGGGCCCGAGCGCGTCATAGAACGGACCCTGATCCGCGTAGATGAAGAAATCGATGGGCTTTGTCTCGGTGACGCCGAGGAGCTTGGAGGTCTCGACCACCTCGCGCTCACCGATCCGCAGGGCACGCTCCCCGAATCTGCGGTCGCCCTTGTACCAGTGGACGCGCACGATGTCGCCGCTCAGCGTCTGCCAGTCGAACCGGTCATCCGCGACGATCGTGCTTGCCTCGGGGCCGATCCGCGTCGTCCCGTCCGCCGTGATCCGCCATCTGACCCGGACGGGCGTGTTCGGGGTGATGTGGGTATCCGGACCACCGAGCGTGTGCTGCAGGGTGGTCTCCCCGCCCGCGAACGGGATCGTCACCTCGCTTATCTGTGGCGCCGGACTGTCGGCCATCGTCACCAGGACCTCGATCCGGCTGATCGCCCCTTGGATGGTGACCGGCTGCGAAGCGACGACGCCGCTGTCGAACGAACCGCTGATGGACGGCCGCCCGAACTCGATCGTCGCCGCACGTACCGGTGTCGCGGCGAACCCGAAGGACGCAAACACGAGCATCAGGACGGCCGCGAGGCGTGTCGACGGCGCCGCGAGGCGCGCCGACGGCGCCGCGAGCCGACTCACCGCTTGTCCCAGGCGAGACCAGCCAATCGCATCGACCCGAGCCCGTTCTGTCCGGCGCCGACGAGCCCGTCCCGGGCGAGCGCCCAGCCCGTCCCGTAGGTGATCGGGATCACGGGGACGTCGCGCTGCACCACGGCCTCCGCCCTGTCGAATGCCGCTCGAGCCGACGCTTCATCCGTCGTCGACGCGGCCTCGGTGATGGCCGCATCGAACTCGTCCGATCGCCAGTGGCCGTAGTTGTTGACCGAGTCGGAGCCGAGCAGGACGCCGAGGAAGTCGTTCCGACCGGGGTAGTCGGCGACCCATGAGAGGAACCACATCTGGGGAGGATCCGTGTCGAGGCGGGGGAAGTAGGTATCGAAGTCCATCGTCTCCTGGTCGACGGTGATCCCGAGCTCGCGCTCGAGCTCGGTCACGACGGCCTCGTCGTATGGGCTCCCGCCGGTCACGAGCGTGACCTTCGGGAAGCCGTTGCCGCTCGGATAGCCGGCTCGCGCCAGCAACGCTCGCGCCGCCACCGGATCGTGATGGGGCAGCACGTCCGCCTCGGATCGCTCGGGGATCCCGGGCGGCACCATGGAGGTCGCGACCGCCGCTGGGTCATCGACGGCAAGTTCGGCGATCCGTCGCCAATCGACGGCCGCCGCGAACGCCTGCCGGACACGAACGTCATCGAACGGCGGCTTCGTCGTATCGAACCCGTAGTAATCCGTCGACATCGCCGGGACCGCCAACAGCCTCGGCCCGAGGATGCGGTCGTAGGCGATCCAGCGGGCATCGGCGCTGGAGATCGAGACGTAGTCGAGATCGTCGGCCTGGAAGCTGTCGACGGGGCTCGCGCCCTGGAGGGTGGTCGTGACCGTGATCGTGCCGATCGGTGGCGGGCCCGCCCAGTAGCGCTGGTTCGCAAGGAGTGTCATGCCGGTCGGCCGCTCGTCCACGAGGCGGTAACCGCCACTGCCGACGAAGTCGCGACTCGCGACGAGCGCGTCTGCGCCTTCGATCGATCCGGGGACGATCGCGAACGTCGGGCTGGCGACGATCGCCGGGAAGTCGGCCGCCGCCCGCTCCATGTCGACCGTCACATCGCCGGTCGCGTCGTTGGCGTGGATGCCCACGTCCTCGGCCTTTGCCTCCCGATCGGCGTACGCGAGGGCGCCCCGGACGTCGGAGAGCAACGTCACGAGCGGCGACGGCGCGTCGGGATCGATGACCCGGAACCAGCTCCGGACGACGTCCGAGGCACGAAGCGGCGAACCGTCGCTGAACGTCAGGTCCGGTCGAAGTCGGAAGACGACGCGGAGCCCATCACCCTGGACCTTCCAGGACTCGGCGAGGGCCGGACGCAGCTCCAAGCTCGCATCGAAGGTCGTCAGCGTCTCGAAGAGCTGGGCGATGACCGCCGAGCTTTCGGCGTCGCCGGTCCGTGCTGGGTCGAGGTCAGAGGGCGCGCCGAGCGAGATCCGGGCGGACGCGTCGGAAGGACCGCCGATGGAGGGGCCCCCGCACGCACCGACCAGCAGGGCCATGAGAAGGACGGACACCCCGCGGCGCATCGGGCGGAGTATAGGGGCGGTCGGCGCCGACGCCCCTCGGGCCGAAGGTCGAGCGGTATATCGGGCGGCTTGTGGGGCGGTTGTCGGGCGGGTGGCCTGCCGGTCGGAGCGGCGCTCGGAGGCCCCGACCGGCGAACCCATGATGAGACCCCGCAGGACTACACCGCCGGGGGAACGATGTCTGAACCGCGGGGCCTCTGACTGCATAACGAGGAATGCGCTCCGTCGTTAGGGCCGGATCGCGCTCGCGTGATGCCGCTCTACGATGTCGCCATGACGCTCCGGATCCGGAACACCTTGACCCGATCCGTCGAGCCGGTCGAACCCCTCGAGCCGGGCCGCGTCCGGATGTACACGTGCGGGCCGACCGTCTACCGATTCGCGCACGTGGGCAATCTCCGCTCGAACCTGCTGGCCGACCTCATCCGGCGCGTCCTCCTCTACCACGGCGTCGAGGTGTTCCACGTCAAGAACATCACCGACGTAGGGCACTTGCGCGAGGACGAGTTCGACCGCGGCGAGGACCGGATGCTGGTGCAGGCTGGCCTCGAGGACAAGACGTCGGCGGAGATCGCCGATGCCTACGAAGCGGCGTTCCACGCCGATGAGGCACTGGTCAACATCCTCCCGGCGCATGTGTTCCCGCGCGCGACGGACCACATCTCCGAGATGATCGCCCTGGCTCAGGAGCTCGAGGACCTCGGCCACGCGTACACGAGTGATGCGGGGAACGTGTACTACGCCGTCGGCTCGTTCCCGGGCTACGGCCGGCTGTCCGGGAATTCACTTGACGATCTGCACGCCGGCCATCGCGGCGAGGTCGAGGCGGACAAGCGCGACCCGGCCGATTTCGCCCTGTGGAAGGCGGCCGGCCCGAGACGCTCGCTCAAATGGCCGACGCCTCGGTGGGGCGACGGGTTCCCCGGCTGGCACCTCGAGTGCTCGGCGATGGCCCGCCGCTACCTCGGCAACCGGTTCGACCTGCACACCGGCGGCATCGACAACATCTTCCCGCACCACGAGGACGAGATCGCCCAGTCCGCACCGCTCGTCGGTGGACCACCGGCCCGGATCTGGGTCCATGGGGAGCACCTGCTCATGGCCGGCCGGAAGATGGCCAAGTCCGCCGGCAACTTCCGGCGTGTCACGGAACTCGTTGATGAGGGCACCGACCCACTCGCCTTCCGATACCTCGTCCTCACCTCGCGCTACGCCCACAAGCTGAACTACTCGGACGCGTCGATCACAGCCGCCGCCGCGGCGCTCATGTCACTGCGAAGCGGCCTCGCGAAGGTCGGCCCGCCACCGGACGACGGTCCGTGGGCTGCCCCCGACGTGCTGACGGCCGGCGCCGCGCCGGATCGTCCCGAAGGCGAGGCCGGCGGGGCGACAGGGTTCGGCGGCGGCCACTACGCGATCCGCGATCGGGCGCACGCGCCGGCCGCACCGCTGTCGGAGGCCGGCCGCGCCCTCCACGACCGTTTCGTGGCGGCGCTCGACGACGATCTCGATCTGCCGGCGGCGCTCGTGTGCGTCCGCGAGATCCTCCGCTCGGACGTGTCGGCCGACGAGCGACGCTGGCTCGCGCTCGATGCCGACGCCGTGCTCGGGCTCGATCTGCACCGCGTCTGGGACGCGCCGCGCGATGAGACGGAGGTCCCCAGCGAGATAGCGACGCTGCTTCGTCAGCGCGACGAAGCGCGTGCCGCTCGCGACTACGCGCGTGCCGATGCGTTGCGCGACGAGATCGTCGATGCGGGTTTCGATGTCATCGACGCGCCCGAGGGCTCGAGCGTCCGTCGTCGCTAACGCAAGGGCGACGCTACGCGCCCCACATGAACCGGATGTTCCGCCCGTCGTCGCGCTTCCATTTGATCGCCGCTCGCGCGAGCTCCCGCCACGCATCCTCCTCGGTCTCGCCGACGCCCTCGAGCGCCATCCGTTCGGCGTCGAGAAGCCCCGTCGCGACGATGCGGAACGGTGGTCCTTCGGTCACATCGTCGATCACGATGCCGACGCCGAGGAGCTTCGCGAGCCGCGCGATGGCTTCCGGCCCCGGCGGCGGGATCGGCTCGTCGTTCACCGTCGTCGCTCGCTGACGAGGAGATCGCGGCGCGATCCGAAACGGTCGATGATCCGGTAAAAGTTGCGCTTCGACTGCCGGTTCCGTTCCTCCTCCGGCAGGCTTTCCCAGCCGCGATGCTCGTGGCGAACGGCAGGGACGTCGTCGACTCGCACGGCGCGCCGCGGCTCATTCCCCTCCCCTGCGTCGCGCAGCACGAGGCTCCACCAGATGTCCAGGTTCCGATAGAACCGGAAGCGCTCATCGAGCGGGCCGCGCTCGGCGGCATCGGATCGGCGGAAGGCGAGCAGATAGCCCTCGATCGCGTCGACGTCGCCGGGCTCGGCGTCTGCGAAGGTGCGCAGATCGGTCGAGCTGATCCCCCACGGACCCGCGACCGCGACCGCCGGGTCGCCAAGCGCTTCGACCAGTGGCGTGATCACGTCGCCCGTCGGCTCGACGCTGGGGTCCATCAGCACGACGACCGGCCCGGACGCGCGGCGGAGCCCGATATTCGTCGCCGCACCTTGCCCAAGCCGTTGGCTGGTCCAGACGAGTTCCACATCGTCGCGGGCGAGGGCCTCGAGCGCCGTCGCAGCATCGTCCGGCGGCCCGTCGGCGACGACGACGATCGACGTGCCACCTGGGGAGGTGGCGCGGAGCGATCCGACAGCACGTTCGACATCCTCCGGCCAGTCGGTCGCGATCAGCAGGACCGTCGCCAGACCGACAGCAGGCTCCTCGAGCCGCGATGGGACGTTCCGAGACGCGCCGTAGCGGACGCGTTCGCCGTCGTCGACGTCGGCCGGGGCGGACGGCGACAGGGCGAAATCGGTCCCGCGGTCGACGATGGTCCAGCCCGCGGCCTCGATCTCCCCGCGAAGTCGATCGGCCGTCGCCCAGTCCCGCTCGGCGCGCGCCTTCGATCGCTCATGTGCAGCCGTCAGCACCTCCTCGGGGATCCGCTGGCGGTTCATCTCCGCGGCCGTCCGGACGCTCGGCGGGCGTTAGCTGCGGCGCGCGAGGGTGATGTAGTAGAGCAGCGTCAAGATCGCCGTGACGGCGGCCGCGACATAGGTCAAGGCCGCGGCGGTCAGCATCGATCGGGCGCCGTCGTGTTCCTGCTTCGACGTGATGATGCCGGTCTCCTGGAGCATCGCAAGCGCCTTCTGGCTCGCCTG
The DNA here is from genome assembly GCA_045804645.1 of Chloroflexota bacterium. Taxonomy (GTDB): domain Bacteria; phylum Chloroflexota; class Limnocylindria; order Limnocylindrales; family CSP1-4; genus SPCO01. The sequence goes on along the minus strand of JBJMMR010000067.1, from coordinate 41,213 downwards.
GATCTCGACCGGAAGCGTGGCCACGGAGAACAGCACCGCGATCCCGAACAGCAGGATGCCGACCGTGAAGAGCCCCGTCGCGTTGAGGATCAGCCCGCCGATGATGAACAGATAGGCGATCTGGGGGCCGACCATCGCCGCCGGCACCAGCAACGACCGGATCTGCATCCAGGCACTGCCCTCGGCCAACTGAGCCGCATGGCCGACCTCGTGCGCCGCGACAGCCATCGACGCCACCGTTGGCCGGCTCGCGACGCCCTGTGACAGCGACAGCGAACGGTCGCGTGGATCGAAATGGTCGGACAGGTCGCCTGGGACGACCTTGATGACCGTGATCGCCTGCTGACCCGGGCGGTTCCCGAATCGGGCACGCTCCCGAAGGACCTCGGCGACCTGGGCGCCATTGAGGGCTGCGGCGTTCGGGACGCGGTTCCAGCGGGCGTAGGTCGAGCGGATGTACAGCTGGGCGCCGCCCGAGATCACGAGCGTCGCGACGATGACCACGATGTAGAGGGGGTCGAAGAAGAACACGTTCTCTGAGTGCTCCAAGGTCGGTGGGGCGCCACCTCACGTGACGCTCATCACATCCTACGGCCTCGTCGCTGAGACCCCCATGAAGTCGACGTGAAGAAGAGCGAACGAATCGAACCTGCGCCTACGCTCGTCGGCGCGACGTATCCCGACGGGCCGGGGATGCGGGAGGCCGGAACCTCCAGGGTCAGCCGCGCCTTGGTGAGGATGCGCAAGGCGGTCTCGACGCGCGGCCTGTCGTCGGACTGTGCGCGATGGTACGTCGAGCGGTTACGCTCGGAACGTGAACACCGTCGACGTCCTGATGTACGGCCAGCGCACGGTTCGCTCGACCATCGACCGATACGAACCGGACGATTGGGACCGCATCGCGCTCGGCGTGTGGACGGCCAAGGATCTGCTCGGGCACCTCGGCGCTTTCGAAGTCCGCTTCGCCGACGTTCTCGCCGGCTTCGTCGGCGCGCCCGCTGAGAGCGACCTGATGTCGGCGGACCGCACGACGTTCAACGACGACCAGGCCGCTATCCGCACCGACTGGCCCATCGACAGGGTCCGCGCGGAATTCCTCGACGCGCACGAGCGCGTCATGCGTCACGCCGCGGCGATCCCGCCCGAGACGTGGCGCGAGGTCGGGACCATCCCCTGGTACGGGTCGGAGTACAGCCTGGATGACCTCGTCGTGTACCAGATGTACGGCCACAAGCGCGAACACGACCCGCAGCTCGGCGCGGTGTTGGAGGTCCGCGAGGCGCGCTAGACGCGCTGACGGTCCGGTCGCGCGCCGCTTCAGGTCCTGGGCCGCTGGGCGGGCACGCCGTCCTCGTGCGGCCGGTCGCGTTCGACCTTCGACAGCGCCTCGAGGATCGCGGTGATGACTTCGGTCGTGGACGCGGCCGGGAGGTCGAGCCTGACCGTCGCCGACTGCGCCATCATCGGGTTGTATGTCCCGGCCTTGCCAGCCATGTCACGGGAGTCGGTCCGGACCAGCACGATCGGCTTCCGACTACCGTATGCATAGCCCACCTCCCAGCACGTCCCCGAATCGGGATCCGGGCCGTCCATGATGGCGACGAGCCCGTCCGCCCAGTCGATGCCGCCGACGTCGGTTGCGAAGATGCCGGCCGCGTCCTTGCCGGGCTCCTGCTCCTGGGGCAGGAAGATCTCGTGCCCGGCAGCGCGCAGCGCGGCGACGACCTCGACGTTCCAGGTTCGCTCCGGGGTCGTGAACAAGGGACCGGCGAAGTACAGCTTCATGCGCCGAGTATCGCGGAGTCAGCGAGTCCCGAGTCGGTCACGGAGGAAGGTGACCGTGCGATCGAAGGCGAGCTCGGCCTCGTCGGCGCGGAACTCGGGGCGCGAGGGTTCCGCGAACCAGTGGCCCGTCCCCGGGTACCGGTAGGTCACGATCTCGCGGCCCGCCCGTTGGTACGCCTCCTCGAGCGCGCCGATGTCATCCTCGGAGGTAAACGGATCCTCCTCGGCGAAGTGGCCGAGCAGCGGCGCACGCGCGTCGCCGATGAAGTCGCCCACCCAGCTGCCGTAGTAGGCGACCGTCGCCGTGACGCGATCGCGCAGCGACGGTGCCCAGATCGCATACGAGGCACCGAAGGACCACCCGAGAGCGGCGATCCGCGCGTCCGGAAGTTCGCCGGCCAACCGGTCGATCGCCGCCCAGGCGATATCACCGGCGATGCCGTCGTCGCCCTCCTGTGACAGGCGCTCCGCGTCATCGGGTGTCGTCGCGATCTGCCCTCGAAACATGTCTGGCGCGATCACGCCGAAACCGGCCTCGGCGAGGCGATCGGCATACGCGATCACGTCCTCGTTCAGCCCCCACCACGCGTGGAGCGCGACGACGCCGATCCGCGCCCCCTCGGGGATGCGCACGTACGCTCGGGCAGTCTCGGCGCCGACCGTCAGCAGTTCGAAGTCAGTCACAACGCTTCGTCCTCGGGGATCGCGCGCAGTGTGACAGGCGTCGCTTCGAGAACGCCGCCGCACCACAGCGGCTGTCTGGGTAAGCTGGTGCCTCCCATGACGATCGCCTCACGAACGGACACGCCCGCGTCCGGCCACGTCGCCGACAGTCACGACCTCATCCGGGTCCAGGGCGCCCGCGAGAACAACCTCAAGAACGTGACCGTCGAGCTCCCCAAGCGTCGACTGACGGTGTTCACCGGCGTGTCGGGATCCGGCAAGAGCTCGCTCGTGTTCGACACGATCGCCGCTGAATCCCAGCGGATGATCAACGAGACCTACAGCACGTTCGTGCAGAACTTCATGCCGGCGCTGGCTCGCCCGGACGTCGATGTCCTGGAGGGTCTGACGACCGCGATCATCGTCGACCAGGAGCGGATGGGCGCCAATGTCCGCTCGACGGTCGGGACGGCGACCGACGCGAATGCGATGCTGCGCATCCTGTTCAGCCGCCTCGGGAAGCCGCACGTCGGCTCGCCGCAGGCGTTCTCGTTCAACATCCCGTCGGTCAAGGGCGCTGGAGCGGTCGTCATCCAGCGTGGCGCTGGCAAGCCGGTCAAGGAGAGCCGCAGCTTCGAACTCACGGGCGGGATGTGCCCCCGCTGCGAGGGCATCGGCAGCGTCACGGACATCGACCTGACCGAGCTCTATGACGCGACGAAATCGCTTTCCGAGGGCGCGATCAAGGTCCCTGGGTACACCGCTGACGGATGGGCGACCCGGATCTTCGCCGCCGCGGGGCTCGACCCGAACAAGAAGATCGGCGACTACACCGACGCGGAGCTCGATCGCTTCCTGCGACAGGAGGCGACCAAGGTCAAGGTCGAGGGCATCAACCTCACGTACGAAGGGCTCGTCCCGAAGGTCCAGAAGACGATGCTGTCCAAGGACCGCGAGGCGATGCAGCCGCATATCCGTGCGTTCGCGGACCGTGCCGTGACATTCATGCCCTGCCCCGACTGCGGCGGGACGCGGCTCAACGAAGGCGCGCGCTCCTCCAGGATCGGCGATATCAACATCGCCGACGCCTGCGCGATGCAGATCAGCGATCTCGCCGAGTGGGTCCGGGGGCTCGACGAGCCGTCGGTCGCGCCGCTGCTCGGCAACCTGCGAGATCTGCTCGACTCGTTCGTCGAGATCGGGCTCGGGTACCTGTCACTGGACCGATCAGCCGGGACGTTGTCGGGCGGCGAGGCACAGCGCACGAAGATGATCCGGCACCTCGGTTCGTCGCTCACCGACGTCACATACGTCTTCGACGAGCCGACGATCGGTCTGCACCCCCACGACATCCAGCGGATGAACGACCTGCTCCGTCAGCTGCGCGACAAAGGCAACACGGTGCTGGTCGTCGAGCACAAGCCTGAGGCGATCGAGATCGCGGACCACGTGGTCGACCTTGGTCCGGGCGCCGGGGCGGGCGGCGGCCAGGTCGTCTTCGAGGGCACGGTCGATGAGCTACGCGCGAGCGGCACGCTCACCGGTCGACACCTGGACGACCGGGCGTCGCTAAAGTCGTCGGTCCGCACGGCGACCGACCGCCTGGAGATCCGCGGCGCGAGCACGAACAACCTGCAGGACGTCGATGTCGACATCCCACTCGGCGTACTGGTCGTGGTCACGGGGGTAGCTGGCTCAGGGAAGAGCTCGCTCATCCACGGGTCTGTCGCGCGTCGGGATGGCGTCGTCTCGATCGACCAGGGTGCCATCCACGGCTCGCGCCGCAGCAATCCGGCGACGTACACGGGTCTGCTCGAGCCGATCCGCAAGGCGTTCGCCAAGGCGAACGGCGTGAAGCCGGCGCTCTTCAGTGCCAACTCCGAAGGCGCCTGCCCGAACTGCAACGGAGCCGGCGTCATCTACACCGAGCTCGGCATCATGGCCACGGTCGAGACGGTGTGCGAGGTCTGCGGCGGCAAGCGATTCCAGGCCGACGTCCTCGACTACCACCTTGGCGGGCGTGACATCAGCGAGGTACTCGCGATGTCCGTGACCGAGGCCGAGGCCTTCTTCGGCTCGGGCGAGGCCAAGACGCCAGCTGCCCACGCGATCCTCGAGCGACTCGCCGATGTCGGGCTCGGCTATCTGACCATCGGGCAGCCGCTGACGACGCTCTCCGGCGGTGAGCGTCAGCGCCTCAAGCTGGCAACGCACATGGCGGAGATCGGCGGCGTCTACGTCCTCGACGAGCCGACGTCGGGCCTTCATCTCGCGGACGTCGAGCAGCTGTTGCGATTGCTTGACCGACTGGTCGACGGAGGCAAGTCCGTCATCGTCATCGAGCACCATCAGGCCGTGATGGCCCACGCGGACTGGATCATCGACCTCGGGCCGGGCGCAGGTCACGACGGCGGCCGGATCGTCTTCGAGGGGACGCCGGCGGACCTCGTGGCTCAGCGATCCACGCTCACCGGCCAGCACCTCGCGGCGTACATCCGAGGCTGACGGCCGATCGGCAAGCGGGCTCCCCCGGTGCGCGCCCCGGACGCATTACCGGGCATCACCTGACCATTAGGCCGGTTGAACCGCGGGATCCCGAGGGTAGGTTGGGGAGGTCGGGTTCCGGCGGCTTCGCGCCGTGGTCCCGGGGACGAGCATCCGGGGGAGGAATTTCGGGCTCGTCCTGCACCACTGCCATCGGCAGGGAGGATCCCCATGAGACGAGCCCGCTTTGGCGTTGCGCTGGGCTTCATCGCAGCCATGGCGTTCACCGGGAGTACGCAGGCCTTCACGGGAACGACCAACGGCAGCTTCGAGAGTGGCACCTACTTCGACAACGGCGGTGGGTTCCAGCAGCTCGACGCACCGAACGCGAGCATCGACGGTTGGTCCGTTGACTCGGGGAGCGTCGACTGGATCGGGACCTATTGGACGGCCGGAGCTGGCGCTATGAGCATCGACCTCAGCGGTGCGGACGCCGGTTCCCTCAGCCAGACGTTCGACACGACGATCGGGAACACATACACCGTAGCGTTCCTGCTCTCCGGCAACCCCGACGGGCCTCCCTCGCCGAAGACGCTCGAGGTGAGCGCGACCGGCGGGACGACCGGCATGTACAGCCATGACACGACCGGCAGTGATCCCACGAGCATGGTCTGGACCCCCGAGACGTTCGAGTTCCTCGCGACGAGCACCAGCACGACGATCACGTTCGTGAGCACCACGTCCGGCCCCTACGGCCCTGCCCTCGACGACGTCGTCGTCACCGAGACCGTCCCGACCAAGGACGAATGCAAGGACGGCGGCTGGGAGTCGATGATCGACAACGCCGGCAACGGCTTCAAGAACCAGGGCGACTGCGTCAGCTACTTCGCGACGAAGGGCAAGAACCTCGGTTCCGTGCCGGCGGTCGCTCCGACGGAGGCTGCCAGCGCGGCTGCCGCGGCGGCCGCACCCGCGAAGCACTCGACGAAGCATGTCGAGCAGTCGACCACCAACGTCGAGCGCCATGCCGCCAAGTCAAAGATGAAGAGCGACGCGGACAAGAGCGAAACCAAGAAGTCCACGACCAAGAGCCACGCTCACGGGTCGAAGAAGCACAAGTAGTTCCGCGCGCCGGAGAACATCGACCCCCTCGGGTCCCACCGAGGGGGTCGACCCATCTTCCCGCTGTGGATCGGTCGCCTAAGACGTGCGCCGTCAGCCGGCGGTACCGAAGGTCGCGCGGCCCGCAGGTCGGTAGGTCTGGAGCATCACGCCGGACGCAGTAGAGCGGGACTCGACCAGCTCGAGGTTGTGTGTCTGGCCACGTTCCGGGAACAGTCGAAGCCCGCCGCCGACGATCACGGGATAGATCCGCAGGTTGAGCTCGTCGACCAGGTCATGCTCCAGCAGCCAGCGAAGCAGTTCGCCGCTGCCATGGACCTGCAGCTCACCGCCCGGCTGCTCCTTGAGGTCGCGCACGGCGGGCTCAAGGTCACCAGAGATGACCCGGGTGTTCTGCCACTCCGGGTCCTTGAGCGTGGTTGACGGCACGTACTTCGGCAGCACGTTGATCCCGTGAGACACCGGGTCGCCCGCATCGTGTAGCGGCCAGTACGGCTCCCAGATCTCCCACGTCTTCCGCCCGAGGAGGAACGCGTCGGCGCGCTCGAACCATGACGTCAGGAACTTCCACCCCTCCTCGTCCCCGTACGCGGCCGTCCATCCGCCGCGGTCGAACCCGCCTCGCCGATCCTCGTCGGGGCCGCCCGGGCCTTGGTACACGCCGTCGAGCGTCAGCATCATCGAGGCGGTCAACTTCATCGTCATCGCTCCCAGTCGCTCGTCATCGTCGATCAACAGCCTAGGCGTCGCCCGACGTCACAACCACCGACGCACCCGACGCGTGTAGGCGTCGTACGGCGCGCCGAACCGCTGGCGCAGGAACCGCTCCTCTGGGCGGATCGCACCCCACAGGACTAGTAGCACCGCGGCGGGAAACAGCAGGAGTCCCCAGAACGTGGGCGCCAGCAGCGCTAGCCCGAGGTACAGCGCCAGCAGGCCGACGTATAGCGGGTTGCGCGAGACGCGGTACGGCCCTTCCTCGATCAAGGCCTCCGTCGCCTGTCCGGGCAGTAACCCGGTCCCGTGCCGTCCGAACAGCGACAGCGACCAGCCGTTCCAGACGCCGAAGAACAGCACGAGCGCCCAGCCAACGAGCACCCGCCACGACCCGAGGTCGACCGGATCGCCCCACGAGATCGTCACGAGCCAGCCGACGACGAGCGGCACGCCGATCGCGACCGGCGGCCAGATCCGAAACCCGACGGTGTCTTCGGGACCACGCGCCATCACGTCATTTTCGGGGGACTGCGGCCCACGGCGCAGATTGCAGGTCAGCCCCGACGGAGGGAGTGTCCAGGCCGGGCCTGATCGTCGCGGGTATGCGACGATCGGCACCAGGATGAGATCCGTTCGAACCCTCCCACTGAACATCGCGGGGAAAGATGTCGCCTGACGACCGAAGCAAGCCAAACCCAGGCACCGCGTCCTACACGTTGCCAGACGCCATGACCGGCCGCGCGAGCCCCGCGAAGGCGGCGGTCGGCGACAAGCCGGTCTTCGCCTACATCACCAGCTTGCCAGAGCCACAACGCTCGATCGCTGAACGCGTAGATGCCCTGGCGGCCGCGACGCTGCCGAACCTCGAGCGCAGCGTGAAATGGGGGATGGCGTGGTATGGCGTCGGCGACGGGTGGTGCTTCTCGTGCGGCGGTTTCGCCGGCCACGTGAAGCTGACGTTCGGACGCGGCACGTCACTCACGCCCGTGCCACCGGTTACCCCGATCGGGATGGGCAAAGACTCGCGCGGCGTGGACCTGGAGTCCGTTGACGACATCGATGAAGCCCAACTCGCCTCGTGGATGAAACAGGCCGCCGCCATTCCCGGTTTCGGAAAACGGTGAGCGCAGCGGCACGACCTCGGAAGCCATGGGTGCCCTTCGGCGCTTGCGCGGCGCCCCCGGACGGTCCTGGGGGCCCAGGTATCCCCACCGACGACCCGCTGGCGTGGTACGTGGCCCTAGCTTAATGTCGGCGTTCGCGGCCCACCCCGGGGTCGTCGCTTAGGGGGTCTGACTCTCGACGCTCGCCCGATCCGCGATCCATTGATCGGACAGGGCTAGCGAAAGGTCAGGCGACGGTGGCCGCCGCTCCGTCATGATGAGGCCGTCTGCACCGATTCGATGGCATCACCCCGCGGGCCAGCGCTGACGCGCCCGCCCCTGCTCTCTGCAGCTCTGCGGCGTACGAGGCGACTCGATCGGACACCCGGGGCCTGGTTGCGCCGCGGGCCAAGATGGAGCACCTTGATACCGTGACCCCGCAGCCGACCAGCACGCCGGGCGGACCGCCCCAGGAGCCGGCGGCGCCGCCGCCCCCCGCGCCGCCCGAGGGCTCTCCCGAGTGGTACGCCCTGCCCTTCGAGACCCGCGAGACCCGCAAGGCGCACGAGCGAGCCGCCCGCACCTCGCGGCGCGCCGATCACGCCGCACGACGTCTACGCGAGGCACAGGAGCGGGCGAGCGGCCAGCGGACGGGGACGCGCCGTTTCTTGGACGTGGCCGGGGACGCCGCGACGGCCGCGCTGACGGTGGTGTCCGCGGCGGCCGACGAGGCGCAGGCGAGGCTCGCGGCGAAAGCTCGGATGCGTGAGCTCGAGCAGTCCGTCGCAACCGCCCGGGCCGGCGGTCGCGTGGAGGTCTCGCCGCCGACGCGGACGGAGGCGTTGATGCTCGCCGACAGGGTCGATCCGCGGTCGTCGGGGGGGTCGGTCGCCCGGGGCGTCGGCCTCATCCTTGCCGGGATCGTGGCGCTCGTCATGGCGATCATTGGCGGGTTCGCCTGGCTGGGCGTCGGCGTGCCGGTCGCCGTCCTCATCGGCGGTGTCTGGGTCGGGAACCGGATCGAGATCGAGGACCGGAGCCGCAAGGCTGCGGTGATCCAGCTCGAGCTTGCACGCGCCAGCCTCCCGGCAGGGGAGCTGAAGGCGGGTGCCGTCGCGGGGCAGCTCCGGGAGGGCTTCTGGCCCGCCTCGAGCCTGCCGGAACCGGCGCGAACGGGCGCGGGGCTCGCCGGTGAGTGGCCGAGGCTGTCCCGGGGTGGTGACCCGCGGATCCGCTCGGAGGTCCTGGCCGGACTCGACCGTCTCATCGCGAACGTCGAGGGGCTCCTCGAGGAGGGCGACGTGGCCACCCTGCAGCGCATCCGCGACAACGCAGCGCTCGCCCTCCCGGCGACTGACGCGCCGCTGGACCTCTCCGACCACGAGACCTGGCTGCTGCGCCAGATCTGCATCGACTACCTGCCCGGGGCACTCGAGCACTACATCGCGCTCCCAGCCGACCTTGCCTCAGAGCCGGTGCTCGACGGACGATCGGCCCGGGAGGTGCTCGACGAGCAGCTCGGACTGATCGAACGCCGCCTCGACCAGATGGCGACCCGGACCTACCGGCGGGAGGCGGGCGACCTGCTCACGCACGCGCGGTTCGTCGCCGACGTCCTTCGCCCCGACCCGTTCCAGGCACGGCTCGCGGAGCTTGCCGCGGAGGGGCCAGCGTCGCCGGTCGCCGCACGGGAGCCGGGTGACGCCGCGGAGGCGTCGGCGACAATGGAAGGGGTGGCTGGCCAGATGCGCGAGCGCGCGTGAGCTCAACGCACATAGGAGCCAGTGATGACCGACCAGTCACTCGAACTGCCGGCCCCAGAGCCGGGGACGAGCGCGGAGCACCAAGCAGCGGAACCGGCCTTGACCGCGGCGAGGCTCGTCCTCGAGCCCCCGGCCCCGGTGGCGCCGGTCGCACCGAACGAGGCGGCCGGGGCGGTCCCGATCTCGGAGGCGGACCGCGCGAAGCTCGACGACATGGTGTCGGGATACCTCGACGCCGTCATCTCGCTCGACGTCCACAGTCAGGCGTTTACTGACCGGCTGCGGGATATCGGAAGGCTCGGCGATGACGACATCCGGTCCGCGGCATCCGTGTCCAATCGGCTGCTCGACAAGCCCATGGCCGCGATGCAGAACGGCGGCCTCACGCAGAACTCGGCGGTGAGCCGCTCGCTGCTGGACCTGCGGCATCAGATGGAGGACCTTGACCCGTCGACGCAGGGCGACCTCCTGAGCCCCCGCAAGCTGCTCGGAATCCTCCCGTTCGGCACGCGCAGCCGGGTGCGTGACTACTTCGACAAGTACCGCTCCAGCCAGCACCACATCGATGCGATCATCACCACCCTATACCAGGGGCAGGACGAGCTCCAGCGTGACAACGCGTCCATCGAGCAGGAAAAAGCCAACCTCTGGGTGGCGATGGCCCGGCTGCGCCAGTACAGCTACATGGCGCAGCGCCTCGATGCCGCCCTCACGGCGAAGATCGCTTCGCTCGAGGCGACCGATCCCGACCGGGCGCGCGTCCTCAAGGAGGACATGCTGTTCCCCGTTCGGCAGAAGAACCAGGACCTGCTCACCCAGCTCGCGGTCAGCGTCCAGGGCTATCTCGCGCTCGACATCATCCGCCGCAACAACCTGGAGCTCGTCCGTGGCGTCCAACGGGCAACGACCACGACCGTCGCCGCCCTCCGCACTGCGGTGATCGTGGCCCAGGCACTCGCGGACCAGAAGCTCGTGCTCGATCAGATCGCGGCCCTCAACACGACCACCTCCAACCTTATCGAGTCAACCGGCCAGATGCTCCACGAGCAGTCGGCGGACATCAACGCACAGGCCGCCTCCTCGACCGTCGACGTTGCCAAGCTCCAGACGGCGTTCCAGAACGTCTACGCGACGATGGATGAGATAGACAGCTTCCGCGTCGGAGCCCTCGATTCGATGCAGAAGACCGTCGGCGCCCTCTCCGCGGAAGTCACCAAGTCGCAGGCGTACCTGGATCGCGCGCGTGCGAACGAGACGCCCGAGATCGACGCCGGAAACGAGCTGGGCATCAGCGAGGCGTAGTGCGCGTTTCAAGGGAGGCGATCCGCGCAAGCGGCCTTGACGCCCGCGCGGTCCCGCACATGCTCGTTGGTTGGGCAGGAACCTGGCGCCCCCGGACGGATTCGAACCGCCGACGCAGGCCTTAGGACGGCCTCGCTCTATCCACTGAGCTACGGGGGCGAGGCCGACATCGTACCGCGGCCCTCACGCGACTCGGGAACCGGCGGTAGTCGGGAACCCGGGAGCGTTCGCGAACGTCACCCACCCAAGCCGTCGTGCCTCCCTGCGACGGCTTGCTTCTTGCCTCTCGGACCCGCGTGGCCCTCGATCGGGCGCAAACCGACTCCGACCTACAATCACCGACGCGATGGCCGACGCTCCCCTCCCCGACCTCATCCTGTACAGCCGTGCCGGTTGCCACCTGTGCGATGAGACGCGCGACCTGCTGAACGCGCTCCTCGACGAGCGCGGCCGCCACGGCCTCCCGAGGCCGACGCTGAACGAGATCGATATCGAGTCCGACCCCGACCTCGAGCGGCAGTTCCTTACGACGATCCCCGTCGTGGAGCTTGCCGGTCGTCGCGTCGAGCTCGCGACGAGCGCCGCAAAGCTGCGTCGATTGCTCAGCGACGTCCTCGATGGGAGCGCGGCCACGACCGCATGACCTCCGGGAACGACCTCACGCTCCTCGTCGCCCTCGCCGCGGGCCTGATCAGCTTCCTCTCGCCGTGCGTGTTGCCGCTCGTGCCGGCCTACCTCGGGCAGCTGAGCGCGATCGCCGTAGCGGGCGGGGGCCTTCCGCGTCCCGGTCGATGGCTCGCCGTCCGCCACGCGATCGCGTTCGTCGTCGGGTTCACCGCGGTGTTCGCGCTACTCGGGCTGACCGCAACCTACCTCGCCCAGGGCCTCGTCGACTTCCTTCCGGTCCTTCGTGTATTCGGCGGTGTGATCCTCATCGTCCTCGGTCTGAGCCTCGCCGGGATCCTGCGCATCCCCGCGCTCGAGCGGACGTGGCGCCCCCTCGACGCCGGCGCGGCCGGAAGCCTTGCGACGACGACCGGTTCGATCGCGTTGTCGACCGGCGCTCCGGGCAGCGGCCCCGGCGTCGGGGATCGCCTCGGTGGCGCGCTCGTCGGCTCGAACGGCGGGCTGCTGGCATCGCTCGGCCTCGGTTCGATCTTTGCGATCGGCTGGACGCCCTGCATCGGCATCATCCTCGGCGGGATCCTGACGATGGCGGCGACGAGCGGCACGGTCGCCCAGGGGACGCTCCTCCTGGTCGCGTACTGCATCGGGCTCGGTGTGCCGTTCCTGATCATCGCGCTCGCCTACGACCGGGCACCGACCCTGATCCGCCCGCTCCTCCGCCACGGTCGGACCGTCTCGCTCATCGGTGGGCTGCTCGTGTCGGCGATCGGCGTCGCCATGGTCCTCGACCTGCTGCGTCTGGCGCCGCGCTACTTCCAGTTCCTCACCGCGATCTGACGTGACGTCGGAGAGCGAGCGGCCCAGCTTCACCCATCGACCGGCACGTCACGGACTGATCGGGCCGTTCAGCGGTCGTCAGTTGCTGGCCGGGGCCATCGCCGTCCTGGTGATCGCGGTCCTCGGCGTGGTCGTGACGACGCCGTTGGGCAATACCGCGAATCAGCCCGATCTGATCGACCCGCTCGCGACCCCGTTCGTGATCGGCGAGGCACCGGCGCAAGGGCTCCAGGCGGGTCAGCAAGCGCCAGAGCTGACGATCGACCAGGGGAACGGCAACAGCTCCGCACTCCAGGACCTCGACGGCAACCCGGTGACGCTCGCCGAGCTTCGCGGGAAGGTCGTCTGGCTCAACTTCTTCGCGTCGTGGTGCCCGCCGTGCCAGCAGGAGACGCCGATCTTGCGGACGCTCGCCGACACGTACCGTGACCGGGGGCTCGAAGTGGTCGGGATCAGCGTCCAGGAGACGACCTCGGCCGACGTCAAGGCATATGCCGACCGATATCGACTGCGCTACACGATCGGCTTCGATGGCTCAGGAGACGTCCTGCGCGAGTACCGCGTGTTCGCCCTGCCGACGCAGTTCTTCATCGACCCGAACGGCGTCATCCAGCAGGTCGTCAGCGGTCCGGTCGACGAGCAGGGTGCGCGGGCACTGATCGAGTCGATGTTGCCAGGCCCCGTCCCGGCGACCTCGCCGTCGCCAAGCGGCTCCTAGATCGGGGCGAAGCGGAACCGGTCCCGGTCGCGTTCGATCCGTCCGATCGGGTGCTTGCTCTCGTGCGAGAGCACGACGTACCAACCTTCGTCGGCGGCCTCGGCGAACAGCTCGGCCTTCTTCGATACCGAGTCGAGCGGGAAGTCGTCGAACGCGGTCACCCAGCGCGGGTTCGCCGCCCACGGGCGCATGAACAGATCGCCGAAGAAGATGAGCGTGTGGGCCCCGTCGCCGATCCCCGTGGCGACCACCGCCTGGTGTCCCGACGAGTGACCGCCGGTCACGACGACCTTGACCCCCGGGATCAGTTCCTTGTCGCCATTCGCCTCGCCCTGCCGCCCCCACGCCTTGACGAGTTCGAGCTCGGGTTGCACGTACGAGGCGACGAGCCGCGGGTTGTCACCGAGCGCGACGTCCCACTCGGCCTGCTGCGCGACGATCGCGGCGTGCGGGAAGGCCTTCTCACCGTCGGCGCGAAGCAGCCCGCCCGCATGGTCGAAATGGAGATGGCTGAGCGCGACATACGACACCGTCTCGGGCAGGAACCCGGCAGTCTCGAGCGCGGGCAGGATGGCGGGACCATCGTAGACGCGCATCGCCCGCGTCTTCTCGTCGACCCGCTCGCCGATGCCGGTCTCCACGAGGACCCGCCCCGACGGGTTCTCGATCAGCAGGCAATTGAGGGCCTGGAGGATACGGTTGTCGGCGTCGATCTCGTCGGAAACGAGGTCGTTCCAGAGGAGCCGTGGCACGGGCCCGAACAGGGCGCCCGCATCCGACCGGAAGGTCCCGGCCTGGATCAGCGCGACGCGCGTGCCCCCGCCGAGGTCCGCCAGCCAGTCGACGGAGTCGTTGATCGCCATCGACTTACGGCTTCTTGTCGCCGGTCCCGTCGAAGTCCCGATGGAACGCCGAGGCCGTCGGCTCCTTCTGTCCCTGGTAGCGGGACCGGAGCTCAGGCGAGCCGTACGGTCGTTCGACGGCCGATGACATCTTGAAGAACGAGATCTGTCCGATGCGCATGCCGTAGTAGAGCGCGATCGGCAGGTTCGCGACATTCGACAACTCGAGCGTGAGATTGCCTTTCCATCCCGGATCGACGTACCCGGCGGTCGAGTGAATCAAAAGCCCAAGGCGGCCGAGCGAGCTGTTATGCGTCGGGATGAATGACTTCGACGCGAGAAAGATGCCCCGCGGCGAAGCGACCTGGATACACCGCACCGGCACCGAGGCGACCTCGCGAACGACGTCGATGGCGCGGAACCTGTGATATCGCGCCGTCGCCGCCTTCTGTCGAGCGAGCTTGCGCTCGAGCCTGAATACGGGGCGATCCGGAGTGAACTTGACTCGGTATTTGGGCCCGCAATCGACGCCATTCAGCGTCGCGCGTCCGATGGTCTTGATAGGGCGGAAACCCAGCGAGGCAGCAAGCTCGACGACAGCATCAGCGAGGTTCTCGTTGGTGTTCGTGAATTCACATCGTCCAGCTACATCGTCGACGTAGCCGTCGGTGTCCATGAGACCTTGCAGTAGGGCCGTGCGTTGAGTCACGTCCGCCTCGAGGTATGGCCGCGGCACGAACTTGCCATCCATGAGCCCGAGCGTTCGCAATCGGCTCGATAGGGAGCCATTCCGGACGTAGCGGCCCGTCTCCACGCTTCGAGTGCGACCCACCCCTCCGATCCGATAGACATGTGGGGCATATCGGACACGCTCGACTGGGTAGCCATCGCCGCTTACTTGCGCGAGGACCTCGCTATCGACCGAAGTGATCTCGGCCTTGGTCGTCGTGCCATCGCCGAGCCAGGCACCGAGCGTGTAGGGCTCGATCGGCAGGTCGATCCGAGTCGGGTACTGGACGGGGCCAGCGAGCGGGACATGGTGGTTCATCTCACCCTGGACGCGCACCGACCGAGCGATGTCATCCGTCGTCCGAACCTCGAGACGCGCCCGGCCGGCCCGTCGACCGTTCTTATCGACGGTGACCCATTGGTGTGACGCGTCGGCGACGATCCTCTGCCCGTCGGAAAAGATCAACTCACGACATGGTCGGCCGAACATGGGCGCCGTAGCAGCGACCACCTGCGTCGGCGCCCCCGTGTCGTCGAAGACGAGATCCCCTGGCTCGAGTTCGCCCATCGTCTGCCAACCGCTGGGCGTTGGGATCAGGGTGTCGAGAGCGAGCGCCTTGCCCTCGAGTCTCGCCACGAGATCGTCCGGCAGCTCGACCCACTCGAGCGTCTGGCCGAGCACGAACTCACCGGGGTGGAGGATGAACGGCTCGTCGTCCGCGACGCTCAGGAGCTCGGTCAGGTCCGGTTGCGGAGCCCGGACATCGATGTACGGATAGCGGTTGTTCCGGAAGACCCGGAACGAGCGGTCGAGGTGGAGGTCGACCGATGATGGCTGAAGGTCCTGCGCGTCGTACGGCTGGATCGTGACGCGCCCGTCATCGAGCGCCGCACGGATGTCGCGATCGGAAAGGACGCTCACGCGACGGGTTGCCCGTCGCCCTTCTCGGCGTAGAGGCTGTCGACCTCGCGCTTGAGGTCCTCGAGGTCCTCGAAGCTCTGGTAGACGCTGGCGAACCGGATATAGGCGATCTGATCGAGCGCTCGGAGCGCCTGCATCGCGAGGGCCCCGACGCGCGACGACGGCACCTCCGTCATCCCCTCCGCGCGGAGCTCCGCCTCGATCCGGTCGCCGGCGATGTCCGCGGCGTTCTCGGGGACGGGCCGCCTCGTCAGCGCCTTGCGCAGCCCCATGACGAGCTTGTCACGGTCGAATTCCTGGCGGGTCCCGTCGCGCTTGACCACGACGAGACGGGCAGCCTCGATCCGCTCGTAGGTCGTGAAGCGGGTCGAACACGCCGTGCATTCGCGGCGGCGCCGGATGGTCGCCGAGTCATCGAGATCGCGCGAGTCGACGACGCGGGTGTCCCGGTCGCCGCATTGGGGGCAACGCATCGCTCTCCTGTCGTCTCGACACCACTAGTCCTTGTGGTGTCCGCCGAGGATACCACTACATGGTGTGGTCCGGGGCGGTTTGTCACGGGCGCCGACTACGGACGAGACGTCGGCGCCGTCGCAGAGCTCTTCGGCGCGGGCTCAGCCGGCGGCACCTCCAGCTCCTCCGCCGCCGCCGCATGGCGGACGATCGCCTCGCGAGCGTGGACGAGGTTCAGATACCCGCGCTTGACCGACGTCTGCGCTTCGACCTCTCGGCCGCGGCGCCGTGCCTGGCCAAGGATCGTCGCGCCGTGACCGACCATCGCGAGCGCGCGGCCCGCGCGTTCGAGGTCCTCGACGATCGCGTCCCGGATCGGTTCCCCGGCCTTCGGGCCCTTGAGGGAGCGTGCCTCGTCGCTGTATCGCTCGACGGCATCGGTCGCCGCGGCGATCGTCGGCGCCAGCGCTTCCGCGCCGAGCTGACCGCGGCGCATGGCATCGATGCGACCCACGGCACCCTCGAGCGACTGATCGATCCGTGTCGTGAGCTCGCGCACCCCCGAACGGAAATGTTCGACCTCGCGCGTCCGCGCCACGATCCGACCGGCCCTGCGCAGGACGACGAGGACACCGAATGCCAGCGCCGCGAACGCCGCGACCGGCAGGAGGACCGTGAGCTCACCCATGCTCAGCAGTCGCACCGTCAGCCGGAGCGTGCCCGGAGCTGGGCGAGCAACGCATTCCCGACCTCGACGAGGTCACCGATGACGACCATGTCGGCGAAATCGGCGATCGGCGCGTCCGGATCGCGATTGACGGCGATGATCGTCGATGCCGTCTGCATGCCGACCTTGTGCTGGATCGCGCCGCTGATGCCCATCGCGAGATACAGCTGCGGCTTCACGATCTTGCCGGTCTGGCCGATCTGCTGGCTGTACGGGATCCACCCGGAGTCGACGGCCGCTCGAGTCGCCCCGACGGCACCACCGAGGGCGTCCGCGAGATCGCGGATGAGACCGAAGCCATCGGGACCGCCGACGCCACGACCACCGGCCACGATGATCCGCGCATCGTCGATCTGGGCGGCCTTCGTCTCGGCGTCGAGCCGATCGACGACGGGAACGGCGGGCTGTTGCAGCTCGCCGCTCACGGTCACCGCTTCGACCGGCCCGCTGGACGCTGCCGCTTCCGCCGTCACGCTGTTCGGGCGGACCGTGATGATCCCCTTCCCGTTGGTGAGTGCACTCTCGGTGATCAGCTTGCCGCCGAACACGCTGTGCGTCGCGACCAAGCCGTCCCCCGTGCCCTGGACGGCGGTCGCATTGGCCAGGACGCCCCAACCCGTGAGCGCGGACAGGGCGCCGGCGAGGTCGCGGCCCTCGGCCCCCGCTCCGGTCATCACGATGTCGGGATCGTGCGCGTCGATGAGCGCCGCGAGTCGTTGGGCGACGATCATCCCGGCAGCATGATCGGCCGTGGCCGGCTCGGTGAGCGTCAGGACCTTGGGCACGAACCGCGCGAGCTCCTCGGCGGCCGTGCCAGGGTCCGCGGCGACCACGACGCCCGTGACGTCAGCGCCGCCCATGCCCTCAGCCACGGAACGGGCGAGCGTGGCTACTTCAGTGCTCAGCTTCGTGAGCGAGCCGTCGCCGGCGGTCTCGCCGTGGACCCAGATGCCACCCATCAGATGAGCCGCCGCTCGGCGAGCAGGTCGACGATCTGACGTGCCGCCTCGTCCGGCGCGTCGCGGACGACCTTCGTCGCCGCGCGCGCTGCGGGCGGTCGCGAGTCCACGACCTTCGTGAGCGCACCGCCCAGGCCGACCGTGCCGGGGTCGATCCCGAGGTCAGCTAGCGTGAGCGTCGTGATCTCCTTCGAGCGCGCGGCCATGATCCCCTTGAGCGATGGGTACCGTGGCTCCCCGAGTGCTTGCGTCCCGGAGATGAGGGCCGGCATCGGCGCCTCCAGGACATCGTAGCCCTCCGTGGTGATGCGCTTCACGCGCACGGTGCGCGCGCCCTCGTCGGGATCGATCGACGCGGCATAGGACAGATAGGGCATCGATGTCAGCGCCGCGACGCCCGGTGCGACGACGCCGGCGACACCGTCCGAGGTGTCGACGCCGGCGAACACCAGGTCGAAGGACAGCGTCTGGAGCGCCGCCGCGAGGATCCGTGTCGTCGCGACGGTGTCCGAGCCCGCGATGGCCGGATCCGTCACGAGCACGCCGCGGGTCGCGCCCATGGCGAGGGCCTTGCGCATCGTCTCAGGTGCGTTCTCGGGCGCCATCGTCAGAAGCACGACCTCGCCCTCACCCGCCGCCTCGATCAGCTTGAGCGCCTTCTCGAGGACGTACTCGTCATTGCCGTTGACGACGGCTGGGCTGTTGCCGCGGTCGAGGCGTCCATCCGGGCCGAGGCGTTCGCCGCCCGAGGCCGGGTCGGGGACGGGTTTGGTGAGGACGACGATGCGCACAGGCGGACTCGAACCTCCCTGGGTCCTGGCGTCGGTCAGTCGCCCTTGCCGAGCAGGGACCGCGCGATGACGAGCCGTTGGATCTGCTGGGTCCCCTCGTAGAGCTGGGTGATCTTGGCGTCACGCATCATCCGCTCGACCGGGAACTCGTCGATGTAGCCGTAACCCCCGAGCACCTGTACGGCGTCGGTCGTGACCCGCATGGCGGTATCACCGGCCACGAGTTTACACATCGCCGACCAGCGGCTGGCGTCGGCCGCCCCGGCATCGATCTCCACGCACGCCTTGTACAGGAGCTGGCGCGCGGCTTCGGTCCCGGCGTCCATATCGGCGAGCATCGCGCCGACCTGCTGGAAGTCGCCGATGCGCTGCCCGAACTGCTGCCGATCACGGGCATACGAGACCGCCACCTCGAGGGCGCCCTGAGCGATCCCCACGGCCTGGGCCGCGATCGCCGGTCGACTGCGGTCCAGCGTTCGCATCGCGATCGACCAGCCGTCACCTTCCTCGCCGAGCCGGTTGGCGGCGGGGACCTTCAGCTTGGTGAAAGCGAGCTCCGCGGTCGGGCTGCCGCGGATGCCCATCTTGTGTTCGACCCTCGCGACCTCGAAGCCGTCGCACGGGACCTCGACCACGAAGGCGGTCAGGCGCTTGTGGCGCGGCGCGTCCGCGTCGGTGACGGCGAAGACGACGACGAGATCGGCGACCGAGCCCTGGCTGATGAACCGCTTGGAGCCATCGATGATGTAGTCGTCGCCATCCCTTCTGGCGGTCGTGCGGGCGGCCGCGGCGTCCGACCCCGCCTCGGGCTCGGTCAGCGCGAAGGCGATCAGCTGCTCGCCGCTGGCAAGCTTCGGGAACCAGCGTGCCTTCTGCTCGTCGCTGCCGGCGAGCGTGATCGGCAGGCTGCCGAGCTCCTGGACCGCGAGGATGAGACCCGTCGTCGCACACGCTCGGCTCAGCTGCTCGACCGCGAGACATAGGCTCAACAGCTCCCCGCCGAGTCCGCCGTGCTCGGTCGGGAATGGGAGGGCCAGGATGTCGTGATCGGCGAGCAGACGACGCATGTCCTCGGGGAACCCGCCGGTCCGGTCGATCTCGGCAGCGCGCGGCGCGACCCGGTCGTCGGCAAGGACGCGTACCGCGTCTCGCAGCATCTCCTGCTCGTCGGTCAGGCGGAACGACCCTTGGTCACGGCTCGCGGAGGTCACCTGGCGCATCGTATCGCCTGCTCCGGCGTTGCCGGACGCAGGACCATCGGGTCTGGTCGTAGGCAGATGGCCGTACTAGGCTTGCCCGAGGAGGCGGTCCCGCCGCGGGGGTCGGGGTCGGCCGTCCCGAGGGATGCCCATGGATCAGACGAGCGAACTGATCGTCCTTATCGGCGCGGCCATCGTCGGCCTGCTCGCGGTGCTGATGATCCTTCGCCGAGAACGGCACGACACCGAAGACGCGACTCGCGAGAGCCCGTTCGCCGCAAGCAGCGAGGGGATGAAGCGCTGCCCGAACTGCGGGACGGCAAACCTCGTGACCGACACGACCTGCTCGAACTGCGGGAAACACCTGCCGGGGTGAGGCATCGCGCCACCGGCACGGCCGCTAGCGCTTGCGGACTCGCCAGATCTCCTCCGCCGGCCAGCGTCGAGCCCAGGCGAGCTCCTCGGCGTCTCGGTAGGAACTCCCGATGTCATCGGCCGGACGGAGCTCGAGCAGGTCCTCCACCTCGAAGCCGTTCTCATGGAACAGCCGGATCCACTCGCCGTAGGGGAGCTGGAACGTCGTGGTCTCGCCATCGTCGAGGCGGTGCATCCCGAAGTACGGCACGACGAACCGATCCGTGACCCGGTCGCCGTCGAGTGGCCAGGCGATCGCCTCGATCGGCGTGTGATGGTTGAACGCGAAGAGCCCCCCCGACCGGAGCAGCCGCGAGGCCTCGGGAACGGTCCGATACGGATCCGCGAACGTCATCGCGCCGTGGTCGCAGAACACGATGTCGAACGTGGAATCGGGCAAGGGCACGTTTTCGGCACTCGCGTGGATGACCGGGAAGGACACCCCAGCCGCCTCCTGGAGCCGCCGGGCGTGCTCGAGTTGCCGTTCCGACAGGTCGATCCCGATCGGCCGCGCGCCGAGCTTCGCCAACCCGATCGACCACTGCGCGGCGCCGCAACCGAGCTCGAGGACATCCTTGCCCGCGACGTCGCCGAGGACGCGCAGCTCGGACTCCGGGATCTGGGTCGTGCCCCACGCGACCCCACCGCTGTCGGCCAGATCACCGCCGTGCCGCTCCTGGTATGCGTCGCTGTCGGCGTCCCAGGAAGCCTGGTTCTGGAGCTCGTGCGGCGTGAGCCCGGACAGGTCCCCATCGCTCATCGACCCCTCCTCGCCACGTATGCCTCGGCCTCGCTCGCAAGCGTTCGCCACGCCGTCGGCTCGTCGCCGGACACCGACAGCCACTCCTTCTGGATCCGGCCATGTCCGGGGTCGAAGCGCTCCCCTGCCCCAGCCTCGGCGAGCTGGGTGACGCGCGCCGCCGGGAGCTTCACGACGAGCCGGCCCTTGACGAGCATCGCGAAGATCCGGCCGTCGGTCTTGAGGGAGGTCGATCCGAACGCCCGCTTCGGGCCATCGTCGTTGCCGTAGGTCGCCGTCCCCTCGGCCAGCATGTCAGCCACCAGCCGTTCCCACCGCTGAGCCGGATCGACCTCCGCCACCGGCCTGACCTATACGACCGGCAGACGGCGATCCTCGGGGACCGACGCGAGCCGGGCCGCGAGCACTTCGCTGATGTCCATCGCGTTGACGGTGGTCCCGCCCTCGACTGCCGCGAGTCCGTCGCTCATCATCACCATGCAGTACGGGCAGGCCGTCGCGACCGTCGATGCGCCCGTCTCGAGCACCTGTCGCGTCCGCTCGACGTTGATTCGCGTGCCGCGCGTCTCCTCCATCCACATCCGGCCACCGCCGGCGCCGCAGCAGAACGTGTTGCGGCCGCTCTTGTCCATCTCGGTCAGGGAGACGCCCGCCGCTCCGAGCACCGACCGTGGGGCCTCGATGACGCCGTTGTACCGGGCGAGGTAGCACGAGTCGTGGACGGTGACGCTCCCGGGTCGGTGGTCGCCGGTCGATGACTCGGCGTCCTCGGGCACGGTCGCGAGACGGCCGGACGAAACGAGCTCGGCGAGGAACGTCGAGTGGTGGACGATCCGGAACGAGCCACCGAGCTGACCGTACTCGTTGCCGATGGTGTTGAAGCAGTGCGGGCAGGCGGTGACGATCGTCCGCTCGCCCATCTTGTACTTGTTCAACGTGTCGACCGCGCTCGTCGCGAGCATCTGGTAGACGTAGTCGTTGCCCATCCGCCGCGCCGGGTCGCCTGTGCACGACTCCTCCTGCCCGAGCACGGCGAAGTTCACGCCCGCGGCATGAAGGCATGTCGCGACGGCCCGGGCGACCTTCTGGTTGCGCGGATCGAACGCTGCCGCACAGCCGACCCAGTAGAGGACCTCGAGGCCGTCGAGCCCACCGTCAGCGGCCATGTCCGCGACCGTCGCGACCTCGAACGGCAACGGTTTCGTCCAGTCGAGACGCTGCGATGCGGGCTGGCCCCACGGATTCCCCTGTCCCTCCATCGATCGGAAGGCCGCGGTCAGCTCCTGGGGGAAGCGCGACTCCTCGAGCACCAGGTTCCGGCGGAGCCCGACGATCTTGTCGACGTGCTCGATCAGCACCGGGCACGCCTCGACGCACGCGCCGCAGGTCACGCAGTCCCACACGGCTTCATACGGGATCGCGTCATCGACGATGGGCTTCGCCATCGCCGTCGGCGAGGGCCGGGTGTCGTCGAGCCCGTAGGTCTCGCGGACGATCGGCGAGTTCGGGATCAGGTCGATGCCGTGCTCGGCTTCGACCGACATCTCCCGGATCCCCATGATGAATGTCTTCGGATTGAGCGGCTTCCCCGTGTTCCACGCCGGACACGCCTGCTGGCATCGACCGCACTCGGTGCACGTGAAGCCATCGAGCAAGTCCTTCCAGCCCAGATCCTGGAGCGACTTGAGACCGAAGGTCGCGTTCTCATCCTCCAGGTCCATCTGCGGCAGCTCGCCGCGGGGCCTGAGCTTGCGGAACCAGATATTCGGGAAGGCCGTGGCGATGTGGAGGTGCTTGCTGAACGGCAGATAGATCAGGAACGCCGCGACGAGCGCGATGTGGGCCCACCACAGCACCGCGAACAGCGCCTCGTTCGTCGCCTGCGGCAGATTCGCTCGGAGCGGCGCCGCGAGGGCCGCCGAGACGTACGCCCCGGGCTGATCACCATGAGCGGCGAACTCGAAGGTCTCGGCCAGCAGTTCGGTCAGGACGACCCCGCCGATCATCGCCAGGATGATCAGCGCGTCACGGTTGTAGGTCAGACGGCGTGGCTTCGTGATGAGCCGCCGGACGTACGCCCAACCGATCGACACGAGAACGATCACTGCGACGGTGTTCTGCATCGCGCTGATCACGGTCCAGATCAGCCCGTCGAACGGGATCGACAGGATCTGCTCGATGACGCCGCCCGTGACGATATTCGCGGTCCCGATCGTCAGCAGCACGAAGCCCCAGAAGATGCCCGCATGCATCAGCCCGGCGCGCCAGTCCTTGAACATCTTGGTCTGGATGAACGCGTACTGGATCAGCCCGACGAAGCGGCGCGGGATGTCGGCCAGCGGGCTCGGGCCCTCGACCCGCGCGGCGGCGAAGACCCGCAGGTGACGCGCCATCGCCAGCACGAAGATCACCATCGCGCCCCAGAACAGGGGGAAGACGAGCGGGTAGTACGGGACCTCGGCGAAAGGCGCGAACAACGTCATCGGTCGCGATTCCCGGCAGGTGCGGTCGTCTCATGATCGAACGGCCCGGCGAGCGTCTCGAGTGCGTGGTCGAGCACCGGCTCGATCGCGGTCAACGATTCGATGGCGCCCTTCGGGCTGCCTGGCAGGTTCACGACGAGAGCCCGGCCGATCACACCGACCACGCCACGCGACAGGTCCGCGAGCGGCGTGGACCGTCGGCCCGCGGCTCGCATCGCCTCGGCAAGGCCGGGAACCTCGTAGTCGATCGCATCCCGGGTCGCCTCGGGCGTCACGTCACGGGGCGTCAGACCGGTGCCTCCCGTCGTGACGATCAGCTCGTGGGTTCGCGAGGACGCACGCAGGACGTCCGTCAGCTCGGCTCGTTCGTCGGGGAGCACCGCGCGCTGGACGGTGAAACCGAGGGCCTGCAGGCGTTCACCAACGCCGACGCCAGAGGTGTCCTCACGCGTCCCCTCGTTCACGCGGTCGCTTGCAGTGATCACGAGTGCGCGTCTCATCGAGGAGCGCGCCCCACCGATGCCAGCGAGAGCGCGTCGACCGGCGGCATGGCCGCGATGATAGCGGCTGCTTCGAAGGCGCTGCCGCGTCTACGTCGAGCGATTCGACGGTGCCCGATGCGACCGGGTCGATCGGTTGATGCGGCCGGCACTACGGGCGCCGGGTCGCTTCGGGGGCCGGGGCGCGTCGTTGCGCTCGTCGCGCAGCCACTCGCCGCTCTTGCCCCCGCTCTTCGCGATGAGACGGATCCCGCCGATCGACACGTCTCGCTCGACGCCTTTGACCATGTCATAGACGGTCAGCGCCGCGACCGAGACGGCCGTCATGGCCTCCATCTCGACGCCGGTCTGAGCGGTGGTGGCGGCCTCCGCACGGATACGCAGACTGCTCGTGGCCCGATCCGGCGTGATCGTCACCTTGAGATCGGTGAGCGGCAACGGATGGCATAGCGGGATCAGCTCGCTCGTCCGCTTCGCGCCCATCACCCCGGCGAGCTCAGCGACACCGAGCACGTCGCCCTTCGGGCCTCCCCCGTCGATGACGAGGCTCAAGGTCTCGTCAGACATCGACACGAAGGCCTCAGCCACGGCTCGTCGCGCCGTCGCGGGCTTGTCGGATACATCGACCATCCGCGGCCGACCGGTGCGGTCGACGTGGGTCAGTCGGCGACGTTCCGCGCGCGGCGCCGGACCGCGAGTCGTCTTGGGATCCATCAGGCGTCGAGGATAGCGGTCATGCCCGGTCGAGCCACCACAGCTCGACCTCGGCCCCCGTAGAGAGGCTGTCGTGCTCCTCGGGGATGACGGCGAGCGCGTCTGCGGTCGCGAGGGCCGACATCACGTGGCTCCCCTGGCCGGGTGCGCCCCCGGCGAGATGTGCCGTGACGCGTCCGCGCTCGTCGCGGCGCGGCGTGCCTCGGTCGTCCCGATCGACGAACACGCGGATGAAGCCGCGGCGACCGCTCGACTTCGAGACGTCGTCGGCGAGGACGGCTCGGTCGATCGGTCGATAGATGGCGTCGTCTCTGAAGCCGCCCAGACGCCGGAGCGCCGGTCGCACGAACAGCTCGAAGGTCACGAACGTCGACACCGGGTTGCCAGGCAAGCCGAACAGCAAGGTCGGCGGACGGCTCGGGTCGCTGCCGTCGTCACCCGGCGCGCGGGCGGTCCCGAACGCGAACGGCTTACCGGGTTGGACGGCGACGCGCCACAGCTCGATCTCGCCGAACTCGCGGAACGCGTCGCGGACGACGTCGTACGGCCCGACCGACACGCCGCCGGACACGATGATGGCGTCCGCCCCTCCGACGAGTCCCGCACAGATCCTTGCTCGGACATCGTCGAACCGGTCCGCCGCGATGCCGAGGGTGTCCGGGTAGCCGCCGGCCGCCTCGACCATCGCCACCAAGGCGGGCCCGTTCGCATCCGGAATACCCGCCGCTCCCAATCCCGCGCCTCGCCCGCGAACCTCGTCACCCGTCGCGAGCACTCCCACGTGCGGCCGGCGATGGACATTGATCAGCTCGAGGCCGACGCCGGCCGCCAGGCCGATGACCGCCGGCGTGAGGAGCGTGCCCGGCTCGATGATCGGCGTGCCGGCGGCGAGGTCGCTGCCTTTGCGCCGGATCGACCCACCCGGCTCGATCGCGCTATGCGCCGCGATCTTTGCAGGCAACGGCCCGGTCGCGTCCCTGCCCCGAGGACCGACGGCGTTCCCCGCGGCGTCGAGGGGCGTCGTCTGCTCGACTGGGATCACCGCGTCGGCACCTCCCGGGATCGGCGCCCCGGTCGCGATGCGGATCGCTGTCCCGCGGCGGACCTTGATGTCCGGTGGCTGCCCCGCACGGACCTCGCCGATCACTTCGAGCTGGTTCGGAGCGGGCTCAGTCGCGGCCGACGTGTCTGCGGCTCGGATCGCATAGCCGTCCATCGCGGAGTTGTCCCAGGGCGGGAGCGCCATCGGGCTCGTGAGGTGTTCGGCGGCGACTCGGCCGAGCCCCTCGGACAGCCACGCGACCTCGGACACCGTCGGTCCCGCGATCGCGGCGAAGACGCGCTCGCGCGCCTCCTCGACGGTAAGGAGTCGGTCAGCGGTCACGGACGCGAGCGCTCGAGCGATCCCGCGACGGGTGCGTCGTCGGCGGCACGGTCAAGACGGCGAGCGACGAGCAACGCCACGACGAGCGCGATGACGATGCTCACGACCCCGACGGCGATCGCCGTCTCGTTCCAGAACTGGAACGGGAACAGCTGGACCAGGCGATCCGTGGTCGGGTCGAAGGCGTACGAGCCGCTCGAGAAGAAGATCCGGTGGAACGTCTCGAACAGGGCGTCGAAAGCGAAGAACGCGATCACCCCACCCACGATGAGTGAAGCGATCAGGCCGAGCGCGCCTCCCTGGACGGCTCGCCACGTCAACGCTCGCTCCTCGCCGCGACGACGGGCCGCGATGACGAGGGCCGACACCGAGGCGACGATGGCGAGGGCGAAGAAGCCCATGAACACGCCGCGCACGTCACGCATATGCGACCGCTCGCGGTCGTTCAGGACCGACGCACCGTCGACGCTGACATCGAAGTCGGGCGGTCCGACGATGAGGTCCGACAGGATCGCGTTCGTGGCGGTGGTCAGATCCGCCTCGCTGAAACCCGTCCAGGCCGTCGCCTGAGCGCGTCCCTGCTCGAACCCGACCCAGGCCGGGTTGAGGAAGAACGGAATCGTCACCGCGAGGATCGCCAACGCGGTCGCGAGGCCGATCCAGACATCGGCGAGGACGTTGAGCGGGCTGCGCACGCGGGCATCGTAGCCCGCGTAGGTCTATTCCTCTTCGAGCGTCTTGGCCTGCTCCCACCAGCCCACCATGGTCAGCTCAGGGGGCGGCTCACGCTTGAGCTCCGTCGCGCCCCGGGCGATGCGCGCCTGGAACTCCTCCACGGACAGGGCGAGGATGTCGCGCAGGCCGATGATGTCGGACTGGATCAGGAGCTGGTGATCGTCGGGGCCGAAGCTCGCGAGGTTGAGCATCAGCGCCTCGTCGCGCCATTCGAGGACGTCGTTCGTCGTCGCCGCGACCTGATCGGCGAGGTATTGCCGCCGGGTCGGCGTCTCGGAGCGTTCGAGCAGAAGACCCGTCGTAAAGGTGCCTTGCTTCTCGAGCATCGCGAGATGGGCGGGCTCGATGCGGGTCAGCTCGTTGATCGGGGGCATGCGGCCATTATCCGTGATGCGCTCACTCGCTCGTCGACCGCGGTGCAGCTGGTTTGACAGAGCGCTGCGTCGCTCGCATCGGGCCGACCGGTTCTCCGGCCGCGGACGCGTCGATGAGAGCGTCCAGACGGCGCGCCCTCGTCTCCGGCTTCTTCGCGCTCACGATCCAGTGCGTCACCGTCCGGCGGTACGACGGCGCTCGGCGCTGCCAGTCCACCCAGGCTGCCTCGTCGGCGCGGATCAGGGCCGTTTCCTCGTCCGAGAGCGCCGCCTCCGCCTGCTCGTACGAATAGATCGCGGTCTTGCCGGGATCGCGCGCGCCATACGCGGCGAGCCCGGCTGGTCGCATCCGACCCTGGGCCGTCAGCTTGGCGACCTTCCGCACGTTGATCGCGCTCCACGTGCTCCCCGCGCGCCGCGGGGTAAACCGCTGGGCCGAGCGATCGTCATCGAGCGCATACCGGACGCTGTCGATCCAACCGACGCACAGCGCCTCGTCGACGGCGTCGGACCAGCTGATGGTCGGTCTGCCCGTCCGCTTCTTGTGATAGCCGAGCCACAGCTCCTCCGCCGTCTGGTGGTTCGCGTCGAACCACTCGCGCAGCTCGTCGGTCGTCGTGAAGAACAGCACGTCCTCCGGGTCGGGCCTCGAGGTCACGCGGTCGCCGCCTCACGGAGCAGTGCCCACGCCCGCTCGACGTGTCGCGGCTCCGTGCGGAGATTGCCGACCGACAGTCGGATCGTGAACCGGCCGCCGAGCCGCGTATGGGAAAGGAACACATCGCCCGAGCGGTTGACCGCGTCCATGATCTCGGCATTCCTCGCGTCGAGCGCCTCGTCCGGCGTCCCGTCAGCCGGGTTCCAGCGGAAGCAGACCGTCGAGAACGGGACCGGCGCCAACCGCTCCCAGTCGGCGGCGTCGTCGACCCTGGCCGCGAATTCGCGCGCCATCTCGATGTGCCGCTCGATCGGCCGGCGTAGACCCTCGAGCCCGAAATAGCGCAGCTGGATCCATAGCTTGAGCGCACGGAAGCGACGCCCGAGCTGCGGCGTGTACTCGTTGAAGTCACGCACCGGCGTATCGCGGTCGAGCGTGCGCAGGTACTCGGGGACAAGGCTGAATGCGGCTCGGAGATCGCTCATCCGGGGCGTCAGCAAGAGCGACGCGTCGAGCGGCGTAAACAGCCACTTGTGGGGGTTCACCACGATCGAATCGGCGCGTTCCCAGCCGGCGAACGCGGTTCGTCGCTCGGGGATCAGGGCCACCGGCCCGGCATAGGCCGAATCGACGTGCAGCCACAGCCCTTCGCGCTCGGCGATGTCGGCGACCTCCGCGACGGGGTCGATCGCGGTGGACGACGTCGTGCCGATCGTCGCGACGATCGCGGTCGGCCGGCGACCGGCTGCCCGGTCGGCCGCGATGGCGTCACGGAGCGCGTCGGGACGGAGTGCGAAGGCGTCGTCGACCGGGATTCGAACGAGGTTCTCCCGACCGATCCCGAGCGTCATGCACGCCTTCTCGATCGAGCTGTGCGCCTCCTGCGATGCATACACGCGAAGCGTCGGCACACCGGCTCGACCGGCGAGACCGCGCGCGGCGATATCGAGGCCCGCTGCTTCCCGGGCCGCGCCCAGCGAAATCAACGACGACGTCGATGCCGTGTCGGTCAACAAGCCGTCGAAGGAGTCCGGTAACCCCAGACCCTGTCGAAGCCAACCGACGACGACCTCCTCGAGCTCGGTACCGATCGGCGAGGTACGCCAGAGCATCGGGTTCTGCCCGATCGCCGCGGTGAGCATCTCGCCGAGGATGCCAGGCCCCGAGGCGGTGGTCGCGAAGTACGCCATGAATCCAGGGTGCTGCCATTGCGTGGCGTTCGGGACGATCAGACGGTCGTAGTCGGCGAGGATCGCATCGATGGACTCGGCGCTCTCCGGCGGCCGTCCCGGGAAGAGCGGGCGTAGCGAACCGGGTTCGACGGACGGAAAGACGGCGTACTGCTCGACGTTCTCGAGGTAGTCGGCGATGACATCCGCGATGACGTGCGCGGCGGCGCGGAATGCCGCAGGATCCATGTCGCGTGGCGTCTCCACGGATGGGTCGTTTTGGCGAGGCGCCGTCGTCAGACGGATCCCCCGATGTTCGAGAGGATCGTGCTGACCTGGCCTCCGAGGAAGATCAACGCGACCATCGAGAGCAGCCCGGGGTGTCGCTCGTCAAGGCGCCGGACTAGGGAACGTGTTGATGTAGTCCTGGATCGTCGGCCAGATGTTCGCCAGCACGATCGTCGAGGCGACGAAAGCGAGGACGATGATCAGGACGCCCCACAGGAGACAGCCGACGACGGTCGCGCCATTGCCGCTCGTCGCCGACCGGATCACGAGCGAGTTCGCCCACCGGTCGTGAAGACCCTGCCGGCGCGCGTTGGTCACGGTCGTGAAGAACAGGAAGATGAGCAGGGCGAACTGGATCACACCGGCCGCGCTTTGGAGTGGCGCGATGAGCGCCAGAAGCGCCAACGGGAAGCCGAGGGCGATCCAGCGCTTGGTCGCCTCGACGATCGACAACGTGCCTCCCGTCATCGCATCGACGACACGCATCTGGAGACCCATCATCCCGGGCGTAGCGCGCCAGCGGCTCGTCCAGAATCCGACGAAGTACAGGTACTGGATGCCTACCGTGATCAGCGTGATCAGGATGTAGTCGAGCGTGACGGGGATCGTGTAGACGGTCGAATCGAAGCGCCCTGTCGGGTTTTGCTCCGCCTGCTGGATCGCGTTCCGGACGATCCCCTGGAAATCGATCAGCGACAGGCTGATCAGCGCTGGGATGATGCCGGCGAGCGTCGTGTCGATCAGCCAGGCGACGATCCGGGAACCGACGCCGGAGATGACGTAGCCGTCCTGCGTCGTCGCGACAGCCGCAGCTGCCGGCGGCACCTCCCAGCCCGAACCCGGCGGGACCGCCGCTGGCGTCGACGCCGTCGGTGTCTGCCAGCCCGACGCCGGCTCTGTCGGCGCGGCGCTGATGATGGGACTCGGCGGAGGAGGCGACGCGTCGGCGGGAGTTTCGGGCGGCGCGGCCGGTGGTTCCGTCGGCATGTTCGGCGCGGGCGGGACCGGCGGCTGCTCCGCGGCGGCCGGGGCACCCTCGTCGGGGATCGCCGCATAACCCACGCCGCCCTGGTCCGGTGGCGTCGCCGGATCTGGATCCGGTGGGGTCCAGGCCACGGTGGGCTCGTTCTCGGGCGCGCCTTCACCCGCCGGCTGGTCTGGTCGAGGACGTTCGTCCGGTGGCTGAGTCATGGTCCTCACCTCCCTGAGGGGCTCTCATCATAGGGACCGTCAGTAGGGCCAGAACTCCCGTATCTGCGCGCTGAAGATGTCGACGGGATCCATACCGGGTGGGTAGATGGTAGAGCGGTCGATCGCGTTGAAGAGGTACAAGACGAGGGCGAGCATCAGCAGCCCGAAGAGCGCGATCGCGACATACGCCCAGACACAACCGATCGCCCATCGATTCGTCGGACCGGCGGGACGGACGAGCGCAGACCGGGCGAGCCGATCGTGGATCCCCTGCTTGGTCGGACTGAGCACGATCGACGCCGCGATCACGACGAACCAGATCCCGGTGGCTGCGTAGGCGGCGACGGCGACGCCGAAGAAGGGCAGCAGCACGAGGATCTCCAGCCACCACCCCATCGCCAGCCAGCGCGTGATCGCCTGGGTCATGGTCAGCGCTTGACCATCGAACGCGTTGCCGATCTGGATGCTGAAGACGCGCTGACCCGGCGTCGCACGTCGACCGGCTGTCCAGAACCACAGGAAGTACGCGGCCTGGATCGCGATGCTGAAGATCGTCGTCCCGATGAAGGTCGCGCGTGGCATCGGCGGAGGCGGATACGTGGCGGATGAGTAGTCGTACAGCCCGAGGAGGGCCGGCGGGATCGAGGTCAGTGCGGCGAGCACGAAACCGTCGAGCAGGTACGCGGCGAACCTGGAGTAGGCGTCCGCCAAGACGAGCCCGGCGGGCAAGGTGCTACCGGTGACCGACCCTTGTGGTTGGTCAGACGGCAGCACCTATCGTCCCCTCCTCATGCCACCTGCCTCGACTCAGATGCCCGAGTCGAGGGTCGATGTCAGACCGCGGCGCGTCGTCCGATGACGGCCCGATACACGGCGACGACGATCACCGCGCCGATGACGGCCACGATGATGCTGCTGATGTTGATGCCCGTAACGTCCGCGACACCGAGCACCGTGCCCGCCAGAAACCCACCGACGACCGCGCCGATGATGCCGAGGATGATCGTCCCTATCACGCCTTCGCCCCCGCCCATGATCAGGTTCGTGATCCACCCGGCGATCGCACCGAGGACGATCCACGCGATGATGCCCATCTGTACCTCCTGGACGCAGTGCGGGCGGCCTTCCGAGGCCTTTGGTCGCGTCCGGTCAGATGGTAACGGCGAAGGAGTCCGTGATGGCAGCTACTCCGCGTTACGACTGGAGGTCCTTGTACAGCGCGCGCACACCTATCCGGATACGGTCGAGCACCAGCTTCTCGCGGAGTGCCGCGTGCGCTTCGATGACCGTTTCCCCTCGACCCTCGCTCGTCCAGTCCGCCTTGCCGAGTCCGTACTTGAGCCGCAGGACGACGCCGGAGGCGGATTCCATCTCGAGGGAGCGCAGCTCGATCTCCGGCCCAAGGATGTGTTCGCAGTCCT
This sequence comes from Chloroflexota bacterium, assembly GCA_045804645.1. Classification (GTDB taxonomy): domain Bacteria; phylum Chloroflexota; class Limnocylindria; order Limnocylindrales; family CSP1-4; genus SPCO01. The sequence goes on along the minus strand of JBJMMR010000067.1, from coordinate 9,379 downwards.
CGGCCACGCGCTCGAAGTAGCGCTCCTCCGCAGCTGTCGCGCTGGGAACCTTCATCGTGGGGGATCCCGATGCGTGGGAGATGGTCGGGGCAGCCGGATCTGAACCGACCTCCACCAGTCGCCCAGTGTACGGCCGTGGTGTTCGCGGACCTCCGTCACGCCGAGGACGCCCGCTGAACGGTGCCCGTGTGCGGCACCAGGAGAGTCGACGGTCATCAACTTTGACGGTGCCAATGGTCGATTGTGGCAATTGGCAACATGCGGCGGTTTGGGGCACGCTGCCGTCGATGGATCGAGCGCTGTTCCCGATTCGGATGCCGGTCCGTTAGCGTTCTGGGCGTCGTGCGTGCCCATCACGAAGGCCAAGTGGCTTCGCGCAGCGTGGCAAGGACCGCCCAGAGCGGGGGCAGATCCGCCGATGGCCGCCGCCCGCGGACCGACACACCGTCCGTCCGACTCATCCGGCAACGACCACCATCGATCGAGGGGATCGACCCGAACACGCCGGTGGTCGTCATCAGCGCGCAAACCCACGGCCCCCTCGGGATCTTTCGAAGCCTCGGTCGTCTCGGTATCGCCGTCCATGCCGTCGATCCAGATCCCCGGCGGGCGCCTTCCTACTCGCGGTATCTGCGTTCGCGGATCCGGCTCGATGTCGCCGCCGGGAGCCCGGATGCCATCGCCGACCGGCTCCTACGAGTCGCCGATACGTTCGATCGCCGACCCATCCTCATCCCGACGACTGACCAGACATCCGTCCTGGTCGATGAGCACCGGGACACGCTTGCCGCCGGTTTTCTGATCCCGGAGCGACCACGCGGTCTTGCAGCCTCGCTGGCCAACAAGCGGACCATGGCGGACCTCGCCGACCGCCACGGCGTGCCGACCCCGAAGGTCGACTTCCCCACCGGCGTCGACGACGTCCGGCGCTACGCCGAAGGTGCCGTCTTCCCCGTGATGCTCAAGGGTATCGATGGGGCACGCCTCAAGGCGCGGACGGGCCGCAGGATGGTGATCGTCGAGGACGCGCGAAGCCTCGAGCGGCTCTACATCGAACTAGAGGATCCGGCCGACCCCAACCTGATGCTCCAGGAATACATCCCGGGCGGCGATGACGACATCTGGATGTTCAACGGCTACTTCGACGCGAACGCCGACTGCCTCGTCGGTTTCACCGGTCGCAAGATCCGGCAGACGCCGATCCACACGGGCGCCACGAGCCTCGGCGTCTGCCTGCCGAACCGGGAGGTCGAGGAGATGACCGTTCGGTGGATGAAAGAGCTCGGTTACAGCGGCATCCTGGATATCGGCTATCGCTTCGACGCACGTGATCGCCGATACAAGGTGCTCGACGTCAATCCGCGGATCGGTGCGACGTTCCGATTATTCGTTGCCGGTAACGGGATGGACGTCGTCCGTGCCCTGTATCTCGACCTGACCGGTCAACCGGTACCCACCGCCGAGCCAAGGAACGGCCGGCGCTGGATCAACGAGGGCGCCGACCTGCGATCGTCGATCCTCTATGCGCGTGAGGGATCGCTCGGTATCCGGAGCTGGCTGACGTCTCTGAGGGATGTCCGCGAAGGAGCGTATTTCGCACGAGACGACGTGCAGCCGTTCCTTCGGATGGCTACCTCGTTGGACCGAAGGGTGGAGGCAACGGCCGCTCGCCGACGGCCGTCGCGCGGCAGCATCCAGGTCCGATGAATAGACGACCGCCTTCCGGATCGGACGCGACCGTCCCAAGCGGTTCGCGCCGCACGCGGGACTACCTATCGATGATCGGCGTCCCGGCGATGAAACCGACGACCTGCCCGTTCGACCCCGGCTACGACCCCTACACCTTCGAAGGTCATCTGATCCAGAGCGCTCACCTCATGGAGACGATGAAGATCTCGATGGCAGGTTGGATCATCGCCAACGAGGACGTGACTCGTCGGAAGGTCGCGCTGTGCCGCGACCACGCCGTCCCGACGGTGACCGGTGGCGGGCCGTTCGAGATCGCCGTCGCCCAGGGCCAGCTGCCCGCCTATCTGGATCTCGTCGCCGATGTCGGCATCACGCGGATCGAGGCGGGGATGGGTTTCACGGAGATGCCCCTTGGTGCCGACGAGGTCGTGTCGGTGGCACGCGAGCGAGGGCTCGACGTCCAGCTCGAACTCGGCAAGAAGCATGGCGGTGCGTTCACGACCGATGTCGTCGGCGAGTTGATCGATCTCGGTCGGCGCTGGCTCGATGCAGGCGCCGTCCAGCTGGTCATCGAGGCGCGCGAGAGCGCCGTCGGTGTCGGCATCTTCGACGACCAGGGCCGTCTCGATGAGGCCAATGCCGACCGATTCGTGGAGGCATTCGGATTCGAGACGGCCATTTTCGAGGCGCCCGACAAGCGGAGCCAGTTCGCACTCCTGAACCACTTCGGTCCGGAGGTCCACCTCTGCAACATCCGGCTGGAGGAGATCCTCCGAGTCGAGATCTATCGCCGGGGCCTCCACTCCGACGCGTTCGGCCATGACAACCTGCGCCCGCCTCGCCCGAAGGATCGATGACTCTTCCGCGATCGACATCGGGCCGCTCGTTCGTGATCGATGTCTTCCCCGAGAGCGTCGCCCGGCACGAGGGTCGGACGATCGTCGCCATCGACGTGATCCGCGCGACGACGCTCGCGGTCACCGCCCTCGCCGTCGGTCGGCGCTGCATCGTGGCTCGCGACGTCGACGAGGCCCTGGAGTACCGAGACCGACTGGGAGAGGCGCTGCTCGCGGGTGAGGTCGGAGGCCACGTGCCCGTGGGATTCGACATGAACAACAGCCCGGCTGATCTGGTCGCCCGGTCGGACGGTCACCGCCCCGTCGTGATGCTGTCGACCTCGGGTGCGCAGCTTGTGCTCGCTTCCGCGAAGGCCGCGGCGCGCGCCTATCTTGCGTGTCTTCGGAACGTCAGCGCGGTCGCGCGGCGGCTTGTCGAGCAGCACACTGACGTCGCCTTGATCGGAGCCGGGAGCCGGGGCGAGTTCCGCGAGGAGGACCAGCTCTGCTGTGCCTGGATCGCCCACAGGCTGATCGACGCGGGATTCACGCCCGCGAGCGCAGAGACCGTCGAAGTCGCTGAGCGCTGGCGGAAGTCGACGGTCAGCGACATCGAGATCAGCAACAGCGTGGCCTACCTACGCCGATCGGGGCAGCTTCGCGATCTCGACTTCATCACGGCCCACGTCGACGATCTGACCCTCGTCCCATCGATCCGGGAGAACGAGGTGTACCTCACGTAAGCGGCCATCGGCCGGTCATCCCGTCCGCCTCGGGATGAAACGTTCGATCAACGCGATGACGACGCGGATCTCCGGGAAGAGCTCGTCGATCCGCAACGCGCGCCGGTTAAGGATGAGGACGCTGAGCGTTACGAGGCCTGCGGCGATCACCGTACCCCAGCCGAACGCCGTGGTCGCCACGACCAGGACCAGTGCCAGCGTGGCGAGGCCGACGACGCTGAAGACGCGGACGGCCTCGCGGTCGAGCAGCGGGATCGCCACTTCGCGGTGCATGGCGACATGCAGCATCAGGCTTTGCACGATCAGGGTGAGAGCGGCCGAGACCGCCGCACCCAGTGCTCCCCAGAGCGGGATCAGGACAAGGGTGATCACGACCCCGAATACGGCGGCTACCACGTTGACGACGGCCACGGTGCGCGTGTGCCCATGTGCCCCAAGTGTCGTGCCACTGATCCCGAGCGTGGCGTTCACCGCGTAGCCGATCGCCAGGATGCTCAGGTACGTCCCCGACGGCTCGTACCGCTCACCGAAGAGCAGACCCGCGATGGGCCGGCCGAAGGCGAACGTCGCCGCGAAGATCGGGAAGCTCAGGACGGTCACCCAGATCACCGTCCGCCAGAACAGCTCGGCTGACGCCTCCCTGTCGTTGCGCAGCGCCATTCGCGAAGCGACTGGGAGGTAGAGCACGTAGAAGCTGCTGGCGACGATCGTGTTGAGCGACGCCGCCGGACGGATCACTTGGAACGCTGCCACCTCCTCAAGCCCGCTGGCTGCGGTCAGGACGACCAGAGGCAATGTGTTCACAAGGAGCCACACGCCGTCGTTCGAGAGCAACGGGAGCGAGAACCGGAGGATCTCGCGAGCGGGCGCGGTCGGCGGTGCGTCGCGCAGCGACCGCGTGACACCACGATCGGCGAGCATGCGGACGAAGAACGCCCCATACGCGGCGAGACCCAGGAGCGTCGCGAGGAAATACCCGATCGCGAGTTGCATCGCGTCGCCGTTAGCGAACACGAGGGTCGCGGCAACACCGAGACGCAGGAGCGGACCGACGAGGTAGCGGCGCAGGAAGATCGCGCGCGAACTGCCAAGGACCGCGAACAGGGCGATGAGCATGTCGTCAAGGGCGTCGATCGGCGCCAGCGCGACCAGGACCAGCAGAAGGGCGCCAGCCGTCGGGTCCAACACGCCGCCCGCCATGAGTAGGCCCTGCGCGACAGCGACGCCGAGAACGAGGATGACGCCGAGCCCGACGATCACCGCGATGTTGACGAGGATCGAACCGACGAGCCGCTGGTCGTCGCCCGCCTCCTCGTATCGCGCGAAGAACTGGGTGGCGCCCCGGTGGAGACCGAGAGTGATGAATACCTGGCCGACGCCGGCGATCCCCACGGCCAAGGCGAAGGCGCCGAATTCTGCCTGCGAGAGGTATCGGGCGATGATCGCCTGCGTGATCAGGTTGATCCCGATCGACAGCATGCGGCCGAGCAGCAGCAGGGTCGATCCGCGCACGTGCGCGGTGGCGCGCGACTCCCTCATCCGTCGGCCGGCGGTGTCAAGCCTCGTCCCATACCTCGATGATGCGGCTCTGCCGCTTCCCGCGCAGCCCCCGTTACGGCGCCGAGGTCGGGTGTCACGTCCCGAGGCTGGTCGTCGATTGATAGGCTTCGACGATGCCGCCGTCCAGCGAGCGACTGACGATCGCCGGATGTGAACGCAATCAGACGGATTGGTTCCGGTCTCTCGCCGATGCCTGTGGCGGGCGCGAGTGGGTGACCGGTCCCCTGATCTGGGTGGCTCCGGCACCGGATGGGGACGCCATGCTCATGTTCCCGCACGAGATCCCGGCGGAGGACCTGCGACGCGGTGTGACGGCAGCGTGGGACCAGGACTATTCGAGCATCGGCGTATGGCTCGGCCTCGACGTCGACCCTCGACCGCTCGCCAGCGCAGGCTTCGAACGGGGCTGGCAACCGTCATGGATGGCCCGACGCACCGCCGGCGATCTCGCCGACGTCGATCCTCGCGTCGCGCTCGAGGAAGCGACGCCGGAATATGACGATCACGGGCGTTGCATGCTCCGACTCGTCACGGCGCAGCCCACCCGAACGTGGCATGCGGTCGCCCGCGTCGATGGCCACCAAGCCGGCCGCGCCTGGGCACACAGCGACGGCGAGACGATCGGGATCTACGACATGGCGGTGTGGCCCGCCTACCGGCGGCAGGGACTCGGCAGATCGCTGCTCCACACCGTCGCAGCGGCCGCGGTCGCGTCAAGCGGCCCGCTGGGCTTCGTCCTCAACGCCACACCAGAGGGCGAACATCTCTATGCCCGGACGGGATTCACAAGACTGGGGGAAGGCGCGACCTGGTGGCTACATCGCCCACGGTGAGCCCGGGGCGAGGGTGTGAGGGGCTGACCCGATCGAGGCCGAAGGACCGCCCCTCCGCGCGAGAGGCGACGAGGGCGGCCGTCGCTGAATGGCGAGTGGTCGAGCCGAACGCTTCGACGCTGACGAGGTCGACGTGCTGAGGAAGGGCCTGTCGGCGCTCGCCCGTGACGACCGGGGCACGGGAAACTGGACGACACGCATGGTCGAGAGGATCGACGACGTCGACGAAGAGAAGACTGCGTAAACGAAGGGAAGGCCCCGGCGGGATAAACCGACCGGGGCCTCTTCATGTGCGGGACCGCCGCGACACACATATCGGAGGCCGACAGCGAGCGACAGTCGCGGCAAGCAGTCATCTGGACGACCCGGAGGACGAGCCCGGTGCACCGCGTCCTGGACGCGGCCCGAAAGGCTCGTGGAGTGTCCTTGGCCGTTCGTGGTCGCCGGCTTATCGTCGAACCTCGAACTGGATGAAGGTCGCCCACCGCGACTGTCGTACGCCCCGGTTCTCCAGATCCAAGGACTTCGTGAAGTCCTCGAAGAGGTGCTTGCCGCCCCCGAGGATGACGGGCGCGACGATGATGTCGAGCTCGTCGATAAGGCCGGCATCGAGCCCTTGCCTGATCATGTCGCCGCCGCCGCCGATGCTCACAGCCTTGTCTCCGGCGACCTCCGTGGCGCGATCCATGGCTTCCTCGAAGTCTCCGACGAAGGTGAATTCCCCGTTCTCGGGGTCCTCCTCCGGCCGATGTGTGACCACGAAGACAGGCACGCCGAACGGGTTCTTGTCGCCCCAGTGCTCGGCGGCCTCGTACATATTGCGGCCGATGACGACCGCGCCGACCCGCGCCTTCGTCTCGTTGAGATACTCGGCGTCTTGGCCGAGGGGCTCGCCCCGGGGCTCGTGCTCATAACTCCAAGGGCCGCCGAAGACCCAGTAGTGCAGGCGTTCGCCACCATCGCCCAGTCCCTTGCCCGGACCGTCGTCCGGGCCGGTGATGTAGCCGTCCACTGAGAGCGTGATTCCGGCGATGACCTTCGCCATCAGGTGCAGCTCTTGTGGTCCGACTCGTTGTGGTGCTTCGTGACCGTCGCCGCCGCGATCGCCTTCGACTCCTTGAGCGAATGCCCGCGCTGCCGCTCGCTACGCTTGACGTGCTCGTACATCTTCTGTTCCTTGTCGCTGACGTTTGGCAGGTGTTCCTTCTGCGGCACGGCGTGGACCTCCATCTGCGTCGGACGACCACGCTAGCCGTCGCCGGCCGGCTTTCGTGCGAGGCGCCCGCCTCGGTGGGTTGCGACGATCTTGCGGGCGTCGCGCCGGTAGAGGGGAACGCCCGGAGGGCTGGGGGTCCGCTCCGGGCGTTTGGGGTCGGGCCGCCAAACTGGGGGACAAACGGGTGCCTCGAGGGCGCGACCATACCCGTGTTGACCGTCGGGCCGAACTAGGGTCATTTCCCTACCCGCGATGTGGGATCAGATGCCTTGGTACGCGGCAAGCACCTCAAGGACGGACAGTTCGAGCCTAACGGGAGATGCTCAGGACCTGCTCGGCGACCTTGTCGGCCTGGGTGTCGATCACCTCGGTGCCACCCTCCAGGATCACCTGGCTTGCGTCCTTGCTCGTCTGAAGCCAATAGCGATCCTCGGGTGTCGACTCCCCGTGCGTCGGGCTTATCAGGATCAGCGGCGCGCTGATGTGAACGGGTTGCTTGCCGAACCGGTTCTCGAACCCGGTGAGTACGTTCAGATGCTCGACGTTGTCGGGGAAGTCCCACACTCCCTCCGGAAAGTCTTCCTTCGTCATGGTCGCACTCGGCGCTGGGCTGTCGAAGACGACTACGCCTGCGACGTCGGTCGGGTACTTCGACGCGTAGAACGTCACCACCATGCCGCCGAATGACCGCCCGAAGAGGACGTACGGCGGAGGTATCTGTGCAGCCCGGACGAGCGCCTGAAAATCTGCGGCGACGTCCTCGGCTTCGCGAGCACGATCCGGCGCCGGATCACTCGGCGATCGGCCTGCGCGGTTGTACAGGCAGACCTGCCTGTCGACCGCTAGGCGCTCGACGAGCCGGCTGTCAGTGAATTCGTCGATAGCGCCTCCGCCGGATTCGAGGAAGACCGCGGGCTGACCCGCTCCCCAGCAGGTCATCGCCAGCTTCCTGCCAGACCCATCGACTACGTAGCCGCCCGTGAGACTCGGGCTCGCGAGGGGATTCGGGCTGGCCGAGGCCGACGGCGAAGGCGCTTGCGTCGGAGGAAGCGAGGCGGCCGTCGGTGATGGCGTAAGCGGGCTCGAGGCGATCGGCGCTTGCGCACAGCCTCCGAGGACGACGAACCCGGCGATCAAGGTCATCGAGGTGATTCGCTTCGCCGCCCGGCCCCGCTCACGCATCGTCGTCGAACGGTACCCCAACATCATCGGCGGTCGAACCGCCATGCCTCGCGCTCGTGCCACGAGCGATCCTTGACCTTCGACCACCCGACGCGCGTTCCGTCACGGTAAGTCGACGTGCGGTCCTTGAGAACGATCCCGTCGAGTCTCGGCCGTCCTCGATGTGCTCCACGAGCGACACCGACGGCTCGACGAGCGGGCTGAGCTCCAGGGGCAGGTCGAACGCTCGCGCGAGTGGTTCGAGACGATCGCGGCGTTCTTGCATTCGACGTTGGCAACGTCAGCGCTGCCGGCTGAACGGTGCGCTGCAGTAGAACGCGATAGTGAAGCGCCGATGGGTCGCCTTGTTCTCTGTCGTTCCCTGCTCCGTCGAGTCGACGCATCGAAGCGATAGCTCGTCGCCCGACTGGGTCACCTCGAACGTGTAGGTGTCGACGTTGCCCGGCTCTCCGGCCGCGACCACCAGCTGGGTTCCGGAGAGCGCGAACGTTCCGGACTCGCCGAGCTGCATCGCCATGTGCGGTGTTTCCTCCGAATGGGTGAACGACGTGCCTTTGAACGCCAGCTCGAAGGAGTAGCGGCTCGGCGAGCCGACCTCCGTGATCCAGGCGTCCACCTCGCGAGGATCGACGCCCGCCGCGACCATGGAGGCCTTGATGTCGGCGATCGGGATCGGTCCGGTCGCCCAAACGCCATCGAGCGGACTGACGACCGCATCCCCGGACGGTGATGGGGTGTTTTCCGTCGACGGGAATGCCGACGGGGTCGCCACACGCGTCGGGGTCCCTGCCTCGCTGGACGTTCCGATCGCCGCGGCGGAACAGCCAACGAGCGCCAGAGAGACCACCAGGAGCCTCAAGGCGACGCCGAGCTCGCGCCGACGCCTGACGACGTTCTTCAAGGCCCCCTCCAACGCAACTCCCGCCTCGGCGTGCACGAACGACCGACCGGCGGTCCCGATGAACCCCGCTATGTGGACGCCCGGGACGACCGCCGGGACCACCAGCGACGACATGCAAGCGCCGGGATAGACAGCCCAACCCCTCGGGCTACTCCGGTGCTTCGACCTCCTCGTCCGGGTTCGGATCGTTGGCCTCGGCAGCCGCCATCGCCTGCTGATCCTCGGGGGTCACCGGCTGAGCCTGGATGCCCGCCTGAGCCATGGCCCGATCGAGCTCCTCCGGCTCCATCTCCTCGGGAGACTTGCCCGTCGTCTGCTGGATCTTCTCGGCGTCCTGCTGGGTCATCTTCTTCATCGCCGAGGCGGTTCCGACAACCAGCATGCCGCCGATGAGCAGGCGTCGCCGTCGTCGTCGTCGA
>JBJMMR010000066.1:0-11055 GCA_045804645.1 Chloroflexota bacterium | reverse complement strand
GGGTGGGCCGTGTCCTCGGGGAGTGCGACGTCGTCGGGGAGGGCCGTGTCCTCGGGGAGGGCCGTGTCCTCGGGGAGGGCCGTGTCCTCGGGGAGGGCCACGTCCTCGGGGAGGGCCACGTCCTCGGGGACGCTCACCTCTCCGGGTGTCACCTCATCCACGGACCCGGTGGTCTCGTCGATCATCAGAATGCGAGCGGATACGCGACGGTCGAGAGCACGAGGCCGACGACGATGACGAACGCGACGATCATCGTCACGATCCTGGCGAACCTGGCCCCTGGCACTCGTCGGCCCTCAGCGGTAGTTCTGGAATTGCAGCGGGACCGGCTCGTCAAGCTCGCGCAGCCGGGCGATGACCTTCTGCAGTTCGTCCCTGCTCTTCCCGGATACTCGCACGGCGTCGCCCTGGATCTGCGACTTGACCTTGGGGAACTCGTCGCGGATCAACTTCGTGATCCGCTTCGCGACGTCGTCGGTCAATCCACGCCGGAGCTTGATCTCCTGCCGGACCTTGTTGCCACCCGATGGTTCGACCTTGCCCCAATCGAAGATCTTGAGCGACAGGTCGCGTCGGATGGCCTTCGACTCGATGAGGTCCTTGACCGCCGCCGCCCGGTACTCGTCGTCCGTGACCAGGAGGATGTCGGTCTTGTTCTGCGTGAGATCGACCGTCACGTCCTTGAAGTCATACCGCTGTGATACCTCTCGCCTGACCTGGTCGAGGGCGTTCCTAAGCTCCTGCTCATCGAAGTCGCTCACGACGTCGAACGAGATATCGCCCGCCATGCATCTCCTCCTGTTCAGCCGGTGACGGCCGCCTCCCGTCGGTGCCACCACTCGCGGAACCGGGCGATCCGCCCATCGTCCGCGATCTCCATCGTCATGAACCCGGCGAGCCGGACCCTGGCGCGATCCGAGCGCCGGATATAGCTCGCGTGCCAAGCGGCAAGGACGGTCGGCGGCACGACCCAATGGCGTTCGACGGTGAACTCCACGTCCTGCTGGCGTTCGGCCGCCTCGAGCAGGTACGCGCGAAGGGCATTGTGCCCGACCATCGGATCTTCGAACGGATCCTCGAAATATTCGACATCGTCCGTGAACAGCGCCGTCCACGCGTCGCCGTCGAATGTCTCCCAGGCACGCCCATAGCGCTCGAGCAGGTCCGAGGCGGTGGCGTGGTCGAGCGTCATCGTGCTGCGGTCTCCATATCCAGTCGTTCGAGCAGGTCCCGTGCGATCCGGTAGCTGTGTCCACCGCCCATCACCAGTACGACGTCGCCGGCTCGGACCTCGCGCGCGAGCCAGTCCGTCGTGACGTCGACGGAGCCGGGCGCGGCGATCGGGATGTCCGAGCGCTCGGCCGCGACGGCATCGGCGAGGGCCGAGGCCGAAGCGATCGTCGTGTCCGGATCGCGGCCGGCCCAGATATCCGCGATGACGACCCCGTCCGCAGTCGCGAGCGACGCCGCGAACTCGGCGATCAGGGCTGCCGTTCGATGGTACGTCAGCGGCTCGTACACCGCCCAGACGCGACGATGCGGCTCGCGCTGCCGGACCGCCTCGATCGTGGCGCGGATCGCGGTCGGGTGGTGGCCGTAGTCGTCGTAGACGACGACCCCGCCGATCTCGCCCTTCCGCTCGAGCCGACGACCGACACCCGGAAACGTCTGAAGACCCCGGACGATGGCGTCGGTCGCGACGCCGAGTACCTTCGCTGCCCCGGCGACCCCGAGCGCATTCGCGGCATTGTGACGGCCCGCTGTCGGCAGCCGCACCTCGAGAGTGCCGCTGCCGTCGAGTCCGGTCACCGCGAGGGTCGTGCCGGTCGTACCGGCATCGATGACCGTCGCCCGAATGCCGCCCTTCGTCGGCTCGGCGGCCTGATCCACCCCCGTCTCGATCACCTTGAGCCCAGCCAGCTCCGGTCGCGACAGGATCGCGGCCACGGCTGGATCAGCGGCATTGGCAACGACCACACCGCCCGGGGGCATCGCGCCAAGCCATCGCACGAACGACGCACGGACAGCGGCCTCATCCGCGAACACGTCCGGGTGGTCCCACTCGATGCTCGTCAGGACGGCGATCGCCGGTCGGTAGGCGTCGAAGTTGCCGGCGTACTCATCCGCCTCCACGATGAACGCGTCTCCCTGGCCGATCCGGGCCGTCGCCGCGGCTCCGCCCGTCAACGTCGGGGGCAACAGGGCGCCGACGAAGGCAGACGGATCACGACCCGCCTCGGCGAGCACGTGCACGAGCCACCCGGCTGTCGTGCTCTTCCCATGTGTCCCGGCGATCGCGACCAGCGTCCGCCCCACGGCCGCGTCAGCGATGACCTGCTGCCACGGCTCGACCGGGATCCCGAGTTCGCGGGCCGCGCGCAGTTCGCGATGGTCCGGATCGATCGCGGTGAGCGCCTTCGTGACCGCGAGCCGCCCGGGTCGCGGTTCGGAGGTGACGTGAGCGGGGTCATGCCCCGTGACGAGGTCGATCCCAGCGTTCGCGACCGCGGCCGTGTAGGGCGACGGCCCTGCGGCATCGCACGCTGTCACGATCGCCCCAGCTCCGGCCGCGAGCAGCGCCGCCGCGCTCGCACCTGCTCCGCCGGCACCGACGACGTGGATGCGCTCGCCTGCACGTATCGGACGCGCATCACGAGCCGGGGCGAGACCCGCGCCGATGGCGGACGCGTCGCGCGTCACGCGCCAGGAACGGCGAGACGGTCGAGCAGCAGCTCGAGGGCTGCGGCTGCGCTCAAGCGCTTGTTGCCGGTTCGGTCGCTGTCCCAGACGTACCGCCGCACGTCATCGCCGCCGGGATCCGCCACCGCGACGTAGGTCAGCCCGACAGGCTTGGCGGTCGTACCGCCATCCGGTCCCGCGACACCGGTGACGGCGACCGCCACATCGACGCCGAGCCTGCTGCGGGCGCCCTCCGCCATCGCCCTTGCCACCTGGGCGGAGACCGCACCATGCGCCTCGAGGACGGGTGGCGGAACGTCGGCCAGCCCGGTCTTGACGTCGTTGGCGTACGTCACCAGTGCCCCGAGGAAGTACTCGCTGGACCCCGGGATCTCCGTGATGAGATGGGCGATCAGGCCTCCCGTGCACGACTCGGCGGTGCCGACGCTCCTCCCGCCGGAACGACACGCATCGCCGACGCGACGCGACAACGCGAGAAGATCCTCCTCGGTCGGCGGCTCCACGATGAGTTTCGTCGCTACCGGCGCTGGGTCATGACCGGTTCGTCGGGTGGCGCGAACAGCCAGGTCTGCGGGGTCCCGCTCTTTCCGAGTGAGCCGAGCGACACGCCGTTGAGCGTGAACTTGGTGACGCCCGACGAGCCGGTCCGCACCTCGATCGACTCCTTCCCGGTGAACGTCAGGGTCTTGCCGTCGCCGAGCACCTTGCCGGCCGCCCCCGTCTTCGGGTCGAGCTTCCCATCTACCCAGACCTTGAGCCACGCTCGGCCGCCATCGATCGAAACCACGAGGTTCACGCCCTTGAATGCCACCGTGACCGCACGCGTCAGCGACGTCGTCTTGCCCTCGGGGCTGGAGGCGGTGACCGTGATCGACCATTTCCCGGTCGTCAGCTCGAGCGGCGCGTTGAACGAGCCATCCTCGTCGACCTTTACCGTGACCGGTGCCGGCTTGGCAGGTGGCGGCGGGGTCGGGCCCTTTCCGCCGGTGGAGGCGGGTCCTTCGTACGCAGCGGTGACCACGACGGTGCCGGCGTTCGTCGTGCGCCCCTGGATCGGGATCGCCCCGTTCTCGTAGGTCGCGCCATCGGCTGGTTGGTCCACGGTCAGTGTCGGCGCCTCGATGACGCGGAACGGCACCGTGATGACCCTCTCGACCGGCGCCTCGGCCTGTTTGCCGGTCGCGGGATCCGTGGCCGTGATCCGGAACTGGTTCTCGCCACGGCGCAGGTCGACCTTGAGCTCCCACTGGCCACCGGAGTCCGCGTTCGCCCGTGCTTCGACATCCGCGGTCTTCACAGTGACCGAGCCACCAGGGATCGTCATGCCTTCGAGGAGATACGACGTGGCATCCTCGTCGACCTCGAGCACCGCGACGGCGGGGTTCGTGACCGAGATCGTCGGCGGCTTGGAGAAGCGCAGCAGCTGGAAGCCGAGCCAGACCATGAAGCCGATCACGAGCGCCACCAGCAGCGCGAAGACGATGAGGCTCGGCGAGAAGGTCAGACCGCGGCGCGGCGCGGCGATCGGCCGCGGAACGGCGATGACCGCCTGCGGTTCCTGCGGCGCCCCGCGCTCGCGACGCCACTGCAGGAGCACCTCGTCCGGATCCAGACCGAGGTAGAGCGCGTAGTTGCGCAGGAATCCCTTCGTGTACACGGCGCCCGGTAGCTCGCGATAGTCGCCCCGCTCCAGCGCCGCCAGATAGCGCGCCCGGATCTTCGTGTCGCGCTCTGCGCGATAGAGGTCGACGCCCTTGCGTTCACGCGCCGCGAGCAGGCGTTCGGGGAGGCCGGGTGCGACGTCGCTGGCCGGCGTGCGCGTCTCGCGCTCCGACCCAGCCGCGCGCCGGACCTGATCCCTCGTCGTCACTAGGCCGTCCCGTCCTGCTCGTGCTGCTCGGGTCGGTGCCGGCCACCAGGCTCCGCGCCGCCCGAGCGACCGTTACCGGCACAGGATACCGCAGCCCCTCGGGCCACCCGCCAGGGGCACTTTCGGCTTCGCTCGGGACCCGACTCAGTCCCCGGGGTCGTCGATGTCGTCCTGCGTGCGGAACCAGTTGTCGGGTCCGTAGATCTGGCGTGGCGTGGCCGGATTGCGCGGGTCCTGGGGTCCGATGATGCCGTAGCGCTCGAGTTCGTCCATGACGCGGCTCGCCCGCGCGAACCCCAGCTTGAGCTTGGTCTGCAGCATCGACGTGCTGGCGCGCTGGCTGCTGGTGACGAGTTCCGCGGCGGGGACCGTCATCTCGTCGACACCGAGCTTGCGCAACCAGGCGAACTGGCCGCCGTCGCCACCCGCTCCGCCGTCCTCGGGATCGGCGAAGGCGAGGATCCCCTCGTCGTAGTAGGTCCGGCCATCGGTCTGGTCGAGCCAATGCTTGGTGATCGAGCCGACTTCGCGGTCGCTCACGAACACGCCCTGCATCCGGACCGGCCGCGGCAGATCGACCGGCTGGTAGAGCATGTCGCCGCGCCCGATGAGGTCCTCGGCGCCCGGCGCGTCGAGCACGGTCCGCGAATCGACCATGGACGCCATGGCGAACGCGATGCGCGAGGGGACGTTGGCCTTGATGAGGCCGGTCACGACATTGACCGATGGCCGCTGCGTGGCGAGCACGAGATGGATGCCGACCGCGCGCGCCTTCTGGGCGATCTTGACGACCGGGTCCTCGACCTTCCGGCCCTCGCGCATGATCAGGTCGGCCAGCTCATCGATGATCAGCACGATGTAGGGCATCCGCTCGGCGGTCTCGTCGCCGTCGCCGGTGACATCTCCCGCCGCGTCCGGCCGGTCGTTGAACGCGGCGATGTTGCGGACGCCGTGCGCCGCGAGCAGCTTGTAGCGCTCCTCCATCTCGCGGACGGCCCAGTTAAGGACGGCCTTGGCTTCGCCGGGCTCGACGATGACGTGCTGGAGGAGATGCGGCAGCCCGTTATACGGCGCGAGCTCGACCCGCTTGAGGTCGACCAGGATGAGGCGCACCTCGTCGGGTCGCGCGCGCATCAGCAGGCTCGTGATGAGCGCGTTGACGCACACGCTCTTGCCCGACCCCGTCGCTCCGGCGACCAGAAGGTGGGGCATCTTGGCGAGGTCGACCGCATACGCCTTGCCCGAGACGTCCCGTCCTAGCGCGAACGTCAGCGGGCTCGTCGAACCGAGCATCCCGCTCTCGTCGACCAGGGGCTTGAAGCCGACCACCTCGCTCACCGAGTTGGGGATCTCGATACCGACCACATCCTTGCCTGGGATCGGCGCCTCGATGCGGATCGAGCGCGCGGCCAGGGCCATCGCCAGATCGTCGGCCAGCGCCTCGATGCGCGAGACCTTGACGTGGTGCTCGGGCCGAACCTCGTACTGGGTCACGACCGGGCCCGAGTTCACCGCGACGACCTTGGCCGGGATCGAGAAGCTCAACAGCTTCTCCTCGATGCGTCGCTTGTTGGACTCGTGGTCGACCCCCGCTCCGACGCGCCCTGCGGCACGCGGTTCGAGCAGATCGACCGACGGCAGCGTCCACGCGATCGCGTTGAGCGACTCCAGGGCGGTCGGCACGTCGGTCGCGACCGCCGTCGCGACACGGCTGGCGCCTGTGGTCACGCCGTTGCCGTTGCCGTTGCCGTTGTCCGGCGTGCGGCTCAGGCGCGCCGCGCTCCCCGACGATCCGCCGTCGAGCGGACCCGTCCAGACCGTCTGGCTGACCGGCGACTGGTTCGAGAGCGGCGCGGGCTCATCAAGGATGCTCCTGGCCGCGGCGAGCTCGGCGGCGGTGGCCATCGGGACGGCGACCGGTGCCTTCGCGGCAGCGGCCGCAGCGGCCTTGGTCGTGCGCGACCCGGGCGCCTGTGCCGGCTTCTGTGGTCGTGCGTCGTTGACGCGTCGCATCGAGTCAGCCGTCGTCGAGCCCACCCACCGCGCCGCGCCGGTGAACGGCGCGAACAGCTCGCGCAGCTGGAGATTGAACGCGAGCATCAGGCCGAGACCCGCGATCGCCGCGAGCAGGACGAACGTGCCCGGTCCGGTGAGCAGCGGTTCCAGTGTCCCGGCAAGGAAGCGCCCGATCCGACCGCCTCCACGTTCCGTGTCGAACAGCTCGATCTTGAGCACCTCGAACGCGCCGAGGGCGGCGATATAGGCGATGGCGAGCCCAGCGATCGTCATCCCCCAGCCCGATCCGGGAGCCCGGCCCGGGCCGCCGGCGACGTACCACCCGCCACCGAGGAGCAGGAACGGGAGCAGCCACCGGCCGGTCTCGAACCACGGCGCGATCGAGTCGCGCCACCAGTCCGTGAGCGCACCCTGGCCGGGCAGGATCAACGCGATGAGCGTGATCGCGCCGAGGGCCATCATGGCCGTGCCGATGATCGAGCGGACGACCTCCGGCGTGAAGATGCGGGCGAGGTCGCGCCGGTACCGGGCCGTCGCGGAGCGGCCGCGCGGCGTGCGACTCGCGGCTCGAGGACTGGGCCGACGTGCCTTCGCCACGGTCAGACCTCGATCACGACGGGGAACACGAGCGGCCGCCGCTTGGTCTGCTCGTACAGGAAGCTCGAGACGGCGTCCTTGATCTGGCTCTTGAGCAGGCCGATCTCGCTGATGTGGTCGCCAGGCGTGTCGACCGCGCTGATCACCCGCTTGACGGCCTCGTCGATCCGCGGGTCCTGCTCGTTCATGTGCACGAAGCCGCGCGTCACGATCTCGGGTCGTCCGACGACGGAGCCGGTCTGCTTGTCGACCGTGACGACGATCATGAAGATGCCGTCGTTCGCCAGGGAGCGGCGATCGCGCAGGACGACCTCGCCGACATCGCCGACCGACAGGCCATCGACGAACACGTAGCCGGCCGTGACGGGACTGCCGCGCCGTGCCGACCCATCAGGGAACAACTCGATCGGCGTGCCGTTCTCGATGATGAACACGTTGGCCGGATCGACGCCGGTCTCGATCGCGAGACGACCGTGCTGGACCTGCATCCGGAACTCGCCATGGATCGGGATGAAGTGCTTCGGCTTTGTCAGGCCAAGCATCAACTTCAGCTCTTCCTGGCTGGCGTGACCGGAGACGTGCGCTCGCTTGATCGTGTGGTAGTAGACGTTCGCGCCCGCCTTGAACAGGTTGTCGATGGTCCGCGAGACGTATTCCTCGTTCCCGGGGATCGGGCTCGCGCTGACGATGACGGTATCGCCGGGCTGGATCTCGACGAACCGATGGTCGCGGTTCGCCATCCGAGCGAGGCCGGCCATGGGCTCGCCCTGGGCACCCGTCGTCGCGATGACGAGCTTGCCGTCCTCGTAGTCCTTGATACGGTCCTTCGAGACGATGCGCGACGGCTCGTACGTCAGGTAGCCGAGATCCGTCGCGATCCGGAAGTTCTGCTCCATCGACCGGCCGATGACCGAGACGTCGCGGCGCATATCGGCGGCCGCGTCGAGCACCTGCTGGATCCGCGCGATGTTACTGGCGAACGTCGCGACGATCACGCGGCCGTCGAGCGGCTCCATGATCTCGCGAAAGGCGTCGCCGACCGTGCGCTCCGAGGGCGTGTAGCCCGGGTTCTCGGCGCGCGTCGAGTCGGACAGGAGGCACGCCACACCTTCCGCCCCGAGCCTGGCGAGGATCGCGAAGTCGGACAGCTTGCCGTCGACCGGTGTGTGGTCGAACTTGAAGTCGCCGGTGTGGACGATCGTCCCGACGGGGGTCTTGAGCGCGATCCCCATCGCGTCGGGGATCGAATGCCCCACGCGGAACGGGATGACGTGGAAGGGCCCGATATCGAGCTCGTCGCCGGGATCGAGCGCATGCATCGGGTTGTCGTGGAGCTTGTGCTCCTTGACCTTGACGCTGAGGAGGCCGCGCGCGAGCGTGCTCGCGTAGATCGGTACGCCCGGGAACTCGGGCAGGACGTACGGCAACGCGCCGACATGGTCCTCGTGCGCGTGCGTGATGAGGAACGCGCGGACCTTGTCGCGGTGCTCCTTGAGATACGTGACATCGGGGATGACGAGGTCGATGCCGAACATCTCCTCGTCGGGGAACATCAGTCCGCAGTCGATGACGACGATGTCGTCGCCGTACTCGAAGATGTACATGTTCTTGCCGATCTCCCCCACCCCGCCGAGCGGGATGATGCGGAGCGGCGTGTCCGGGCTGTTGATCATGGGTACCTGTTGCTTTGGGTCAGAAGAACGTGAGTTGATCGGTCGGATCGGTGTCGGCATCGACGATGACCGGGCCGACGGGTGATGTCGCCGCGGTGGCGTGCGTGGCCGCGGTCGTTGCGGATGTCGTTTCCGGGCGGGCGAGGCGTTTCTCGCGGCGCCGCTCGCGCGACTCGAGGAGGACGGTCGGGATCAGGCTGACGTCGTCATAGCTCTCGCGCTCGATCGAGGGCGTCCTGAGGGCGGCCGCCGGGTGGTACATCGCGAAGACCGTCGCGTCGGGCGCGCCGGTCGCCGGGTCCACTGGTCCGGTCGTGCCGTGCGCCTGCGAGATCCGGGCGCCGGGCATGAACCGACCCATCGAGTGACGGCCGAGCGTGACGATGACCGCGGGATCGAGCGCCTCGAGCTGGCGATGGAGGTATGGAGCGCACGCCGCGACCTCATCCGGCTCCGGGTCGCGGTTGCCGGGCGGCCGGCACTTCACGATATTGGTGATGAAGACGTCCTCGCGTGTCCATCCGATGTGGCCGAGGAGGTTCACGAGGAGGCCCCCGGCACGGCCGACGAACGGTCGACCCTCGAGGTCCTCGTTCTGGCCCGGGCCCTCACCGATGAACACGACCTCGGTCTGCGGGTCGCCCTCACCGGGGACGGCATTGCTCCGCGTCGCATGGAGTCGGCAGCGGCTGCAGTCGCGGACCTCCGCCGCGATCGCCTCGAGCGCCACGCGGCGCTCGGCGTCGGTCACGCGGGGGATCCGGCCGCGTCCCGTGTCGCGGCGGCTCTGACCCACCCGCGTTCGACGAGGATCTCCGCGAGCTCGACGGCATTGGTCGCGGCGCCCTTGCGCAGGTTGTCGCTCACGACCCAGAACGCGAGTCCTCGGCCGCCGTCGATCGATGGGTCCTGCCGGACCCGCCCGACGAACACTTCGTCGCTGCCGGCCGCGGTCGTCGCGAGCGGATAGGTCGATGTCGATGGGTCGTCCTGGACGACGACACCGGGAACCGCGCCGAAGAGCGTCCGAGCGCGATCGGGCGTGATCGGGTCCGTCGTCTCGACGTGGACGGCCTCGGAGTGCGCCACGAAGACAGGGATCCGGACCGCGGTGCTGGAGATCCGCAGATCCGGCAGATGCAGGATCTTCCGGCTCTCGGTCACGACCTTCCACTCCTCCTTGGTGTAGCCGTTGTCGAGGAAGACATCGACCTGCGGGAGGGCATTGAAGGCGATCTGGTGTGGGTAGACGCTCGCGGTCAAGGGGCGCTCCTCGACGTAGGCCTCGACCTGGGCCTGCAGCTCGCGCGTCGCCTTGCCACCGGTACCGGAAACGGCCTGATATGTATCGACGACGACACGCTCGAGGCCGACGGCGTCACGCAACGCCATGAGGACGGGGACGAGCTGCATCGTCGAGCAATTCGGGTTCGCGATGATGCCCGCGTGCCGCGCGAGGTCGTCTGGGTTGACCTGGCTGACGACGAGCGGGACCGACGGATCCATCCGCCAGGCACTGGAATTGTCGATGACGGTGGCGCCACGCTTCGCCGCTTCGGGCGCCAGCGCCTTGGACGTGTCTCCGCCAGCACTGAACAGCGCGATATCGACCCCGTCGAATGCCTCCGGCGTGGCCTCACGAACGGTATGGACGGTGCCGCCGACGTCGACCTCGGTGCCCGCGCTGCGCTCGCTCGCGAGGAGCCGCAGCTCGGTGAACGGGAAGGCCCGCTCGACGAGCAGGCGCGTCATCGTCCGGCCGACCAGGCCGGTAGCGCCGACGACCGCGACGGTGAGGGGCTTGACGATCACGTTGGGCATGGCTCCGCTGTGGTCTTGATCAGGTCGGGCACGGCGGGAGTATAGCAGCGGGCCTACCCGCGACCCGCTCGGTCAAGGGGGTCGATCGATGAGACGGGGACGTCCCGGAATGTCGACGGCGCTATGTGACGTGACCCGGCATCGGATGCCGGGCCACGGGTAGATTCACAAGGTCGGCGAAGCCGGCGTCGCCGGCCCCGGCGCTATTCGGCGCCGGTGCCGACCGTCTCCTTCGCGAGGTGCCGCTGCATCGCGGCCTTGCGCGACAGATTGACCCGGCCCTGCCGGTCGATCTCGGTCACGACGACCATCACCTCGTCGCCGACGGACACGACGTCCTCGACGGTCGGTACGTGGTAGTCGGCCAGCTCGCCGATG
>JBJMMR010000065.1:0-11690 GCA_045804645.1 Chloroflexota bacterium | reverse complement strand
CGGCGAAGCCGGGCTCGGTCTCACGAACGACGAGGTCGACCGTCACCGGAAGCTCGACACCGATGGTCTCGCCCTGGTAGCTCGTCCGGTCGAGCGTCATCCCGTCCTTCATGTATTGGGCCGTCTCGCCGAGCTGATCGGCCGAGAGCAGGAACTGGTCGTAGGTGTCGGTGTCCATGAAGTGGTAGTCGTCGCCGTCGCGGTAGAGGAACTGGACGGGCCGCTTCTCCATCGAGGCCCGCGGCCATTTCGTCCCGGCCTGGAACGAACGCTCCACGGTCTGCCCGCGCTTGATGTTGCGGAGCGTGATCCGGACCTGCGCCGACCCGCGACCCATCTTGATGTGGTGGTAGTCGAGGATCTGCCAGAGCTCGCCGTCGAGTTCGATGGTGACGCCCTTGCGCAGTTCTCCGGTGCTGATCATCGAGGGTGGGGCTCCTGGGCTGGCTACGGGCCTCGCGGGCCTTCGCGGGCTCTCCGGGCGCCGCACGACGCACGGGTGCACGGACCGCGCATCGGTCGGGATAAGGCGGCCATTCTAGCCGGTAGGATGCGTTGTCCATGGATCGTGTCCTCGCCGCAGCGCGCCCGGCATTCGATACCGAGACCGTCGTCGACATCGCTCGGCGAACGTTCGGTGTCGAGGCGGCCGGCGCCCGCGATCTCGGCAGCGAGCGCGACCAGGCGTTCCTGCTGCTCGACCGTGTTGACGCACCGCTGGCCGTCCTGAAGGTCTCGAACGCCGCCGAGGATCAGACCACCCTCGACATGGAGGCGCTCGCTGTCCTCCATGCGGAACGAGTCGATCCATCGCTGCCGCTGGCCATCCCGTGGCTCGTTCCAGGTGCTCGGCGCGACTCGGAGGATCCTGCCGATCGACGGGTCGCGGTCGACGCCGCCGATGGCCGCCACCATGTCCGTGGCTACTCGATCCTGCCGGGCCGCGACCGTATCGATGCGATCACGTTGTCCGACAGCGCGCTTGCGGGCTGGGGCGCGATGGCTGCGCGCATCGGTCGCGCGCTTCGCGGTTTCTTCCATCCGGCCGCCCAGCGGACGATGCTCTGGGACGTGCAGCACGCGGGCCGGACGCGCGAGCTCCTCGGGGCGATCCGTGATCCGCGTCATCGAGAGCTGGTCGAGGCGGTGCTCGACCGGTTCGACTCCGCCGTGGCGCCGCTCTGGCCGTCCCTCCGCGCACAGGTCATCCACACGGACCTGACGACGGACAACGCGCTCGCCGACGAGGACGGCAACGTGACCGGGATCGTCGACTTCGGCGATATGAGTCATAGCGCCCTCATCGTCGACCTCGCCTCGCTCCTCGACTCGCTGCTGAATGGCCGCACGGACGACGAGCTGTTCCGGTCGGCGCGGATGGTCATCTCGGGATACGAGGCGATCACGCCGCTCGAACCGCTCGAGCTGGAGCTGCTCCCCGAGCTCCTCGCCGCGCGTGCCGCGGTGACGATCGCCATCTCGTCCTGGCGCTCCGCGCAGGGTCTCGAAGACGCGTCCTTTGCCGAGCGGTACAACGCTCCGGTCGCGCGGACGATCGAGACCCTACTCGATGTCGGCTGGGACGAAGCGGCTCGACGGCTGGGTGCGAGCGTCGAGCGGCCGTCGGCCGCGCTTGCCGCCAGGCGCGAGGCCGTCATCGGGCCCGCAATGGAACCGCTGACGTACGCGGACCCGATCCACGTCGTCGCCGCGGCCGGCGCCTGGATGACGGGCGCCGACGGACGTCGCTACCTCGACGCCTACAACAACGTCCCGTGCGTCGGCCACGGCCATCCCCGCGTGACCGAAGCGATCGCTCGGCAGAGCCGGCGCGTCAACACGAACATGCGCTATCTGTACGAGTCGGCGATCGAGCTCGCCGAGCGGCTCGTCGCCACGATGCCGCCCGAGGCCGGTCTCGATACGGTCATGTTCGTCAACTCGGGTTCCGAGGCGAACGACGTCGCGTGGCGGCTCGCGACGACCTTCACCGGGAACCGCGGCGCCGTGTGTACGGCGTTCGCGTACCACGGCGTGACCGAAGCGACCGCCGCTCTGTCGCCGGAATCGTGGCAGGCGATCCGGCCACCCGACCACGTCGAGACCTGGGAGCCCCCGGACAAGGTGCGCGACCTCCATCTCGATGGCCAGCCGTTCGCCGATGCGGTCGCCCGCTTGGCGACACGCGGCTACGCGCCGGCGGCGGCGATCCTCGACGGCGTGCTCACGAGCGACGGATACCTCGAGCCCGGCCCCGCCCTCGCCCGAGAGTGGCTCGAGGCGACACACGCCGCGGGCGCGCTCTGGATCGCCGATGAGGTCCAGGGCGGGCACGGCCGGACCGGCCACCACATGTGGTCGTTCGAGCACCTCGGTCTCCTGCCCGACGTCGTGACGATCGGCAAGCCGATGGGCAACGGCCATCCCGTCGGCGCCGTCGTGACGCGTCGCGAGATCGCGGCACGGTTCGCCGATGAGACGGTGTTCTTCAGCACGTTCGGTGGGAACCCGGTATCTGCCGTCGCGGCTCTGGCGGTCCTCGACGTCATCGACGACGAGCGTGTGCTCGCGCGGGTCGTGCGCGTCGGCGATGCGCTGGTGTCCGCCATCCGCGACGTCGTCCGACCCTACGCTTCGGTCATCGACGTCCGCGGCGTCGGTCTCGCGATCGGGGTCGAGGTCGTGGATCGAGCGACGGCTGGGGCGATCAGGGAGGGCCTGCGCGAGCGCGGCGTGCTGATCGGGACGTCCGGGCGCGACGCGAACGTGCTCAAGATCCGCCCGCCCTTGGCATTCTCCGACGCCGACATCTCGGTCCTCGTCGGTGCGCTGACGTCGACGCTGGCGTCGATCGCCGCGCGTTAGCCCCCGGTCCCGACGACGAGGACCTCGCTCGGGAAGCGCGTCAGCCGCTCGAGCCGGGCGGCCGCCGAGTCGATGGCAACGAGATCCTCGATCCGGACGCCCGTCTCGCCGTCGAGATAGACACCCGGCTCGACGGAGAACACGGTCGGACTCGGCAGCGGTGTCTCCGCGGCGCGTTTGCCGAGGGTCGGCAGCTCGTGCGTCGCGAGGCCGATCCCGTGCCCGAGCCCGTGCCCGAACCGGTCGGCGTACCCGCCCGCGTTGATGACGGCCCGGGCTGTCGCGTCGACGGCACGCCCGGACGGCAACCCGTCCTTCCCGCGGACGGCGCTCTCGAGCGTCGCGATCGCGGCGGTCTGCGCGTCCCGCACGAGCTCGTATAGCGCCAGGTCACGCGCCGATGGCTCGCCGACGAACAGCGTCCTCGTCATGTCGCTGCGGTAGCCGGAGACCTGCGCGCCGAAGTCGCACAGAAGCACGGCGCCATCGAGGATGGGGCGGTCGCCGGGGGTGCCGTGCGGCAGCGCGGCCTCCGGGCCGGCGAGGCATGCGACATCGAAGGCGAGCGCCTCGGCACCGTCGGTCCGCATCAACCATTCGAGCCGGAGCGCGAGCTCGGCCTCCGTCGCTCCCGGGCGAATCTCCGGGAGGAGCGCCGCCAGCGCCCTGTCGGCGACGGCGCATGCCGCGGCGACACGCTCCAGCTCGGCCGGATCCTTCCTGGCGCGGTCGGATTCGATCCAGCCCTCGATCGGGACGAGCTCGACATCGGGCGCAGCAGCCGCAAGCTTCGTCCAGGTCGCCTGCGGGACGAACGCCGCTTCGACCCCGACACGCTTCGCCCCGATCGACGCCAGGAGCTCGGGCCAGCGCGTCGGGAGGTCGCCGTAGACCGTCTCGATCGACGCCTCCGGCGCCTCGCGCGTGGCCTGGATCTCGTAACGCGAGTCAGCGAACAGGATGAGGTGCTCATCGGACAGCAGGAATTGCCCTGACGACCCCGCGACCTTCTCCTCACCATCCGCGAGCGTGAAGCCGGTGAGGTATCGCATGTGTTCACGACGGACACCGAAATAGGCATCGATGCCCGCGTCGGCGAACCGCGCGAGGACCCGGTCGCGACGTCCGGGGCGGGCCGTGGCGTCAGCTTCGCCCCAGCGTCGGTGATCGGCCCTGGTCGGCGCTGCAGCGAAGTCGGCGGGAGTCGGCCAGGCGGCGCGCCCGCCGGTCACGTGTAGCCGTACTTCTTCTTGTTGGCCTCGTGTTGCTTGGCGGTCTTCGCGAAGACGTGCTTGCCGCTGTCGTCCGGGATGGCGAGGAAGTAGATGTACTTGTCGGACGTATCCGGGTGCAGCGCCGCGTCGATCGAGGCGAGCGTCGGCGTCGCGATCGGCCCCGGGATGAGCCCGGCCTGCGTATACGTCTGATATCCGAGAAGGGACTCCGGCAGCGGCACGTCGCGAAGGCTGACGCCCTTCGGCACGGTCCCGAAGCGGTACTCCTGCCACTTGTCGAAGTCGAGCGCGTCCAGCTGGACCGTGTCGTTCGCGTAGATGACCGTCGGGTCGGCGTTGAGGATCTTGTTCCGGATACCGGGGATGCCGTTGAGCCGGTTCTGGTACACGCCGGCGATCAGCGGCTTCTCCGCGTCGAGCTTGGCTTCCTTCTCGACGATCGAGGCGAGCGAGAGGACCTGATAGAAGTTCATCTTCCGCTCGGGCGGCACCTTCAGCTTGTCGTCGCCGACCGCGTCGTGGAATCCATCGAGCATCTTGCGGACCAGCTCCTCGGGCGTCGTGTCGGGCAGGAGTCGATAGGTGCCCGGCCACAGGAAGCCCTCGAGCGACGCATCCTCGGGCGCGTCCGCGAGGATCTTCTTGAGCCACGGGTAGTCGGCCAGGAGCGACGCCGGCGGCTCCTTCGCAAGCTCGTAGAACTCGCGCGGGTCCATGTCGAGCCCGTCGAGAGTCTGCAACTTGGCCGTGATCTGCTCGAGCCGCAGTCCGGTCCGCAGGTCGACCTCGATGTACGGGTTCGGCGGTGGGGCGAGCAGCGCCGAGACCATCTGGTCGGGGGTCATGTTCTTGCGAAGGACGAACGTGCCCTGCTGGAGTGCCGCGGTGAGCTCTCGCTGACTGGCGATGAACACGAACGCTCGGGGATCCTTGATGAGTCCTTCTCCGCCAAGGCGTGTCGCGATCGTCGATGCGGTATCGCCCTCCTGGACCACGAATTCGACCTGCGTCGGATCCGTCGAGACGGGCTGCGTGAGCGCCGTCCCAAGGTCCTCGCGGACGATGTCGGCGACGAACGGGAGTCGGAGCGCCGCGGGACTGTCCTCCGCCCAGGACAGGATCGCGCTGTTGACGACCGGTCGGAGTGCGGTAAGTGCGACGATCAGGACGATCGCGGCAAGAAGCAGCGCGAAGAGCAGGAAACGGATCACGCCGCCCAAACCGCCCCCGCCTCGGCCCCGACGCCGGCCTGAGCGACCCTCGTAGCCGTACCGCCGCGAGGGCTCGTAGCCCTCAGGCACGTAGTCGGTCGCGTAGGCGTCTGGGTCGTAACGGCGGACGCCGGGTCGCTGGTCGCGCGGGCGGCCACCCGAGCGGATCGTCATGGCGTCGTCTCCATCGTGGGCCGGATATGGGGGAAACCGGCCGCGCGGCGGCTGTCGAGTTCATCTTGAAGGATGATCGCTGCGGCTTCCCGGTCGACGCGCGCGCGGTACGCGTCACGCTGCGTCTTCGACGGCGGTCCGCCTGACCGACCGCGTCGCATCGGGCCGAGTCGGGACTCGGCGAGGTGGCTGCTGAGGCGCTCGTCGCGGAGCGTGATCGCGACACGATCGCCGACATGCGACCTAAGCGCGTCGACCCAGGCACGTGTGACCGTCGCCTGAGGGCCCTCGTCGCCGGCTGTTTCGAGCGGAAGGCCGATGACGAGCTCGGTGATCAAGTTACCGTCGATGAGCGGGAGCAGGTGGGAGACGTCGTCTTCGACGGTCGATCCCCGCTTGAACGTGACGAGCGGACGGGCGCCCACGTCGGGGCCATCCGCGATCGCCACGCCGATCCGGCGCTCGCCGAGGTCGATCCCCAGGAACGCTGTCACGGCTCGACGGCCTCGGCCATCCGGACGTCGACCCGCTGGTCGAATGTCGGGATCGAGCCGACCCAGTCGGGCCAGACGGTCAACTGCGACTGACCGTACGTATCGAGGATCGCCTTCGCGTCCTTCAGGCTCTTGCCACGGATCCGCGCCTCGACCGCCGCTGGATCGACCTGGAGGACCTGGCGCGCCGTGATCGACACCGGGAAGGTGATGACGCCGTCCTCGACGACGCCCGGTGACGGCTGGATGTCGCTGGAGCCTTCGACCAGCCGGTAGCCCTCCTGCACCTGCGGGCCGATGTTGGCCTCGGCAACCTGCTGGACGGCGTTTTCGTCGACCGCGAGGACCGTGCCGGTGGCGCTCGCGCCGAGATCGAAGGTCTCGACCTCCTTGCCGAGGAGCGACTTCGGATCGACGGTATAGGTCGCGTCGCCCAGCGACGCCGTCTCGGGGAACACGGTCGTGCCATCCGCGGCGAGCGACGGGTCTGCGACCTGCTCGGCGAAGGTCGACGCGAGCTTGGCATCGAGCGCCTTCGTGGCGGCGTTGATATCGGCCTGTACCACCCGTGGGAACTCGTCGCGCTTGCCGCCGCTCGTGGCATCCGGGTTGTTGACATCCAGCGTCAGCGGGTCTTCGCCGCGTGGGATCACCAGGATGGTGTTCGGCTGGACGTTGCCCTCGGGCCCGGGATCGACGGCCGTCACCTTGACGGTCGCACTCGCGGGGAAGATCTGGAGCCCGACGAGCTGCGCCGCCGGCACGGTGACGCTCCGTTCCGTCCGGAACCGCACGCCGTTCTGGGTGCCGACGATGCTTCCCCGCGGGACGGTGTTGGTCGAGGTGAAGTCCTTGTTGCGGAATCGGACGGTCCCCGTCGCGGCCGTTTCCTCGACGCGTTTTCCGGTGACCTCGAAGCTATCCGTCGTCTCGACGGGGACGTCTTTCGTCATCGCGGGGACCGTGCGAGCTTCCGGGTCCGCTTCGGTCGCCGCGGGGTCGGCCGTGATCCGGAGCGGGATCGGGCCGATGGCCGCCTCCTTGGGGGCGATCACGGCCGTCGCCGTCGGCAGGAAGACATAGGCCCCGACCCCGCCGACGACCAGCGCCAGGGCGACGACCGCCAGCCCGATGGCCACGGGCGCCCGTGCGATCGACGAACCGAAGCGCTGGGCGGTCGGTGCCGGCCGGACGCGCGACCCTGCGGGGGGCGCCACTTCTGGGGTCGGCGACGCGATCGGCGTGTCCGCCACGACGCGCGCCGCCGGGACGGCCGAAGGCAGCCGGTGCGCATGGGGTTCGCGTCCGGGACGAGGGGCCATCGACGGCGTGGCGTCGGCGGAGAGTGGTGCCGCTCCGCCCGCTGCCGCCCCTGTCGCGAACGCGCCGGCGGCGAGGACAGCCGGACCTCCGATACCCGAGTCGTCGGCGTCGCTCACCTCCGACGGGCCGGTGCTGCCCTGGCCCCGCGGCCGACGGCCGCCGCTGCCCCGGGGCGACGTCGATCGAGCGTCGGCGTCGCCGGGGGCGCGGGCATCCCCTGGCTCGCCGGCAGCCGTGACCGGGACGGCTGCCCCGTCGGCTGCTGCCGGGCCGGCACCGGCGACCACGCCTGCTGCCGTATCGGTTGCCGCCGCGGATCGGTCGACCCCGCCCTCCTCCGACGCCTCGTACTCAGCGACCGTGGAGAACACGGGCAGACCCGCCGAGGCCGCCAGCGCACGCGTCGCCGCTTCGCTTGCGACGACGGACAGCCGCTTGCCGTTCAGGGTCGCGTCGCGCGACAGCAGGCGGAAGTTGATACGCGATGTCGCGACCCGCGAGCCGAACGGCAGCACGATCGCGATCCGGGTCACATCGGCCTCGCGTACGCGGTTGGCCGCCGTCGTGATCTCGTCGTCGCTGTCGAGATAGAGGATCCGGGCGTCCATCAGCGAACGATCAGACCTTCATCGCGCGAAGCACGCGCTTGAGCGCCACGTCGAGCGGATCTGCCGTGGTCTGCAACTCGATGGCCTGGTAGGCGAGACCGAGTGGCGTGACATCCTGCTGGTCCACGAGGAGATCGGTGGCGTCCACGACCGTCTCGATCTGTTCCGGCGCGAGGACCGTGACCTCCGGTGGTCGCGAGAACGGCATGTGCTTCCAGAAGGCCTCCGCGGCGAGCGCCTCTCGGATCTCCGGCAAGCGACTGCCTCCACCACACACGAAGATCCGGCCGGGCAACAGATCGCCGCCCGACAGCTCCTCCATGACCAACTCGACTCCGGCCGCCCACACGCGGACATCCTCGCCGATGATGTTCGCGATGTCCTGCTTGCGCTCGACGTCGAGCCCGCGGGCGTAGTCGACCTTGAGCGCCTCGGCGCGCGGGAACGGCAGATCCAGGCGGTCCGCGATCGACTTGGTGAACGCACGACCGCCGAGCGCGAACATCCGCGTCCCTTCGATGCCGCCCTGTCGCACGAGGGCGACGTCCGTGGTCCCGCCACCCACGTCGACGAACAGCGCGCCGGTCTGCCGGATCTGGTCGTTGCCCAGGACGCGAGCGACGGCGTACGGCTCGGCGACGATCTCGAGCAATTCGAGGTCGAGCTGCGAGGCGACGCTCTGCAGCGCGCCGAGATGGACCAGCGGCGCGAACGCATTGAAGATCCCGATCTGGACGTGGCGCCCCTGGAACCCGACCGGATTCGTGAGCGCGTAGCCATCGATCGACGCTGACGTCACGGCGGCGTGGACGAGCCGCACGTCGACATGCGGGAGCCCGGTCTCCCAGGTGATGGCGCGCTCGGCCTCGACCAGCGCTTCGCGCTGCACGCCATCGATGAGCTTCTGCAGCTCCGACTCGCTGATCGCCTGATCCGGCCGCTTCCGCTCCTGGCTGTGCGTCGTCGTGAACCCCTTGACGAGCTCACCGGCGATGCCGATGACGACCTGGCTCGGCCGAAATCCCGCCATCTCCTCCGCTTCCTGGAGCGCGACGGCGCAGTTATCGACGACCGCCGCGATGTCCGCGACGGTCCCCGACTGCATGTGCGAGAGACCCTGGCGCTTGCGCCCGACCCCGCGGACGGTGCCGAGCCCTTCGTCGTCGATCTCGAAGACCAGTGCCTTGGCGAACTCCGTCCCGACGTCGAGCGCGGTGCAGGCGGCCAGTGCCTCGGCCCCCTCGCGTTGCCAGATCCGGCGCCAGAACGCCATCAGCCCCCCGCGCCGAGCCGTCCCGCGATCGATTCGCGGACCGCCCTCTCCGCGTCCGCCAACCCCTCGCGTCTCGTGCCCATCCCCTGCGCCATCTGCGGACGGCCGCCGCCCTTCGCGCCGATCGGCTCTGCTGCGACCTTGACGAGATCGCCCGCCGATAGCCCACGCTCGATCAGGTCGTCCGACACCGTGACCCAGATCTGCGGCGCTTCGGCGTCGAGGAACATCGCGATGACGCCGTTGCCGAGTAGCGCGCGGACCTCCTTCGATGCCGCCTTGAGCGCGTCCATCGACTCGTACGGGAGCGTGGCGATCACCGCTTGGGCTCCGGGAGCGACGTCCTCCGCACGGGCTGCCAGTTCGGCAGGCTTCGGGACGCCGGCGCCACCCTCTCGAGCGCGCCGCTTCGCCTCCCGCAGGTCCTGCTGCAGCGATCCGATCCGTTCCGGCACCCGGTCGACGGACTGGGCGCCGACGTCCTCGGCGACCTGGTCCAGCGTCTCGAGACGCGCGCGGATGTATTCGTCCGCCCCGGCCCCGGTCAGTGCCTCGATGCGGCGCTGCCCGGAGCCGATGCTCCGCTCGCCGGTGATCACGAAACTGCCGATCTGGCCCGTGGCTCGGCAGTGCGTCCCGCCGCACAGTTCGAAGCTGTAGTCCTTGACGCGCACGGTCCGGACCGTCTCGCCGTACTTCTCGTCGAAGAACGCATCGGCGCCACGCTCGATCGCGTCGGCCATCGGCAGGTATTCCACGGTCAGCGGTCGATCATCGCGGACGATCGCCCGTACCTCGTCCTCGATCGCGCGCTTCTCGTCGCGGGTCAACGCGCGGTCGAACGGATAGTCGAAGCGGAGATACCCGGGGTCGACGAGAGAGCCGGCCTGGCGGGCCGTGTCGCCGACGACGTTCCGCAGCGCCCGGTGGAGCAGGTGCGTCCCGGTGTGATTGCGCATCGTGTTCGCCCGCCGCTCGGCATCGACGACCGCCTCGATCGTCTCCCCGACCTTGAGGCGCCCGTGGAGCGTGCCCCGATGCACGATCAGCCCACCGACCGGCTTCTGGGTGTCCTCGATCGCGAACAGCTCGCTGCCGCCACCCGGCTCCCGGACGGTGCCCGTGTCGCCGACCTGGCCGCCGCCCTCCGCGTAGAACGGCGTTCGGTCGAGCACGATCTCCGCCTCGCCGTGACCGGTCAGCTCGTCGAATTCCATGCCGTCGCGGATGATCGCCACGATCCGACCCTCGGCGGTCGTCGTCTCGTATCCGAGGAACTCCGTATCACCGACGCGCCCCTGGATGGCGCTGTACAGCGAGGTCAGTTCGGCGTGCCGGGCGAGTTCCGCCTTCTTGCCCGATCGGCTTCGCTCGCGCTGCTCGGCGAGCGCGGCCTCGAAGCCGGGCCGGTCGATGGCGACGCCGTATTCGGCTGCCAACTCCGCCGTCAGGTCGACCGGGAAGCCATACGTGTCGTGGAGCCGGAACGCGACGTCGCCACGGAGTCGCGGGGCGTCGGCGGGCAGGTCCTCAGGACGCCGACCGACGACCGCCTCGGCCGATGTCAGCGGTATCAGCGCCTCCTCGAGCTGGACCGTCCCGGCGTCCAGCGTTCTCGCGAACTGCGCCTCCTCGCGCGCGATCGTGCTCAGGATCCGCTCGCGCTTCTCGATGAGGTACGGATACGCGTCCGACATGACGTCGATCACGACGGACGCCGTGTCGGCCATGAACGGCTCGCGCCGGCCGAGCAGTCGCCCGTGGCGGACCGCCCGTCGGAGGATGCGTCGCAGGACGTAGCCGCGCCCCTCATTGCTCGGAGGGACGTCGTCGGCGATCAGGAACGTGACAGCCCGCGAGTGGTCGGCGATGACCTGGTAGCTGAACCGCTCCTGTTCGAACGCGTCGGGATCGTGGCCGAGGAGGTCCCGCATCCGTGCGTGGATCGGCGTGAACAGGTCGGTGTCGTAGTTCGTGGGCACGCCCTGGACCACGCTCGCGAGCCGCTCGAGACCCATGCCCGTATCGACGCCCGGTGCCGGCAGCGGCGTGAGCGAGGCGTCCGCTCGGAGCTCGAATTCCATGAACACGAGGTTCCAGATCTCGAGCCAGCGCGGACACGTCTCGCTGTGGTCCGGGATGCATTCGGGACCCTCGCTGAGGTGCGCCCCACGATCAAAATGGATCTCGCTGCACGGTCCGCACGGCCCGACGTCGGCCATGCGCCACCAGTTCTTCTCGTCGCCGTTCGGGAAGTCGCCCCACCGTACGAGACGCTCCGGCGGCAGCCCGATCTCGTCGCGCCAGACCTCGAAGGCGAAGTCGTCGGTCGTATAGGTCGTCGCCGCGAGCCGTTCGGGCGGGATGCCGAGGTCGCCGGTGAGGAATTCCCAGCCCCAGTGGATCGCCTCGCGTTTGAAGTAATCGCCGAAGCTCCAGTTCCCCAGCATCTCGAAGAACGTGTGGTGACGCGGCGTTCGGCCGACCTCCTCGAAGTCGTTGTGCTT
>JBJMMR010000064.1:0-7631 GCA_045804645.1 Chloroflexota bacterium | reverse complement strand
ACGACGACCCGCTGGAAGCCCTCGCGGATCAGCCCGAAGACCACTGCCCGGGCGCCGCCGCCGGCGCCGAGGACGACCGCGACCCGGGGCATCTTCTGGCGGCCGACGAGGTGGTCGAGGGCGACCTTGAAGCCCGGGACGTCGGTGTTGTGGCCGATGAGCCGCTTGCCCTCGCGCGTGATCGTGTTCACCGCACCGGTCGCCTGGGCCTCCTCGGTGAGCCGATCCACCAGCGGCACGACCCGCTCCTTGTGCGGGATCGTGACGTTCGCCCCGAGGAACTCGTCACTCCCGCGGATCTCCCCGATCGAATCGGGAAACACCAGCGGGGCGCGGTCCCACAGCTCGTAGGTGGCGTCGATGCCGAGCTGGTCGAACGCGGCCTGCTGCATGGCGCCCGACAGCGAGTGAGCGACGGGATGACCGATGAGGACGACGCGCTTCGTCATGAGCTGACCCTTCCGAGATCGTCGAAGAAGCCGGGATAGGAGATCGAGGCACTGAGCGGTCGGCCGATGGAGGTCCGTCCCTCGGCCGTCAGGCCCGCGATCGCGAAGGTCATCGCCAGGCGGTGGTCGTCGAGGCTGTCCGTCTCCGCGCCACGGAGGACCGCACCCCCGGGCAGGCGGAGGTCGTCGCCATCGACCTCGACCGCGGCACCGAGTGCCGTGAGACCGGCGGCCGTGCCGGCGATCCGGTCGGATTCCTTGTGACGGAGCTCGCCGGCGCCGCGGATCGTGGTCGCGCCCGTCGCCACCGATGCGGCCAGGCAGAGAACGGGGATCTCGTCGATCGCCGACGCCACGTCGGCCGGGCCGAGCTCGATCCCGTGCAGGGAAGCGGACCGGACGCGGAGGTCGGCGATCGGCTCGCCGGCGTCGTCGGTCGTCGTCGCGCCTGCAGGCCGGTCAGCGACCGGCAGCTCCTCGATGTCCGCGCCCATCGCTCTGAGAATCTCGATCACCGCGCGCCGGGTCGGGTTGACTCCGACGCCGCGCAGCGTGATCTCGGCATCCGGATGGATCGAGGCGCCGACGAGCCAGAACGCCGCCGCGGAGACGTCGCCCGGGACGCGCTCGTCGATCGCAGACACCGCCTGCCCTCCTTCGAGGCTCACCGCCACCGCTCCGGTCCGGCCGTCGGCCGACGTCGCGGCCAGTGACTCGGTCACCACCGTCACGCCTCGTGCCCGGAGCATCCGCTCCGTGTGATCGCGCGTCGCGACCGTCTCGCGGACGACCGTCCGCCCATGTGCGCCGAGAGCCGCGAGGAGGATCGCCGACTTCACCTGCGCGCTCGGCACGGGCGTCCAGCGATCGACCGCGCGGAGCGGCCGCCGACCGATCACGGTCAGGGGAGGGAGGCTGTCGTCGGCTCGGGCCTGGAGCGTCGCGCCCATCGCGCGAAGCGGTTCGATGATACGAGCGACCGGTCGCCGTCGCAACGAATCGTCGCCGTCGAGGACGGTCCGGAACGGCAGCTGGGCCACGATCCCGGCGAGAAGCCGCAGGCTCGTGCCGGAGTTGCCGCAGTCGATATCGGCCGCCGGCGCGCGCAGCCCGTCGACGCCCGGTGACACGACCCGGTAACCGACGTTCCGCGATCCGACCGCCCCCTCGATCCGTTCGACCTCGGCGCCGAGCGCCGCACACGCCGCGGCCGTCGAGCGGACGTCCGCGCCGTCACCGGCACCCTCGATCCGGCTTGCGCCTGCGGCGATCGTCGCAAGCATGAGCGCGCGGTGGCAGATCGACTTGTCGCCGGGCAGGTGCAGCTCGCCGCGGAGCCTTGAAGCGCGGTTGACGACGGCAACGTCGGTCGCGAGGGTCGACATGGGATCCGGTCAGTGCCTGGCCAGCGCGGCCGAGCCGCCGGACGCCGCGGCCGCGGCGGCGGCCAGACCAGCGTCGCCGGCTCCGCGCGCGTACGTCGCTCGCAGCTGCTCGTGGACCGGCACGATCTCGGCCATCATCGCCCGGAACTGGTCGAAGGTGAGCTGCTGCTCGGCGTCCGAGAGGGCCTTGTCCGGGTCCGGATGGACCTCGACCATCACGCCGTCGGCGCCGACCGCCACGCCACCGATGGCGAGCGGCGCCACCAGCCAGCGCTTGCCCGTCGCGTGGCTCGGATCGACGATCACCGGGAGGTGCGTCAGCTGCCGGAGTACCGGCACGGCGGCGAGATCGAGCGTGTTCCGGGTGTACGTCTCGAAGGTCCGGATGCCGCGCTCGCAGAGGATCACGTTCGGGTTCCCGGAGCTGATGATGTACTCCGCCGCCAACAGCCACTCCTCGACCGTCGCGCTGAATCCGCGCTTCAGCATCACCGGCCGGGCCACCCGCCCGACCGCCATGAGGAGCGAGAAGTTCTGCATGTTCCGGGTACCGACCTGGAGGATGTCGGCGTACTCGGCGACGATGTCGACCTGGCTCGGCTCCATCACCTCGGTGATCACGGGCAGGCCCGTCCGCTCCCGCGCGTCGGCCAGGTCGCGGAGGGCCTCGACGCCGAGCCCCTGGAAGCTGTACGGCGAGGTTCGCGGCTTGAACGCGCCGCCGCGCAGGACGGTTGCGCCGGCCTCGGCGACGGCGTCCGCGGTCTCGAAGAGCTGCGCCTGGCTTTCGACCGAGCAGGGACCGGCCATCACCGTCAGCGACCCGTCGCCGATCACGGCATCGAGGACCCGGATCACGGTGTCCTCGGGGTGGAACTCGCGCGAGGCGAGCTTGAAGGGCCGGTTGATCGGCGTGACGCTCGCGACGCCGCCGAGGCCGCCGAGTCGCTCGATCAGCTGCGGCCGCCGGCCACCGATGTCGCCGATCACGGCGATGACCGTCCGGCCGTTCGCGACATGGTCGTACGGCGTCAGCCCCTCGCCGAGGATCGCGCTCTTCACGCCGAGGATCTCGGCCTCGCCGGCCCCCGGCGCCATCACGACGAACATCCGCTGCGGTTCCTCTCTGGTCAAACAAAAAAGCAGAGGTCGTGACCTCTGCTCCACCCGGCACGACCCGCGATCCCGGGTCCTAGGCTCCGGGGTCGGTCATGCCGGGCGTCGAAAGTAGAAGAACGTGCTCATGTGCGTGTCGCGGACGGTACGGGCCACGGGCCGCGGTGTCAACGAAGCGTTCACGGATGCGGGCCGCCGATTCCGGCCCGAGCCGCGATCTGCTCGACGACCTCGCCCTTCGCGTCGGCGTAGTTCTGGACGAACCGCCACTCGCGCTTGACGAGCTCCCGCTTCGTGTTCTCGTAGAGCTGCCGGTCATCGTCGTGGGTCCGGAGCCAGTCGCGGAAGCCGGTCATCCGGTCGAGCTCGCGGCAGCCGGCCGAGAACGTGTGGAGGTTGATGTTCGTGTCCGGACCCTTGAAGACGCGATGGTCGTACCACTCCGGCTCGTGCTCGCGGATGACGAGCCGGTAGCCCGCGGCCTCGAGATCCGGGACGTATGCCGGTTCGTCGAGGACGTCCGCGACGGTCATCGTGATATCGATGACCGGCTTCGCCGCGAGCCCCGGCACGGACGTCGAGCCCGTGTGCTCGAGGCGCACGACCCGCTCGCCCAGGATCGATCGGATCCGCGCCGCCTCGCGATCGAAGAGCTCCGGCCAGCGGGGGTCATAGTCGACGAGCGTGATCGGACCGCTGAGCGGCTTCAGGATGTCGACCGTGAACGCCTGGATCTCGGCCTGGCTGAGGCGCCGCGGCCGAGCCGGCCGCGGGGCGGACTCATCGGGGTCGTCGGTCACGTTCGCCTCCTCCGTTTCGGGCCGTCGAGGACCGTACCAGACGGGCCGAGGGGCGGAAGCCGCGCCAGAGCCCCGTGGTAGGATTCCGGCCGCCGCGCGACGGAGAGGTCGCATAGAGGCCTAGTGCGACGGTTTGCTAAACCGTTGAGTGGGGTAACCTGCTCCGAGGGTTCGAATCCCTCCCTCTCCGCCACAGTTTTCCGCCGATCCAGTCCGGCCCGAACAGCGGCACGCGTGCGCCCGTAGCTCAGTGGATAGAGCGTCAGGTTGCGGACCTGAAGGTCGTGGGTTCGAGTCCCGCCGGGCGCGCCACTCCTTCCCGGATTCCGAATCGCGGCGCACCCGCGCTCAGCGCAGGACGACGGCCAGCAGGATCGCCAGCGCGGGCGGCAGGGCCTGGATGGCCGCCGACTGGGCCAGCCGCGGGACCGAGCTCACGAGGACGATCCCGGCGCCGACCATCGATGCGCAGGCGAAGAGGACGATCGCCCGGCCGGCGTCAACGGACCCCGTCGCCACGAGCACCAGCCCGATGACGACGCCCGCGGCGAGGAACAGGTTGTAGAAGCCCTGGTTGAAGGCCATCGGCCGGACCGCCGCGACCTGCTCGGGCGTCGTCAGGCCGAAGCGGGCGGCGACCGACGGTCGACTGAACGTCACGCTCTCGATGACGAAGAAGAGCACGTGGATCGCCGCCGCCAGGAGCGCGGCCGCCGAGGCGAGCGGGGCCATCGAGCCTCCTTCCCGGATGACATGATGTCGCCGCGAGCGTAGCAGCGAGGATCGGATGGCGGACCGCCGAATCGGGTTCCTGGGCCTCGGCACGATGGGCGCGGCGATGGCCGCCAACCTTGCGCGGGGCGGGTTCATCGTCACGGCCTGGAACCGCACGGAGGGTCGAGCGCCCGAGCTTGACGAGCTCGGCGTGGCTCGTGCCGCCTCGCCGTCGGAGGTCGCCGCGGAGGCGGACGCCGTGGTCGTCTGTGTCTCGGACACGCCCGACGTCGAGGCGGTGCTCTTCGGACCGCACGGTCTCGCCGAGGGCGCCCGAGCCGGTCTGCTCGTCATCGACTGCTCGACGATCGCGCCCTCGGCAACGCGCGACCACGCGGCCAGGCTCGCCGAGCGCGGTGTCGCGCTCGTCGACGCTCCCGTGTCGGGCGGCAGCGAGGGTGCCCAGAAGGCGACGTTGACGATCTTCTGCGGAGGGGACGCCGAGGCCGTCGAACGAGCTCGCCCGATCCTCGCTGCGATGGGCAAGACGATCACGCACGTCGGGCCGAGCGGCGCGGGACAGGCGGTCAAGGCGGTCAACCAGGTGATCCTCGCGGGGACCTATCTGGGCGTCGCGGAAGGGATCGTCCTGGCGCTCAAGGCCGGGCTGGATGTCGAGCAGGTCGTCGAGGCGCTCGGCGGCGGAGCGGCCCAGAGCTGGGTCCTCGCGAACCGCAGCGGGCGGATGATCGCGAACGACTACCCGCTCGGGTTCAAGGTCGCGCTCCACCGCAAGGACCTCGGGATCGCCCTCGACCTCGCTCGCTCCCTCGGCGCGGAGCTCCCGGTCAGCGACCTGGCAGCCGAGCTCGAGACGGAGCTCGTCGCGGGGGGCCATGCGGACGAGGACATGTCCTCGTTGGCGCGAGCGATCCGGGCGAGGTCCGGTCTGCCGGGCTGAGCCGGGGTGGCCTAGACCGCGGCGGGGACGCCGCCGCCGAGCCCCACGAGGAGCATCGGGTCGCCGAGCCGGCCCTCGTAGCGCGGCCGGAACCGTTCCTCGTTGTACATGTCCGCGACATCGACGCGGCGGGCCTTCGTCCCCGACGCGGGCAGCTCGGTATGGGCGTACTTGCCGTCCTGGATCGCCATCATCCGGCCGGTCACGCCGTCCCGGACGAGGTCCATCGCGATGTTCGCGAATGTCGTGGCGACCATCGCGTCGAGGGCGTCCGGCTCACCGGAGCGCAGGTCGTACGTCAGCTCGGATGCCACGCTCTCGATCCCGGTTCGCGCCTTCAGCTCGGCGGCGAGGACCTCGCCGACGTTTGCCTTGTGCTTGTGGCCGAACATGTCGGCCTCGCCGACATCGCGCATCTCGGCGCCGCGCCAGATCGCGCCTTCGGCCGTGACGACGACGGCGTACCTCGATGGGTTCGCCTCGCGATCGGCCTTGACGACCTCGGCGAGCAGATCCAGGTCGTACGGCGCTTCGGGAATGACGCAGCGGGCGCTCGTGACGTACGCCGTGTACAGCGCCGAGAAGCCGGCATCCCGGCCGAAGATCCGGAACACGCCGATCCGCTCGTGCGAGCCGAGGGTCGTTCGCTGCCGGTTGATCAGCTCCTTCGCGCGCGTGATCGCGGTCGAGAAGCCGATGCAGTACTCGGTGCCGGCGACATCGTTGTCCATCGTCTTGGGGATCGCGACAACGGGGACGCCTTCGTCGAAGAGGACCCGCGAGAAGCTCAGCGTGTCATCGCCGCCGATCGTCACGAGGACGTCGAGACCGAGGCGCTCGATGTTGTCGAGCACGATCGGGGTCAGGTCGACCGAGCCGTCCGGGCGGGTCAGCTCCATCACCGTCGCAGGATCGAGAAAGCTCGGCAGGCCGGCTGCTGCCATCTTCTTGGGGTTCGTCCGCGACGTGTGCAGCCACGTCCCGCCCGTCCGGTCGATCGTCCTCGTGTTGTTCCGATCGAGACGGACGATGTAGTGCGGATCGGGCTCGGGATCGAAGCGGAGGTGGGTCAGCCCCTCCCAACCTCTGCGGATCCCGACGACCTCGTCGCCGATCTCGGTCGCGCGGTAGACGACCGACTTGATCACCGAGTTCAGACCGGGGACATCGCCACCGCCGGTGAGGATCCCGATCCGTCGCGCTCCACTCATGGCGGCCCGAATCGTACCGCTCGGTCGCGTCGCAAGTCGGTTGCGATCCGGTGGCGACCTTCGCGCGCTTGACGCCGGCGCGCGCCTGTTAAGGTCGCACCATGAACTACGAGCTGTTCATGGGCGAGGCCCTCGCGGAGGCCCGGAACGCGATCGCGGCGGGCGAGCGGCCCAATGCCGCCGTGGCGGTCGTCGACGAGGCGATGGTCGCCCGGGCCCACGATCGGGTGATCGAGTCGAACGACCCGACGGCCCATGCCGTCGTTGTCGCCCTGCGCGAGGCAGCCCGAAAGCTCGGCCGGCATCGCCTCGCCGACGCGACGATCTTCACGACCGTCGAGCCGTGCGTGATGTGCGTCGGGGCCCTCCTCGAGAGCGACGTGGCGGCCCTCGTCTTCGCCCTCCCGCACGAGACCGAGGGAGCGGCCGGCACCGTGATCCAGCTGGCCCAGCACCCCGACCTCAAGCGCCGGATCCAGATCGTCAGCGGCATCCGCCGCGACGAGGCGGAGGAGCTGCTGAACGGCGCCGCGGCTCTCGCCTGACCGTCACGCCGGGACGGAGCGTCGATCCGACGGCGGCGGGTCGTTTGCTATCCTCTCCGGCGGAGAGGTGTCCGAGTGGTTGAAGGTGCCGCTCTCGAAAAGCGGTGTGGTGATGAGCCACCGTGGGTTCGAATCCCACCCTCTCCGCCGGGACGAGCCATTGGCTGCTGGCTGTCGGCTGCTGGTCGAAGACGGCTAGACCGCCGATCAGTCAGTCGGTTTAGACAAGAATGAGCCAATAGCCGATAGCCGATAGCCGATCTGGAAGGGTCGCATAGCCTGGCCTAGTGCGCGCGACTGGAAATCGCGTAGGCGGTAACACCGCCTCGAGGGTTCGAATCCCTCCCCTTCCGCCACCTTAGAGCGCCTTTCAAAACCCGTTGTGGAGGGCATTGAAGCAGATGAGGCTGCAGCCCAGGGTGAGGAAGGCCTGATGGATGTCGGCACGCC
>JBJMMR010000063.1:0-26846 GCA_045804645.1 Chloroflexota bacterium | reverse complement strand
GGACGGATCGACGACAGCCAGATCACCGGCTCCGTCTCGAGGAACCGTTCGACGCGAAGGGCGGCGGCGGTGCTGTCCATGTCCGGGAGCATCGCGCGCGTCGGGGTGTTCGACCGCTGCCGGGAGTCACCGAAGGGGCATGGACATCCGTCAGCGTCGATCGGCGACCCTCGTCGCCCCGAGAGTCGTCGCTCAGCGATCCTCGCCGGCGTCTGGTCGGCCCGTCAGCCCGCCCAGGATGTCATCGAGGCTGCCCGTCCCACCGGCCGACGCACCTCCCGTGTTCATGCCGCCCATCAACCCACCGAGGAGCCCACCGAGATCGCCGAGCCCGCCGCTGCCCAGCGCGCCATCCAGGCCGCCGGCCGGCGTCTTGCCCTCCGGGGTCAGCATGTTGATGAGCTGCGGGAGGAAGGCCGCGAGGAGTGGCAGCAGGGCGCTGATGTCGAGGCCGGTGCGGTTCGCCAGCCGTTGCGTCGTCTCCGGTCCGAGCGCGGCCCCGAGCCGTTGCGGGTCGACGGGCTGGTTCGGTCCGGTCGACACCCACGAATCGACCTCGTGGTCGAGGCCACCTGCGCGTAGCCGGCCAACGAGGCCGTCGACCCCACCGGTCTCCTCGATGGCGCCGGCCAGATCGCCCATCGTCGCGCCGACCTCGGCGCCGCCCGCACTGCCCAGGCTCCGGCTCAGGTTGGAGAGGTCATCCATCGTCGGCTCCTTCACGCGGACTCAATGGGGGTCGCGTCGATGGTACGTGTCACGACAGCGAACGTCAGGAGGGGTCGCGTGTCCCCTCGTTGCCGCCGGTCCGGCGTTTCACGGCCGCGCGCTTCCCGGGTGCGAGGTCCCACTGCCATGTCTTGAGGCGACGCAACAGCCGTCGGCCGGTCAGATCCAGATGGATGGGCGTCACCGCGATCCGCCGGTTGACGACGGCATGGAAATCGGTGCCGGGGACCGCGAGTCCCGACGGAGGCGGGCCGCCGATCCAGAAATAGGGGATCCCGCGCGGGTCGAGCCGCTCGACGAGCTGGTCCGAGTAGACGCGCCGACCGAGCCGCGTCACCTCGATGCCCTGGCACTCCTCGATGGTGACGGCCGGGACGTTGACATTGACGAGCTCGCCGCGCGACAGCCCCTCGCGCAGGATGTTCCGCGCGACCACCGTGGCGGCATAGCCGGCGAGCGTGAAATCGGGATGCTCGTAGTACTCCTGCGAGATCGCGAACGCCGGGCACGAGTTGATGACGGCCTCCATCGCGGCGCTCACGGTGCCTGAGTAGGTGATGTCGTCGCCCAGGTTCGCGCCGTAGTTGATGCCGGACGCGACGAGATCGAAGCCGTGGCCGAAGTAGCCAAGGAAGGCGAGGCTGACGGCGTCGGTCGGAGAACCATCGACCGAGTACGCGAGCGAGCCGTCCTCGAGCGTCCGCTCGCGCACGCGGAGCGGCCGCATGAGCGTCTTCTGATGGCCGACGGCGCTCTGGTTCGTGTCGGGCGCGACGACGGTCACGTCGCCCATCTCATCGAGCGCCTGTTTGAGTGCCAGGAGCCCGCGTGACTCGACCCCGTCATCGTTGGTGACGAGGATGCGCGGCCGGCTCGTCCACTCCGGCACCGGGCGGCTCGGCGTGCGAAGCGCACGCGGTCCGCCGCGTTCCGCGCCCCCCGCGAGCGGCTCGCCGCGCTCCTTGTCGAGGTCGCGCCGCTCGCTGCGCGCTCGTTCCCTGGTCATGTCGGGCGTCTGCGCACGTCGTGTGCCGGGTCGCTCGGCTTCGGCCTTTTCCGCGTCCACCTCGCGGGGCGTCGACGCGGCATCGGGGCGCTTCGGATCGTCGCTCATGGTTCGGGGACGTCGACGGCCTGGCCCGGAGTCGGCTCGCGCGGAACGACCACCGGGCGCCCCTCGCGCTCGCTGACGCGCTTCGCGGCGCGACCGGCCACGCTCCGGTCACCGGCCGTGCGGTGCAGGAAGTGGAAGAAGAACGCTGACACCACCGCTGCGATGGGGATGCCGAAGATCGCGCCAGGGATGCCGGCGATCTTGAAGCCGACCAGGACGGATCCGAGGACGACGATCGGGTGGATGCCGACCGCGCCCTGCATGATCCGCGGCTGCAGGACGTTCATCACCAGCAACCACCCCGCACCCATGATCAGTAGCGTCGGAAGGAACGCGTCGGGCTTCGTGAACAGGGCGATGAGGACCGGTGGCGCCCATGCGATGAACGGGCCGAAGAACGGGATCGCCATGAGCAGGCCGGCCGCGAACGCCGACAGCGCGGTCAGGCCCAGGCCGAGAACGAGGTGCGCGAACAGCGCGAACGCGAAGTACACGATCCCCATCACCGCCTGGCCGCGCAAGAAGCCGCCGAAGGATCGGGCGGTCGCCGTCTGCAGGAGGCGTGCCTCCTCGGCGTACGACGGTGGCACCAGCCGGAAGAGGAAGGCCATGATCTGGTCGCGATCGATGACCATGTAGATCGACAGGATGAAGACGATGAGCATCGTCCCGACCGCGCCGACACTCGCGACGGCGATCGACTGGAGCGGCACGATGAGCTGGCCTGCGATCTTGTCGAGGTTGTCGAGGACCGCCAGGGCCTGCGTCGCGAGGTCGACCTGCGTCAGCCCGATCGAGTCGAGCCACGCCTGCGTCGGCGCCACGATCACGGCCATGTTGCCGCGGATGTCCGGCAGCGACTCGACGAACTGACTGATCGAGCTCGACAGCGCCTGGGCGACGACCAGGATGAGGAAGACGAGCGCGGCCACGATCGCCGTATAGACGAGGACGGTCGCGGCCTCGCGCGGCATGCGCGGTATCGCCGCGACGATCCGAGTGACGACCGGGCTGATGATGAATGCGAGCAGCCACGCCAGGAAGAACGTGAGCAGCGTGTCGCCGAAGTAGAAGATCCCGTCGGCGGTGAGGCTGATCGCGAGGTAGGTGAGGACGATCGCCGCGAGGATGAGGATCGCGCTGACGAGTCGGCGGTCGCGGCCTCCCGGCGGGAATGCCTCGAGCATGACGGCCTAGCGCAGCCCCATCTTCTGGCGGACTTCGTCGATGGTCGCTTGCGCGATCGGTCGGATGCGCTCGGCTCCGTCGATCAGGATCCGGTCGATCCGGGCCGGGTCGGCCATGAGCTCGGCGTAGCGCTCGCGGGCTTCGGCATAGTGGTCGATGATCCGGTCCGCGAGCAGCCGCTTCGTGTCGACGCACCCGGTCCGCGCCGTGCGCTCGCCGTCCCAGATCTCCTCGTAGTCGTCCCCGAACGAGCGGTGGAGCTGGCACACGTTGCAGACCTCGGGCCGGCCGGGATCCGTGCGGAGGATGCGCTTCGTGTCGGTCACCATCGACATGACCTGTTTCCGGATCACATCGTCGGCGGCGAAGATATCGATGGTGTTTCCGAGCGACTTGCTCATCTTTCGGACGCCGTCCGTCCCGAGCACGATCGGCGCATCCGTGTGGACCGCCTGCGGCTCGGGAAACGTTTCGCCGTACCTGCTGTTGAACGCCCTCACGATCTCGCGCGACAGCTCGAGGTGGGCGGCCTGGTCCTTGCCGACGGGGACGAGCGACGCCTTGTAGATGACGATGTCGGCGGCCTGCAGGACGGGGTACGTCAGCAGCCCGTGGTTGATGTCATCAGGCTGGTTCTGCTTCTTTTCCTTGTAGGTCGGCGTCCGCTCGAGCCAGCTGACCGGCGTCACCGTCGTGAGCAGCCACGCGAGCTCGGTCACTTCGGGGCGGTGGCTCTGGACGAACAGCGTGCAGCGCTCGGGGTCGAGGCCGAGGGCGAGCAGGCCGGCCGCCATCTCGTGCGTCTGGCGCCGGAGGCGGTCGGCGTCGTGGAGGCTCGTCAGCGCGTGGTAGTCGACGATGCAGTAGATCGCCTCGTATTCCCACTGGAGCCTGACGTAGTTCCGGATGGCGCCGAGGTCGTTGCCGATATGGGGCACGCCC
Organism: Chloroflexota bacterium; assembly: GCA_045804645.1. Taxonomy (GTDB): domain Bacteria; phylum Chloroflexota; class Limnocylindria; order Limnocylindrales; family CSP1-4; genus SPCO01. Next base: position 22,873 of record JBJMMR010000063.1, on the reverse strand, counting down.
GACGGCTGGATCCCCGAGAAGATGCGCGGTCGCGGGGCACGCGCGGCGACCGGAGACGGGGCAGGCAGGATCTCGGTCGCCATCCCCGCGGAGTGTACTGGACGCTCCTTCGCGGCCGATGCCCGTGGTTGCGGGCTCGTGGGCAGCCGACCACGCGTCGTGCGCGAGCTCGGACTTGCAAGGCGGGTGAAACGCCGTTTCGACCGGCTGACATATGGCCCGACGTCGCGAATCGCTTGCATCGCCTCGACACGACTCGCGCGTGCATCCCCTAGCCCGAGGGGAGGTGAGCCGTCCGGTCCTGACAGTGCTCCGCGTGACCCCAGTCACGCGTTCGCGCCCCTTTTCGAATCCCTCGCTTGTCCCCAGCGGACGCCCCATCAAGGAGGGGTCCCTTGGCCACGACTGCTGTTCGAGCCGGTGACGCTGCCGGCCAGTCCGAGGTCTATCGGTACAAGCTCCCATTCGTGATCGCCGCTTCGTCGGCCGGCACGGTGATCGAGTGGTACGACTTCTACCTGTACGGAGTGCTCACCGCGTTCTTCGCGACGCAGTTCTTCCCACCGGGCAACGACGTCGCGGCGCTGCTGTCGTCGCTGGCTGCCTTCGGTGCCGGTTTCGCGGTCCGACCCTTCGGGGCCGCCGTGTTCGGCCGGATCGGCGACATCATCGGTCGCAAGTTCACCTTCCTGCTCACGATCACGCTGATGGGCGGCGCGACTGCCCTCGTCGGGTTGCTGCCCACGTATGCGCAGATCGGGCTGCTCGCGCCAGTGATCCTGGTGACGCTCCGCCTGATCCAGGGCCTTGCCCTCGGTGGCGAATACGGCGGCGCTGCGATCTATGTCGCCGAGCACTCTCCGGACCACCAGCGCGGCAAGTACACGAGCTGGATACAGACCACCGCGACCGTCGGTCTGCTGCTCGCGCTGGCCGTGATCCTCTTCTTCCGGGTGACGCTCGGCGATGCGGCGTTCAAGGAATACGGGTGGCGCATCCCATTCATCCTCTCGGCGTTCCTGGTCGTCCTCGCGCTCGCCATCCGCTTGCGCCTTCAGGAGACGCCGCTCTTCTCGAAGCTCAAGGCAGAGGGTCGCTCAACCACGTCGCCCTGGCGCGAGAGCTTCGGAGACCCGAAGAACCGACGCCTGATCCTGCTCGCACTCGTCGGCATGACGGCCGGTCAGGCCGTCGTCTGGTACCAGGGCCAGTTCCAGGCGCTGTTCTTCATGCAGAACATCCTCGGGGTGAGATACAGCACCGCGTACTTCATCGTGGGCACCGCGATCGTGCTCGCGACACCGTTCTTCATCGTGTTCGGGCGGCTGTCCGATCGTGTCGGGCGGAAGCCCATCATCCTCGGCGGTTGTCTGATCGCGGCGCTGACCTACTTCCCGATCTACAACCTGATGTTCTCGGCAGCGAACCCGGTCCTGAATCCGAAGACGGACCCGGCGATCACCTCGACGTACATCAGCGCGGCTCCGAACATCCCACTGTTGATCGCACTGGTCTGGATCCAGGTCGTGTTCGTCACGATGGTCTACGGGCCGATCGCGGCGTTCCTCGTCGAGTACTTCCCGGCTCGTATCCGATATACCTCGCTGTCGATCCCGTACCACATCGGGAACGGCTGGTTCGGCGGGTTCCTGCCGCTCATCGCGGCGAGCCTGTTCGCCGCGACAGGGAACATCTATGCCGGCCTGATCTACCCGATCGTCATCGCGTTGATCACGGCGTTCGTCGGCTGGCGGTTCGTCCGCGAGACGAAAGACGTACGGATCTGGGACGAGGTCGGCGGTCAGGCGGAGAACGTCCCGACGGGGGCACCCGTCTTGCCGTAAGCCCGGGCGAGCGGAGCGGAGCGCATTCGACCGAGGGCCGCCATCCGCGGCCCTCGGTCCGCGTTAAAGCCTGCCCGTCGAAGCCGACCTATACCGCTTCGGCAGCACCCCGCGGGCTACCATTCGACCGATGCCCGTCACCCGTCACGAGCCTCATCGATGAGCCGTCCTCCGCTGCGCGTCGGCGTGCTCGGGGCGGGCACCGTAGGCGGTGCCGTTCTCGAAGGCCTACTCCACCACGGCGACCGCCTGATCGCCGCCGACGGTGCGGCCCTCACGGTGGTCGCGGTCGCGGTCCGCGACGTGGCCAAGACCCGAGCGGACGGGCTGACCGCGGACCTCCTGACCGACGCGCCGGCGCACCTGATCGCCGACCCGGAGACCGACGTGATCGTCGAGCTGATGGGCGGTATCGAGCCTGCCAGGACGCTCATCAGCGCGGCGCTGGCGGCCGGGAAGCCGGTCGTCACTGCGAACAAATCGGTGATCGCGCATCACGGCCCCGAGCTCGAGGCCGAGGCGCGCCGCAGCGGGGCCGCCCTGCGATTCGAGGCCGCGGTCGCCGGCGGTCTGCCGATCCTCGCGCCGCTCGCCGCCGACCTCGCGGGGAACGACATCATCCGCATCCGCGGCATCATCAACGGCACGACGAACTTCATCCTCAGCGCCATGGCGGAGGAGGGCCAGCCGTACGACGACATCCTTCGCGAAGCGCAAGAGCAGGGCTACGCGGAGGCCGATCCATCGGGCGATGTCGAGGGTGACGACGCGGCGAACAAGCTCGTCATCCTGAGCCGCCTCGCCTTCGGGCGCTGGCTGGACCCGGCGACGGTCCGCCGCCGTCCCCCGACCGTCCGGGGTGTGGGCAGCCCAGGCATCACCGGCGTCACCGACCAGGCGATGGAGGGCGCGGCAGCGCTCGGCTACACGATCAAGCTGCTCGCGACCGCGAGTCGCCGCGAGACGGACATCGAAGCCGCGGTGATCCCGACGGCCGTCCCCTCCGACAGCCCGTTCGGCTGGACCGACGGCGTCACGAACCGGATCGAGATCGAGGCCGAACCACTCGGCACGATCCGCGTCGCCGGGCCCGGTGCGGGTGGCGCGGCGACGAGCAGTGCCGTGCTCGGCGATCTCGTCGCGATCGCACGCGGCGTCGGGTCGACCTGGGCGGGGATGCCGGCGGCGACCGGCGGCGCCGTCGGCGCGGTCGATCCACTCGACGGCCCGCGTCGCTGGTTCGCGTACCTGCCGACGCTTCCGGCCATCGACGGCGCGTTGCCGCCGGCGCTCGATCGCGCGGCGTCGGTCGAATTCGAGGAGGGCACTGCGATCCGGACCGAGGTCACCACGCTCAACGACGCCCGCGCAGCATTCGCCGCCATCCTGCCCGACGACGTCGACGTGACGCTGTACCCGGTCGATGACTGACGCGATCTCGTCGACGGCGGCTGGCGGCGCTCGGCCGCGGTTGATGGACCGCTACGAGCGATACCTGCCTGTGACCGAGGCAACACCGCGGTTGAGCCTGGGCGAGGGTGGCACGCCGCTCGTCCGAGCCGAGCGGCTCGGGCGGGCGATCGGCGCCCCGAACCTGTACCTGAAGGTCGAGGGCCAGAACCCCACGGGATCGTTCAAGGACCGCGGCATGGTCGTCGCCGTCGCGAAGGCGCTCGAAGCCGGGGCCCGCGCGATCGTCTGTGCGTCGACCGGCAACACGTCCGCGTCCGCGGCGGCATACGGTGCCCACGCCGGCCTCGAGGTGATCGTCGTGTTGCCGCGCGGCCAGACCGCGCTCGGCAAGCTGCTGCAGGCGCTTGCGGCGGGCGCGCGCGTGGTCGCGGTCGATGGGAACTTCGACGACGCCCTCCGGATCGTGCGGGCGCTCGCGGAGCAGGACGACCATCCGGTCACGCTCGTGAACTCGGTCAATCCGTTCCGCCTAGATGGGCAGAAGACGGCCGCCTTCGAGGTCTGCGACGAGCTTGGCCGAGCGCCCGACATCCTGGCGATCCCCGTCGGGAACGCCGGCAACATCAGCGCGTACTGGGCGGGCTTCGGTGACTACGCCGAGGCGAACATGATTCGCTCACGCCCGATGATGTGGGGCTTCCAGGCGGCCGGTGCCGCACCGCTCGTCCACGGCCGTCCGGTCGATCGACCCGAGACCGTCGCCACAGCGATCCGCATCGGCGCGCCGGCCTCGTGGGAAAAGGCGATCGCCGCGCGCGACGAGAGCGGGGGTCGGATCGAAGCCGTGACCGATGACGAGATCCTCACGGCGTATCGCGATCTCGCCCGGCTTGAGGGCATCTTCTGCGAACCGGCATCCGCGGCTTCCGTCGCAGGGGTGCGCAAGATGGCGGCGTCCGGGACGCTCGATCCCGACGCGACGGTCGTCGCCGTGCTCACCGGGCATGGCCTCAAGGACCCCCAAACGGCCGAACGTGAGGTGCCCGCCGTGATCGAGGCCGCGCCCACCCTCGGCGCGGTCGCCGTGGCCCTCGGCTGGGCCTGAGGGATGGTCGCCCATTGGCTGGCCGAGCTCGACGGCCGCCGGGTCATCGTCGAGGTGCCCGCGTCGTCGGCGAACCTCGGGGCAGGGTTCGACTGTCTCGGCGTCGCGCTCGGGATGGTGGACCGTGTCGAGGTCGAGGTGCGTGGTTGGAGTCGCGGTCAGATCGAGCTCACGGTCGAGGGCGAGGGCCGCGGCGAGCTGACCGAGGATCGTGACAACCGATTCGTGCGCGGTCTCGAGGCCGCCATGGGCGCTGCCCGTGGTGAGCTGCCGGAGGGCGTCGGCTGGCGCATCGAGATGCGCAACGAGATCCCGATGGGTCGTGGTCTCGGCTCGTCCGCAGCGGCGACCGTGGCCGGTGTCGTCGCCGCGAACGCCCTGCTCGGGGACCCGCTCGACACGCCGACGCAGTTGCGGATCGCGGCCGGCATCGAAGGCCATCCCGACAACGCCGCGGCCGCACTCCTCGGCGGGTTCGTCGTGTCGTCCGCGACCTCGAACGGCGTCGAGGCGATGCGCATGGACGTACCGCGCGATCTTCGCGCTGTGCTGTTCATCCCCGAGCGGCGGCTCTCGACCGAACTGATGCGGAAGGCGTTACCCAGGAGCGTCCCTTATGACGACGCCGTCGCGAACCTCGGCGCCGTGGCGCTCGGGGTCGCAGGCCTCGCTGCGGGCAAGAGCGACATGCTCGCCCGGCTGACCGTCGACCGACTGCACGAGCCGTATCGGGCGGCGGCGTTCCCCGAGTTCCCCAAGATGGTGGCGGCGGCGCGTGAGGCCGGTGCCCTTGGCGCCTGCCTGTCGGGTGCCGGCTCGACGATCCTCGCCTTCGCCGACTCGATGGCCGGCATCGCACGCGTCGAAGCCGCATTCGTCGCGGTCGCCGCCGACAACGACCTCGATGGGAAGGTCCACGTCGTCGAACCGCGCAACGCGGGAGCCAAGGTCCTGCCGGCGGCCCTCTGATGGACGGTCTCGGCGGGTCGGTCGGGGGAGGGATCAGCGGGCTGATCGGGGGTGCGTTCGATGCGATCGGCGCGGCCCTCCGCGGGCTCGTCGCCGAGGGGGAGCGCGTGCTTCCCAACGGTCTCCTCTGGGCGGTGATCTTCGTCGTGCTCGTCGCGATCGCCTGGGCGTTCGCCCGGCGCTGACCGGCGCCCACCGCCGCGGGGGCCGCCTCGCCGGGCCCTGACTGGCGCCCGGTGGGACGCGGGTGGGAGCGTGCGGTGGCGACCTGTAACGCCCCCGTACTACCCTCTTCGAGCGCCGATGACGATGGCGTCTCGGTGTCGATGTGAACGTGGAGCTGAGCGGGGCCGAGTCGGCTCATGCCCCAGACCATGAGGTAGCGCTGCGTGACCCTGCGCCCGGCGGCAGGTGGCCCGGATCTCCGCGCTGTCGGCGGGTGGGCGGCGATCCTCGCCGTCGTCGCGATCATCGCGGTCAGTGGGCCGTTGCCGGCCATGGCCGGCGCCCTCGCCTCGCCTCATGCGACCGGATCGCGGCAGTCGGTCGGGGGCGCCTCGGCGGCGGTGACCGAGGCCGGGACGACGCTCTTCCAGAGCCAATGTGCGAGCTGTCACGGGGTCCAGGGTCAGGGCACCTCGTATGGACCCTCGCTCGTCGGGGCGGGCGCCGCGGGCGCTGACTTCTACCTCCGGACGGGGCGCATGCCGTTGTCGGCTCCGAGCCAACCGGTCGTCCGCCGGGAACCCATCCTGACCGACGATCAGATCCGGGCACTGACCGATGTCGTGGCGTCGCTCGGTGACGGGCCCGAGATCCCGAAGGTCACCAGCGGTGGAGACGTCTCCGACGGGTCGCGGCTGTATATCGCGAACTGCGCGGCCTGCCATGGTGCCACCGGGGCGGGGAACGCCATCGGCGGCGGGAACCTCGCCGCGGACCTGCACCAGGCGACGCAGACGCAGATCGTCGAGGCGATGAGGATCGGACCCGGCACGATGCCGAAGTTCGCCTTCAGCAAAGACCAGGAAGCGTCGATCGCGGCGTACGTCCAGTCCCTCCAGAACGAACCGTCGCCCGGCGGCCTCGCGATCGGCGGTCTCGGCGCCGTCGCCGAGGGATTCGTCGCGATCGGCATCGGGCTCGTCCTGTTCGTGCTTGCCACGATGTTCGTGGGCCGGCGATCGCACGAAGGTGAACCTCCCGAGGATCCGCTTCCGTGAGGCGGCTCCCGACCGAGGGTCCGGCTCGACGATCGGACACCGATCCAGATGACCGACGCTTGGAACGCATCGTCCTCGCGCTGTTCGGGGTCACCGTCGCCTGCGCCCTCGCCTTGCTTGTCGTCTACATCCTCGGCGGCCAGACACAGATCGAAGGGTTGCTGCTGTTCGGGGCGCTCGGCGCGCTCGGCGTAGGAATCGTGGTGTGGGGTCAGCGGCTCATCCCGGCTCGGATCAATATCGAGCCACGGGACCCGGTCGGCGTCGACCCGGCCCAGATGGCCGAACTGGAGCAGACCCTGATCGAGGAGGCGGGGTTCAGCCGGCGGCGGCTGCTCGTCGGTGCGCTCGCGGGCGCGCTCGCGGCGCTTGCCGCAGCCCTCGCGATCCCGGTCTTCTCCCTCGGTCCGGCGCCCGGTCGAAGCCTGTTCGAGACGAGCTGGCGTGCGGGGCGTCGACTCGCGACCCAGGGCGGACCGCCTGTCGTCGCATCGGACATGCCAGTCGGCGGCGTCCTGACGGTGTTCCCCGACGGCGATAGCTCTGATCCAAACGCCTCGACCCTCCTGATCCGGATCGGTTCGAACCCGGGCGGGGCGGCGGCCAGCAGCCCATCGCCGGGCTCGTCGGCCGGCGCGTCGCCAGCAGCGCCGACGCCGTCCTCCGCGCCCGGCACCGCCGCGGCGCCGGCCTCGACCGAGTTCGTCGCGCTCTCCAAGATCTGCACCCACGCTGGGTGCCCGGTCGGGCTGTATCGGTCGACGGAGCACGTCCTCATCTGCCCGTGTCACCAGTCTGAGTTCGATGTCCTTGACGGCGCCCGCCCGATCAACGGTCCGGCGGCGCGGCCGCTCCCCGCACTGCCGTTCCGCCTCGAGCCCGACGGCACGTTCACGGCCCTTGGCGATTTCCCCGAGCCCGTCGGCCCGAGCTTCTGGGATATGGATCTATGAGCGTCGACGACAGGCAAGCTCCGGGGCGAAGTCACCTCGATGTGACGCCGGCTGACGCGACCGATCGGGGGCCGGGTCGCATCCGCGGCGTCCTCGGCTGGCTCGACGAGCGGACGAGCGTCGCCCGTGTCGTCCGGGCGGGGATGCGGAAGGTGTTCCCGGATCACTGGTCGTTCCTGCTCGGCGAGGTCGCACTGTTCTGCTTCGTGATCCTCGTGCTGACGGGTACGTACCTCACGTTGTTCTACGTCCCGAGCGCCTCAGAGGTGACCTATCAGGGGCCGTATGCGCCGATGGCCGGTACACAGGTGTCCGCCGCATACGACTCGGTGCTGCGGATCAGCTTCGAGACCAAGGCCGGCTTGCTGATGCGCCAGATCCACCACTGGACGGCGCTCGCCTTCGTCGGCGTCGTGATCCTCCACCTCTGCCGCGTCTTCTTCACCGGCGCATTCCGCCGACCTCGGGAAGTGAACTGGATCATCGGGTTCACGCTGCTCGTCCTCGCGATCGCGCTCGGGTTCACGGGCTACTCGCTCCCGGACGATCTGCTCTCGGGGACTGGCGCGCGCATCGCCTATTCCGCGGCCCTGTCGATCCCGCTGATCGGTCCGTGGCTGGCGTCGCTCGCGTTCGGCGGCGAGTTCCCGACGAGCGCCTTCATCAGCCGCTTCTACGTGCTCCACATCATGCTGCTGCCAGGCTTGGTGATCGTGCTCATCACCGGCCACATCGCGTTGCTCGTCCTCCAGAAGCACACGCAGTACCGCGGCGGGCCGGCGCGCGAAGACAACGTCGTCGGCCGGGCGTTCTGGCCGGGCCAGGCGTTCCTCTCGAGCGGGCTGTTCTTCCTGACTGCCGCGATCTGCTCGCTCCTCGGTGCGTTCTTCCAGATCAACCCGGTCTGGCTGTTCGGCCCATTCGACGCGGCAGTCGTCAGCTCGCCGGCGCAGCCGGACTGGTACGTCGGCTGGCTCGACGGCGCATTGCGGATCTTCCCCTCGTTCGAGCCGACGATCCTCGGGATCACGATCCCGTCGCCGTTCATCCCGGGCATCGTCATCCCAGGCGTCCTGTTCACGATCGTCGCGCTGTGGCCGTTCATCGAGGCGCGGATCACGGGGGACCACCGGGCTCACCACATCCTCGATCGACTGTGGGAGCACCCGCTCCGAACGGCGACCGGTGTCGCGATCCTGACCTTCTTCGCCGTCCTCACGCTGGCCGGTGGCAACGACGTGTTGGCGTTCCAGTTCGGGTTCGACGTCGAGTTCCTCACTCGGCTCTTCCGCTGGCTGGCCGTCCTGTTGCCGATCGCGGCATGGATCGTGACCTATCGACTCTGCCGCGGGAGGCTGCGCGAGGGTGACCACCCATCGCCGCCGATCGCCGGTCACGCCGTCGTCCGCACACCCGATGGCGGTTTCGAGGAGATCCACGAGTGAGGCCGACGCGTGGCCGCGGGATCGGGGGCGGCCCGCTCCGCGCGGGTGCGTCCCTTGCGGTCGGGTGTGTCGCGAGCGCGCTGGTCGTCGGCGGGTGCCTTCCAGCCGCCGCGACGGCGGAAGGCCGCCAGATCGGAAGCCTCTACGGCATCTTCGTGGCCATCGCCTCCGGGGTCTTCCTCCTCGTGTATGCCCTTGCCACGTTCGCGATCATCCGGTATCGCGTGCTGCGGCGACGCGACGCCGGCGAGCCTCGCCAGGTCGAGGGCAACGACGTGATCGAGGCGATCTGGACCGCGATCCCGCTGTTGATCGTCGGCGGTCTGTTCGTCGGCACGCTCGCGGTGCTGTCCCGGACCGAGGCGCGCGCGGCGACACCGGCGGCCGAGATCCACGTCCGGGGGTTCCGCTGGGGCTGGTCGTTCAGCTACCCGAACGAGGGGGTCGAGGTCAGCGGGCTCGGGATCCCGGGGCCCGAGGTCGTCGTGCCGATCGGACGACCGATCCGCTTCGTCATCACGTCGGACGACGTCATCCACTCGTTCTACGTGCCGCAGTTCCTCTTCAAGCGCGACGTCCTCCCGGGTCGTCAGAACGTCTTCGACGTCACGGTCGAGGAGGCCGGCACGTACCACGGCCAGTGCGCGGAGTTCTGTGGCGTCGGCCACTCGGCGATGCCGTTCACCGTCCGCGCCGTCCCGCCGGATGAGTACGGCGCCTGGCTCGCCTCCGAACGCGCTGCCGGCGGCAGCACGCCTCCCGTTTCGCCGGGAGCCACCTTCCTTCCGGTGGGGTCCCCGTGACGACCGGGGCGATCACGGCGCGACCGGTCCCGCCTTCGGCGTCTGCGCTCGTCTGGCTGACGACCACCGACCACAAGCGCATCGGGGTCATGTACGCGGTCGCGGCCTTCGGGTTCTTCATGGTCGGCGGCGTCCTCGCGCTCCTGATGCGCGCGGAGCTGGCGCAACCCGGGCTCCAGGTCATGTCCGTCGAGAGCTACGACCAGTCCTTCACGATCCACGGCACGATCATGATGCTGCTGTTCGGGACGCCGATGGTGGCGGCGTTCTCGAACTACCTCGTGCCGCTCCAGGTCGGCGCGGCCGACATGGTCTTCCCACGCCTCAACGCGCTGTCGTTCTGGCTCTTCCTGTCGGGCGGGATCATCGTCCTGTCGGGCTATCTCACGCAGAGCGGGCCGGCGGATATCGGCTGGACGGGCTACGCGCCACTCAACGAGCCGACGTTCAGCAGCTCGACGGGGACGGACCTGTGGATCGTCGGATTGGCGCTGACCGGCGTCGCCTCGATCATGGGTGCCGTCAACTTCGTCGCCACGATCTTGACGCGACGCGCTCCGGGCATGTCGATGTTCCGCATGCCGATGTTCTGCTGGGGCATCCTGGTCACGTCGCTGCTGATCCTGTTCGCCTTCCCGGCGATCACGGCGGCGCTCGCGATGCTCCTCCTTGACCGCCGGTTCGGCGCTTCATTCTTCGTCCCGACCCAGGGCGGCGACCCGATCCTGTGGCAGCACCTCTTCTGGTTCTTCGGACACCCCGAGGTCTACATCCTCGCGCTGCCGTTCTTCGGGATCCTTTCGGAGGTCATCCCGGTCTTCTCGCGCAAGCCACTCTTCGGCTACCGAGCGATGGCGCTGGCGATGATACTGATCGGCTTCCTGTCGATGTCGGTGTGGGCCCATCACATGTTCACGACCGGCGTCATCAGCCTGCCATTCTTCTCGATCACCTCGTTCCTCATCGCGGTCCCGACGGGCATCAAGATCTTCAACTGGGTGGCCACGATGATCGGCGGCCGCCTCACGTTCCCGACAGCGATGCTGTTCGCGACCGGGTTCATCTACCTCTTCACGCTCGGCGGGATCACCGGCGTGATCGTCGCGTCGGCGCCGCTCGACTTCCACTTCCAGGACACGTATTTCGTCGTCGCGCACATGCACAACGTGCTCGTCGGCGGGTCGGTGATGGGCATGTTCGCGGGGCTCTATTTCTGGTTCCCGAAGGTGACTGGCCGCATGCTCGGCGAGCGGCTCGGCAAGACGCATTTCTGGCTGTGGACGATCGGCTTCATCGCGACGTTCATGCCGCAGTACCAGCTCGGGGCGGATGGGATGCCGCGCCGCTACGCGGACTACTCGCCCGACCTCGGTTGGGGCACGCTCAACCTCATCTCGACGCTGGGCAGCCTGCTGCTCGGTCTCGGGTTCCTCGCGTTCCTTGTGAACGTCATCCTCACGATGCGCCGGGCACCCGACCAGCCGTCCGACCCGTGGGGCGGCAACTCTCTCGAGTGGTGGACGAGCTCGCCGCCGCCCGAGCACAATTTCGACTCGTTGCCACCGATCCGGTCGACGCGACCCGTGTATGACGCCCGCGTTGCCGCGGAGCAGGCGACCGCCCGCGAGCAGGGTGGCCCGCCATGAGACGGCTTCTCGCGCTGATCGGCGTGCGTTCCCCGATCGAGGCGCGGGTCTTCCAGGGGATCGCCGCCCTCGCCCTCGTCGTCGCGGTCGTCTATTGGTTCGTCAGCTACGAGGCAGCAGGAACGGTCCTGCTCGGCGGGTTCGCGCTGGCGTCCGGGATCATCGGATTGCTGCTGGCGAACGCGGGCAGCGACTGGCGGGTGTCCGCGGGCGGCGGACAGGCACGCGACCCGGACCGGCCTCTCCTCGACGAGCGCGGCCGGATCCCATCGCCGACCCTGGCCCCGTTCGCGGTCGGGATCGGCGCCGCGGTCGCGGTCCTGTCGCTGGTCTTCGGCCCGGCGCCGCTGCTCGTCGGCCTACTCCCACTCGCGTGGGGCGCGGCGGACTGGCTTCGACGGGCCAGCGCCGAGCTCGACGCCCAGGAACCTCGCGCCGACGGCCTCTCGGAGGCGGTCGCCCCGAGCGACGCGAGGGTGACGCGTTGAGCTCATGACGTCGGCGCGTCGCCGCACGGCTCGCGGTTCCGCCACGACGCTCGATCGGAGCACGATCCACCGCCATGCCCGCGAGGCGCTGGGTCACGAGCGTCTGCTGCCCGGTCAGGCCGAGGCCGTGCAGGCCGTCCTGGCCGGGATGGACACCGTCGCTCTGCTACCGACGGGTGGCGGCAAGTCGGCGATCTACCAGCTGGCCGGCATCGAACGGCCGGGCCCGACGGTCGTCGTATCGCCGTTGCTGGCCCTCCAGCAGGACCAGCTCGACGGCCTCGAGGAGCTTGGATTGTCGGGCGGCGCCGTCAACTCCTCGATGTCCGCGACCGCCCGAGACGCGGTGCTGCGCGGTGTCGAGCGCGAGGAGATCGAATTCGTGCTGCTGGCGCCGGAGCAACTGGCGCGTTCCGACGTCCTCGACCGTCTCCGTCGCGCCCACGCCTCGCTGTTCGTCGTCGATGAGGCTCACTGTGTGAGCGAATGGGGGCCCGACTTCCGTCCGGAGTATCGACGCCTCGGGACCGTCCGTGACGCGCTTGGTGGTGCGCCGATCCTTGCGCTGACTGCGACGGCGTCGCCGCCCGTGCGGGACGACATCGTCCGCTGGCTCAAGCTGCATGAACCGCGGATCGTCGCGCGTGGGTTCGACCGCCCGGAGATCTTCCTCGGGGTCACGCGGCAGCCGGACGCCGCGCGGAAACGTGCCGCGGTCATCGACTGGGTCACGGGCGCGGAACGGCCCGGCATCGTGTATGTCGCGACACGACGAGCGTCGACCGAGATCGCCGACACGCTCCGCGAGCGAGGCGTCCGCGCGGATCCGTATCACGCCGGTCTGGGTGGTCGTCGGCGGGAGACGATCCTCGATGCGTTCATGGCGGACGAGCTCGAGGTCGTCGTCGCGACGGTCGCGTTCGGGATGGGCGTCGACAAGTCCGATGTCCGGTTCGTCGCCCACGCCGATCCGAGCGACTCACTGGATGCCTACCACCAGGAGATCGGCCGCGCGGGGCGCGACGGCGAGCGAGCCGAGGCACAGCTGTTCTTCGACCCGGCCGACCTGGGATTGCGGCGATTCCAGACCATCCCGCCGCCCGTGGCGGAGCCGGACGTCCGCGTGGTCATCAAGGCGCTCGCCCCGGGCCGGCGGACGGCTGCGGACATCGCGCAGGCCTCGAAACTCAGCGTGAGACGGGCCGAGCAGATCACGGGGCGGCTCGAGGAGCTCGAGCTCGTGACGACCGATCCGGACGGCACGCTTTCGGTCGCGGACGGTCTCGATGCGGACGGCCTTCCCGCGGAGGTCGTCGGCGAGCAGGAGCGGCGCCGACAGCACGCCAGGTCGCGCGTCGAGCTGCTGCGGGGCTACGCGGACACGAACGGATGCCGGCGTCGCTTCCTGCTCAACGCGCTCGGAGAGGAATACGAGCCGCCGTGCGGCAACTGCGACAACTGCGTCTCCGGCCGCACCGCGGCGAGCGACGTCGACGCGAGCCCCAGCACGTTCGCGATCAACGACCGCGTCAACCATGCGACGTTCGGTCCCGGCGAGGTCACGCGGGTGGAGGGCGATCGGATGGTCGTCCGCTTCGAGTCGGTCGGCTACCGGACCCTGTCGCTACCTGAGGTCGAAGCGTCCGACCTCGTACGCCGGGCGTGAGCGGCGCGCGGGGTTCGCGTCAGCGCGCCGGCTCGCCTCAGCGCGCCCGCGCCCGCGCCTCGCGTCAGGCCGTGCGTTGCCGCTCGATGAACGTCATCACCTCGTTCCACGCAGCCTCGCTCTCCTTCGCGTATTCGGCGGCCTTGCGGTCGAAGAAGCTGTGGGGCGCGCCCGGGTAGGTGACGATCCGGTGGTCGATGGCCCGTTCCCCGAGGCCGCGATCGAATGCCGCGACCGCTTCAGCGGTGATGCCCCGGTCGGCGCCACCGAACAGGCCGAGGACCGGCGCGGCGATGTCGTCGACCCGATCGAGCGGGGCCGGGGCGTCGTTCCGCCACGGGCCCTGGAGCGTCCCGTACAGCCCGATGACACCGGCCAGATGGAGTCCGAGCGTCGCGGCGAGGAAGGACATGCGGCCGCCCATGCAGAAGCCGATCGTGAAGACCCGGTCGATCCCCTCGCGACGGAGGGCTTCGACGGCGGCCGCGATGTCGCTCGAGATACCCGTCCAAGTCGTCCGCTCGGCGTGGGGCATGTGCTCGAACGTGTCGCCGCGTGGCTCGGTGCCGGCCGTCCGCCCGAAATAGTCGATGGCGAGGGCATCGATGCCGCGTTCCGCGAAACGCAGGGCGAGCTCCTCGTAGAACGGATGCAGCCCGCGCACGTCGGGGAGGATGACGATGCCGGCGCCACTGGGCTCGGTCGGCCGCGCTCGGAAGGCGGCGAAGCTGTTCCCGTCGGCACCCGAGATCTCGGTCGGCTCGCCGTCGAGAGCGCCGCCGGCGATCGCGAGGATCGGCGGTCGACTGTCGAGGTCGTGGCACATGAACGGCTCCTTCGCGGGTGCTGCCGGGCAAGGACGTCGATGGTCGCACCTCCCGGAGACGGGCGCGACGGGGGCGCCGGCCCGCTCGGAGCACGCCAAGGCCGGCAGTAGAATGCCCGGCATGCCCGCCCCCCTGGTCGTCCAGAAGTACGGCGGCTCGTCGGTCGCCGGTGCTGACCGGATCAAGCGGGTCGCGCGTCGGATCGCGCGCGAGCGCGCCGCGGGACATGACCTCGTCGTGGTCGTGTCGGCGATGGGCGACACGACGGATGAACTGCTGGGGCTTGCCTCCGCGATCACCGATGAACCCGATCCGCGCGAGCTCGACGTCCTGCTCGCGACCGGTGAGCATCAGAGTGCGACGCTCGTGTCGATGGCGCTTCACGCGCTGGGCGTCCCGGCGATCAGCCTGACCGGTCCCCAGGCGGGGATCACCACGGACGGCACCTATGGGCGCGCCCGGATCGCCGGGGTCGAGCCGCGCCGGATCCGCGCGGAGCTGCAGAGCGGCAGGGTCGTCATCGTCGCCGGCTTCCAGGGCCAGAGCGCGGCTCAGGCCCACGAGATGGAGCTCACGACGCTCGGCCGCGGCGGGAGCGACACGACGGCCGTTGCGCTCGCCGCCTCACTCCGCGCCGACCGATGCCAGGTCTTCACCGACGTCCGCGGCATCTTCACCGCGGACCCACGGCTCGTCCCGCGCGCCCGCCAGCTGCCGGTGATCGGCTACGAGGAGATGCTCGAGCTCGCCCATCAGGGTGCCCAGGTGATGCAGGTCAGAGCCGTCGAGCTCGGCTGGATCAACGACGTCATCATCGAGGTGCTGAGCTCGTTCGAGGACGGGCCCGGAACGCTCATCAAGGAGGACCCGCTCGTGGAGCAGCGCAACAAGGTCCGCGGGCTCGCCCACGACCGGAACGTGGCCAAGGTCACGATCGTCGCCGTGCCCGACCGGCCCGGGATCGCCCGCGCGATCTTCGAGCCGCTTGCATCGGCTGGCGTGAACGTCGACATGATCGTCCAGAACGTCGGTCACGGCGGTGAGACCGATCTCTCGTTCACCGTTCCCCAGGTCGAGCTCGGCAAGGCCAAGAAGACGCTCGACGCGGTCGTGCGCGATCTTGGCGCGCGCGAACTCACGACCGACGCCTCTGTAGCCAAGGTGAGCATCGTCGGTGCCGGGCTGCACAACGCGCCCGGCTACGCCGCACGGATGTTCGGGACGCTGGCAGATGCGAAGGTCAACATCGAGATGATCTCGACGTCCGAGGTCCGGATCACCTGCATGATCGCCGAGGACGAGCTCGAGACCGCGCTCCGGGCGCTGCACGAGGCCTTCGAGCTCGAGCGGCCCGAGCCGGTCGAAGTCGCGGCGGCCGGGTGACCGGCACCTGCCACTGATGCCGGGTTTCATCAGCCGCCAGCAACGTTTCGATGTCGTCGGTTCGACCAACGATGTCGTCCGTGGCTGGCTCGCGGCCGGGACGCCCGAGATCTGCCTCGCCGTCGCCGACGGGCAGTCGGCCGGCCGGGGCCGCGACGGGCGGACGTGGACGGCTCCGGCCGGTGCCGCCTTGCTGTTGTCGCTCGGCTTCCGCCCGATCTGGCTGCGGCCCGATCACCTGTGGCGCCTCGCGGCGGTCGCGTCGCTGGCGATGGCCGAAGCCAGCGAGGAGATCGCCCGTCTACCGGCGGGGACGATCGCGCTCAAGTGGCCGAACGATCTCGTCGTCGAGGGACCGGAAGGGCTCAGGAAGCTCGCTGGCGTCCTCGGCGAGACGGACGGCATCGGGACGGACGATCCTCGCGCGGTGATCGGGATCGGCGTGAACGGTGACTGGCCCCGCGACGACTTCCCGCTCGATCTCGCGGACTCGATGACGTCGTTGGCCGAACTGGCGTCGGGGCCGGTCGACCACGAGGCGTTGCTCGACACCTTCCTGGATCGTCTCGGTCCGCGCGTCGATGACCTGCGTCACGGGCAGTTCGACGGTCCGGGCTGGAGCGAGCGGCAGGTCACGACGGACCGCGACATCGATCTCGTCGCCGCGGACGGCTCGCGGGCGACGGCCACCGCCACCGGGGTCGACGTCGACACCGGCGCGCTCCTCGTCGATGGCCGGTCCGTTTTCGTCGGTGAGATCGCGCACGTTCGGCTCAGCGTTCCGGTCGCCTCGGCCGGCGAGGTGTAACGCGATGGCCCGTCCGGCATTGAGGAAGGTGACACGGCCCGTGGCGGCCGGTCGCGCTCGGCTCGTCCCGTTCGACCTCGATCGGTCGCTCGTCGACGCCGCGCGCGCGGAACCCGCGCGATTCGACGCGCTGTATCGGAAGTACGTGGCACAGGTGTACAGCTTCGCGATCTACGAGCTCGGCGATCATCACGAGGCCGAGGACGCCACCGAACGCACGTTCCTGTCCGCGCTGGCAGCGCTGCCGCGGTTCGAGGAGCGCGCGGCCGGCGGGGAGGGGAGTGACGCCTCCACGTTCCGCGTCTGGCTGTTCCGGATCGCCCGAAACGTCATCGCCGAGCGCGGCCGGCGGACGCGCCGCCGACCGGAGGCACCACTCGACTTCGCGATGGCGACGCCCGACCCGCTCGACATCGAGGCGACCGTGGTCGATCGCGAGGTGGCGACGTCCGCCTGGGCTGCCGTGGACCGGCTCTCGGGGGATCGACGCCGGGCGGTGATCCTGCGGTTCGTCCACGAGATGTCGACGTCGGAGATCGCAGCGGTCCTCGACCGTTCCGAGGGCGCGGTCCGTGTCCTGATCCATCGCGGCCTCCGGACGGTTGCGCGCGATCTCGCCGCACGCGGCGAGGGGAGGGCGTGACCCTCGAGCGGTCGACGCGCGACGGGGAGATCGAAGCGTTCGTCGTCGACCGGTATCTCGAATCGCTGCTCGCGCGTGCCCCGCGCGATACGTCCGATGTCCCGGCCGACCTCAGGGCTACGGCTGATGCCCTCGCGACGTTGCCCCGGTATCACCCATCGTTCCGCTTCGTCGAGGCGCTCTCAGGCCGGCTCATGTCCGCGGCGTCGGGCCCAGGCACGCCGGCCGACATCCTCGCGTTCGCACCCATCGAGCGGCCCGCGGCAGCCGACCCGCGCGGACACGTCCGACCCGTCGTCATCGGCGGTGTCCTGACCTCGGCCGCGATCTCGCTCGCCGGCGCCGCTCTTGTCTCGTGGCGACGGGCCCGGTCACCTGGTGACCCGATGTCCCGTGCCGTGCGCGCCGTCTCCCGGGCGAGGCCGGTCTGATGCCGCTCAAACTGCCCTCGTTCCGCGCGCGTCGGGACGTCTACCCGCCCGACCTGTGGACGAAGTGCCCGACCTGCTCGACGATGCTGTTCAACAAGCAGCTCGAGAAGAACCTTCGCGTCTGCACGACGTGCGGCCATCACTTCCGGCTCTCGGCCGAGGCCCGCATCGAGCATCTGCTCGACGCAGGGACCTGGGGCGAGCGCGACGCAGGCTTGCAGTCGGTCGACGCGCTCGGGTTCGTCGATCTCAAGGCGTACCCGGACCGGCTGTCCGCCGCGCAGCTGGCGACGGGCATGCGCGACGCCGCCGTGTGGGGGACCGGCGCCATCGGCGGGCACGAGCTCGCGCTGTGCGTGATGGACTTCGGTTTCATGGGCGGCTCGATGGGTGCGGTCGTCGGCGAGAAGGTGACACGTGCGGCCGAACACGCACTGGCCGCCCGGGTCCCGCTGATCGTCGTCAGCGCATCCGGTGGCGCCCGGATGCAGGAGGGCACCCTCGCACTGATGCAGCTGGCCAAGACGCTCGGTGCGCTCGAGCGGCTGCGCGCCGCGGGTGTGCCGTACCTGTCGATCCTCTCGGACCCGACGACCGGTGGCGTCTTCGCGTCGTTCGCCGCCGTCGGTGACGTCAACATCGCCGAGCCGGACGCCCTGATCGGATTTGCGGGCGCCCGCGTCGCGGCGGGCACGATCGCGACCGAGCTTCCACCGGGGTTCCAGCGGTCGGAGTTCCTGTTCAGCCATGGGTTCGTCGACCGCATCGTGACGCGGGCCGAGCTCCACGACGAGCTCGCGAGCCTGCTGCGCCTGCTGCCGGCGCGGGGGATGTTCGAGGAACCGGAACCCATCGAGGATGTGCCGGCGTTCCGGCCGTTCTCGTTCCTCACGACCCTCGCGGATCGCGTCGGCGAACTCACCAATGGCGATGGCACCGACACGGACGGCGAAAGACCGCCGGAGCCGCTGCCGACCGTGCCGGCGCTCGACGACGATGGCGGAGCCGCCCTGCCCGCACTCGATGGCGGCGCGAAGGACGATGTCTGGGCGAGGGTCCAGCTCGCGCGCAGCCTGCGTCGTCCGCGGACGCTCGAGTTCATGGACGCGATGGCCGATGAGTTCGTCGAACTCCATGGCGACAGGCTCTTCGGCGACGACGCCGCGATCGTGGCCGGGCTCGCCCGGATCGAGGGGCGGCGCATCGCGGTCATCGGCCAGCAGAAGGGCGCCGATACCGACGAGAACATCCGGCGCAACTTCGGGATGCCGCACCCAGAGGGCTACCGCAAGGCCATGCGGGTGATGGAGCTCGCCGAGCGTGCCGGGTTGCCGGTCGTCACGTTCGTCGACGTCCCGGGCGCGTATCCCGGTCCCGAGTCCGAAGAGCGCGGCATCGCCGAGGCGATCGCTCGCTCGATCGGGCTGATGACCCGCCTTCGGACGCCGATCGTGACCGTCATCACCGGCGAGGGCGGCTCCGGGGGTGCCCTCGCGATCGCGGTGGGTGACGTCGTCATCGCGCTCGAGAACGCCGTCTATTCGGTGATCAGTCCCGAGGGATGTGCGTCCATCCTGTGGCGGACGGCGGACGAGGCAGCGACGGCAGCCGCGGCGATGCGCATGTCGGCGGCGGACCAGCACGCGCTCGGCGTCGTCGACATCGTCGTCGCCGAGCCCGGCGATGGCGCGCACGACGAGCCCGAGGTGACCGCCGATCGCCTGCGGGCGATCATCGTCGACCGGCTCGACGCGCTCGCGGCGATGCCGATGGATGCGCTCGTCGAGCAGCGCTACCGACGGTACCGTGCGCTGGGCGCCTACACTGAGGTCGCCCGACCCGAGGTCCCCGGGCGCGTCGACCGGAGCCTGGCGGATCGCCTGCGCGACCTGCTCGATCCGGCTCGCCGGGGTCTCGTGGGTGTCGAGGTGTGGTCGCGCGATGACGACCCGCCCGCTCGCGAGGAGGTGTAGCGCGTGTCACGACCGACGTCACGCGATACCCGTCTGGAGCGGGATCCCGCGGAGCGCGCCGCGGATCACGCAGCGATCGACCGACTCACTGATGAGCTGCTACCCGCGCTCATCGCGAAGCTCGGCGCGACCGGTCTCGGCGAGCTCGAGGTGCGCGAGGGCGCCTGGCGCGTCCGCTTGCGTCGCCCCGGCGGACCGGCGACCCGCGACCGGCGTGCCACGGATCGGGTGGCCGAGCGTGGCAGTGACCGTGCGCACCAGTCCTCGTCGCGGCCGGGCCACGTCACCCCGCACGCGACGGCCCGCTCGGAGTCGCGCAGCGTCGCGACGTCGCCCGCTGTCGGCATCTTCCAGCCCAGGAAGGATCTGACCGCTGGGGCGCGTGTCCGTGCGGGTGATCGACTCGGCGCCGTCGACATGCTCGGGGTCGCCCAGGAGGTCGTCGCTCCCATGGACGGCATGGTCGGGACGAGCCTCGTCGAAGCAGGTGAGGCGGTCGAGTATGGCCAGGACCTGATCACGATCGAGTTCGGCGTGCGGCCGTCGACCAACGGTACCGGGCCCTCTTGATGTCCCATCGTCGAAGCGTTACAGCCCGCCGGCTCCCGCGTCTCGCTGATCGCGCCGCATCCTGATGTTCAAGAAGGTGCTCATCGCCAACCGGGGCGAGATCGCCCTCCGCATCCTCCGCGCATGCCGTGCGCTCGGTGTCGAGTCCGTCGTGGCCTACAGCGAAGCGGACCGCGAGTCGCTGCCGGTCGGGCTCGCCGACGAGGCCATCTGCATCGGACCGGCCGAGGCGCAGCGCTCGTACCTCTCGGCGCCCGCGGTGATCTCCGCGGCGCTGGTCACCGGCTGCGATGCGATCCATCCCGGGTACGGGTTCCTGTCCGAGGACGAAGGGTTCGCGGAAGTGGTCGCGGCGCACGGTGTCACGTTCATCGGGCCGCCGGCGAACGTCCTCGAGCGGTTCGCCAGCAAGGCGGGGACCCGCGAGCTCCTCGGCGCCCACGGCCTGCCGACGATCCCCGGCTCAGAGGGCATGCTCCGCGACGACCAGCACGCCCTGGCCGAAGCGGAGCGCATCGGCTATCCGGTCCTCGTCAAGCCGTCTGCCGGTGGCGGTGGCAAGGGCATGCGGATGGTACGGACGTCGCGCGAGCTCGAATCGGTGCTCAAGGTATGCCGGAGCGAGGCGAAGGCCGCGTTCGGCGACGACTCGCTCTACCTCGAGAAGTGGCTCGACGAGAACCGTCACGTGGAGGTCCAGGTCGCCGTCGACCGCTACGGGCACGGCGTCCACCTCGGCGAGCGCGACTGCTCGGTGCAGCGACGGCATCAGAAGATCCTCGAGGAGTCACCGACTCCGGCGCTGACGCCGGCGGCCCGCGCCGAGCTCGCGGATAGGGCGGTCCGAGCGGTCGTCGCGGCGGGCTACGAGAACATCGGCACGCTCGAGTTCCTCGTCGACGCGCACGGCGACTTCTTCTTCATCGAGATCAACTGCCGGATCCAGGTCGAGCATCCGGTGACCGAGGCGGTGACGGGGCTGGACCTTGTCGCGATGCAGATGCGCATCGCCGCCGGGGAGCCCTTGGGCATCACCCAGGCGGATATCGACTTCGAAGGGCACGCGATCGAGTTCCGCATCAACGCGGAGGACGCCGCCAACGACTTCCGGCCCGGCGCCGGGACCGTCGAGCGGTATCACGCCCCGGGTGGCCCCGGCGTCCGGATGGATTCGCACCTGTTCACCGGGTACGACGTGCCGCCCTACTACGACTCGCTCCTCGGCAAGCTCATCGTCTGGGGCCCGGATCGGGCGACGGCGATCGCCCGCGGCCGCGTGGCGCTCGAGGAGCTCGTCATCGAGGGCATCACGACCAACGTCGACATCCATCAGGCGCTGCTCGCTTCCGAGACCTTCCTCGACGGCCGGATGACGACGAACCTGCTCGACCGCGTCGGCAGCGCAGCGTTCCTCGCGGCGGCCGCTCGCGTATGACGGGTCGTGCAGACCTGCACACGCCGGCCCGCAGCCGTCCGCCCGCATCGACCAGACTGATGGCCGACCCCGCCCAGGAGCCTCCGTGACCAAGATCGTCCACACGACCTCCGAGATCGAACGCCTGATCCCGCACCGCCACCCGTTCCTGCTCGTCGATCGGATCGTCGAATACGACGCCGACGCGAAGCGGATCGCCGGAGAGAAGGGCGTCACCGCCACCGAATGGTTCTTCGCGGGCCATTTCCCGGGGTTGCCGGTGATGCCGGGCGTGCTCCAGGTGGAGGCGCTCGCGCAGACGATGGCCGTCTACGTCGCGAAGCAGGAAGGGTTCGGTGACCGGATCGGTCTGTTCGCCGGGATCGACGACGTCCGCTTCAAGCGCATCGTGGCGCCCGGCGACACGCTTCGGCTCGAGATCACGATGGAGAAGCTCGGCTCGCGGTTCGGCAAGGGCCGCGGCGTCGCGACGGTGGACGGCGAGGTGGCCTGCGAGGGCGTCCTCAGCTTCATCATCCCGCCCGAGGGGACGCTCCGATGAGGCGGATCGCCGCGCTCTCGGACGTCCACGGCAACGTCGCCGCGCTCGAGGCGGTCCTCGGCGACGTCAGCCGCGAGAAGCCGGACCGGATCGTGGTCGCCGGCGATCTCGTGCTCAACGGCCCTGAACCGGGGGCGGTCGTCGATGCCCTGCGAGAGGCGGCCGCGGGCGGGACTACCGTGATCGCCGGGAACACCGACGTCGCGGTGGCCGACTTCGACTACGCCGCCGCCTTCCCGTGGATGACCGACGGCGTGCCCGACGCGATCGTCGCGGCGGCCGAATGGGCGCATGACGCGTTGGGCGAGGACCGGGTCGAGTGGCTGCGGGCGCTGCCCTCGGAGCGCCGGGTCCGGACCGACGACGACACGCTCGTCGTCGTCTGCCATGCCTCACCGGGCTCGCAGACGTCCGGCCTCGACCAGAACCTTGATCCGTCGGTCACGATCGAGCGGTTGGCCCGCACGGACGCCCGCGTGATCGTCTGTGGTCACACCCACCTGCCCGAGATCCGCGACCTCGGCTTCAAGGTGATCGTCAACGCCGGCTCCGCAGGCTACGTGTTCGACGGCGACCCGACAGCATCGTGGGCGCTCATCGAGATCGACGAGGGCGACGTTCGTGCCGAGATCCGCCGGACGGAGTTCGACACGCTCGGCGTCGCGAACGCGATATCCGCGCGCGGCCTCGCCGGCGACGTATATCGC
>JBJMMR010000062.1:0-31632 GCA_045804645.1 Chloroflexota bacterium | reverse complement strand
CTCCGATGACGGGTAGATGAACCCGCGCCGCTTGGACAGCGACACGATCGTGTCGAGGTCGCGGACGGACGCGCCGACGTCGTCCGTGGCGACCGGAGAGCTGGTCAAAAGGATCTCCGCTGATACGCGACCGTGGCATGGCCGCGCGGGATGACTGGTCCCCCGATCGTAGCAGGTGGCTGCTGCGGGAGCGGTGGCGCGTGGCGGCGACGTCTGAGCGCTGACGCGGGCACAGGACGGGGATCTCGCGAGGGCCGTCGCGCCGTCGGCCCACCAAGGCACGTCGGCGGCATGAACGGGTCTGCGCCGAGGGAGCCTCCGAGTGGCCCTCGGTGCGGCCGGCAGTCAGGCCGGGCTCGGTGATGCAGCCGAGATGCATCAACGAGGAAGGCGCTGCCCGGCGCCCGACGATATGCATCAGCCGAGCGGCGGACTCCGCCCGGGCGACCAAACATCGAAGCTCACCTATTGACATCGGGCCGAGCTGCGTTATTGTTCGGTCGGTCGACCGATATCGGTCAGTCGACCGAACGAGACGGGCGAGTCCCGAAGGAGGCATGCGATGACCATCGCCACACTCGAACCGACGACGATCGATCCGTCGAAGCTCGAAGCCTTCGTCGGCCAGGCACTCGGAGAATTGGGCGCCACCCTCAATGCCGCCCTCGTCGTCATGGGCGACCAGCTCGGTCTGTATCGGGCGATGGCGGGAGCCGGCCCCGTCACGGCCGCGGAGCTCTCGCAGCGGACTGGCGCCGCCGAGCGCTACGTCCGCGAATGGCTGAATGCCCAGGCTGCCGGCGGCTACGTCGCCTACGACGCCGATGGTGGGACCTACACCCTCCCGCCGGAGCATGCGGTCTGCCTGACGGACGACACGAGTCCCTATTTCCTCCCGGGTGCATACCAGCTGTTCACCGCCTCCGTCCGCGACGAGCCGTCGATCACTGAGGCTGCCCGCACAGGCACCGGGTTCGGTTGGGGTCAGCATAGCCAGGGCGTCTTCGATGGCTGCGAACGCTTCTTCCGGCCTGGCTACGCCGCGAACCTCATCGCTGCCTGGATCCCGGCACTCGATGGTGTCGAGACCAAGCTGCAGGCGGGCGCCCGGGTCCTCGACCTCGGCTGCGGCCACGGCGCGTCGACGATCCTCATGGCCAAGGCGTATCCGAAATCGCAGTTCGTCGGTGTGGACGCGCACGCCGGCTCGATCGCGACCGCCCGCGAGCGCGCCATCGAGGCCGGACTCGATGGTCGCGTCCGGTTCGATGTCGCCTCCGCCAAGGACGCGGCCGGCGAGGACTACGACCTCGCGGCATCGTTCGACAGCCTCCACGACATGGGCGACCCGGTCGGTGCTGCCCGGCATGTGCGAGCAGCCCTTGCCCCCGACGGCACGTGGCTCATCGTCGAGCCGTTCGCGAACGACCGCGTCGAGGACAACCTGAACCCGATCGGCAGGATCTATTACGCGGCGTCGACATTGCTGTGCACCCCGTCCTCGCTGTCCCAGGAGGTCGGTCTGGCGCTTGGCGCGCAGGCCGGGGAGCGACGACTCCGGGAAGTCGTCCTCGAGGGTGGCTTCACGCGGTTCCGCCGCGCCACCGAGACACCCTTCAACCTCATCCTGGAAGCCCGGCCTTGAGCTGGGTCGCCAAGGTGCACGGGAACCGGCCGGGTATCCTCCGACCGTGAACTCGTCCACAGTCCCGAACGTCCGCAGCGACGCTCCTGCGCCGGAACGTCGGGACCCGTCAGCGACACGGGCGGCGATCATCTCCGCCGCCCGTGACTCGCTCCTCGAGGAGGGCTACGCCAGGCTCTCGACCCGACGGGTCGCCGAGCTCGCGAACGTCCCGCTGAGCCAGATCCACTACCACTTCGGGTCGAAGCGCCAGTTGATCCTCGCGGTCCTCGATGCCGAGAACGCTCGGCTGCTCGAGCGGCAGCGCGAGATGTTCGGTACCCCGCAGCCGCTGTGGGTCCGCTGGGAGCGTGCCTGCGACTTCCTCGATGTCGATATCGAGTCGGGCTACGTACGGATCCTCCAGGAGATGATCGCCGCCGGTTGGTCCGACCCGCAGGTTGCCGAGGTGGTGCGACGCATGATGGCCGGCTGGTACGGGCTGTTGGCAGAGGTAGCGGAGCGCGAGATCGAACGCGGCGCCGACTTCGGAGAGTTCACGCCGGGAGAGATCGCGGCCTTGATGGGGACCCCGTTCATCGGCGCCGAGGAGCTCATCCTGCTCGGCGTGACCGAGAGCTCGCTGCCCATGCGATCGGCACTGCGCAAGGTCGGTAGGATCCTCCAGCGCCTTGGAGACCAGACGGATGGCCACGCGCCTCGGACCTGATCGCCTCGATCGCGAGTCGACTCGCGCGCGCCAGCCGGACGAGACGGGGTTCGTCGAGCGCGACGGCGTCCGCGTCTTCTGGGAACGCTACGGCCACGGCTCCCCGACCCTGCTGCTCATGCCGACCTGGTCGTTGTTCCATTCCCGGCACTGGAAGCTCCAGATCCCCTACCTGGCGCGCCTGTTCCGCGTCCTGACATTCGACGGACGCGGCAACGGACGCTCCGACCGTCCCGAGCAGAGCGACGCCTACGCCGACACCGAGTACGTCGCCGACGCGCTCGCGGTCCTCGACGCGACGAGCACGGATCGTGCGGTCGTCGTCGGCCTGTCGATGGGTGCCGGCTACACGCTCCGTCTCGCGGCCGAGCATCCAGATCGTGTCCTCGGTGCCGTGTTCATAGGCTCGTCGATCCCCATCCTCGATCGCGACGATGCCGACTCCGATGTCCAGGTCGATCCCTCGTTCGAGGAGCCCGGTAACGACGACGATGACTGGGGCAAGTACAACGCCGGATACTGGCGCCGCGACTTTCCGGGGTTCGCCGCGTGGTTCGTCGGCGACAAGATCTTCACCGAGCCCCACAGCACCAAGCAGATCGAAGACGGCATCAGCTGGACGCTCGACACGGATGCCGAGACGCTCATCACCGTCGAGTACGGGCCGTACCTGTGGCCGCCCGAAGCGTGGGAACACACACACGGCGAGGGCCGCGGGATGCCCTTCGCGCGGCGGGTGCGATGCCCGGCACTGGTCATCCATGGTGACGACGACCACATCAGCCGATGGGCCGTCGGTGAGCGACTCGCCCGTGAGCTGCGCGCACCCCTGCTGACGATCGCCGGCGGCGGCCACGCTCCACAAGGGCGATGGCCCGTACTGGTCAACCGCGCCATCCGCGACTTCGTGAACGGACTCGAGGTGTCGTCACGATGACGTCAGAACGCACGCCCAGTCGCACGGATGACAGCGGGCGGGCTCGACTCCCAGATCGCAGCGGCTACGCGACGGCCGCCGACGGCGTCCGCCTTGCCTACGACGTGTACGGCAGCGGGGATCCGACACTCGTCTTCCTGCCGTCCGCGCCGATCGTCCATTCCCGGCAATGGAAGGGCCAGGTGCCCTATTTCAGCCGGCGCCACCGGGTCATCACGTTCGACGGGCGCGGCAACGGCCTCTCCGACCGACCGACGACGGCCGAGGCGTACCACGACGACCGGATGACATCGGATATCACGGCGGTGATGGACGCGACCGAGACCGAGCGCGCCGTCCTCATCGGACTCTGCGGCGATGGCGTCTGGCGGGCGATCCGCACGGCCGTCGAGCATCCCGATCGCGTGCGGGGCATCGTCGCCTTCGCTGTCGGCGTCCCTCGCCTCGCTCCCCCGCAGGACCACTACGTGGCAGCCTCGGCGACCTTCGAGGAAGAGCTTCCGGTCTACGAGGGCTGGTCGAAGTACAACCGGCACTACTGGCGACGTGACTACGCGGACTGGGCGCGGTTCTTCTTCGGGGAGATCACGTCGGAGGCACACTCGACGAAGGCGATCGAGGATGCTGTCCGCTGGGCGCTCGATGCTGACGTCGACTCGATGCTCGCGGAGGCGGAGGCCGAGTTCCCGTTCGAGCTCGACGAGATCGAGGCGATCTGCCGCGCCGTCCGTTGCCCGATGCTCATCGTCCACGGGACCGAGGACACGTGCCAACGACCCGCGCGTGCTCAGCGGCTGGCCGAGCTCACCGGTGCTCCGCTCGTCTTGGTCGAGGGCGCCGACCACATGATCCCGGGCCGTCATCCCGTCCTTGCCAACCTGCTGATCCGTGACTTCATCCGATCGCTGCCGGAGGCTTCGAACGATGGTCGCTGAGGCCCGAACCTATACGCGTTCCCTCGCCCGCCGCCGCAGGGCGCTGTACATCTCCTCCCCGATCGGGCTCGGGCATGCGCAGCGGGACGTGGCGATCGCGGACGAGCTACGCAAGGTCCACCCCGACCTCGAGATCGACTGGCTGGCGCAACACCCGGTCACCGCCGTGCTCGAGACCCACGGGGAGCACATCCACCCACTGAGCGCCGAGCTCGCATCGGAGAGCGCGCACATCACCGCCGAGTCGTCGGGTCATGATCTCAACGCCTTCCAGGCCATCCGGCGGATGGACGAGATCCTCGTGAACAACTTCATGATCTTCCAGGACGCGGTCGAGGAGGGCGAGTACGACCTCGTCGTCGGGGACGAGGCCTGGGACGTCGACCATTTCCTCCATGAGCATCCCGAGCTGAAGCGCACCGCATTCGCCTGGATGACCGACTTCGTCGGATGGCTCCCGATGCCGGAGGGCGGCGACCGCGAGGCCGACCTCACGGCCGATTACAACGCCGAGATGATCGAGCACGTCGAGCGCTTCCCGCGCATCCGCGATCGCGCGATCTTCGTCGGGGAGCCCGAGGACATCGTGCCCGATGACTTCGGCCCCGGCCTGCCTGCGATCCGCGATTGGACCCAGCAGCACTACCAGTTCAGCGGGTACATCACGGGGTTCGACCCGACGCCGCTCATCGAGGGCCGCGAGGCGCTGCGCAAGGAGCTGGGCTATCGGCCGGACGAGCGCGTCGTCGTGGTCACGGTCGGCGGATCGGGCGTCGGCGAGCCGCTCCTGCGACGGGTCATCGCGAGCTACCCGGAAGCCGCGCGGCGCGTGAATGGCCTGCGGATGATCGCCGTCGCGGGGCCGCGGATCGATCCCGCCTCGCTCGGCGCGGCGCCCGGCGTCGAGGTCCGCGCGTACGTCCCGGACCTGTACCAGCATCTCGCAGCATGCGACCTCGCCGTGGTGCAGGGCGGCCTTACCACCACGATGGAGCTCGCGGCGGCGCGGCGTCCGTTCCTGTACTTCCCGCTGCGCAACCATTTCGAGCAGAACCGGCACGTCCGCCAGCGACTGGCGCGGTACGGGGCTGGGCGGTTCATGGATTATGACGCGTCACCCCCGGAGGTCATCGCCGAAGCGATCGCCGAGGAGATCGACCGACCCGTCGACTATCGGCCCGTCGAGTCCGATGGAGCGGCGCGAGCCGCGGCCCTGATCGCGCCGCTGATCTAGGCGGGAAGTGCTTCGGCCAGCAGCCGCACCGCGTTGCCGCCCATGACTGCGGCGATGTCGCGCTCCGAGAGCCCGTCGGCGATCAGCGCCTCCGTCACCAGCGGCATCCCCGAGGCATCGAAGGGCGTGCTGACGGCACCGTCGAAATCGGACCCGATCCCGACGTGGTCGACGCCTGCGAGGTCGATCGCCCTGACGACCGAGCGGGCGATCGCCCGGGCGTCGCGCCCACCGCACGCTACCGGCCAGAAGCCGATCCCGACGAGGCCGCCCGTCGCCGCGATGCCGCGGACCTGATCGTCGGGCAGGTTGCGGACACCCGCGACCGCGGCACGGACACCCGTGTGCGACGCGACGACCGGGCGGGACGCGAGCGCCAGGACGTCGTCGATCGTCGCGGACGAGGCGTGGGCGAGGTCCAGCAGGAGGCCGGCCGATTCGGCGCGAGACAAGAGTTCGCGACCGGTGTCGCTGAGTCCTCCCTTGACCACGCCGTGCGCGGACCCGGCATAGCGCGTGTCGAGGAGATGGCTCGGGGCGATCATCCGGAACCCCGCAGCCGCGAGGATGTCGAGGCTGCCGAGATCGTCGTCGAGTGTCTGCGCGCCTTCGACGCTGAGGAAGGCTGCCGTGATGGTCGGATCCATGGCGCGCCGGGCAAGGTAGGCGTCGAGGTCATGGCGGGTCTCGATGACCGTGAGGCGGCCAGCTGACTCTGCCGCCATCTCCCCGAGTCGAAGGGCGAGGTGGAGCGCGCGCGCGAGTCGGCTCCTCCAGGTCGATCGGGGCCAACGCTGACCCAGAGCGAGCAGCGTCACGAGGTCAACCCGTTCCTCGTTGCGGTCCATGTTCGCGCCCATCGGGACCTGGGTCGCCGCGGACAGGCCGACGATCGCGACGCCGCCGTCGACGAGACGCGGGACGTCGAGATGGCCGTACGCGGCGCGCCGGCGGAGGTCCCGACCCCACAGCAGCGAATCGGCGTGGAGGTCCACGACGGTCAGCGACCGATGCAACTCGACGGCCTGTGCCGATGCCCCGTAGGGCCCGCGGCGATGGACGCGGTTCAGCACGCGCTCGCCGACCGGTGATGCGGCGCGGGTCAGCGCGAGGCCGCCGACAACGAAAGCGGCCGAGGCCCCGAGGGCCCCGGCCGCGATCGTGGTAGCGCGGGTCAGGCGGCGCGCCACCGCTCGGTCATCAGCGCTTGTCGCGTTCCTTCACCTCGACACGGGCCATCGATCGGCGGCGACCGCCGAGCGTGACGACCACTGTGGCTAGCGAGCCGACTGCGAGGATGGTCAGGATCAGGCCGATCCCGCTGGAGGACGTGCCGGTCGAGCCGAGCGTGTCGGTCGGCGGCAGCGTCTTGGTCGGACCCTGGTGGGTACCGGTCGTCGGTGCGACGCCACCGTTGTCGGTCGGCTTCGGCGTCGGCGGCTTCGCCGTCGCCGTCGGCTGGACGTCCTGGCACTCGATATCGAGCGGGACGTTCCGGCCGACCACGTCCATCGGGGTGTAGCCGTCGAGGCTGTCGTCGGCGACGAGGACGTGAGCGCGCAACGTGTAGTTGCCGGCCGCGAGATCGGCGCCGCCTTCGAACCCGTCGGCGAGCTCGCCATCACCGTTGACCCAGGCGAACTGACCGTGGCTCGAGTCGATGATCTTCTTGCCGTCGATCATGATGTACGCCTCGTCCGTCCGCTGCTGACGGACCTGCTCGTCACCCTGGGCGAGCACGAGCGCGGACAGCGTTTCCGAGTCGCAGTCGTACTTGAGATACAGCTTCGCGCGGACCGCCGCGTCGGGATGACCGGCGTCGGTCATGTTCGCGAAGAAGTCGGCGCCGAGCGACCAATCGCCCGTCGCACCATCGACCGTCGCCAAGCCCGAGTTCGGCTGAGCGGCCATCGTGGTCGGCGCCAGTAGCGCCGAGAGAAGCAGCACACCTGTCGCGACGGTGGCAGCCGAGCGTGTCGACAGACGGATCCGTCGACCTGTGAACCCCCGCATATGGACCTCCTGGGTATCCGGGCCTGGCCCGGTTTCTCGGTGAGCCGCCCGGGATCCCCCTGGTCCGACTCGGATGAAGACGGGGGCATCATGGCAGCGCTGGCGGTGGAGGTCCAGTACGAATCGGCCACCGGAACGGTGTCGGCTCCGTTACAGCGACCGCACCGTGCATGCGCTTTCCGTGTCGGACCCCACCCGACCGCCCAGACCGCGGCGCGGATCCCGTGGCCTATCCGCACCGGGGGTCCTGGGTCGAAGGTCCCAAGGCTCGCGCGGCATCCCGACGCCGTCAGGTCGCTGCGCGGACCTCATCAAGGAAGGCGAGCGAGCGTGCTTCGCGCTCGAGGACGTGGCGGACGAAGTCGCGCAACCCGCTTTCGACCTCGCCCTCGACGGCGCTCGACAGTCGCAGCCCGGCCAACGCTTCGATGTCCAGCCGCTGGTACGCCTTGAGCAGCTTGAGCGCCTCGAGGCTGAGCCCTGCCCGATCGTGCGGCGGCCCCGGGCAACGCTCACAGACGATCCCACCCTGCGGTGGCACCCAGCGGAACCGCTCGGCGGAGTCGAGGACACGGTCGCATTCGACGCAGCGATCCACCTCGGGGCGGACACCGAGCTCGTCGAGTAGATGCATCTCGAACCAGCGAGCCACGCGACCCGGCGCCATCCCGGCATCGAGGAGCTCGTACGCCCGCCGCAGGAGCGCGTACAGCGGTTCCGCGGCGTGGCGCTCTTCGAGGCTGCGGTCCGCGAGTTCCGCGAGATACCAGGCGGTCGCGGCGCTCTCGAGGTCGTCGCGCAGCCGCAGCCATGCGTGCCCGACGCTGACCTGGGTCACGACGTCGAAGGTCCGGCCCCGAGCGAGGGCGACGTTCAGCTCGGCGAAGGGCTCGAGGCTGCCGCCGATGCGGGACGTCGGCTTGCGGATGCCCTTCGCGATCGCCTTGAGCTTGCCGCCCGCCGGCGTGATCAGCGTCAGGACCCGGTCGGCCTCACCGAGATCGAACCGCGACAGCACGATCGCGTCCGTGGTGTAGCGACGGGGGACGGGCATCTCGAAACCGGACGGTACCACCGATGCACGGCCCACTCATCCGGGTCGGGCCGGCCGGCGTACCTGGGAGCAGGCGCCGGTGCGGTGGCGTCCCTCGGACCGGCGCTGTTCGCCGACTCATCCTCCGTTGCCCAGACCGGCATCCAATCAACAGGCTACTAACGCGGAACACGTTTCGGTGTACACTGCCCGCGATGACGACGGCCTCGCCGGATCTCGACCTCGCGGAGCTCATCGCCGACACCGAAGGCGAGATCGTCCGGCTCGTCCGGGACCGCGATCCGTCCACTCACGGGCTGTACGAGATGGTCCGCTATCACCTCGCGCTCGACGGGAAGGGCGGCAATGGCGGGAAGCGCGTTCGGCCGCTGCTCGGTCTCCTCGCCTACGCGTCGATCGCCGGCGACCATCGACGGGCCCTACCCGGCGCCGCCGCCGTCGAGCTCGGGCACAACTTCAGCCTCGTTCACGACGACATCGAGGATGGCGACCGCGAGCGCCGGCACCGCGCGACGCTATGGACGGTGTACGGCGTACCCCAGGCCATCAACGCCGGCGACACGCTCTTCAGCCTGTCGCGCATCGCGCTGCATCGGCTTACCGACCTCGGCTTCTCGGATGCCAAGGTGCTTCGGCTGATGCGGCTGTACGACGAGACGTGCCTGGCCCTGTGCGAGGGCCAGTACATCGACATCGCGACGAGCGAATCGGACGAGGTGATGTCGGTCGAGGCCTACTTCGACATGATCGGGCGCAAGACGGCGGCGCTCATCGCCGCGTCCATCGAAGCTGGCGCGCTCCTCGCGACCGATGACGAGGACGTCATCCGACGCTACCGCGCGTTCGGTTGGGCGCTCGGCATCGCGTTCCAGCTCAACGACGACCTGCTGGGCATCTGGGGTGCGACGCAGGCGACCGGCAAGCAGGCGTCGGACGTCGCGCACAAGAAGAAGACGCTGCCGGTGATCTACGCGGTCGAGCACGCGGGCCCCGAGGACCGCGAGCGCCTCGTCGAGCTCTACCGCCTGGACGATCCATCCGCGGAACAGCTCGGCGAGATCGTCCGGATCCTCGAGCGTGTCGGGGCCCGGGACTACACCCGTGACACCGCGCTCCGGTATCGAGACCAGGCGCTCGCGGAGCTCGATGCGGCCGGCGTCGTCGAGCCCGCCGCGCGGGCGCGGTTGGAGGAGATCATCGTGGGGGTGATCTCGGCCTAGGCTCCGGTCGGGCCGTGTCGACGGTCGCAGCGGCGTGCCGACCGTTGCACCGCCGCGGTGACCGGGCGATCCGCTAGCGGTCCGCCTCGTCCTCTCCAGGCCCCGTCTCCTCGCGGTTCCGCACGACCAGCACCTTCGAGACGCGCCTGCCGTCGGTCTTCTCGACGGTGAGCGTCAGTCCGTCGAGCGACACCTGGTCGCCGGGGCGCGGGACGCCGCCGATCCGGTGATAGATGAGGCCGCCGACCGTGTCGTACTCGTCCTCGTCCTCGAGCGGCACGTTCGTATCGAACAGCTCGGCGAGATCATCGACTGCGGCGCGCCCGTCGACCCGCGCCTCGTCGTCGGACAGCCGCTCGATCATCGGCTCCTCGACGTCGTATTCGTCCTGGATCTCGCCGACGATCTCCTCGATCAGGTCCTCGATCGTCACAAGACCGGCCGTCCCGCCGTACTCGTCGAGCACGATCGCGATGTGCACCTTCCGCCGCTGGAGCTCGTGGAGCAGGTCGTCGACGCTCATCGATTCGGGCACCAGGACGGGCGTCCGAAACAGCGATCGAAGCGGCGGCGGATCGGGCGCACCGGACTTGAGGAATGGCAACAGGTCCTTCGCGTAGATGATGCCGATGATCTCGTCGACGGTTCCCTGGAAGACCGGGATCCGGCTGTGCCCCTCCGCGACGATCGTGTCGACGGCCTGTTCGATCGTCACGTCGTGCGGCAACGCCACGATCGATGTCCGCGGGACCATCACCTCGTGGACGCGGCGCGTACCGAGCTCGATGACGGCGTTGATCATCTGTTCCTCTTCCGCCTCGAGGACCCCCTGCTCGCCGCCGCGCTCGACGATCAGCCGCAGCTCCTCAGCTGTGATCTGGACCTCGTCGGACACCTTCGCACCGAGCAATCCGGCGATCCAGTTCGTGACGCCCGTCAGCGCGACGATGACGGGCTTGAGGGCACGCGCGAGATACTCGATCGGCAGCGATAGGGTGAACGCGAACCGCTCCGCATTGGCGAGCGCGAGCGTCTTGGGCACGAGCTCGGCGAACACGATCGTGAACAGGGCGAGGACGACGGTGACGATGAGCAGCGACAGGCCCTGCGCCGTTCCCTGATCCATGCCGGAGGCGACCAGGAAGCGACCCAGCTGGTCGGCGAGGCTGATCGCGGCGAAGGCGGACGCGAAGAAGCCGATGATCGTGAGGCCGAGTTGGGAGACGGCGAGGAAGCGGCCCGGCTCGTCGAGCAATCGCTTCACGCGCGCCGCCCCGGGCTTGCCCTCCTCGACGAGCTGCTCGACGCGGCTCCGACGGATCGAGACCAGCGCGATCTCGGCGGCCACGAAGAACCCCTCCAGCAACGTCAGGAGGATGATGACGATGAGCTCCGTGGCGGGGAAGTTCACGCCGGCGGCTCTCCCGGTTCGGCCTTGGTCGCCTTCACCTCAGCAGGATCGGCAGCCGTGCGCTTCGGACGCTGTTCGCGGATGCGCGCCGGCACGCCGACCGCGAGCTTGCCCGGTGGGACGTCCTTGGTGACGACCGCACCCGCGCCGGTCTTGGCGCCCTCGCCGATGTCCCTCGGCGCGACGATCATCGTGTCAACCCCGATGAACGCCCCGTCGCCGATCGTCGTTCGGTGCTTGTGGGTCCCGTCGTAGTTGGCGGTGATCGTGCCCGCCCCGATGTTCGCGTTCTCGCCGATCTCGGCGTCGCCGAGGTAGCTCATGTGGTGCTGCTTCGAGCCTGCGCCGAGATGCGTCGCCTTGAGCTCGGCGTAATTGCCGACCTCCGCGCCACGGCCCACGACGCTCCCCGGTCGGAGGTGGCTGAACGGGCCCACCGTCGCCTCGTCCTCGACGACCGACGACTCGATCACCGACGCCCAGACGCGCGCGCCACGACCGATCGTCGAATCGACGATGTGCGTTCCCGGCCCGATCAGGCTGCCCTCCCCGATCGACGTCGAGCCGCGGAGGATCACGTTCGGTTCGAGGGTGACGTCGGTCGCGAGCGTCACGTCCCAGTCGAGGTAGACCGTCGACGGGTCGCGCATCGTCACGCCGTCGCGCATGTGCTCCTCGTTCCGCCGTACGCGCAGGTTCCATTCGGCCGCGGCGAGCTGCGAGCGGTCGTTGATACCGTCGAACCGGCCGTCGTCCTCGAACGCGACCGCGATGACGAGCCGGCCGTCCTCGCGAGCGAGCCGGACGAGCTCGGTCAGATAGAGCTCCCCGGTCGCCCCCGACGGCTCCAGCGACCCGATCCGCCGGCGCAGCCAATCGGCGTCGAACGCGTACAGCCCGGCGTTGACCTCGTTGTTCAGCAGCTCATCTTCGGTCGCGTCGTTGGCCTCGACGATCGATTCGACGGTGCCGAACTCGCCGCGGATCACCCGCCCGAGCCGTGCCGGATCGGCGGCAAAGACACTGGCCAGCGCGATCGCGGCGTCGTCCTCGCGTCGCGCGCGGAGGACGGCCTGGAGGTCCTCGCCGGTGATCAACGGGACATCGCCGGACAGGACGAGGATCTCGGTGGCGTCCTCCGGTACGGATGCGAGGGCCGCACGGACCGCGTCCCCCGTCCCGCGGGGCTCGTCCTGCAGTGCGAAGTCAGCCCGCTCCTCGAACGGCGCGCGGATGGCGTCGACGGCAGGCGAGTACACGACGATCGGGCGGGCGGCGCCGTCGTCCGTCGTGGCGACCTCGGTCCAGGCGTCGAGGACGTACGCGAGCATCGGCCGGCCGCACAAGCGATGGAGCACCTTCGGCGTCGTCGACTTCATGCGCGTGCCGAGGCCGGCGGCGAGCACGACGGCGGTCGTGCCTCCGGTCGGTGCGCTCACGCTCGAAGACGGGGGTTCGGGACTTGGAGGGTTCATGCGCGGCGTCGGGCGTGCGCGGGATGGGTGGCCCCGCTGCATCCGAAGCCCGACGGGCGGAAGGGTGCTGTCATCGGTCGGTCCGCCGGATGGTATGGGCGGCCCTGCGAGAGCGTCAAGCGACGCCCGTCGCGCCCGAGAGCGTCACGGCTTGCGCGCGATCGCCTCGATCTCGACCTTGAACCCCTTCGGGAGCGCCGCCACTTCGACCGTCGTCCGCGCAGGGGGCGGGTCCGGGAAGAATCGCGCGTACACCCCGTTCATCGCGGCGAAATCGTCGATATCGGCGAGGAAGACCGTGGTCTTCACGACGTCGGCGAAAGTCGCGCCCGCGGCGTCCAGCACGGCCTCGAGGTTTCGCAATGTCCGCTCCGTCTCCTCCTCGACGCTCCCTTGGCGCACCTCCTGCGTCTGGGGGTCGATCGCACCCTGGCCGGCGCAGAAGATCAGGCCGCCCGCGACGATCGCCTGGCTATACGGTCCGACTGCCGCCGGGGCGCTCGTGGTCGAGATCGCTTGTCGCGTCATGTGGACGCTCCCTCCTGCCCTGTCCGGATGGTGGTCGGGATGATCGATGCCCGACCATCGCCGATGCTCGGGACGGTCCCGTCGGCGATGGCGTTCTCGACGGTGACCGCCGCCCCCTCGGCCTCGCCCAGAGAAGGATAGAGGGTCCACAGGGTCGGGCCGGAGCCCGAAAGGCCGATGGGTCGACCGAGGAGTCGCGTCAGCGCACGCCGCACCTGGACGAGCCCTGGCGCAACGAGGGCCGCCGAAGCGAGGAGGTCGTTGGCGGACGCGAGCACCCCGGCGCGCGCGACGAGATCGGCTGCCGACAACCCGTTGCCGAGCTCCTGGGCGAGGTGCGCAGACGTCATCCGGACCGACCCATCGCCGCCGCCAGCGCCGTGCGAACCATCGAAGATCGCGAAGACATCGGGCGTCCGGACGGCCACGGCCGGCGTCACGAGCAAGATCCCCGGATGACCGCGGATCCCGGTCAAACGGGTCACCTGGTCGCCACGTCCCTCCACGAGGGCGGGGCCGCCGGCCAGGAAGAACGGTGCGTCCGAACCGACCGACGCGGCAACCGCCTGGCGTCGAGCCGGATCGAGCGCATCGGTGGCGCCCCACGCGTCGAGGGCGGCGTCGATAGCGGCCGCCGCGTCGGATGAACCGCCGCCGAGCCCGGCCGCGACCGGGATGCGTTTCTCGAGTCGCGCGGCGAGCGGCGGAGTCGGGGGTCGGCCGGGGCCCTCGCCTACCGCCGCACGAGCCGCGGAGATCGCACGGAGCACGAGGTTGTCGTCGAGCGGACCGGCGTCGCGCCCCGCGACGTGGAGGGTGTCCCCACCCGTCGTACCCGCCGGCGCGACGGTCAGGATGTCGTGGAGCGCGAGCGGGACGAGCACGGAGTGCAGATCGTGGAAGCCATCGTCCCGCCGACCGACGAGGGCGAGCGTCAGGTTCAGCTTCGCCGGCGCGAGCCGGACGATCGGGGTGCGGTGGGCGGCGTCGGTCACGAGCGGCGCTGACCGCGGCGATCCGGTGGCAGCGGCCCGAGAGCCTCGTGCAGCGCCAGCCACTCCCCCACATCGAGGGTCTGCGGCCGCCGGTCGGGCGCGATCCCGGCCGTTGCGAGCGCCGCGTCGACGCGTGCCGCGTCGAACGGCAGCTGGCGGGCGAGCACGTTGTGGAGCATCTTGCGCCGCTCGCGGAACGCCGCCTGGACGAGCCGCCAGAGCTCGTCTTCTTCGTCGACGCTGAGGCGATCGTCAGCGGGGTACGGCTCGACCACGATCACGGCGGAGTCGACGGCGGGCTCCGGCTCGAACGCCTCGGGTGGGACGAGGAACGCGACCCGCACCCGCGCGTGGTACTGCACGAAGACGGACAGGTAGCTCATCTTCCCGGGAGGCGCCGCGATCCGTTCGGCGACCTCCCGCTGGACCATCAGCACCATCCGCGTCGGCCGGGGAGGCGCGCCAAGCAGCGCGTGCAGGATCGGCGACGTGATGTGGTACGGCAGGTTCGCGACGACGTCGTAGGGCGGGGCGACGAGCCGTGTCAGGTCCTGGTCGAGCGCGTCACCCTCGATCAATCGAAGCTGGCCGTCCGCGATCTCGGGCGAGTAGCGATCGCGGACGAACGCCGCAAGACCGCTGTCGAGCTCGACGGCGGTGACGGCGGCACCGGATGCGAGAAGACCCCCGGTGAGCAACCCGAGCCCCGGCCCGATCTCGAGGACGCCGCTCCCCGGACGCGGGTCGGCCTCGGCGAGGATCCGCGATAGGACGTCGGCATCGGCCAGGAAGTTCTGCGACAGCGCGTGGCGGGCGCGAAGGCCCGCCGCACGCAACGTGTCGCGCACGTCGATCGGATCGATCTGCGCGGGAGCGGGAAGCGCGCCGTCGCGGCGTGCCATCAGCGTTTCGCGAGCGGGAGCGATGGCCGTGCGTCGAGGTCGAGGCGTGACCGCTCGCCGGCCTCGAATCGGCGCGCACCGGCGGCGCCGATCATCGCGCCGTTGTCGGTGCACAGCCCGGGTCGCGGGACGATCAGCGGGATCCCCAGCTGCTCTGTGTCGGCCGCGAGGCGGTCACGCAGACACCGGTTCGCAGCGACGCCACCGCCGAGCACGATCGACCGGGCGCCCGACTCCTTGGCGGCGCGCAGGGTCTTGGTCGCAAGGACGTCAACGACGGAGTCCTGGAAGCCCCAGGCCAGTTCCGCCGTGGTCGCCTCGCTCAGCGGCGTGTCCGGGTCGTCGGCTGCGATGCCCTGGGCGCTGCGCGCGTCGGCCACGATCTTCCGAGCGGCGGTCTTCAACCCGGAGAAGCTCAGGTCGTACGAGTCGCCCATCCATGCGCGCGGGAAGCGGACGTCATGGCTGACCGCGGCCTCGGCGGCCTTCTGGATCGCGGGCCCGCCTGGATACCCGAGACCGAGAAGCCGCCCGACCTTGTCGAATGCCTCGCCCGCGGCGTCATCGACGGTCGTGCCGAGCAGCCGGTACGTGAGGTGATCGGTCATCTCGGCGATGAACGTGTGACCGCCGGACACGATCGTCGCGATGAGCGGGAAGATCGGTTCCTGCCTCGTCGTCTCGTCCTCCCCGGGGTCCAAGAGCCATGCGGCGTAGACGTGACCCTCGAGATGGTTCACGCCGACCAACGGCACGTCGTGCACCCACGACAGGGCCTTGGCGAAATTGATCCCGACGAGGAGCGATCCGGCGAGCCCGGGCCCGTACGTGACGGCGATGGCGTCGATGTCGCGCCAGTCGACGCCAGCTCCAGTCCACGCCTCGTCGAGGCTCGGCACGATCCAGCGGAGATGGGCGCGGGCCGCGAGCTCCGGGACGATCCCGCCGGTCGGCGCGTGGAGCGCCACCTGCGATGCGACGACGTTCGAGAGGATGCGGCGACCGCCTTCGATGACGGCCACGCCGGTCTCGTCGCACGACGACTCGATCGAGAGCAGCAGCGGACCGTTCACGCGTCGCCCTCGTCCATCGATCCACTGATCGAGCTATCCGCGGCATCGTCCGTCCCGGTCGGGCCGAGCGGTGCGGGTGCCACCTCGAGCTCCGCGCGCCGGGCCGCGATGCGATCGCGCATCTGCGGGTCACCGAGCGGCAGCGTGGTCATGATCAGGGCGTCCTCATGGTCGTCGCTGTAGTAGCGCGGCCGGAGGCCGACGGGCCGGAACCCGTACTTCTCGTACAGCCGTCGCGCGGCGAGGTTCGATAGCCGCACCTCGAGCGTGGCCTCGTGGGCGCGTTGGTCGATCGCGATGTCGAGGAACGCGAGCAGGAGCCGCTCGCCGATGCGCTGCCGCCGCCATGCCGGATGGACGGCGAAGGTCGTGATGTGCGCCTCGTCGACCATGAGCCACATCCCGCCGTACGCCGCGATCGCGTCACCGGCACGCGCGACCAGGTAGTGCGCGAGCCGATTCGACTCGAGCTCGCTCCGGTAGGCGTGCGGTGGCCACGGCGCGGTGAAGCTCGCCTGCTCGATCGCGTGGACGGCGGGCAGATCGTCGAGCCGCATCGGCTCGATCACGACCCTTACCGGTGGTCGCGCGACCATGCGACCGATCCATCCGCGGCGCGTACTCCACGCGGCAACGTGACGTAATCCGCGACGAGCGTTTCGAGCTGTGGCGGCCCATCGGCGGCGAGCTGCTCAGCCCCCAGCCGGATCAGCTCGTGGCCGAGTCGGCGATACGCGACTTCGCCGCGCTCCAGGGCATCAGCGGATGCCCGCCCCTCAAGGTCGAGCGCGACGAGCGTTTCACCCTCGCGCAGCTCGGGCTCCTGCCCGCCAGGCAGCGGGAGGGGCCGCTCTCCCGCACGGATGACAAGCCGGTCCGATGGCCCGGCCGGCAACAGCAGCACCGCACGATCCACGCCCGATGCTGCGAGCAGCGCGTCGCCGGTCGACACGCCGACCAGGGGGATCCCGAGGCCATGGGCCATCCCTTTCGCCGTCGCGATGCCGACCCGCAGGCCGGTGAACGCCCCCGGGCCCGTCCCGACCACGATCCCGGTCAGTCGCGAGCGACGGATGTTCTGCTCGCCAAGGAACCGGCTGATCGAGGGCAGCAGCGTCTCGCCGTGGCGATAGCCGGCTGACCAGGTGGAGATCCCGTCGGCGACCCCGCTCGGCGACCCGGTCGCGATGACGATGCGCGTCGTCGCCGTGTCGATCGCGAGGATGGCGGAACGTCGGCCGTCGTGCGAGCTGGTCATTCGACCGCTTCGAGATAGCGCCGGTAGCGGTCGCCCCACGCGACCAGCGTGATCGTCCGCGGCTCGTCGCCGGTCCCGTCGATCCGGACGTCCAGGCGATCGACCGGCAGCGCGTCGCCGAGACGCTCGGGCCATTCGACGAGGGTCACGCCCTCCGACTGGCGTTCGTCGATCAACCCACCCGCGAGGGCATCCTCCGCGCTGACGAGGCGATAGGGATCGATATGGAACAGCGGCAGTGGGCCCTCGTACTCCGACATGAGGACGAAGCTCGGCGAGGCGATCGTGTCGGTCACGCCGACGGCGGCACCGAACGCTTTCGCGAGATGCGTCTTCCCCGCCCCGAGCTCGCCCCACAGGCACACGAGGTCACCGGGTCGGGCGACTGCTCCGAGGGTGCGCCCCAGGCGCGTGGTCTCGTCGGGATCCGCGCTGACCACGACCCGCCGCTCGCCGTTCGCAGCCACCGACCCCATCACGTGAACCGCTCGAGGTCGCCGATCGGCACCGCGACGAGCGAGCCGTCGTCGAAGCGGACCGTGCCGGCCTCGAGGTGGACGCCGCCGGCAAAGCGGCGCTGGCCGACCAGGCCCGCCCACGTCCCTTCTCGACCCATGAGCTGCCCCGCCCGGATCCGGACGCGGTCGGGCTGTGGCGCCGGGATGTCGAGCTCGGGGTCCTCGAAGACCAGCATCGGCGGGTCGGCGACGAGCGCGACGTCGTGACCCTCGAGCGCTTCGAGGATGTCCATGACCGGTCCGGCGAGCGGCCGCCGGACGGCGCCCTCGAGCACGAGCACGGCGAAGGGAGGCAATCGGTGGAGCGCGGCTCGCTGGCGATCCTCGGACGCGAGGAAGTCCCGACGCTCCTTGCTGGCAAGGCCCGCGACGATGATCCCCCGGACACCCATCGCCCGGGCGCGGGTGAGGGTCTCGGCATCGATGCGCGAGCCGACGACGAGGATCTTGCCGGCAAGACCGACGTCGACGGAGCCGCTCCGCAGCTCGCCTTCGACCCAGGTCGCGACGTGGAGTTGTCCCCGCGTCGGGCCGCCGAGCGTGACGATCGCGCGAACCCCGCGCCCTGTCGCCCGCACGACGATCGCGATCCCGGGCCGGACGTCCTTCACGATCCCGGCGATCGGACTATCGAGCGGCTCGGTCACCTCGCCGTACGCGACGCGCCATCGGTCGCGCCATTCGAAGAGCAGCTCGCCATCCGGGATCCGTCCACCGGGGAGGGGGTCGGAGGCCTCCGGGACGACGACGTCGCTCATCTGCGGATCGCGGACACGTTCGATGATCGGAGCGCCGGGAACGACCGACTCGCCGGGCGCCACGAGCGAGCGGTCGCCGGGCGCGAGCGGGAACGTGATCTCGATCGGTGCCTCCACCAGTCGTCGGATCCGGACGACACCGAGGTCGCGCCTCGGATCAGTCGCCGCATCAGTACTCGCCATCGGCGGCCCAGCGACACCTTCGTCGCTCGGGTGGCCGTTCAGCCCGTCGGTCATCCCTCGGACCCCGCCCAGAGCGACGACTGCCACGCCGCGAGCAGGTCCCGCCGTCGGTCGGCCCTGTCGGGAAGGCGCAACGGGACATCGCGCAGATCGACCATCAGGCCGCCCAGCCCCCCAGCGACATCGATCGCGAAGTGCCGTCCCCGCCCTCCCAGCCGGACACGCTCGCGGAACTTGAATTCCGCCACCGCCGTGGATCCCGGCGGCAGATCGACGAGCTCGAGTCCGCCCGGCATCAGTTCAAGTTCGCTGATCCCGTCTCGCGCGTGGACCGCGACCGTGCCGACCGACCTGCCCGCGCGGAGACCCGCCGGGGTGACGACGCTCCCGAGCGGCGCCAGGAGATCGTCGACGAGGTCCATCAGCAACGCGCGACGCTCGCCGGCGTCCGGGATCGCCCCGAGCGGTCCGAGCAGGCGCGCGTGGTCGAGGGCGTACTGGCTCGCCCCCGGGCGGCGAAGGACATCGATATGGGCGAGCGCCACCGCGGGCGCGGGCACGGATGTCCAGACGCCACTCGCCGCGACGACGAGATCGGGAACCGGCCCGTCGTCGAAGCGCGTCGTCGCTTGTGCCAGCCGCGTCAGGGCCGCCCGAGCGGCTGCCATCCGGAGCGCGGCGCCGTCGCCTGCGGCGTCCGACCATGGCGCGATACGGAGCTCCCGCATCCGATCTCGGATCCGATGTCGGTCCGCGGGCATCGTCGACCAGGCCATGACACCATCGATGACGGCGTCGTCGGGCTCGTCGGGCGCTACGGCGGCAGCGGGGACCACGCCGAGGCGAACGGTCGACGGCTCGCCACCCTGACCTGGCACTGCGACCGCGCGGGCGGCTGCGTCGTGGCCGAGCATGATCGCCTCGACGCGCCGGTCGAGGACGTCCGCGAGCGTTCGCGCGCCTGTGGC
This sequence comes from Chloroflexota bacterium, assembly GCA_045804645.1. Classification (GTDB taxonomy): domain Bacteria; phylum Chloroflexota; class Limnocylindria; order Limnocylindrales; family CSP1-4; genus SPCO01. The sequence continues at coordinate 11,816 of JBJMMR010000062.1, read as the reverse complement.
AAGCGCACGGCGCGGATCGTCCGCGGGAAGCGCCAGTTCGAGCAGCAGGTCGGCGAGCGGGTCGGGCGCATCCGGTCCGACTCCGGTCGTGCGGAGCGCCGCCGGACCGAGCACGACCTCGGCGGGTCGCGCGCTGACGTCACCGAAGACGTCCAGCGCCTCGGACATGGAGCCGGACAGCACGATCGGGACCTCGGGACGGCGCGTCGCCACCGCGGCGACGAGCGTCGCGAGCTCGCGGATCCCCCCGCGTTCGTCGGCCCGTGGCGGATCGCCGGCACCGACGACGATCCCCTGGACGTCACGCTCGAGCAGGAGCCGCGTCATGGCGAGCGGATCGGTGCTCTCGGCGCTCGCGCCGCTCGTCTGCCAGCCGCTTCGAGCAGCGGTCGCGATGAGTCCGGCGAGTGTGCGTTCGGATCCCGTGACGATCGCCAGCCGCTTGGGGCGAAGGCTGCGAACCTCGAGGACGGGGAGCTGGTCGCGCGGCAGACCGAGGATCCCGAGCCCCTCGGCGACGGTGGGGTCGGCGGCGAACGTGCGTTCGACGAGCAGGTCGATGGCGGGTTCGAGATCGGCGCCGGCGGGGACCGCCAGGCTGCCGATGAGCCGCCACGCGCCGCCGGCGCGACCGATCAGGGCGACCGAGACCGTCGCGGACCCGTGGTCGATCGTCAGAAAGGCGTGGGGTTGGGTCACCGTCAGATGCTACCCGGACTCGCCGTGGCCGGCCGTCAGAAACGAGGTCGTCGCGCTGTCAGCCGTCCCACACGAGCTCGTCGTCGAGTTCCTCGAGCCGCGCGATCAGCAACTCGATGCCGGCGTCGTCGGCAAGGATCTCGGACGCAGACGCGAGATCACCGCCGAACACGCCACGCAGCACCGGGTCGAAGAAGAGCATGGCGTTCGCGCCGAGCGCCCGGTAGGGCCTGCTGGCCTCGAGGAAGTGGACCGCCGACGAGGTCAGGCCACGGAGCTGGATCTCGCGGGCTACCTGTTCCACGAGCTCGCTGCGCTGTTCCTCGGTCGGCTCGATCGGGAAGCTCATGCGACATTCGTGGCGCGCGGCGCGGTCGTCTGGGCGATAGCCGCCTCGAATGCCTGGTAGGCCGCGGCGCCCCGGAGGGCGAACGTCACGTGCTCGATCGCCGGTGACACCGCAAGCTCCTCACGCACGGTCTCGACGGTGATCCGCGCGGCCTCGTCGAGCGGAAAACCGCCCACGCCGGTGCCGAGAGCGGGGAATGCGACGCTCGTCGCACCGATCTCGCGAGTGCGCGCCATCGCGCTTCGGACGGCCGCTTCGATCACCGCGGCGCTGGTCCGCCGGTCGCGATCGAGTGAGACCGCGTGGATGACGGCCTTGGCCGCGAGCGACCCTGCCGGCGTGACGATCGATTCGCCGAGTGGGACCGGCGCCTGGCGGACGGCCGCGAACTCGATGGCGTCACCGCCCGCGCGCTTGATCGCGCCCGAAACGCCGGTCGACATCCACAACGAGACGTTCGCCGGGTTGACGATCGCATCGACCTCGAGGTCGCAGATGTCCCCGTTCCAGAGCTCGATCCGTGCCAACTACCCTCTCCACCCGGTGAGCGTCCGCATCCCCACCACCGCTCCGGTCGCGGCATGGTACACCCGGGGTAGTCGCGCGGACATCGAGGTCACGACCTCCCAGGTGTTCGTGGTGCGCTGCTGCGCCAGGTCCGCCACGGTGATGCGCTCGTCGCCCTGTGCGCCGATCAGGACGAACTCATCGTCGAGGTCGACCGGTGGTCCCGGGACGTCCGTGACGTCGGCCATGACCGCGTCCATCGTCACATTGCCGACGAGCGGGATGCGCCGCCCTCGAACGAGGGCCTCCGCCCGGTTGGCGTGGGCGCGGGCGAACCCGTCGCCATATCCGAGGGGAAGCGTGGCGATCCGGCTCGGGCGCTGGGTCCGGAAGGAGGGGCCATAGCTGATGCCGTATCCCGCCGGGAGATCGACCACGCGGACGGCCCGCGCGTGCAGCGACATGACCGGTCGGAGCGCGCGGCGCGCGTCGTCCGGAACGCCGTCGAGCTCGTCGGGAAGGATCCCGTACGTCGAGAGCCCCGGGCGGATCCCGTCGAACGCGCCGATACCCGTCAGCACACCGCCACTCGCGGCGACGTGGCGGGTCGGTACACCGTGTCCGGCGGCACCGACGATCTGCGACGCCTCATCGAACCGGCGCAGCTGGTCACCGGTGATGCCGCCGTCCTCGCTCGCCTGGAGGTGCGTCCACATGCCGACGAGCCGGGCGTGCGCCGAGGCCGAGATCCGCTCGACGATCGCAGCGACCTCCGGTGGGAGGGCGCCGCCGCGGCCCAGCCCCGTCTCGACCTCGATCTCCATGAGCAGGTCGCGGCCCTCGTCCGCATCCGCCGCGCGCGCTGCCGTCAACGCCGCAGCCAGCACGGCCTGCGTCGTATCGGCGTCGCCCGCCGCGACCGCGACACCCTCACGCATCGCGTCTCGGACGACACCCGGCGGGATCGGGTACAGGACGCGGATCGGGACGCTGACACCGGCCTCGCGCAGCTCGAGCGCCTCGTCCATCGTCGCGACGCTCAGGCCCTCGGCACCCGCGCTGACCAGGGCTCGGGCGATCTGGATCGCCCCGTGTCCGTAGGCGTCGCCCTTCACGACCGCGTGGACAGGGACGCCGCCGGCCAGCGCCCGAAGCGCGGCGAGATTGTCGGCGAGTGCTTCGAGATCGAGCTCCAGCCACGCCGTCCGCGGGAGTGCCGGTAGCCCGGCCGCGGCGAGTCGCGCCTCGATCGACCCCTCGCGCGCGCTCACGCGGGGGCGGCGTCGTCGTCCGATGGCGGCACCGATGCCGCCTGGGCAGGCTCGCGCACCCGGAACCCGAGCCGCTTGTCCGTCGAGTGTCGCTCGGCGATCGCCCCGAGGCGGCGCCGCGCGATGGCGATCCCGTCGGGCAGGTCCGAGGCGAGGACACCGGCGTCACCGAACCGCTCGCGCGCTCCCTCCCCCGCGAGGCCGTGCAGGTAGACACCGAGTCGCGCGGCGGAATACGGCGACAGCCCCTGAGCCAGGAGCGACCCGATCGTGCCGGCGAGGACGTCGCCGGTACCCCCACTCGCGAGCGCTGGGTTTTCGAAGGGGGCCACGACCACTTCGCCGTCCGGCGACGCGACGACCGTCCGGGCGCCCTTCAGCACGACGACCTGACGCCAGTGCGTCGCGGCGTCGGTCGCCGCGGCGACACGCGCCGCATCGTCGTCGATCAGGTCGCCGTCGGCGTCGGGCTCCACGCCGGCCCCGACCCGAAGCCGGCTGAACTCGCCGGCATGCGGCGTCAACACCGCAGCTCGCGGTTCACCTTCCCACCAGCCGTCCATCGACGCGAGCGACCGCAGCGCCTCGGCATCGAGCACGACCGGGGGCCGCTCCTCCCCGCCCGGATCGAGCAGCATCCGAACGAGGTCCGCCGTCGCGAGACCTGGTCGCAGCCCAGGCCCGACGACCAGCGCGTCATGGTCGTGGTCGAGGATCCGTGCCAGCGAGGGCTCCGGGTCGACCTCCTCGACATCGTCCTCGGGCAGCGCCATCGTCGTGGCCTCGATGACCTTGGCGGCGAACAGCGGCTGGAGCGTCTCGGGCACGGCGAGCGTGACGAGGCCGACGCCAGCGCGGCCGGCGGCGCGGCACACGAGCAGCGCGGCCCCGGCGTAATCGAGCGAACCGGCGAGCACGAGGAGCTTGCCGAACGAGCCCTTGTGCCCGCGCTCCGGGCGCGTCGGGAGGAGCGCGATCGCCGTCTCCTCATCGAGCTTCGCGACGCCCTCGGGCCACGGTCGTTCGTCGGTCGACCCAGGCGCCGCCTGTCCCGTCCCATCGGCACGGCGTCCGAATCCGACCGGTCGTCGCTCAGTCACTGTTAGCCTGCCCTTGATCCGGCGCGTCGGACGCAAGCGCTGCCGCGCCGTTCGTCTCAGCGAGGTCACGCAGCCGTTCGATCCGGGCCAGGATCCGCCGCTCACGGTCGTCGAGCCGATCCTCGATGTCGGGCGGGAACAGGTATCGACCGCCGGTCATGCGGACACCGAACGCCATCGCGACGGCGTAGTCGGCCTCGTGGCTGATCGTCACGGCGATCCGACCCATCCCCAGTTGCTCGGCACGGGCCTGCGCCCTCCCGTGGAGGCGCACCGCCGGCTGACCGGTCGGCAGGCGTTCGATCTCGATATCCCGCCAGCCGATGCCGCGGACCCCGAGCCCGAGCACCTTCGACACGGCTTCCTTTGCCGCCCAACGACCCGCCATCGTCTCGGGCCGGTCGCGGACGTAGCGCTGCTCGGAAGGCGTCAGGACGCGCCCGGTGAAGCGCGAACCGAACCGGTCGAGCGAGGCGCGGATCCGGTCGACCTTGATGATGTCGATGCCGAGCTCGGTGATGCCAGCGAGGGCGGGATCCGCGGTCGACGCGGATCGTTCACCAGGCGCGGCCATCGGCTATTCCACCGTCACCGACTTCGCCAGGTTCCGTGGTTGGTCGACGTCCGTGCCCCGAGCGATCGCGACGTGATACGCGAACAGCTGGAGCGGGATGATCGCGAGCACGGCGCTGAGCGCCTCGTGGGTGTCGGGCACCCAGCAGACGTCGTCCGCGAACCGCTCGATCTGCGGGTCGCCCTCCGTGGCGACGGCGATGACGCGCGCGTCACGAGCGCGGCCCTCCATCACGTTCGAGACCAGCTTGTCGTAGACCGACGAGCGGGTCGCGACCGCGACGAGCGGGCATTCAGCATCGAGCAGCGAGATCGGGCCGTGCTTCATCTCGCCTGCGGCGTAGCCCTCGGCGTGGACGTAGCTCACTTCCTTGAGCTTGAGGGCGCCCTCGAGCGCCGTCGGGTACGTATAGCCGCGCCCGACGAACATGAACCCTCGGGAGTTGACGTAGCGCCGGGCGAGATCGCGGACTCCGGCGGAGTTCTCGAGTGCCTTGGCCGCTCCGTCCGGCAGCGCGTGGAGAGCAGCGCCAAGCTCCTGCTCCTGCTCGAGCCCGAGCGCACCGCGCGCCTTGGCGATGGCGGCCGCGAGGATGACCAGCGTCGTGACCTGCGCGACGAACGTCTTCGATGCCGCGACGGCGATCTCAGGTCCGGCCTGGAGGAACAGGACGCGATGCGCTTCACGTGTGATCGCGCTACCGACGGTGTTGGTGACCGCGATGACCGGTGCTCCGCGCTCGCGAGCGAGGCGCGTCGGGGCGATGGTGTCGGCGGTCTCGCCTGACTGGGTGACCGCGATGACGAGCGTCCGGTCGTCGATCGGCGGCGGGCTGTAGCGGAACTCGGAGCCGACCGTCGCGCGCGCCGGGATGCCGATCCAGTCCTGGATCGCCGCCGCGCCGATCAACGCGGCGTAGTAGGCCGTGCCGCACGCGATGAGCTCGACGCGATCGATGTTCGCGAGCGTCTCTCCGAAGCCCTCGAGCTCCTCAAGCCAGATGTGATTCTCACGTGTCACCCGGCCGGTGATCGCCTGGCGGAGCGACTCGGGCTGCTCATGGATCTCCTTGAGCATGAAGTGCTCGTAGCCGCCCTTCTCGGCTGCTTCGGGCGACCAGTCGATCACGGTCACCGTGCGTTCCTTTGGTCGGCCGTCGACGTCGGTGATCGTCACGCCGCTCGGGTGGAGGTCGGCGACGTCGCCGTCCTCGAGGAAGATGACCCGGTCCGTATGAGCCAGGATCGCGGCGACGTCGCTTGCCAGGAACGACTCCCCGTCCGCAAGACCGACGACCAGCGGCACGTCCTTGCGAGCGCCGACCAGGCGGTCGCCCTCGCCGCGATGCATCACAGCGATCGCATACGCGCCCTGGACCTGGCGAAGCGTCCCGCGAACGGCGTCGGCGAGGTCGCCCTGGTAGCACTCCTCGACGAGGTGGGCGAGCGCTTCGGTATCGGTCTCGGAGGCCAGTCGATGGCCGCGCGCCTCGAGGCCGTCCCGCAACTCGCGGAAATTCTCGATGATCCCGTTGTGGATCACCGTGATCTCGCCGGTGCAATCCTGGTGCGGGTGGGCATTGAGGTCGTTGGGCCGGCCGTGGGTCGCCCATCGGGTGTGGGCGAGCCCGATCGCAGCGTGCGGCGTGCGGTCGGCGATCGCAGCGCGCAAGTTGGCGAGCTTGCCCGCCTTCTTTTCGACGAACAGATCGCCACCATCGTCGACCAGGGCGATACCGGCCGAGTCGTAGCCGCGGTATTCCAGCCGCGCTAATCCTTCGATCAGGATGGGACCAGCCTCCCGGGGTCCCGTATATCCGACGATGCCGCACATCGCGTCAGTCCTCCGCTCATCGCCCCGGACCGCTGGCCCGGGGCGCAGTGACGCCTTCTTGTGGGCACCGAAGCTAGTTTAGTCGCTCCCCCGCGAGGGCCGCGAGCGAGTCGGCCAGCTCGGTGACGAGTCCCTCGTCGGGACCCTCCACCATCACCCGCAAGGCGGGTTCCGTGCCGGATGGCCGAACGAGGATGCGTCCACCGTCTCCCAGTCGAGCGGTCGCATCGGCGATCGCCCGACGCAGTCTCGGGTCGCCCTCCCATTGATCCTTGTGACGAGCCTTCACCGCCCGCTGCTGCTGCGGGAGGAGCGGGATCGCCGAGGCCAGTGTCGCCAGCGACGCGGTGCGTTTGGTCATCACGCGCAGGACCTCGAGCGCGGTCACGATGCCGTCCCCGGACGTGGTGTGCTCGAGCACGATCACATGGCCCGATTTCTCGCCGCCGAGGGTCGCGCCGGAGACCTGCATCCCCTCGAGGATGTACTTGTCGCCGACCGGCGTCCGGACGACCTCGCCTCCCGCTTCCTCGACGGCGCTCTGCAGGCCGCCGTTGGACAGTACCGACACGACGAGACCACCCGACAGGGCGGCTCGATCGAGCCGCTCCAGCGCGAGGATCCCGAGCACCTGGTCGCCGTCGACGATCTCGCCGTTCCCGTCGACGGCGATCAACCGGTCCGCATCGCCATCGAGCGCAAAACCGACATCCGCCCCGCGCGCGACGACCTCGCGGGCGAGCGCCTGCGGCGCGGTAGCGCCGCAACCGACGTTGATGTTGACGCCGTCGGGTTCGACGTACATGGTGTCCACCCGCGCGCCGGTCGACTCCAGGATCAGCTTGCCCGAAGCGCCCCCGGAGCCGTTCGCACCATCGAGCAGGATGTGCAGCCCGCTGGCGTCGATCGAGCCTGCGAGCGCGCGTCGGTGATCGAGGTACCGCGCCAGCGCATCGCCCGCGTCGATGCGACGGCCGAGATCGGCGTTGCCGACACCGCCAAGCTCGGCCTCGCGCCAGATCAGATCCTCGAGCTCGTCCTCGATGTCGTCGTCGAGCTTCAGGCCATCGGCGTCCAGCACCTTGAGGCCGTTGTCGTCGGCGGGATTGTGCGAGGCCGAGACCATGATCCCGGCGCGATACGGCCCCGTCCGTGCAAGGAACGCCAGCGCAGGGGTGGGGACGACGCCGACGACATCGACATCGACACCGAGGCTCGTCGCGCCGGCCACGATCGCCGCCACGAACATGTCGCCGGACCGACGAGTGTCCTGGCCGACGACGATCGCCGTCCCTGCCTCAGCGAGCCGTCGCGCCGTCGCCCGGCCGAGCGCGAACGCCATGGTGGGACGCAGGTCGACATTGGCGACGCCACGGATGCCATCCGTGCCGAAGAGACGTCCCATCCTCAGCCCGTCGGTGACGCGCTCGGACGCGCGGTGACGGTGACCGGGACCAGCGCCGGACTCGCCGTGACGAGCGTCACGTTCGGTGGCAGCGTCGTCCCGACCGTCACGTCGGTCGTTCCGGCGCCGAGCGAGGCGACATCGAGGTCCGCGGCGAGCGTCGACCCGATGATCCGATCGAGATCGACAGGATTCCCGCCGACCGTCAGCAGGACGCGATCGACCGCGACCTCGTAGTCGAAGCCTGGCTGCGCGCCGATGATCCGAACGCCGACCTCGAACGTGCGAGTCGCGGTCACCGCCCGGATGCCGATCGTGACCTTGACCTGTTGGGCATCCAATGCGATGACGCCCGTCGGCAGCGCCAGCGCGGCGTCGACCGTCTTCGTCTCGGAGAAGCCACCGATCGGGATCGCCTCCGTATCGATGCCCGTGAGCGCCTGGAGGGCGTCCGCGTCGCCTTCGACGGTGACGATGGGTGGTGCGACGGTCACCGACGAGATCTCGAACCCGCCTGCGGCGGTGCCCGTCACCTGCGGCCTGACGGGCAGTGTCTTCGACTGTCGGTTCGAGAACACCGGGATCTTCACATGCGCCGACGCGGGGTCGACGTTCACCTGCGCCACGGCGTCGCCGACGCTGTCGACCGCGACGAGCTCCACGTCCTGGTCGACGTCGATGCCCGACGACTGGATGACGACAGTCGCGCGGGCGGCCGTCACGCGTTCGAGGACGGTGGCGGGCCCGATGACGTGAACCTGCGTCGGGTCGATGGTCTCGTCGCCGAGGGTCATCGTCGGCGGCGCCTCGCCGTGGTCGACCTCGACGGGGACGACCTTGTCGCTGAGCTGGTCGAGGTCGACGGTCACGTTCTGCGGCTCGAACCCGAGCACGCGGACCCGGGGATCGATCGACTCCAGATGAACGGGCAGGCTGACGGGCCCGCCGTTCGGATCGACGTCGGCGAGGTCCACCCAGGCCTGGAAGTCGGACTCGATCGGACGGACGTTCGCCGGCGTGAAGTAGCGGATCTCGGTGACCGGTCGGATCGACTGGAGGAGGAACGCGTCCGGAGGCTGGTTGCGCACGTCGATCGGGACGACGCCTGTCAGCGTAGCTGAGCTCTGGGACAGGACCAGACCGCCGTACAGCAGGGTCGCAAGCCCGACGGCGGCAAGCTTCAACGGCCAGTTGTGGAGGATGACCCCGATGACTCGGGTCACCTGGGGGCTCGGGCCGCCGACGTCGAGGATGCGGGTTCCGGCGTGGACCGCCACGCGCTCAGGGCGCGTCGACGACCACCATGGGTCGGATCGAGCAGCTGGCGGATCGTTCGGGCGAGCTGCGCCTCGTTGAGGTTCCGGACGATGCGCGCCCGCTCGACGAGGCTGACCTGACCGTTCTCCTCCGACACGACGACCACGATCGCATCGGTCTGCTCGGCGATCCCGAGCGCCGCCCGGTGGCGGGTACCGAAGCGTTCGGCCTGGACCGTCATCTCGGCGAGCGGGAGCAGGACGCCTGCGGCGAGGATCGTCTCGCCGCGGATGATCACCGCACCGTCATGGAGGGCGGTCCGCGGGGCGAAGATCGTCCGGATCAGGTCGGCCGAGACGTCGCCGTGGATCATCACGCCGGTCTCGGCGGTGTCCTCGAGCCCGGTCTCGCGCTCGAGCACGATGAGGGCGCCGTGCCCCTCCGCGGAGAGCTCTGTCGCCGCCCGGGCGACCTCGGTGGCGATGTGATCGACCGTGCGCGAATCGGCTCCGGGCAGGACCCACCCGAATGAGCCGACCCGCCCGATGCGTTCGAGGGCGCGCCGGATCTCCGGTTGGAAGATGACGACGAGGGCGAACAGACCGACGACGGCGCCGCCCTGCAGGATCCGCGTGAGCAGCTCGAGGCCGAAGGCGACGGCCAGCACGTACACGACGATCAGGACGCTCACACCGATGACGAGACGGACGGCTCGGGTCCCTCGGATCAGGCTGAACAGCCAATAGATCAGGAGGGACGTGATCCCGATATCGACGATGGTCGACAGGCGAACCTGTTCAAGGATCGATCCGAAGAGATCCGACATCGCCGTAGGAGTGTAGCATCGCGCCCTCTTCGAACCGCCCTCGCGAGCGCGTCCGTCAGGCGCAGATGGCCTCGAGTCGCGGGTCGTCCGGCACTCTGGCGGCTACCTCGCACATCCGCCCGCGAGTCGCGTCGTCCGACGTCAGGTCGACGAGCTTCGAGAGGAGGACGAGCTTGTCGGCCGCCACGGTCCGCCAGCCTCGGTCGATGTAGAGCTCCGCGAGCGTGATGTGCAAGATCGGGTCGGCAGCGTTCGTGGCGAGCGCCTGGTAGCAGACGTCGATCGCGGCGTGCAGCTGGCCGCCAGCTCGGAAACCGCGTGCCGCGCCGAGGGCCGCGTGCAGCGTCGCTTCGCGGTCGCCCGTCGCTGCAGCGGTCTCGACGGCCAGCATCGCGGCGGCGGGGTCGAACGGTGCGGGGGGTGGCGCTGGTTCGGGCCCGACAGGACCGGCAAGGCGTGCACGTGACCGCGCGAGCGGTTCGGCCACGGTGGCTGCGAGCGCTGGATCGCCGTCGGTGGCGTCGACCATCGCTTGCAGCGCGGCTCGGCGGCTGCGGCCTTCGGCGAGATCGATCGCGTCGCCGATCAGGGTGAGCGCCTCTCCCCGGCGACCTGCCGCGTCGACGACGGCGGCGAGGCGGTCGAGCGTCTCCGCGGCTCGAAGTCGATCCCCGAGCCGGGCCGATGCGTCGGCACGGCCACGGAGCGCAGCCTCGTCGTCGGCAGCGCGGTCAAGGGCACGGCCGAATGCCGCGTTGGCCTCGTTCGGCTTGCCGAGCCGGATCAGCACCTGGCCGATACCGACGTGCGGCAGCGCCCGATCCGGTGCGACGCGAGCCGCCTCCCCGTATGCATCGAGCGCGTCGTCTAGCCGACCCCGTTGTGCCGCGACGTGCCCGCGACGAAGCGCGTCCTTGTATCGCTCGTAGAGGGCGGTCGATTCCGTCATGACGTCGTCCCGATCAGCTCGACGAGCAGCGCCTTCTGGACGTGCAGCCGGTTCTCGGACTGTTCGAAGATCAGGCTCCGCGGTCCGTCCATCACGGATGAGGTGATCTCTTCGCCGCGATGGGCGGGAAGGCAGTGCATGGCCATCGCCCCCGGACCGGCGGCGTCCATGAGAGCGTCGTCCACGCGATAGGCGGCGAACGCATCGCGGCGGGCTTCGGTCTCGGCCTCCTGGCCCATCGAGGTCCAGGCGTCGGTGTACACGACGTCGGCGCCGGGGACGAGCTCCCCCGGATCCTGGCCGAATACGAGCCGCCCACCGTGCTCGGCGGCGCGCTTCTCCGCAAGCGCCACGATCCGGGGATCGGGTGGATAGCCCTTCGGATGCGCCAGGCGGACCTCCATCCCGAACGTCGCGGCGACGATCGCGAGCGACTGGTACACGTTGTTGCCGTCGCCGACGAACGTGATCACCCGGCCCTCGAGGCGGCCGAGGTGCTCCTGGATCGTGAAGACGTCGGCGAGCGCCTGGCAGGGGTGCTCGCGAAGCGTGAGGCCGTTGATCACCGGCACGCTCGCCTGCGCCGCCAGTTCGAGGACGACTTCGTGGGGTCCCGTCCTCGCCACGATCGCGTCGACGAACCGCTCGAGATTGCGGGCGACGTCGCGGACCGCCTCGCGGGCGCCCATGACGGCATCCTCGGGCAGGTAGATCGCCGCCCCGCCGAGCTGCGTCATCCCCGCCTCGAAGGTGACGCGTGTCCGAAGACTCGGCTTCTGGAACAGCATCGCCAGGGTCCGTCCCTGAAGGAGGGGGAGCGCATGGCGGCGCGTGGCACGGAACTCGGCCTTGAGCTCCGTCGCGGTCTCGAAGACGCGGATGATCTCGTCGGCGGACAGGTCGGCCGCGCTGAGCAGGTCGCGACCTCGAAGGCTCGTCGCGGACACCTCGACGCTCGTCACCCACTCACTGTAGCGGCGTCTCGCGTCGCCGCGGGACCCCCGGAAGGTCCTGGGGCGTTCAGGTCACGTAGGCGGCGAGCCTCG
>JBJMMR010000061.1:0-27109 GCA_045804645.1 Chloroflexota bacterium | reverse complement strand
GCCTGGTCCATCGTCAGCCACTGCGGCGATGGGTGCTTGCTGGCGACCACCGCGTTGACGTAGTGCCGGCTCCGGAGGCAGTGGTCCATCACCGACAGCAGGCAGTTGGTGTCCGGCGGCAGGTAGACGCGGATGACCTCGGCCTTCTTGTTGACGACGTGGTCGATGAAGCCGGGGTCCTGGTGGCTAAACCCGTTGTGGTCCTGCCGCCAGACGTGCGACGAGAGCAGGTAGTTGAGCGAGGCAATCGGCCGCCGCCACGGGATGTGCTTGCAGACCTTGAGCCACTTGGCGTGCTGGTTGAACATCGAGTCGATGATGTGGATGAACGCCTCGTAGCACGTGAACAGCCCGTGGCGCCCGGTCAGCAAGTAGCCCTCGAGCCATCCCTGGCATAGATGCTCTGAGAGGACCTCCATCACCCGGCCGTCCTGGGAGAGGTGGGCATCTCCGGGCTTGGTCGCAGCCATCCAGCGGCGGTCCGTGACCTCGAAGACGGCATCGAGCCGGTTGGATGCGACCTCGTCGGGTCCGAACAGGCGGAAGTTCGACGGGTTGGCGACGATCACGTCGCGCAGGAACTGCCCGAGGACCCGCGTGGCCTCACTGAACGTCGTACCGGGCTTCTCCACCTCGACCGCGTACTCGCGATGGTCGGGCAGTCGCAGGTCGCGGAGCAACAGCCCGCCGTTCGCGTGGGGGTTGGCGCTCATCCGACGCACGCCCTTCGGCGGGAGCTCAGCGAGATCAGGTCGTAGGGTCCCGTGCTCATCGAAGAGTTCGTCCGGCCGATACGATCGCAGCCACGTCTCCAGCAGCGCGAGATGCTCCGGGTTGGTCCGGACATCCGCCATCGGGACCTGATGCGCGCGGAACGTCCCCTCGACCGGTTGATCGTCGACTTCCTTGGGCCCCGTCCAGCCCTTCGGCGTGCGCAGGATGATCATCGGCCAGCGTGGTCGGTCGACCGGCCGGCTGCTCGCGCGGGCAGTGCGCTGGGCGCGCTCGATGTCGTCGAGGGCGCGATCGACGGTCCGTGCCATCACGCGGTGGACTTCCCCGGGATCGTCACCCGCGACGACGTAGGGCGTATACCCGTACCCCTCGAAGAGATCGATGAGCTCGTCATCACCGATCCGGTCGAGCACGGTCGGGTTGGCGATCTTGTAGCCGTTGAGGGCGAGGATCGGAAGCACCGCACCGTCGGTGACCGGGTCGAGGAATTTGTTGGAATGCCAGCTCGCGGCGAGGGGCCCGGTCTCCGCCTCGCCGTCACCGACGACGCAGAAGACGACGAGATCGGGATCGTCGAAGGCCGCCCCGAACGCGTGGACGAGCGCATACCCGAGCTCGCCACCCTCGTGGATCGACCCGGGCGTCTCGGGTGTCACGTGGCTGCCGACGCCGCCAGGGAACGAGAACTGCCGGAACAGCCGCTCCATCCCAGCCGCATCCGGTGTCAGGTCGGGATAGACCTCACCGGAGGTGCCCTCCAGATACGCGTTCGCGACTGCTGCCGGGCCGCCATGACCAGGACCCACGATCCACATGGCGTCGAGGTCGCGTGCCTTGATGGCGCGGTTAGCGTGGGCGTAGATCAAGTTCAGGCCGGGCGTCGTCCCCCAATGACCGAGCAATCGCGGCTTGGTGTGCTCGGCCCGCAACGGTTCCGACAGGAGCGGGTTGGCCATGAGGTAGATCTGGCCGACCGACAGATAGTTCGCCGCACGCCAGTAGGCGTCGATCAGGCGTAGCTCATCGTCGCTCGGCTCAGGCGATGCACCCGCTGGCGGGGCTTGTGTCTGCGTCATGGATCCTCGGCGGGCGGGGGTCCGTCGAGTCAGCCTACCTCCGCTGACGGAACGACGCTCGCCGTCACGCAGGCACGGCCCACTCGGCCTTCTCGTCGATCACCGGTGAGACGCGCGGCCGAACGATCAGGACCGACGCCTCAGCAAGATGCAGGACGGAGCGTGAAACGCTACCGACGAGCCATCGATGCACGGTGCCCATGTTGCGGGCCCCGACGACGATGACGTCCGCCTGCCACTCCTCAGCCTCGCGGAGGATCGTCCCGACGACGTCGCTATCGCGCACAGCGCTTGCCCCCGCGATATCCATGTCCGCGAGCCGCTTTCGGGCCTCCTCAGCGACGTGCCGGGCACGTCGTTCGATCGCCCGCTCCTCATCGGCATACATGTCGATCGACGTCATCCCATCGATCGGCGTGACGCCCACCCACCAGGGGATCCCCGGGTCACCGACGCTGACGATGCGGATCTGCGACGTCCCGAACAAGCCGCTTTCGGCGATGAATGCGGTCGCGTCCGTGGCCGACGGCGAACCGTCGGTGGCAAGGAGCACACGCTCGAAGGCCCCGTGTCGGGCGATCAGGACCGGGCACGGCGCGTGGTCGACGACCTCGGACGAGACAGACCCGACAAGGAGACGTCGCACCGGGCTCAGACCCCGAGCTCCCATGACGATGAGGTCGGCTTCGAACCGCTCCGCCTCCGCGACGATCTTCGTCGCGGGTCTGCCGTCGAGGACGCGGACTTCGATCGTCCGACCATCCGTCCGGAGTCGATCGCTGATCTCCAGCAGCCGGCGCGAGACATCGCCGTAGATGCGTTCACGGTCGTTCGGCGGCTCTACCCGGACGACGTTCGGCCAGACCGCACCCTCCGGCGCGAAGCTGTCGGGGATCACGGTCACGACCTCGACGATCGAGCCCGGTGACGTGGGAAGCGCCGCAGCAGCGGCGACGGCGGACATCGACGCATCAGAGCCGTCGATCGCGAGCAGGACGTTCATCGATACGCCTCCTTGAGGTTAAAGGGTCGGCCAAGGATGGTGCAGCCGGATGTGCCAGACGCCACGTCCTCGCGTGACACCTGGCCCGCGGACGGCGACGGACTCCGGTGCGACGATGACGCCATGTCGCTGAGTGACGTCGCCGATCGCTTCGGCGGCTCGGCACACGCGCTCGCAATCGCCGAAGTCTCCGCGGAGCTCGGGGTAGACCCGGGACGAGGTCTTTCACCTGGGACCGTAGCGGAACGGCGCGAGCGATACGGCCTGAACGAGCTCGAGGACGTCGAGCGCCCGCCGATCTGGGCGATGGTCTGGGAAGCGGTCACCGAGCCGTTCGTGATCCTCCTGTTCGTGGCCGGCGTGCTGGCCGTCCTGCTCGGTGAGATCCGTGACGGCGCACTCGTTCTGATCGGCCTCCTCCCGATCGTCGGCGCCGACGTAGCGACCACGTATCGGTCGGAAAAGGCGATGGAGACGCTCCGGGCAGCTGCAGCACCCGTCGCGCGCGTTCGGCGCGACGGCCAGACAGACGACATCACGGCTGCCGATCTCGTGCCGGGAGACGTCGTGCTCCTCCGCGGCGGCGAGATCGTCCCGGCCGACCTGCGCTTGACCTTGGCCGACCGACTCCTGGTCGACCGCAGCGCACTCACCGGTGAGTCCGTGCCCGAGCTCGCCTCGACAGAGCCGGATCCTGCGTCCGCCGCGGTCGCCGAGCGACGGTCCATCGCGTTCTCGGGGACGGCCGTCGTGGCGGGTCGCGGCGAGGGCATCGTCGTCGCGACTGGCTCGACCACCGAGTTCGGCCGGATCGCGCGCGGCCTCGCCGACACCGAGCGGCGTCGCTCGCCACTCCAACGTGAGCTGGATCGCCTCGTCCGGATCCTCCTCGTCGTCGCGATCGGCCTGATCATCATCACGATGGGCGCGGGATTCCTGCGCGGGAACCCGCTCGGAGCCAACGTCCTCGCCGGGATCTCGGCGGCGATCGCGGCCATCCCCGAAGAGCCGCCGGTGCTGCTCGCGGTGATCCTCGGGCTTGGCGCCTATCGACTTCTGCGGCGTGGCGTGCTCGTCCGCCGGCTGTCCGCCGAGGAGACGCTCGGCGCCGTCGACCTCATCGTCACGGACAAGACCGGGACGCTTACCGCCAACAGGCTCGCCGTGAGGGACGTCCTCGGGCCCGACGGCCCGATCACGGACCCAGCCGCCCGCGCGGACATCGTCGCCATGGCACTTCGCGCCGAAGAGGATGCCTGGCACGTCGAGGCCGGGGCGCGCCCGGGTTCGTTCACGCAGGCGCTATTGGGCGCTGCCGGCCGCGGCGCCGCTGCCGAGGGCCGAACGCTGACGTCAGCAGAAGCGCCCAGTGATGGCCGCCCGTATTCGATGACGTGGTCGAGGGGCACCGACGGTGACGAGGGCCTCCTCATCGGTGCGCCGGAAGTGGTCCTCGACCTGATCTCTGACCGGGCGTCGGGTGCGGGGTGGCGCGAGGTCGTCGAGCGCGAGGCTGGCGCGGGCGGTCGACTCTTGCTTCTCGCGCGTTCGACCGAGCCGAACGCATGGCACCCGATGGCGATCGTCGCATTCGCCGACCCGCTTCGCGAGCACATCCCCGGCGCCGTCGCGATGGCGAGTGACGCGGGTATCCAGACCGTCGTCGTCACAGGCGATCATCCGGTCACCGCCGCCGCCATCGCCCGCGAGGCGGGCATCGACGCCAGGCAGGTCGTCGTCGGGACGGATCTCGCCGGATGGTCGGATGACGAGCTGGCTCGGCGCCTGCCCGGGTTGTCCGTTGTCGCGCGGGCGGTCCCCGAGGACAAGCTGCGGCTGGTCGACGTCGCACGTCGCGCGGCACGCACGGTCGCCGTCACCGGCGACGGGGTCAACGACGCCCCGGCGTTGCAACACGCGGATGTAGCGGTCGCCATGGGAAGTGGCACGGCGGTCGCCAAGGAAGCAGCCGACCTGGTCCTCGGCGACGACTCGTTCGCGACGCTGATGTACGGCCTGCGCGAGGGACGCCGGATCGTGGCGAATGTCCAGAAGGGTCTGGTGTTCCTCATCTCGACCCACGTCGCGTTGCTCGGCTTCATCCTGATCGCGACACTCGCTGGATTCTCGCAGCCACTCCTTCCCCTGCAGATCCTCTGGCTGGAGCTGTTCATCGACCTCTCGACGTCGGTCGCGTTCGAGCGAGAGCCCGAAGAGCCTGACGCCATGACGCGTCCACCGCGTCCCCGGGGTCGACCGCTGCTGGACACCCCACTCCTGACACGGATCAGTTTCGCCGGTGGCTTCAGCGCCGTCGCCGCCCTCGGTGTCATGCTCGTCCATGAAGGGTCACCTGACCACGTCAGATGGCTGGCCTACACGACGCTGGTCGTGGCACAGATCGTCCGGGCGTACGCCAATCGGAGCCTCGCGCGGCCGGTCCTGACGCTCCGGCCGAACGGGTTCCTCCTGGCGGCGTGTCTCTTCGTCCTCGCGTTGCAGGTCACGATCCCGTTCGTGCCACCGCTGGCAAGCGCCTTCCGGGCGACCCCGCTCGATGCGAGCGATTGGTTGATCGTCGCGGCGATCGCGCTGGCGCCGGCCGCGCTCGCCGAAGTGATCCGGGCGGTAAGCCACAAGGAATGGGTGGCCTGAGCGGAGTCGACCGTCACGTCCGGACGGGGCCGTTCGGCTCTCGTCGGTGCGCCGGAAGGAAGGCACGCTCAGGTCATGGACGGTCCACGACTCCCGGCTGGCATCACGATCCGCCCGATCCGCGGCGATGATGTCGGGCCACTCGAGCGCTTCTACGTGACATTGTCAGCGGACAGTCTCGAAGCGAGGTTCCACGGCGGGACACGTGGCATCGACGACGGCGCCGCCACGGCGTTCTGCGGCCCTGACCATGTGCATCGTGAAGGCCTCGTCGCCGTCGCGGTCCGGGGCGCCGGGGAGGTCATCGTGGGCCATCTCTGTCTGGAGCCGATGGGCCCTGCCGACGTCGAGATGGCGGTCGCGGTCGCCGACGCGTGGCAGCACCGCGGCGTCGGTCGGGCCCTTCTGTCGGCCGGCGTCGAGTGGGCACGCGGCCATGGTTTCGCACGGATCCACGGCGCGATCCGCTGGAGCAATCCGGCGATCATCGGCCTGGTCCGGGCATGTGGTCGCCCGTTCAGGGTCGTCACCGACGTCGGGGGCGATACAGAGGCCGTCATCGATGTGCTCGCCGCGCTTCGTGACGCGGCCTGACGCTTCCTTACCGGAGGCAAGAAAGGCGCGAGTCGCTCCACTCGCGCCTTCCCGATGACCGGACGGATCCCTTACCGGGCGACGATGACCGTCGCGTCGGCGTGCGTGGCCACGTGCTCGGAGACACTGCCCTGAAGCACGCGATCGAGCCCGCCGAGACCGCGTGACCCGATCACGACGGTGTCGAAGTTGCCCGCGCGAGTGATCTTCTCGATCTCCTTGGCAGGGTCGCCGGCCGGCTCGATCATCTCGGCCTCGACGCCGGCCTCGCGGAGGAGCTGGCGGGCTTCGAGCAATTCCTGAGCATGGACGGACCGGTCATCCCACGGATCGATGGGTGAGCGTCCGTTTCGGACCGGCACGACGCTCACGACCGACAGACGAGCGTCGAACTTCTTCGTCAGGTCGATCGCGACTTCGAGTGCCCGTTTCGCGGGCTCCCCGCCGTCATAGGCAAGCAGGATGTTCTTCATCTCCGGTCTCCTCGTATCTCGACCCCTGTCCAGCGATCGGTGGGGCCGGCGTCGCGACAGGATGGCGCCGGACCCCCTCGTGGCCGCCCTTCGGTCCGGCCGGATCGCTTGGACGTCCATCGTCTCGATGGTCCGACGCCCCACTGATCCGGCCCAGAGCCGGCCGGCCCGAAGTCGGGGGCGTTCCGGCACGGCTCTCGGACCTCACGTTCGCCCGATGTCCTCGAGCAATCGGAGGCCGCATGACCAGTCGTCCGGATGGTCGCGCCGAAGCCGCGCGGCCTCCACCCTGACGGTCGAGGCGAACGGTCGGGCATCGAGGGCCTCGACGGACAACGCGCGATCGCGCATCTCGGCGTCGCCCACGAAAGCCGCGTATCGCGCCAGTGGCGTGGCCGCGGCGAGGGCCTGTTCGAAACCCGGGACATAGTCGACGGTGACGAGAAGCCGACCGAAGAAGGCCCCGACAGCATCCGCCCCCTCGTCCCAGCCCTGCGAATGGCCGCCTCGCCGCAAGATCGGAGCCGACGACGTGAACGCGACGATCAAGGCGTCGCCGATGCGCTCGGCGTCACAGCGTCCGCCGAAGCCGACGTATCGATTCGGCACCGCGAGACGGTCGACGATCCGGATCTCGCCCCAGGAGACGCCCGCGGTGAACGGCGTCCTCGTCGATCGCGTGATGCTTTCGTGCCTCCCGCGCCCGTCCTCGGTCGACCAGAAGTCGACGACCTCTGGGTCGTAGTGGCGGAGCGTCGGACGATCGCGCAGGGCGACGATGAGCGACGCGGGTCCGGGCCTATCGGGCAGATCGGGGTCCGCGAGGAAACCCCACGGGGCGAGTCGGCGCGCGGCCACGGTCAGGCTGGGTGGCTCCTCGACGAGCGGCGTCTCGGGTGACGGCATGGCGTCCTCGGGCTTCGTTCCGTGCTCATCGTCCGCCCGCGCCGATCGACGACCCAGTGCCGTTGGGCCTCCGCACCCGGTCGGATCGGCACCCGTTCCGCCCAGCCCAGCGACGGGCCGGGCGGCTCGCGGCGTTGGTGACTGATGGCCCGTGTCCCGCAACGTGGCGCCCTGCACGATCGGACCAAGGAGGCCGCCCATGGGTGCACGTCCGATCGATCAAGAAGGCTCGGATCCGCCCGAGCGCGCGTTGCCCGTGGAGCACGGCCAGGTGATGTGTCCGCGACGCGGCGCCGTCGACATCGAACGCTGCTGGGCCTGTCGGGAATACCGCGGGATGGCCGACGCGCACGTCGAGTGGCTCGTTTGCGCGTTGACCGACGACGACATCGCCTCGGGCTTCTGGGCGATCGAGCAAGACAGATCGCGCAGCCCAGGAGGCGGACATGCGTGACCCGGCCGTCGCCGCGCGGTCCGCCCTGATCGCCCGCTACCTGCCCGACCTCTCGCCGCGCCAGCGCCAGACCCTCGCGCTGATGGCGCGCGATGAGCGCCCCGCACTGGGTACGTATCTGATGCGCGAAGGGCGACCGACCCTCGACCTGGGGGTGATCGTCGAGGGCAGGCTCGCCGTCCGCGACCGGATCGGCCGCGATGACGTGACCCTCATGACGCTCGACTCGGGCGATGTCTTCGGGTGGTCCGCGGTCCTCGACGGGATCTCGACGGCCTCGATCGTCGGCGACGAGGGCGCGCGCGTGCTGTTGTTCGACGGCGCCGCCCTGCGCGATGCGCTGGCGGCCGACCGTGCGATGGCGGTCGTCCTGTATCGGCGCCTCCTCGAGGCCGTCGCGCGGCGCCTCGACGCGACCAGGCTGCTGGCTCGCGACATCTACGCCTTTCGGGGCAGCCCATGACTGAGGCCCTACCCGCGCCGGGGGCTGCTCCTCCCGCTCCGGCGGCGGCTCCTCCCGCGACGGCGGCTGCTCCTCCCGCGGCGGCCTTCCTTCCGCGGTCCGACATCGATCGGCTGCTCGACGCCTTGCGCGTCGACGGCCGGACGCTCGTCGGCCCGACCGTTCGCGACGGTGCAGTGGTCTACGACGAGATCGCGACCGCCGATGCGCTCCCGATCGGCTGGCGGTCCGACGCTGCGCCCGGCGCCTACCGACTGACACATGACGGCGGAGCACGCGCCTTCGACCATGGCGTACCCGTCACGTCGTGGAAGCGCTTCACCCACCCGCCGCGGGTGCCGTTGACGCGCACGACGAGCGATGGCCTGATCGAGGCCGTCGAACCGGATCCGGAACCGATGGCGTTCATCGGCGTGCGCGCCTGCGAGATCGCGGCCCTCGACATCCACGAGCGGGTCCTGCGCGCTGGACCGGCGGGCGACGTCGACCACGCCAGGCGACGTGACGCCGCGCTGGTCGTGGCCGTCGAGTGCGCGCTCGCGACGTCGACCTGCTTCTGCACGTCGATGGGGACCGGACCGGAGGTGACCGCGGGGGCGGATCTCGTCCTGAGCGAACTCGACGATGGGTTCACCGTCCGCGCGCTCACCGACGCCGGGCGCGCGGTCCTTTCCCGGCTGACGCTCGCCGAGGCCTCGGACGACCACCTCGCCCAGGCCGCCCGACAGGTCGCTGCGGTCCGGGCCGCGATCGGTGATCCGGTCCCGATGGACGGTCTTGCCGAACGACTCCGCGCTGCACCCGAGCACCCCCGCTGGGACGTCATCGCGGAGCGTTGCCTCGCCTGCACGAATTGCACGCTCGTGTGTCCGACCTGCTTCTGCACGAGCGTGTCGGTGGCGTCGGACCTTGACGGCGTTGCCGGCGAGACCGAACGGACGTGGGATAGCTGTTTCACGCTCGGCTTCGGTCGCATCGCCGGTGATAACAACTTCCGACCACGCGTGGCGGACCGCTATCGGCAGTGGCTGACCCACAAGTTCTCGACGTGGTGGGACCAGTTCGGCTCCGCCGGTTGCGTGGGTTGTGGCAGGTGCATCACGTGGTGCCCGGTCGGCATCGATGTCCGCGAGGAACTGCTCGCGATCGCGCCTCCAGATGCGTCCCCGGCGCCGATCCCCTGGCCGCCGGCTCCCGTCGCGGGGCACGCGCCGGCGCCACTGCCCGTCGTCCAGCCCGCACGCTACGTCTCAGCTGCGGTCGGCAACGTCGCGCGTGAGACCGCCGACACGGTCACGATCGCACTCACGACGGACGACCCGGAGCTCCTCGCGAGCAGGCCCGGGCAGTTCGTGATGGTCGCACGACCCGCGCAGGCCGTCCCTCCCGTCTCCATCTCGCGGATCCGTCCCGACGGTCTCGACCTCACGGTCCGCGCCGTCGGCCCCGCGACCGACGTACTGACCGCGGCCACTCGCGGCGATCGCATCTCACTGCGCGGCCCACTCGGCCGTCCATGGCCGATCGACGCCGCGGCCGGCGGAGACGTCGTCATCGTCGCCGGCGGCATCGGACTTGCCCCGCTGCGACCGGTCATCGATGCGGTGCTCCGGGAGCGCCATCGCTTCGGCGCCGTCCGCGTGTATCTCGGCGCACGGACGCCGCGAGATCGGCTGTTCGTCGCCGAGATGGCGGCCCTCAGCGGCCGCATCGACCTCGAGCTCGAAGAGATCGTCGACCGGGGTGGCCCCGAGTGGTTCGGTCGTGTCGGCGTCGTGACGCAGCTGTTCGAAAACGCTGCGTGGAGCGGCGATCGGACGACCGCGTTCGTGTGCGGGCCGGACCGGATGATGCAAGCGACAGCGCGAACGCTGGCGGGACGTGGTGTCGCTCCGGAGCGGACGTGGCTGACCCTTGAACGCAACATGGCGTGTGGGGTCGGGGTGTGCGGGCACTGCCAGCTCGGCCCGTATTTCGTGTGCCGCGACGGGCCCGTGTTCTCCGTCGCCGAACTCGGCGACACATTCACGGTGGAGGGTCGCTGATGCTCACCATGCCGGCCGGCCGCGCGACGACCCGACGTCGGCCACGCATCGGCGTCGTGAAGTTCGCTTCGTGCGACGGGTGCCAGCTGACCCTGCTCGACCTCGAGGACGACCTCCTCGCCATCGCCGAGCGTGTCGACATCGTCGAGTTCGCCGAGGCGACCTCCAACCGATCGTCCGGCCCCTTCGACATCCTCTTCGTGGAGGGCTCGATCAGCACGCCGGAGCAGGCGGCGGACATCGTCCGCCTGCGTGCCGCGACCTCGACCCTCGTGACGATCGGCGCCTGCGCGACGTCCGGGGGCATCCAGGCACTGCGCAACTGGGCGGATCACGACGCCGTTCGCTCGCTCGTGTACCCGAACCCCGGATATGTCGAGTCATTGGCGACAGCCACGCCGGTCGCCGACCACGTCACCGTCGACGCAGAGCTCCGCGGCTGCCCGATCTCCCCGGACCAGTTGCGCGAGTTCGTCACCGCGACGCTGGCGGCCCGCCGCGCGAACCTCCCCGATGAGGCGGTGTGTGCCGAATGCAAGCGCCGCAACATCGTCTGTGTCGCCGTCGCCGAAGGACTCACGTGCCTCGGGCCGGTGACCCGCAGCGGCTGCGGCGCGCTGTGCCCCGCCTACGGGCGCGGCTGTTATGGCTGCTTCGGACCGCGCGAATCCGCGAACGCTGAGGGTCTCGCGACCTGGCTGGACCGCGACGGTCAAGACGCCGACACGGCCCGGAGCTTCGCGCTGTTCAATGCGTGGTCGCCGCCGTTCCGTCGTGTCATCGACGCCGCCGGCGGGCCTCCGGGACCGATCGACGGCCGCTCGGGGGAGGAGCGAGCCGATGCATGACACCGTGATCGCCCCGGGCGGCACGGACCTCACCGTGGACGTACGCAATCTGACCCGTGTCGAGGGTGAGGGCTCGCTGCATCTCCGCGTCCGCGACGGCGCCGTCGAGTCGGCCAGGCTCGAGATCTTCGAGGCGCCGCGCTACTTCGAGCGGCTGGTCGTGGGCAGATCGATGGACGAGGTCATCGACATCGTCGCCCGCATCTGCGGGATCTGCCCGGTCGCGTACCAGATGACGGCCGTCCATGCCGCCGAGGCCGCCTTCGGCGTCGAGGTCGATCCGGCGACCGTCGCCCTGCGCCGTCTCCTCTATTGCGGCGAATGGATCGAGAGCCATGCCCTTCATGTCTACCTGCTCCACCTGCCGGACCTGCTCGGCTACCCGAGCGCCCTCGACCTCGCCCAACACGACAAGGCGACCGTGGAGCGCGGCCTTCGCCTGAAGCGTGCCGGCAACGCCATCGTCGCCCGGATCGGCGGGCGCGCCATCCACCCCGTGTCCGTCCGTGTCGGTGGCTTCTCCCGGGTGATCCGGCGCGACGAGATGCGCTCGCTGCGCGCGGACCTCGTCGAGGCGCTCGAGCTTGCCGAGGCGACGGTCGAGCTCGTCGCCGGCCTCGAGCCGCCGTCGTTCCGGCGGGAGGCGCGGCTTGTCGCGCTGCGCGATCCCGATACCTACCCGATGAACCACGGCCGCATCGTCTCGAACGACGGGCTCGACATCCCGGCGACGGCATGGGAGAGCATCTTCGAGGAGCGGCAGGTCGCGTGGTCGAACGCGCTCCAGGCCTCCGGACGCGACGGACAGCCATACCTGCTCGGCCCGTCGTCGCGCGTGACCCTTGACGCCGAACAGCTTCATCCACGTGCGGCGGCGGCACTCGCCCGGCTCGATCTCGGTGATCGCATCGCGTACGAACCGAATTGGAGTATCGCGGCGCGGGCTGTCGAGCTGGTCCACGCGGTCGCCGAGGCGATCGACATCATCGATGCGTACGAGCCGCCGGAACGCGCCATCGTGCCTTGGACACCACGGGCCGGGGTCGCATCGTGGGCGACGGAAGCGCCGCGCGGGATGTTGTTCCAGCGCTTCGATCTCGACGGCAACGGTCGCGTCGAGTCGGCGCGGATCGTCCCACCGACGAGCCAGAACCAGGCAGCCATCGAGGCCGACCTGGCGCTGTTCGCGCCGACGATCCTCGACCGGCCGAAGGATGAGATCACCCATCTGCTGGAACAGCTGATCCGGAGTTACGACCCGTGCATCAGCTGTGCCACGCATTTCCTCGATGTGCGGGTGGAGGACGTGTCATGACTGCCGTGCTGGATCTCGATCGTGTCACTCGGCGACCGGACCTCATCGAACCGCCCAAGGACGTCATGCCGACTCCGCCCACACACGTGGAAGTGCTGGCCTGCGGTGCCGCCGACCGGGGCGACGACGGGGCGGCGTTGATCGCCCTCGGACGACTCGTCGACCGATTGCCGCCGGACGTCCAGACGCGGATCGTCGGCCAGCTCGATATCGACGATCTGCTCGCGGTGCCGAAGGACGCCGGTGTGGTCGTGGTCGACACGGCGTTGGGCGTGGACCCCGGCTGGATCGTGGAGATCCCCTTCAGCGGGCTTGCCGGCCGTGACGCTGGGATCCGGCCGCGCTCGTCGCACGCGCTATCGATCCCCGAGACGGTCGCCGTCGCGTCGATCATCCGCGGTCACCCGCTGCCGGGCATCGTCGTGGCGATCGGCGGCATCGATTTCGGCCTGGGAGAGGCGCTGAGCTGGCCGGTCGCCTACGCGATGGACGCGTTCGTCCTCGCCATTGCCGACGCGATCGGGCGGGTCCGGGCACTGGTTCTGGCGCCGTCGGCGACCTGACCGCGCAGCACCGGCGCGGGCCGAACGGCCCACGCTTACGGGCCGGACGCCACGTCCCGGGCTATGCCGCGACGGCCACGCTTGCGCCATGAGCACTAGTGCCCCGCAGCCGAGGGTCCGCTACCCGGGGATCCCCGCCATCGTCGACGGATCCGAGGCGATCGCGCACGTCGAGACCCGCCTCTCTGAGGTCGCCTGCGCCTACCCGATCACCCCCTCGACGACGATGGCGGCGGTCTTCCAGTCGGCCGTCGCGAATGGCCGGACGAACCTCTGGGGCACCACCCTGCGCTTCGTGGAGCCGGAATCGGAGCACAGCTCGGCGTCGGCCGCGGAGGGCGTGGCGCTGGCCGGTGGTCGCGTGACGAACTTCACGGCCGGTCAGGGCCTCGTCCTGATGAAGGAGGTCCTGTACGTCATCAGCGGCAAGCGCCTGCCGGTCGTGTTCCACGTCGGCGCGCGCGCGCTGACGAGCCAGGCGCTCAACATCCATGCCGGCCATGACGATGTGATGTCGGTCGCCGACACGGGCTGGGGGATCCTCTTCGCGCGGAACGCGCAGGAGGCGGCGGACCTCACCGCCATCGCGCGGCGAGTCGCCGAGGAGTCCGAGACCCCCTTCTTCGTCGTCCAGGACGGGTTCCTCACGACCCACACGCTCGAGAACGTCCGTCTGCCCGAGGACGAGCTCCTCCGAGGATTCGTCGGCGACCCGCGCCAGCGGATCCGATCGATGTTCGAACCCGCCGAGGGTCTGATGACCGGCGTCGTCCAGAACCAGGACAGCTACATGAAGGGTCGGATCGGTCAACGCGCGTACTACGAGCGACTCCGACCGGCCCTCGACGAGGCGTTCGCCGAGTGGGCGGCGCTGACCGGTCGGGTGTACCTGCCGGTCCGTCAGCACCGCTGCAGCGACGCCGACGAGATCCTCGTGTCGATGGGCACGATCGACGACACGGCCGAGGCTGTCGTCGACGTCCTGCGCCATGTCGATCGGCCCGTCGGCTGCGCCGCCGTCACGGTGTTCCGCCCCTTCCCTGCCGGCGATCTCCGCCGGATCCTTGGTCACGCACGCACCGTCGCGGTCGTCGAGCGCACGGACGAGCCAGCGGCCGCAGACAACCCACTCACGCGCGAAACGAAGGCCGCACTGTACGCAGCGGCGGCCGAAGGTGTCATGGTCCCCCGCATCCTGTCGGTGTCGGCAGGCCTCGGCTCCCGCGACGTCGCCGCAGGGGACCTTGCGGCCATCCTCGACTGGGCCGCCGTCCACGGGGAGCGCGACCGGGACTATGCCGTCGTCGGCATCCGTCACCCGCTGGCGCTCACTACTCGACCGATCGACGTGCGGCCGCCTGGTGCGTACTCGCTGCGGGGGCACTCCATCGGTGGGTTCGGCTCGGTCACCACCAACAAGCTGATCGCGACGATCGTCGGCGAGGTCTTCGACAAGTTCGTGCAGGCATATCCGCGCTATGGCTCCGAGAAGAAGGGGCTTCCCACGACGTACTACCTGACGATCGCGGACGCGCCGATCCACACGCACGCCGAGCTCGATCGGGTCGACCTGGTGCCGCTCCACGATGTGGCGGCTTTCGGCCTGGGCAACCCGCTGGCTGGTCTGGTCGACGGCGGCACGCTGTTCCTCCAATCGGAGCTGACCGACCCCGGGGCGATCTGGGCGACGATCCCGACGACCGCCCGAGCCGAGCTGATCCGTCGACGGATCAGGGTGACAGCTCTTGACACGGCCGGCCTTGCCCGCGCCCGCTCGCCGCGTGCCGACCTCGCCCTGCGGATGCAGGGCATCGCACTCGTCGGCGTCTTCCTCCGCGTGGCGCCGTTCGCAGCGGAGGCGGGCCTCGGTCGGGAGGCCCTGCTCGCCGCGGTCGGCGAGAGGCTCGGCCGCTTCTTCGGAAAGCGGGGTCGGGCGGTCATCGACGCCAACCTCGAGCTCGTCGCCGCGGCGTACGACGGGCTCATCGATGTGAGCGGGGCCCTCGGTCTCCCTGCCGGCATCGAGCGACACGTCATCGCCATGCCGGACGAGTCGACCAGCCTGATCGGAGCGACGTCATGAAGACCGACGAAACTCGCCTTGACCGTCCGTTCACCGTCGGCGATTTGATGGCGCTCGAGCCGATCGCGATCACCACGTCCGCGTCGCTGAGCGATGCGGCGAAGGTGATGGACGAGTACGACATCAGCGGCCTGCCCGTCGTTGACGACGGAGGCGACGTCGTCGGCGTGATCAGCCAGACCGACCTGGTGCGGGCGAGGGCCACGGAATGGCTATGGTCCAACTGGACGGGTCTCCAAGTCCGACACCTGATGTCCAGTCCGGCCCTCACGATCCGCCAGTCTGCCTCCCTGGAGACGGCGGCGGTCCGAATGGAGCGGGACCACGTCCACCGCCTGGTGGTCGTCGCAGACGACGATCCGACCGTCGCTATCGGCGTCATCTCGACAAGCGATGTGGTCCGCGCGCTGGCGAGCGATCGATGAGCGGCCAACTCCGCTCCCCGCTGACGAAGGAGCCGGGGACTCTCAAGGAGGGCCACGAGGTCGAGCTCGGCATGGCCACCCAGCTGTTCGATATCGACGCGTACGTCGAGGAATTCGGCGCGTCGATCGTGCCCGCCTATCGCCAGGGCATCGCCGACGCCGAGTGGCCCGCGGACGTCGGGCTGGCGCGCAGCGTCGTCCCGCCCGGGACCGCGGCCACCCGTGATTTCAGCAGGCTCGCCCCGCGCATCCCGCAGCTCATCGCGGAGCAGTGCGTCGGGTGCATGGCCTGCGTCAGCGCCTGCCCGGATAGCGCGATCCTCGGCATCGCGGTCCCCGAAGGCGATCTCGAGAAGCGGGTCGCGGCGTTCGCCACGGAGGAGACGCCGGCAGGCGTCGCCGAGGCGTCGGCGAGGACGCACTTCATGCGGACGCAGAAATACGCCGACGTGCCGGCCAAGCATGGCCTCGAGCCCGCTGCCTTCGGGATCTTCGTCGAGCCGATCCACTGCAAGGGCTGCGCAGAGTGCGTGGAGGTCTGCGCCGCTCTCGGCCATGACGCCCTGTTCATGACCGACAAGGTCACCGAGGACGAGGCCGGCGAGACAGCGCTCGACCGCGCGCAGCGCGACATGCGATTCTTCCGCTCGCTTCCGCCGACACCGGCGCCATACCGCAACGACAAGGCATTGGCCGACGTGATGCTCGGCGAACATGCGATCGGGTACGTGGGCGGTGCGGGGTCCTGTGCCGGCTGCGGGGAAGCGTCGGCGATCCGGATGATGGTCGCCGCGACACGCCAGGTGCACGGCCCCGATTCCATGGGCATCGTCGCCGCGACCGGCTGCAACAGCGTGTTCGGCAGCACGTACCCGTTCAATCCGTACCTCGTCCCGTGGACGAATTCGCTGTTCGAGAACGCCCCCGCGGTCGCCACCGGCGTACGGGCGCGCTGGGATCAGGCCGCACACCAGGACCGGAAGGTGTGGGTGCTCGGCGGCGACGGCTCGATGTACGACATCGGCTTCCAGGCCCTGTCGCGGATGGTCGCATCCGGCGCCGATATCAACGTCCTCGTGCTCGACACACAGGTCTACTCGAACACCGGCGGTCAGGCGTCGACGGCGTCGTTCGGTGGCCAGATCACGAAGCTCTCGGCATTCGGTGCCGCCGAGCATGGACGGCCAGAGGCGCGCAAGGAGCTCGGGCGCATCCTGATGGCGCACGGCAATGCCTACGTGGCGCAAACCACGCCCGCGCACCTGAATCACTTCTACCGCGCGGTCATGGAGGCGAACGCGTTCCCTGGACCAGCCATCGTCATCGTCTACACGGCGTGCATGCCCGAGCACGGCATCGCGGACGACGCCTCGTCACGACAGGCGAAGCTCGCGGTCGATTCGCGTGCGTTCCCGCTCTTCACGTACGACCCCCGCCGCGGCGCGACCTTCGCCGAGCGCCTGTCGCTCCAGGGCAACCCGGCGCTCCGGGCTGACTGGCCGGCGCTGCCGTCAGGCGAGCCGATCGACTTCCTGTCGTTCGCGCGGTCCGAAGGGCGGTTCGCCGCGCATTTCGCCGGTGATGGCGCACCGACACCCGAGATCCAGGCGACGCAGGCGGATCGTCTCGCCAACTGGCGGACCTTGCAGGAGCTGGCCGGACTTCGGCAGCTCGAGACCGCGTGATGTGCCTCACGGTGCCGGCCGAGGTCATAGCGATCGACGGTGACGCCGCGGTCGTGAGCATCGATGGACGGCTCCGCCGGGCGAGCGTCCTGGCGGTGCCGGACGTCGTCGTCGGTGATCGGGTCATCGTCGCCGCGGGCGCGGTGATGGCACGTCTCGAGCGTGCCGAGGCCGAAGAGATCGAGCGACTCGTCAGGGTCGCCTATGGAGCTGACACGGGAGGAGCAACGTCATGACCGCGACCGGCGTCGCACGGACCAAGCGTGTGATCACGCTGCCGAGGGAGCGGAGCATCGGCCTCATCCTCGCGGCGGGGACTGCCGTGATCAGCGGGATCTCGGTGTTCGTGAATGCCAGCGCGGTCAAGGCAGTACCCGACCCGGCCGTCTTCACGACCTTGAAGAACCTCGTGGCGGTCGCCCTCCTGATCGGGCTCGCGATGGCCGTCGTCCGGCCGACCGAGGTCCGGGCGATCTCGCCACGCGACCGCGCCATGCTCGCGGTGATCGGCGTGCTCGGCGGCGGTGTCGCCTTCCTGCTGTTCTTCAGCGGGCTTGCCATGGCGAGCGCTCCGTCGGCGGCGTTCATCCACAAGACGATGTTCATCTGGGTCGCCCTGATGGCCGGCCCATTCCTCGCCGAACGCCTCGGTCCGGCGCCGATCGCGGCGTTGGGCGTGCTGCTTGCAGGACAGCTCCTGATCCTGCCCCCGCTCGGCGTCACGTGGGGCCCGGGCGAAACGCTGATCGCCATCGCGACCGTCATCTGGGCGCTCGAAGTCGTCCTCGCGAAGCGCGTCCTCGGTCGAGTCCGCTCGCCCATCGTCGGCGTCGCTCGGCTCGGGATCGGACTGATCGTGCTCGTCGGGTTCCTGCTTGCCACCGGCCGGATCGCCGGCATCGCCGAGCTCGGCGCGGCGGGCTGGAGCTGGGTCGCGGTGACCGGCGTGCTCCTGGCGGGCTACGTCGGGACGTGGATGGCCGCTCTCCGACGCGCCCCGGCGACCGAGGTGACCTCGATCCTCGTCCTCGGTGCTCTGATCACCGCCGCGCTCACGGCCGTGTCGCGGGGCAGCATCCCGGAGCCGGTGACGGCGGCGGGCTACCTGCTGGCGCTCCTCGGTGTGGCCGGCCTGGTCCTCGTGCGGCGCGACCCGGCGACGACGCACGCGGTCGCGTAGGCCCGCCCCATGGTCGACGTACTGCGTCCAGCATCGATATCGCCGGCGCCGTACGTCCCAGTCCCGGCGCCCGCCTCGGGGCCTGTGCTCTTCGCGCGGTATGCCTACGGTCCGAACCGGTTCGGCTACTGCGGCCCGGATGACGCCGACGAACTGCTCGAGGCCGGCGCAGCCGGGCAGGATCGCGTCCTGCGGGCGCTGGCTCAGCGGTTCGAGGGCGCCTATCCCTATCTCGCACTGATCGCCCGCTCCGCGGGCATCGCCGATCCGCTGGACCGGCGGGTCGTCGAGGCCTATTGGCTCGGCAGCGACCTTCTGCGTTCGGTGCCGGCATCGGCATTCGGCGCCTCGATCGATGAACGCTTCCGCGGCCGGGTCCGGCCGACGGACTGGCGCTGGCTGGCAACCAAGCCGGTCGAGGGGGCGAAGCCCGTCCACGCCTTCCACGTCCTCGACGTCTTTCCTCGCGTCGGGCTGATCCGTGGCGGCCAGGTGGACGGCGTGCTGGAGATCATGGACTCATGCCGGATCCGCTGGGGCCGGGTGCTGGAGCGGATCGGCGACCAGCTCGTGGTGTCCGCCACGCGGCTCGAGCTGAAGGACGGTCGTCTCGAGCACGCCGCACCATCGGTCGAACGCGTCCACGCCTGGCGCGACGCGACCGGCTTCATCGACGTGCCCCAAACCGGCGACGTCGTATCGATCCACTGGTCGTGGGCGTGCGACCGACTCGATCAGCGCCAACTGAGAAACCTCATCGCATGGACGGATCGCCAGCTGGCGATCGCCAACCGCACGATCTGACGTCGCTCAGACCGCGCGAGCCGAACGGCCCCGTCGTCGGTGACATTCGCCCCTCCCTGACTGGTCGACACACGCGCACGCTGATCGAAACGACCGGCGACCTTCCGGCCGGCGATGGCGATAGCGAGGTGGCGACATGACTCGAGTCCTCGTGGTCCACCACGACCTCGATCTCGGTGGCCAGGAGGCCGATTCGCTCCGGCGCCTCGGCTACGACGTGATCGAATGCGGCGGACCTACCCGAAACCGGTGCCCTGTCCTTGCCGGCCATCCCTGTGACCTTGCTGAGCGCGCCGACGTCCTCGTCTACGACGTGTGGGCGAGCGGCGACGCGGAGGGGGCCCGGACGTTGATCGAGAACATCCGCGAGATCCATCCCGAGACGCCCGTCGTCCTGACGTCGCCGGGCCTCAACCTCAGCTGGGAGGAAACGACCGGGCAGCATGCTGTCACGATGCTCACCGGTCAACCGACCGGAGCGAGATTGCACGAGGCGATCCAGACCGCGCTGGCGCCGACGCCGGCGACACTCCGATGATCGGGGAGCCGCGTACGGGCGACCTCGTGGTCGCGGATCTGATGACGCTCGAGCCCGTCGTCATCGGGGTGACCGCCGGCATCGAGGAGGCGGAGGCCCTGATGCACGATCGCGCGGTCAGCGGCCTGCCGGTCGTCGACGAGCTCGGCGAGCTGGTCGGAGTCATCAGCAGGACGGATGTCATCGAGGACGGGACGGTCGCGATGTCGACCCTCCTCCGAAGGCGGCCCAGCGGGCTCCGGGTCGGAGAGCTCATGACGTCCCCTGCCGTCACCGTCTCGCCGATGGCGCCGCTGCGCGACGCCGCTCGCGTGATGCGCGACAGTCGGATCCATCGACTGGTCGCGGTCGACGATGCCGGCCGCGCGATCGGCGTGCTATCCGCGAGCGACTTCGTGGAGCTCTACGCCGACAGCTGAGGTCCCGGAGCCAGCGCCGACCGGGCTGAGGTCAGTTCGAGGGCCTTGGTCGACGCCGGGTCGAGGCATGTCGACCGCCGCGACCAAAGAGATCAGGTCAGCCGCGGGATCGTGCAGGCGAAGGCCGTCGAGCCCGCGGCCCGAGCCGCGGCTGCCACTGGAGCCTTCGATGACACGGCGCTGGCCTCCTGGACGACGAGGGCGGTGACCATCCCGAACATCCCGTCCGGGCCCTCGGCGTGCTGGAGGATATGGCAGTGGAAGGCCCACGCGCCGGGCTCCTCGCAGCGGACGACGACGTCCCACCGCTCGCCGGGGTTGACCCCGAGCGTATCGCAGGTGAACGCGGCCGACCCCAGCGGGTAGCCGTCGCGTGCGACCACGTGCATCGGCATCCCGTGAAGGTGCCACGGATGCATCATGTTCCCTTCGTTCATGAACCGGATCACGATCGTGTCGCCCAACGTGGCAACGATCGGCGACGTCGCCGGGAAGCCCCGGCCGTTGATCGTGAACCCGCCGAGTGCGTCGTTCGAGATCCAGACGATG
This sequence comes from Chloroflexota bacterium, assembly GCA_045804645.1. Taxonomy (GTDB): domain Bacteria; phylum Chloroflexota; class Limnocylindria; order Limnocylindrales; family CSP1-4; genus SPCO01. Next base: position 6,296 of record JBJMMR010000061.1, on the reverse strand, counting down.
TCCTGGGTGGCCCCGAACTGCTTGTCGTACCGCTGGGCCGGATCCTTCGGCTCGACGATGAAGGCGCCGAGCAGGCCGCGCCCGACCTGGTCGGTCGCGTTGTGGTGGCTGTGGTACATGTGCGAGCCGGTCGTCTTGGCGGTGAACTCGTAAGTGAACGAATCACCAGGCTCGATCGGGTCCTGGGTGACGTGGGGAACACCGTCCATGTTGTTGGGGATGCGCTGGCCGTGGAAATGGACACCGGTCGATTCGCGCATGTTGTTCTTGAAGATCGCACGCACCCGGTCACCCTCGACCACCGTCAGCCGCGGACCCGGCCACGTCCCGTTGAAGCCGAGCCCTGCGATGGGGTCCTTCTTGGTGTCGATCTGGTGCTGGATCTCCTCGATCGTCATGTCGAAGACCTTCACCCCGTCGACGATCTTGGGCTCGAGCGGCACGTTGCCGGGGTTCGCCATCGACGCGCCTTCGCCGCCGAGGAAGCGCTCGACGACCGCCAGCGCGTTGGCGTCGTGATCCATCGCCGGCGCGGAGGCGGACGGCGCGGGCGACGGCTCGTGGCTCATCGAAGGCGACTCCGCCGGCGTCGAGGGTGCCGTGGACGCCGATGGAGCCCCGCCGGCTGAGCCACTCGGCGCTGCGGCGAGGGCGGGTCCGCTGGTACTTCCGGGCGGGTACGTCCACGTCGCTCGGCTGACCGCGACCGGCGCGCACGCTGCAACGCCGACGGCGACGAGCCCACCGCCGGCCGCACGCAGCAGGGCGCGTCGGCTCACGGATCCGGACTCGGAGGAGACGGCGGCGGCTGAGAGCTCGGGCTCGAGCTCGGGACGGTCTTCGTCAAAAAGGCGTGTCAGGGTGTCCATGGCCTCCATCTTGCCTATCGCGCTCGTTCCATGAAGTTACCTCTGGCCCGTCGTCCCGTGCCGATCGGCCCGCCCGCTCGCCGCGAAGGCCCCGATCCCTTTGGTGGGATCGCGACAAGGCGGCCACCAGATGTGCCCATGCCCGCCGATCGCAACGACCGATGGCTCTGGTCACAGGTCCCCGCCGGGGACAACGTGACAGTGGATACGTTGGAATGCGAGGTGACAATCATGTCTGCTCGACGAACCCAGTCCGATCTCGCGACCGAGGTTTGGCGCGACCTGGCAAAGCGATCATTCGCGGTGATCGCGCACGTGAATGACGAAGGCGAACCCCGGTCGAGCGGCGTCGTGTACGCCCTCGTCGACCATCATCTGTTCGTCGCCGTCGCTCCGGACAGCTGGAAGGCACGAGCGTTGCAGACGGGCGATCAGGTGTCCGTGACGGTGCCGGTGCCGCGCGGAGGCCTGCTGTCGATGCTGCTCCCGATCCCGCCCGCGACGATCAGCTTCCATGCGCGGGTGACCGTGCACACCGCAGAGGCCACCACGCGCTCATCGCTGCCGAAGGAGCTCCAGCGACTGCTCCCGGAGACCGGAGAGTCACCGATCTGCATGCTCGAGCTCACGCCGGAGGGCCGGTTCCTGACGTACGGCGTCGGGGTGTCACTACCAGCGATGCGCGACCGGGCGATCGCTGCCGGTCACGTACCGACGGGCTGATGAACGAAGACTGCGACCAGGAGAGACGGCCCGCGCGTGGTCGTGCGCAGCGGCGATCGCCGCAGAGTCCTACCGAGGTCCCCCGACTCCGGGACACATGGCCCTCCCCTCTCAGGCCGACGCGTCGTTCCATGGAGCCAGACGGGACGTCGCGCGTCCCGCCCCAGCGCCGAGGGTCGAGATGATCGTGCAGAACCAGCGGGCGATGGCCGCCTTCGCGGTCGTGGTCGCGCTCCTGGCCGCGGCTGCGGCCGCCCTGGGAGTCTTCGCTCGAGGGGATGGCTCGTATGAGACCGTCACGAGCGTGCGAGGCGTCACGTACGCCATGGCGACCGACGGCGTGTACGCGTACAACGCACAGCGCGTCGTCTCCGAGGGGGTGGGCTGGGACGTCTTCACGCTGTTCGTTGCCGTGCCGGCGATGTTGGTCGCGGCGGCGTTCGTCGCGGCGGGATCGTTTCGCGGCCGCCTGTTCGCTCTCGGGCTGTTCGGCTACTTCCTGTATCAGTACCTCGAGTACGCGATGACGTGGGCGTTCGGACCGCTCTTCCCGCTCTTCATCCTGACCTTCGCGGCGGGCCTCGTCGGCCTGGTCTGGTTCGGGGCGACCGTGGCAGGCGACGGCATCGCGGATCGCTTCGGCGACGACTTTCCGGGTCGTCCGTTCGCGGTCATCAGCACCCTCACGGCGGCCTTCCTCGTCGTCATGTGGACCGGCCGGATCGCGGCGGGGCTCGGCGGTGATCTCAAAACGGCCGGCCTCGAAGGTGAGACGACGCTCGTCGTCCAGGCATTGGACCTCGGGCTCGTCGTCCCGACGGCGCTAGTGATCGCGGCGCTGGCCTGGCGTCGGACGGCCGTCGGCCACGTGCTCGCGTCCGTTTACGTCGTGACGTCGGTCGCGATGTCCGCGGCGATCGTCGCGATGCTCGTATCGGCCGGCGTCGTCGAAGGACGGTTCGAGTTCCCGCCGATCCTGATCTTCGGCGGCTATCTGGTCGCGACGCTCGCGCTCGCGGTCCGCATGTACCGACCCACGTCGCGTGGCGCCTACCGCCTCGCAGAAGGAGGACTCCGATGGCTGCCCAAGTGACGATCGGTGTGGCCGGCACTCACCGGAATACCGATCAAGTCGCGACCGCGGACCGGCGGCCGGCCGGGCTCTTGCTGTTCTGCGTGTCGAGTTCCTTCCTGACGGTGACGATGCTCGCCGCATCGATCGCGCCCGGCTACGACTTCCACGGCGCCGCGATCAGTGACCTCGGTGTCACGGCTGAGACCGCGGCCCTGTTCAACGGTCTCCTCGTGGTGATGGGTCTCCTGAACATCGCAAGTGGATATGCGCTGTATCGACGCCACCACCGCGGCCTGCTGACTCTCTACACCGCAGCCGGCATCGGCGCGATCGGTGCCGGCGTGTTCCCGCTCTCGACCGGTGGGATCCACGCATCGTTCGCGTTGGTCGCGTTCATCGGCTTCAACCTCGAAGTCATCGGGTCAGCATTGCTCCTGGTCGGCCCGATGCGCCTCATCGGCTTCATCGCCGGCGGCCTCGGTCTGGTCTATGTCGTCCTGATGGTCATCGGCGACTCAGGCGATGCTGCGGCATTCGGACCCATCGGCCATGGCGGATCGGAGCGGATGATCGCGTACCCAGCGATGCTCTGGCTGCTGGCCTTCGGCGGTTACCTGATGGCCAGCCAGGACCGAGGAGCTGAGCAGACGGCTCGCTGACAGCGTGACGTTCGGCCCTCCGCATTGGCGACGCCCGGCACTCATCAGCATCTGCGCATATGTCGATAGTCAGGTACGTGGATGAGATCACGAACCTGCAGGCCGAGATCCTCAAGACGCTGGCGAACCCGCGGCGACTCGAGATCCTCCACGTCCTGACGCATGGCCCGATCGAGGTCCGCCACCTGGCGGCACAGATCGGCGCCAGCCAGCCGAACGTCTCGCAACATCTCGGCGTCCTGCGGGCCGCCGGGGTCGTCGATGCCGAACGCGACGGCCGCGAGGTGCGCTACCGCCTGAGCGACCCGGACGTGATGGTCGCGTGCGGGGTCATGCGCGGAGTGCTGGAACGCCGCCTGAGACGACTCGGCGAGGCGGCCACGGCAGCGCGCGAGTCCGGCGACACGCTCCTTCCGACGAGGTGATGACATGGATGAGCCCCTCAACCTGGTGCTGTTCTCCGGGACCGACGACAAGCTGCAAGCCGCCGCCGTGTTGACGGCCGGCGCCGCCGCTCTCGGCAAGCCGGTGAACGTGTTCCTCCAGTACTGGGCACTCGATGCATTCCGGGCTGACCGGATCCTCGGCGATCACGGGCTCGCACCTGAAGCGGGCGCGGAGGGTCGCGCTGCGGTCGACGATCTGCGGGCCGCAGGTCAGGCGAGCTGGGCGGAGACGCTGCGCCAGGCCAAGGAGCTTGGTGGCGTCGACGTCGAGGCCTGTTCGCTATCGATGGACCTGCTCCATCTCACACCCGCCGACCTCGACCCGCTCGTCGACGGTGTCGAGGGCGTGACGGCCTTCTACCTCAACGCCGGCGAAGGCCAGGTCATCTTCATCTAGCCGAGGAGGCGCGCCATGACGCTCCAGATCACCCAGATGCTTGACGCTCGAGGGTTGTCCTGCCCGATGCCGATCGTGAAGACGGCCCAAGCGATCAAGACGATGCCATCCGGCGGGGTCATCGAGGTCCTCGCCACCGATCCGGGATCGGTCAAGGACTTCGCCGCCTGGTCACGCACGACCGGGAACGAGCTCGTCGAGCAGACCACGGACGACGGCGTGTTCCGTTTCGTCCTGCGCCGGAAGTGAGGCGATGACCGTGACTACCCCGACGCTCGAGCAGGCCGTGTTCCCGGCGGTCGATCCGCTCGCCACGGCGATCGCCGATGCGGAGGGCTGGCCCGAGACCTCACCAGCGCCCGACGACCTCGTGCCCACGAAGACGAAGGAGCTGGTGATCGTCAACTGGTCGGGCGACCTCGACAAGGTCTGGCCGGTGCTGATCCTGTCATCGACGGCGGCTGCCAGTGGCGTGCGCTGTCGGGTCTTCGTGACCTTCTGGGGCCTGCTCCCGTTCGTGAAGGACGAGAAGCGGATCGTCGGCGAGAACTGGATGCAGAAGATGCTGACGCTCATGCAGCGTCCCGGCATCGACCACCTGAAGCTCAGCAAGATGAACTTCATGGGGATGGGGCCCTGGATGATGGGCACCCTTCGCAAGCAGTACAACGTCGCGAGCCCGCGCGAGCTCCTCGAGGCGGCCACGGCTATGGGCGTCGAGTTCATCCCGTGCCAGATGACGATGGACATGTTCGGGCTGAAGCGCGAGGACCTCATCGACGAGATGGGTGAGCCCGCGGGAGCCGCGACGGCGATCGAGATCATGACCGAGGCCGACGCCTCGCTCTTCATCTGAGAAGGAAGGCATCACGATGACTGAGCTTGCGACCGAGCAGCTCACGCGCACCATCGACGCCCGGGGCAGCTTCTGCCCGGGGCCGCTCATGGAGCTGATCCGCGGCATCCGCGAGTCCGGGCCCGGGACCGTTCTCGCGGTCTTGTCGACCGATTCCGGAAGCCGTACCGACATCCCGAAGTGGGTGGAGAAGGCTGGGCATCGCCTCGTCGCGGTCAACACCTTCGACGGCTACGACGAGATCGTCGTCGAGAAGACCCACTGAGGTGTCGTGATGGAGCGGATCCTCATCCTCGGCGGTGGCGTCGGCGGGACGCTGACTGCCAACCTGCTCGCCAAGCGGCTGCGCCGGCGCATCAAGTCGGGCGAGGTGGCGATCACGGTCGTCGACCAGAGTGGCGAGCACGTCTACCAACCTGGCTTCATGTACATCGCTATGGGCGGCGAGCGGGCGGCGAACCTCCACCGCCCGGAGCGAGGGCTACTCGATGCGCGCGTCAGCCTCGTGGTCGGTGAGGTCGCGTCGGTCGACGAAGCAGTGCGGATGGTCCGCCTCACCAACGGCGAGCGTCTCGCCTACGACTACCTCGTGCTGGCGACGGGTTCGCGGATCGTCCCCGACGAGATCGACCACTTCACGACGGAGGCCTACCACTTCTACACAGCGGAGGCCGCCGCGAGGCTGCGGAGCGGCCTCGATGCCTTTACTGGCGGGCGCATCGTCATCGGCATCGCAGGCATGCCGTACAAGTGTCCGCCGGCTCCGCTCGAGGTCGCATTCCTGATCGAGGCCGAGCTGCGTGAGCGAGGCCTACGTGATCGGGCGGAGCTCCACTTCTGTTCGCCGATCGGTCGTGCATTCACGATCGAGTCGGTGTCCGAGATGGCGACACCGATCCTCGAGGACAAGGGCATCGAGCTCCACACGTTCTTCAACGTCGAGACCATCGACCCTGAGCGCAAGGTCGTCCAGAGCCTCGAGGGAGAGGAGCTCGCCTACGACCTGCTCATCCTCGTGCCGCCCCACAAGGGCGCGCAGTTCCTGATCGACTCCGGCTTGGCCCCTTCGCCTGGTGGCTGGCTGCCCACGGACCGGGCGACGCTGCAGGTCGGTGGGCGGAGGAACGTGTTCGCCCTTGGGGACGCGACCGACCTGCCGCTGTCCAAGGCCGGATCCACGGCCCATTTCGAGGCGCCGGTGATCACCGAGCGGATCGTCGCCGCGGTCGAGGGCCGCGAGGTCGACCACCGCAGGGGCGACTACCTCGGCA
>JBJMMR010000060.1:0-4516 GCA_045804645.1 Chloroflexota bacterium | reverse complement strand
CGCGGGATTGAGCCGTACGGCCGGCTCGACCTGCTCGCCGAACCGGCGCCTGGGCTGCGATACGAGCTCGAGCCCAGGGCGCGGACGATCCAAGGGGAGCGGACCTACCGGGTCGCGAGCATCGCCGACCTCATCGCGATGAAGCGCTTCGGGAACCGGCCGCAGGATGCGGGCCCCGTTCGGCTGCCCGGAGCCGCGCGGGAGGCCTCGACTGAACGCGACAGCGCGTAGCGAGCCGATTAGGGCAAGAGCTCCCGACCGTCTATCAATCAGCGACCCGATGGAAGGAGCGAGGACCGTGAAGCTGACTGCATCGATGATGGTGACCCTCGACGGTGTTTACCAGGGCCCCGGAGGCCCGGACGAGGACCGCCGCGGCGGGTTCGACCGCGGGGGCTGGACCGCGGCCTACGGCGACGAGGAGGGCTGGCAGTTCCTGACCTCTTGGTTCGAGCGGGCCGACGCGTTCCTGCTGGGCCGCAAGACATGGGAGATCTGGCTACCGTACTGGCCGAACCACGACGCCGGCGACCCCGTCTCCCACGGCATCAACGTCCTGCCCAAGTACGTGCCCTCGACCACGCTCAAGAACCCGACGTGGCAGAACACCCACGTCATCGACGGCGACGTCGAGGCGGCGGTGCGCGAGCTCAAGGCGAAGCCCGGTCGGGAGCTCCAGCTCCATGGCAGCGGCGAGCTCCTCCGCTGGCTGCTGGAGCGCGATCTCGTCGACGAGCTCAACCTGCGGGTCTACCCGGTCGTGGTCGGGGACGGGCTCCGGCTGTTCCCGGAGCAGGGCCCGACGCACAACCTGCGATTGGTCGATACGCAGTCGACGCAGTCGGGCGTGATGTTCCAGACCTATCGCCCGGCCGGCCGCGCGACCTTCGGCAACGCCGGCGCGTGAGGCCAGCAGGAGCGTCCGCTCTGACATGACCATCGACCTCGCCGTCATCGGTGGCGGCGTGGCGGGCACGGCGGTAGCCGACGCCATGCTGCGCGCGCGCCCCGACTGGTCGATCGCGCTGATCGAGCGAACGGACCGGATCGGGGGTCGGCTCCGGTCGCTCCAGGTCGACGGCCTCGATCACCCGATTGAGCTTGGTGGGATGCGGTTCCTCACGAGCCACCGCCGGGTTGCCGACCTGGTCGAGGAGTTCGGCCTGCCCACGCATCCGTTCGACCCAACCGGCGGGGCGCCGGAGCACCTCGTCGTCCGCGGCGTTGCCGCCACCGGCTCCGAAGCGGACGCTGGGCGCGGCTATGACCTCCGCCAGGATCAGCAGGGAAGGACGTTCGTCGAGCTCGCGACGTATGCCTTCGATCAGATCGTCCCCGGGTTCCAGCGACTCGATCACGAGGGTCACGTGCGTTGGCGGAAGACCGGTCGCCTCATGGACCGACCTGTGACCGATTGGGCGATAGGAGACGCGTTCGAGGCGCTGCTCGGCTCGGAAGGGCGTCGGTTCGTCACCGACGCCTTCGGGTACGACTCGGGACCGCGAGCGTTCTGCGCCCCGGACTTCGTCGAGTTCCTGTTCGACGGCGGCGATCCAGGCGCGGAAGCTCGGACGCCCGACGCCGGGATGCAGCGGATTCCGCACGAGCTCGCGGCGCGCTTCCAGGATGCGGGCGGCGAGATCCGGCTCGGCCACGAGCTCGCCTCGCTCGCGATAGACGACGGCGCGGTCGCCCTAGCGTTCGCCGATGGCGCGACGATGACCGCGAGCCGGGTCGTCCTCGCGACGCCTCAGCCGGCGCTCCGCCGCCTTGCCACGCAGTCCCGCGTCCTGCAAGGGCCGCTGTTCGAAGACGTCTTCGGCTCCGTTGAGGGTTTTCCGGCGATGAAGCTCTACATCTGGTACGAGCGCGCCTGGTGGCGGCCGGGCATTGCGGGCATCCGGACGACCACCGATCTGCCGATTCGGAAGGTCTTCTACTTCGACGGTGGCGAAGGCTCGAACTCAGCGATCATCGGCATGTATACCGACGGCCGCGACGTCCGCCCGTGGGTGTCGCTTTACGAAGGCGGCGGCCCCGGCGCGCCGGCTCCCGCGGGCATGCTCGCGGAAGTCCACCGTCAGCTCCAGGTCGTCCATCCGGACGGCACCGACATCCCGGCGCCGGTCGGCTCAGCGCTCATGTACTGGGGCGGTGATCCGCTCGAGGTCGGCTGGCACTTCTGGCGGGCCGGTGTGAACTCGGACGACATCCTCCAACTCGCGGTGCAGCCGGATGCGCGCCTGCCGATCTACCTTGCGAACGAGGCCTTCTCGCGGCGCCAATCCTGGGTCGAGGGGGCGCTCGAGGCAGCGTCGGCTGCGGTCGAGCAGCTTCTGGCGATTTCCGCACGCTGACACCGTCCGGGCGAGTCGACACGGTTTCGACACGCTCCGTGCTCACCCCGGCAGGGTGAGGCGCCACGCTTCGACCGGGTCACGCTTGCCCTTCACCCGGATCGGCCCGAGCGCCACGCCGGCGGTCGCATCGTCGAGGGCCTCCCACGTCGCCCGACCGACGACCGCTTGCCCCGGCTCCGCGGCCGTCTGGAGCCGAGCGCCCGTGTTCACGGGATCGCCGATGGCGGCGAAGCTCCGCCGCGCGGCGGTCCCGATGACGCCGACCACGGCAGGGCCTGTGTTGACGCCGATCCGGAACAGCGGCCACCCGGGATGGTTCAGCGCGATGTCTCGCGAGACCAGCAGGATCTCGATCGCGGCGCCTGCGGCGCGGCGGGCATGATCGGGCTGGTCGCCGACTGCATTGAAGATGGCCAGGACGCCGTCACCCGCGAAGCTTTCGATCGTGCCGCCGGCGCGATCGACGATGGGCACGACGGCGGCCCAGTAGGTGTTCAGCATCTGCACGACCTCGCGTGATTCGTGGCGCTCGCTGAACGGCGTGAATCCGGCGAGGTCGGCGAACATCACCGTGACGACGCGCTCGTCGCCGATCGTCGCTACCGGAGAGGGCGTGGCGCTGCGGCGGATTCCTTCCGTGACGACGGCCGGAAGGTAAGGACGGAAGCTGTCGTCGAGCCGGCTGACCTCGCGGGCCGTCTGGGTGAGCAGCCTCAGCTCCTCGTCGGTGGCGCCCTCGCGGCCGAGTTGGGCGAGGACGTCGTCGGCCGCGCCGCCCGCTTCCTGCGCGCCTGCGACCGAGGCCACGGCGGACGCGTACCAGCGATCGACCCGCGCGAGCGTCGCCTCGAGGTACAGCCCTCCAAAGGCGCCGGTCAGCGAGCCGCGCCGCCGGTACTCGTTGCGGGCAGCCAGGGCGATCGTCAGGAACGCCGCCAGCAGCAGCACGTGCCACTCCCACCAGCTGTAGTGCCAGTTCTGACTGACGAGGATCGCGATGAGAGCCTCCGCCAGGAGGACAACAGCGGCAGCCGTGGCCAGCAGGATCGCGTCGTGGCGGAACAGGAAGAACTGCGTCAGCCGCACGGCCGCGAAGGCGAACAGGGCGATCGCGATGATGGATAACACGTCGATGATCCCGCCGCCCTCGCGGGGTGGGGGAGGTCCGTCGAGGGGCGGGAGCCGGGCGACCGAGAAGACGGCCCACGCGACCATCAGCGCGATGAGCCCGCCGAGCAGGAGCGCCCGGACGCGGAGGACATCCATCGCCCGGGGACCGGCGAGCGGCGTCGCGGACGCGGCTGCGAACACCGACGCGATGATCAGCCCGACCGGCGTCGCGATAGCGAACCCGATGTTCGGGCTGTCGAGGAGGACGCCCGGCGTCACCAGCGCGTGCAGCGCCAGAAACCCCGCGCTCGAGAGGAATGCCAAAGAGATCAACGCCAGCCGCGCGTCGCGGTAGCGGCCGGCCGCAACGTTGGTCACGTACGCCAGCGCCACGTTGACCCCCGCGGCGATGAGCACGATCCAGAAGTGGCTGGGGTGATGCTCCCAGGCCATGTCGAGCTCCGGCTGGATCAGCAGCACGGCCAGCCCCAGGAGCGGCAACGCGAGCACGAGCCCGACCGGCCACAGGCGAGCGGCATTCGGTCGCGCGAGCCTGGTTGCCATGATCAGAGGGTAACGGTGGCCGGTCGGAGTTCGACTGCGCGTGCGAACGGTGCCGGCCGACATCGGCAGGGCAGGCGGTCTCCCGCACATCGCGGCGACGAGTTTCGGCGGCTTGATCAGTCGCACAATGGCCGCGAGACCAATTACTTCGGCGAGCCGTTCGACCCGCCGGCCTATCGACCGGCGTGGGTCGAAGCGAGTTGACAACCGCTTCGGGGATGGAGGACCGCCGTGCCCCGATCGTCTGGCGAGAACGACCCCGTCGTGAGCGGTTCGACCGACTCGGACATCGGTGACATCTTCGCCGGCTGCTTCCTGTCACTTGGCGGCTCGCTCGTCGGGTCGGTCATCGGCACGGTTGCTCTCGTTGTTCGCATGCTGCCCCAGTTCGGTTTGGTTCAGCCCGTTGTCGGCCTCCTTGCCGGATTTGTCGGCGGCGTCGTCGTCGGCCTGATAGCGATGTACGTCGCCGCCCCGATCGC
>JBJMMR010000059.1:0-32327 GCA_045804645.1 Chloroflexota bacterium | reverse complement strand
GGGTCGCCGCCGAGGGCTTGTCCGGATGACCGCGGCCGAGGTCGCGACGCCCGCTGGAGCGCGCGGGCTCGGCGCCGGAGTGACGCGCGGTATCCGGGCATGGGGTCCGCCGACCCTCCTGCTCGTAGGCCTGCTCGCGGTCTGGGAGATCGCTGTCCGTTCGCTCGGCATCAAGCAATTCATCCTGCCGCGGCCGCTGGCGATCGCCGAGGCGTGGGTGACCTATTTGCCTGAGCTGTACGCCGCCGCGCGGTACACGTTCCTGGAGATCCTCGCCGGGCTCGTGATCGGCGCGACCGCAGGCATCGTCATCGGCATCGTGACCGCGAGATACCGGTTCATGCAGGACTCGCTGATGCCGTTCGCCGTCGCCGCGAGCTCGATCCCGATCCTCGCGTTCGCGCCGATCTTCAACAACTGGTTCGGGCTCGACCAGCAGCTGTCGAAGGCGATGGTGGCCGCCGTGTTGTGCTTCTTCCCGGTCATGATCAACACCGTCCGCGGCCTGACGAACGTCGACGCGCGGGCGCTCGAGCTCCTCCGGTCGTACGCGGCGTCCGAAACGGCCGTCTTCCGAAAACTGCGTGTGCCCAACTCGCTGCCGTATGTCTTCACCGCGCTGCGGCTCGCGGTGACGCTCGCCACCATCGGGGCGGTGGTCGGCGAATACTTCGCGGCACCGCGTTCGAGCCTCGGTCAGTACATCGCGACATATTCCGCGTTCCTGAACTTCGAGCGGTCATGGGCGGCGATCGTCTTCGCCTGCATCATCGGCATCGGGCTCTATCTCATCGTCGCGATCGCCGAGCGGGTGGTGATGCCCTGGTACGACCGCCAGGCGGAGTGGCGGTAGGGGCGGTCTCCACCTCGGACATCCCGTTGGGTAGACTGCGACATCGAGGAGGCGGACCGGCTCACGCGCGGTCCGATGCGATGGAGGAGGTTTCCATGCGACGTCGAGGTATCGCGCTGTTCGCCGCCTTCGCGGTGGCGCTGGCAGCGTGTTCGAGCGGCGGGGGTGCGGCGACGTCCGCTCCGTCCGCCGCGAGTGCGGCGCCGAGTGCGGCCGCGCCGAGCGAGTCCGCGAGCGCCAGCGCGGCAGGTCCGCTCAAGCCGATCCGGCTCCAGCTGCAGTGGTTCCCGCAGGCGCAGTTCGCTGGCTATTTCGCCGCCAAGGACCAGGGCTTCTACAAGGATGAGGGGCTTGACGTCACGATCCTGCCGGGTGCGGTCGAGATCGTGCCCGCGACGGTCGTCGCGGGCGGCCAGGCCGAATTCGGCATCAGCTGGGTGCCGCGGATGCTCGCGCCGCGCGAGTCGGGCGCCGACCCGGTCGTCATCGGCCAGGTCTTCCAGCGCTCGCCCACGCTGCAGGTCTCGTTCAAGGACAAGAACATCACGAGTCCCGAGCAGCTCAAGGGCAAGAAGGTCGGCTCGTGGGGCTTCGGCAACGAGTCGGAGCTGTACGCCGGCCTGGTCAAGGCCGGGCTCGATCCCGCGAACCCGGACGACGTCACGATCGTCCAGCAGCAGTTCGATATGGTCGCCTTCGTCGCCGGTGAGATCGACGCCGCGCAGGCCATGATCTACAACGAGTACGCACAAGTCCTCGAGACAAAGAACCCGGCGACCGGCAAGCTCTTCACGCCGGATGACCTCAACGTGATCTCGTGGCAGGAGTACGGCACGTCGATGCTCCAGGACGCGATCTTCGCGTCCGAGGCATGGCTCGCCCAGTCCGGCAACGAGGACACGGCCGTCAAGTTCTTGAAGGCGTCGTTCAAGGGCTGGATGTACTGCCGCGACAACCCGGAGCCATGCGTCGATATCGTCCTGAAGTCGGACGCCAAGCTGCCGAAGGGCCACCAGACGTGGCAGCTCAACGAGGTGAACGGGATCATCTGGCCGGCGCCGAACGGGATCGGCATCACCGACGAGGCCGCGTTCAACCGAACGGTGGAAGTCGCGACGGCCGGCAAGATCCTGACCAAGCCGGTCGAGGGCAAGGCCTGGCGTAACGACCTCGCCGAGAAGGCGCTCGCACAGCTGTCCGACATGGACACGAAGGGCACGGCTTGGCAGAAGGCCAACGTGACCCTCACGGAGGGCGGCAAGTAACGGCCGCTCGTCATCGGGTAACGAGTCGAGAGGCCGGCCGCCGAGAGCGACCGGCCTCTCCTGTAGCAACGTCGTTCCGCACGGCGGCTGCCTTCGTTGTCGCGACCCTCGTCGCGGCTGCGTGCGGCGGCGGCAGCCCGACGGCCTCGCCGACCGGCCCTGCGCGCTCGCCCGCCGCTTCCGCGCTCGCGTCGGCCCCGAGACCACCCAGTCCGTCGCCGACCGAAGATCCCGGTCGTACGGCGGTCAGGGTCCAACTCCGCTGGACGCTCGGTGCCGAGTTCGCTGGCTACGTCGCGGCGATCGACCAGGGCTACTTCGAGTCGGAAGGCCTCGACGTGACGCTCGTCGAAGGCGGTCCCGACGTCGCGCCGGACGTCGCCGGTTCTGGTCCCGATGGTCCCGAGTTCACGATCAGCTGGGTGCCGCGCGTGCTTGTCGCGCGGGCCGCCTCGACGACCGACCTCGTCGATATCGGGCAGTTCTTCCATCGATCGTCGACGCTGACGATGGCGTTCCGCGACCAGGAGGTCACCGAACCCGTCGACTTCAAGGGCAAGAAGGTCGGCGTGCTCCCGGGTGGCGACCGCCTCGAGGTCACGACCGCGGTGGCGGGTGCAGGTCTCGACGTCGAGCGTGACATGCAGCTCGTCGATCTCGGCGCGGGTGTCGACCCGCTGCTGACCGGCGCGGTCGATGTGGCCGAGGTCACGATCCACGACACGTACGCGCGCGTCCTCGAGGCAACCGACCGCCGGACCGGGAAACCCTATGAGGTGACCGACTTCGACGTCATCAACCTCGACGACGAGGGGACGGCGATGCTCCAGGACGCGGTGTTCGCCCGGGCGTCCTGGCTCGCCGGGGCGGGGCACGAAGCGATCGCGACGGCGTTCCTCAAGGCGGCGGCGCTCGGCTGGATGTATTGCCGCGACCACCCCTCCGACTGCGTCGCCTCTGTCGTGGCCGCCGGGGAGCGGATCGGCTCAGGAGCGGGAGCGAGTCCATCGCCGCCGTCGCCGTCCCCGTCAGGCAGCCCGGATACGCGTCTCGATCCAGGCCATGAGACGTGGGCCATGAACGAGGTCAACCCGCTGATCTGGCCGTCGCCAGCAGGCGTCGGCGTGATGGTCCCGGATGAGTGGGAGCAGACGGCCTCCGTGATGCTTGGCGCCGGCGCGCTCCCCGCCCAGCCGAGCGACGACGCCTACCGAAGCGACCTGATGGAGTCGGCGCTGGAGTCGCTTACCGATCTCGACACCAAGGGCGGGGCCTTCGTGAAGGGCACGGTCGAGATCGAGCCGTAGCGCATCTTGCGGGAGGGCGAGGAGGTCGTTCGCCCGGCCGGCCATCGGCCCACGCCGCCGCGCTACCATCGCCGCGTGACCGTGCCCGACAAGATCGCCCAAAGCGAGACCCTCCACGTGTCGACCCACCCGGCGGTCCTGCACAAGCTCGGTGTCCTGCGGGACGAGGCCACGGAGCCCAAGAAGTTCCGGGAGGTCGTGCGCGAGCTGTCGTGGCTGCTCGGATACGAGGCGCTCCAGGACGCGAAGACGCGCCCCCTCGAGATCACGACACCGATGGAGCCGATGGTCGCCAGCGAGCTCGGCGAACGTATCGGCCTGATCCCGATCCTGCGTGCCGGTCTCGGCATGGTCGACGCCATGCTCGAGCTGATGCCGACCGCGCAGGTCTGGCACCTCGGCTTGTTCCGCGACGAGCGGACGCTTCGGCCCGTCGAGTACTACAACAAGCTGCCCGACTCGGCGACCGTCGACCTGTGTCTGATCCTCGATCCGATGCTCGCGACGGGCGGCAGTGCGACCGCCGCGATCGACGTCCTGAAGCGCTGGGGCGCGGTCATGCCCGTCCGCATCAAGCTCGTGAACCTCATCGCCGCACCGGAGGGCGTCGCGGCCGTCCACGCTGCCCATCCCGACGTCCACATCCACACGGCCGCGCTCGACCGCGGGCTGAACGAGAAGGGCTACATCATGCCCGGCCTCGGCGACGCCGGCGACCGCCAGTTCGGGACGGGCGGCCAGGGCTGACGCGCATCGACGGCCCGTCCACTCCTTCACCACATCGGCCTGATCATCAACACGATGGCGACGTCCTGACGGCATCGGCTGCGCAGGTATTTCCCGGTGCCGCCACGCACCGAAGGGCTGAAGCCGGGCGCATCATCGGCCTGTGGACGTCGGCCGATACCTCCTCTCGCTGAACCTTCCGTTCGCCCTGGTCGTCGGGGGCGTGCTCATCGTGGTCGGGCTCGTCCTGCTGCGGTTCCTGATCGCGACGACGTCGGAGGTCGGCCGGATGGTGCCGGGCGCCGGTGAGGCCGCCGGCCGCGCGCTCCTCGACGCGCGTGAGCTACCGCCTGACAGCTGGGTCTGTGTCGTTTGCCGCTCGGTGAACACGCCGCACGCGGCGCACTGCTATCGGGGATGCGGACCGCGCGAACAGCTGGCCCAGCCACTCCCGTCCGACCGGTCGATCCTCGCCGAGCGCCAGAACGGCAAGCGCGTCCTCTAACGCTCGCGTCTGGCGACTGGCCGCCGGCGCCCGACCGACGCCGACGCGCGCCTACCGGCCCCCCGTCACGGTCGCTTGATGCTGATCTTCGAGCCTACCTTCGAGAAGGTCAGGTCGAGGTCATATTCGACCCGCTGGAGCTGCCCGGATCCCTCGCCCACCCGCGACTTGCCCCACAGCTTCCACGTCCCCGAGCGAGGCCGCCCGGCGTCGTCGATCACGACCTCGAGCTCGGTGTCATCGACCTGTTCCTTCTGGGACATCCCGGGGATCGTGCTCGGGTGGATGAGCAGCGCGCCGGGGATGCCGACCTTGTGCAAGGTCTTGCCGGTGACCCGGACCGCCCCCAGGTAGCGGACGTCACTCGCTTCCTTGACGCCCTTGAAAAGGACGTACGACTGGCTCGCCGCGAACCCCTTGATCGCTCGCCATGCTGCAGCCCCGGACTTGACATAGCCGTGGCCGTTGACGGCGCGGACCTGGACGCGGATCTTGCCGACGCCCGTGTAGTCGTGGCTGAAGTCGTACGTGAACGAGCTCGAGAAGTCGTCGCCGGAGACGTCCAACGCCCCCGCGATCGGCAACAGGTTGATCGACGCCCGGACCGACCCATCGAATGCGACGTGATATGTGAGCTTGCCGCTCGACACCCGCTCCACGAACGCGTCGATCGCGGCAAGGAAGGCGCGGGGCGACGCCGAAGCCTTCGCCGAGGACCCCGCTCCCTGCGACGGCGATGACGCCGGCGCTGCCGAGCTCGTCGCGTTGGGCGCGGGAAGACAGCCGCCGGCTACGACCGCGGCAAGCATGGCGACCGCGAGCATGCGGGGGACGCGATGCGCAGACATCGGCGCAGACGGTACCAGCCGTCGTTGGCACGGTCCGGGACGCTTACGGACCACCCGTCGACGGGACCATCGACCCCCGCGACGTCGAGTACGCGACACCCAACGCCGACCTGTGCGCGGTATGCTCGCGGATGTGACCCTTGCCGCGGAGCGCGCGACCCGGACCGGTCGGGCACGGACCCGTAACCGAACGCGACCGGACACGCCGGTCCTCGTCCGGCACGTCCGAAATGGCATCGAGGAAAGCCTGCACCGCGGTGACATCGTCGAGGCCGACGCGACCGGTCGGCTGATCCGTTCCGTCGGCGATCCGGACCGGGTCGTCACCCTCCGCTCGACCGTCAAGCCGTTCGGTGTCGTCGCCCTGATCGAGGCGGGCGGGATCGAGGCGTTCGACCTGGAGCCGCCCGAGATCGCCATCATGGCGAGCTCCCACTCGGGCGAAGACTTCCATGTCCGAACCCTTCAGGGGATGTTCCGCCGAGCGGGCGTGAGCCAGGCGTTGCTCGCCTGTGGCAACGAGGGGATGCCGCTCGACGCTCTCACCGCGGCCCGTCTCGCCCGGGACGGTGAGAAGCCAGGTGCCATCCGCCACATGTGCTCGGGGCAGCACGCCGTGTCGCTGCTGCTGTCCCGGTTGAAGGGCTGGGATCTCGAGACGTACTGGCAACCCGAGCATCAATCGCAGGTCTCGTATCGCGCGGCGGTCGCGCGGGCGTATGGCACGACGGCTGATCGTCTCAAGACCGCGCTCGACGGCTGCGGCGTCGAGACCTATGCATTCCCGCTCCGCGAAGTCGCCCAGGCGTACGCCTTCCTTGCCGAGCCGTCCGCCCTGCCGGCGCGGGATCCACGCCGTTCCGTCGCACCGGCGCTGACCATCGTCCGCGATTCGATGGTCGCCCACCCGGAGATGATCGGGGGCCGCCACGACCGCCTCGATACATCGCTCATGAAGGCGGCCGAGGATCGGATGATCAGCAAGGCGGGCATGGAGGCGCTGCGGGGGATCGCCATCCTGCGTGGGGTGCGATCCGGGACGCTCTTCGACTCGCCCTCGGGACTCGCGATCAAGATCGAGGACGGCGATGGCTACGACCGCGGGACGTGGGCGGCGTCGGTCGAGGCGCTTCGCCAGGTCGGTGTCCTCGATGGTCAACCCCTTCGAGAGCTGGCGCGCTACCACCGGCCGACCATCCTCGACCCACACGGCCGCGTCGGAGCAGAATCCATCGCGGACTTCGAGCTCGCGCCGGTCGGCGAACTGATCGGCTGACCGGCGGTCGCCACCCGACGGGCGACGCACCACATGCCGGGCTCGACCCAGGAGCCACGACCGTACCGATGCCAGCCGACGACCCGTATCGCACGCTCGGACTCGAGCGCGGTGCGTCCCTCGACGACGTCAAACGCGCGTACCGCCGGTTGGTCAAGGCGAACCACCCTGACGCGGCCGGCGAGACCGCGTTGCCTCGCTTCCTCGCCATCCAGGACGCCTATGACCGGATCGTCGGACCCGAGGAGGGCAACGGCCGAACGGCGACGCGACGAACACCTGCGGGCCCCTGGGAGGCCGATCCCGACCGGACGGGCGCGACGTATCGCGCGTACGGCGGAAGGCCTCGACCGGCACCCGGCCCGCGCACAGGTCCACGACGCTCTTCACGGCCCGCTGGGTCGGCGCCACCGAAGAGCGCGGCCGGTGCGGCATCGACGGGAGCTCCCGCCGGCACGGGCGGTCCGGGCGGCACGGCCGGCACGGGCGGTCCGGGCGCCGGGGGAGGTACGGGCGCGGGGGGCGGT
The DNA here is from genome assembly GCA_045804645.1 of Chloroflexota bacterium. Lineage (GTDB taxonomy): Bacteria > Chloroflexota > Limnocylindria > Limnocylindrales > CSP1-4 > SPCO01. The sequence continues at coordinate 25,020 of JBJMMR010000059.1, read as the reverse complement.
ACGGGCGGCCCACCTCGGCCCCCGAGTGGCGGTCGGGCGGCGGACGCCGGTCCGCGGCGACGGAAGAAGGCGACGCTGGGGTCGACCTCGTACGACGACGTCGATCCCGAGGCGTTCTCGCCCGACTGGGGAGGTGCCTCGTGGTACGGCACGACATCTGGCACCTACTGGACGATCAATCCCAAGGAGTACGCGGATCCCCGCAAACACGGGCCTGAGTACCAGGCACGGGCGCGACGGGCCGGTCGCGTCCGCCCGACCGGGACCGCCGGAGAGGCGCCACGCACCGGGACCGACCCCGCCCCTCCCGACGCGACCATCGCGGGCGACGTGCCGCCTGCATCGGCGCCGCCGCGCTCAGCCGCTCCGCCGACACACACGACGTCGTCGTGGTGGGACGCGACGGCTGGCGAGCCGGCGACGACGTCGACGGGCGCTCCGGGTCGACCGACGGGCCGACCGCAGCCGAGGCCACAGCCGGCGCACGAGTCGGCACCGCCGCCGATCCACGACTACGCCGCGGCGGACCTGTCCACCGACGCCGTGTTCGCATCGATCCGACGCTGGCTCGACGACGAGCACCCGACCGGGATGGCGCGGATCGGTCGCGCGCTGATCGGGTGGGCGCCCATCGCCCTCGGTGCAGGGTGGCTAGCGGGGGAGGTCAGCGGCTGTGGCCGGTTCGCCGCGACCTGCCCACCGTTGATCGACCCGTTGATCTGGGTCGTCCAGCTCGGCGCGTTGCTTCTCCTGATCCTGCTGCCGCCGTTGGCGCGGATCACCACGATCGGCACGATCGCGATCCTCGGAACCGTCTTCCCGGCGTCGCTCCTGCTCTTCGCGACGGGCGACCCCGAGGGGATGGCGTTCGGTCGATCGCTGCTCGGCGGGCTCATCATCGTGGCCTGGCTCGTCGGGCTCGGCTACGGCATCGTCCGTGAGGTTCGCCGCCGGGCACGGCCGGTATCCTGATGGCATGCCCCGGAAGAACGACCCGCGCGACCTGTCGGCTGCTGCGCAGGAATATCTGCTCGCGCTGCGGGTGACAGCGGGGAACGAGGACGGGCCCCGCGCCACGGCCGCCGGGATCGCCCGGCACCTCGGCGTGACCACGCAGGCGGCGAGTGAGATGTTCCGGCGACTCACCGCGGACGGCCTCGTCGAGCACGACGGCGGACGAGAGCTGCGCCTGACGAGTGCGGGGCATGCCGCGGCGGATGCCATCTTCCGTCGCCACGCCCTGCTGGAATGGCTGCTCACGAGCGTCGTCGGTCTCGGCTGGGCGGAGTCCGACGAGGAGGCGATGCGCCTCCAGGTCGCGATCTCGCCGCGGGTCGAGGCGCGTCTCGACGAGATGCTCGGGCACCCGGAGATCTGCCCGCATGGCAACCCGATCGATGCGGCGACCGCGAAGCGACGACCGCGGGGCGTCCGGCTATCCGACATGGAGGCAGGCACCCAAGGGACCGTCTATCGGATCACGGAGGAGGCGGAGGAGGACGCCGGCTTGTTGTCCTACCTCGAGGCGCGGGCCTTGAAACCGGGAGCGCCCGTCACGATCCTGGCCCGATCCGAGTCGCTCGATTCGCTGACGCTCGACGGTCCTCGCGGGCGGGCGACTCTCGGCCTGCGCCCGGCGGCGCTCATCCGCATGCTTCCCGGCGAGGCGGACCCGAGCCTGTTTCACGCGGTCCCGGAGCGATGACGAGCCGGGTCCGCATCGCGCCGAGCCCGACCGGTCCTTTGCACATCGGGACCGCGCGCACCGCCCTGTACAACTTCCTGCACGCGCGGCACGTCGGTGGGACGTTCATCCTTCGTCTCGAGGACACGGACCGGGCCCGCAGCACGGTGGAGTTCGAGAAGGACATCCTCGACGGACTCCATTGGCTCGGCATGGAATGGGACGAAGGGCCGGAGGTCGCTGGCGAGCCCGCCCGTGGACCGCACGCGCCGTATCGCCAGATGGAGCGGCTCCCGTCGTACGAGGCCGCCGCCCAGCGGTTGTTGGCGCTCGACCTTGCCTATCCGTGCTACTGCACGCCGGAGGAACTCGAGGCCGACCGCAAGACGCAGGAGGCAGCGAGGCAACCGCCGCGTTATGTCGGTCGCTGCGCGCACTTGACCGTGGAAGAGCGCCGCGCACGGGAAGCGGATGGCCGTCGGGGGGCGCTCCGGTTCCGGGTCGGCGAGGGCACCATCGCTTTCGACGACCTGATCCGGGGACGCGTCGAGATCGACGTCGCGAACCTCGGCGGCGACTTCGTCATCGTCCGCGCCGACGGGACGCCGCTGTACCACTTCACGGTCGTGGTCGACGACGCCGCGATGGAGGTCACCGACGTCATCCGCGGCGAGGACCATCTGTCGAACACGCCGAAGCACATCCTGCTCTTCCGCGCGCTCGGCTATGACGTGCCGCGATTCGCTCACCTGCCGCTCATCCTCAACCCCGACCGGACCAAGATGAGCAAGCGCAAGAGCCAGACCGCGATCGACGACTACATCGCGCAGGGCTTCATCAAGGAAGCGCTCGTGAACTACCTCGCGTTGCTCGGCTGGTCGACGGGGACGGAGGAGGAGATCCTCTCGCTCCACGACATCATCGAGCGCTTCGACATCGCCAACGTCCACAAAGGCGGCGCCGTTTTCGACCGTGAACGTCTCGAGTGGCTCAACGGGCAGTGGATCCGACGGCTCGATCCGGATGACCTGATCGACCGCTTGCGGCCGTTCATCGAGGCCGAGCTGGCGGCCGGGCGGATCGAGCGGATGCCGACCGACGACGAGCTTCGCGCCTTGCTCCCGGTCATCCAGGAGCGCCTCCCGACCCTCGGCGCCGTCGGCGACCTGGTTGGTTTCCTGTGGGTGGGTGACGTCGATGTCGACCCGGTCATGCTCGTGCCGAAGCGCTGGGACGCCGCGACGACGCGCGCCGGTCTCAGCGCGGCGCGGGACACGATCGACGCCGTCGGGGACGTGTCCTTCGAAGCCGACGAGCTCGAGCCGCCACTGCGTACCCTCGCCGACGAGCGCGGCTGGAAGGCTGGCGACCTGTTCATGGCGATCAGGGTGGCGGTGACCGGGCGTACCGCGACCCCGCCGCTGTTCGATACGTTGGTGGCGCTCGGCCGCGAGCGTGTCCTCGCTCGGATCGATCGCGCATTGGAGGTGCTTCCGGCATGACCCGTGACGACGTGCAAGCCTGGCTCGATCGCTACATCTCGGCCTGGGCCGCGTACGACGCCGATTCGATCGGTGACCTGTTCAGCCTCGATGCGCACTACCGATACCACCCGTCGGACGAGGGATACACCGGTCGGGACGCGATCGTGCGTGCGTGGACCGAGCCGACGGGTGACGCAGGAACCGGTCGGGACGAGCCCGGCACCTGGGAAGCGCACTACGAGCCCTTCGTGGTGAGTGACGATCGCGCTGTCGCGGTCGGCTACAGTCGGTACTTCGAGGACGCGACCCGGGCGGCGGTCCGGGCGACGTACGACAACGCGTATCTGCTCGAATTCAACGCCGATGGGCGCTGCCGGTCCTTCACGGAGTTCTTCGTGGAGCGGCCCGAGGACCGCCGCTAGTCGTCTCGATCGCGGTCAGGCGATCGGGATCTCGCCGAAGATCCGCGTCCCCATCCCCGGTCGCGAGTCGATCGACAGCCGGCCGCGCATCACCGCGAGGCGGTCGGCCAGGTTCGTGAGGCCCTCACCACGTTCGACCTGCGCGGGGTCGAACCCGCGGCCCGAATCCTCGACCTCGAACGTGACGTTATCGGAAGTCCGCCGCAGCCGGATCCGGGCGACGGCATTCGGCCCCGCGTGCTTGATCACGTTCTGGAGTGCCTCGAGACAGCAGTAGTAGACACCCTGTTCGATCTGCCCATCGAGCCGGCCGAAGCCGACGGCCTCGATCCTGACGGGTACGGGGGACGTCGAGGCGGCCGAGCGGAGGCACGACGGCACGCCGAACCTCGCGAGCAGATCGGGCGACCCGGCTCTCGTGACAGAGCGGATATCGGCGAGAGCATCTTCGAGCTCCCACCCGAGCTGAGCCAGGCGCTCTCGCTCGTCCGGCGACGCTGAGGCCGCCGAGAGCAGGCCAAGGTTGATCCGGACGCTGATCAGCCGCTGCTGTGCGCCGTCGTGTAGGTCGCGCTGGACCCGCAGCCGTTCGCGGTCACTCGCGTCGAGGAGCCTGACCCTCGCTTGCTGCAACTCCCTATCGAGCGATCGCCGCTCCACGTACCAAAGGGTGGCTAGCCAGACGCCGGCTGCAGCGAGCATCAGGATGATCTCGGGTCGGGCGTGATGGATCGCCACGAGGGCGATGAAGCCCACGAGTGTCGCGACGACGGCCGCGAAGATCAGCAGCGATCGTGCGGTCCGCAGCGACCGTGCGCTCCCCACTGCGCCGATCGCAGGTGTCACCCGATCGGTGCGGATCCCCCCACGATCCGACAGATACATCGCGTCCCCTCAAGGAGTCCCGGTATGTCGAGCAGGAGACGCGCCTTCTCCTGCGGTCTCCGAGGACGATTCCTCCCCTGTCCTCATCGAGCGTCGACCATCCGAGTGTGGTTGCGCAGTCACCTACTGTCAACACGTGGGTAGAGCGCCCCGGTGGAAACGGGTAGGCCGAGCATGTCTACGCATCCAGGGGCGGACACGACCTGATCACGCGTGGAGCTGCCGCGACCGCTCGGATACGCGTGCGCCCTCGCTGTGGACCAAGGGCGATATCGTGGTGCGCGCAGTAACGTGGGCACGGACCGAATCGCGTCCACGGACGTTGGAGGGCGGATGGCCGTCGCACGGAATCGGAAGTCAGAACCTATCGGTAGCGTCATCCGGCGCGCGCGCGCTAGTCAGCACAGCCGGCCGCAGCGCCGCGAAACGGGCCAGCCGATCCGGGTCGCGATCGCCGATGACTCGTACCTCATCAGGAACGCCCTCGGCGAGGTGCTCGGCCAGATCGACAGTGTCGAACTCGTCGCGACCGCGGAGGACGGTGACGGCCTTCTCGAGGCCGTCGAAACGATGGCGCCAGACGTCGTGATCACCGACATCCGGATGCCGCCCAGCGGGGATGACGAGGGGATCCGAGTCGCGGGAGTGCTCCGCGAGGAACACTCCGACGTCGGCGTCATCGTGTTGAGCCAGTTCTCCGACACGCGCTATGCGCTCGCGCTCCTCGCGGGCGGCGCAGAGGGTCGTGGATACCTACTCAAAGAGCGCGTCCACGACCGCGAGGAGGTGGCATCCGCGATCGAGATCGTCGCGGCGGGTGGGACCATGATCGACCCGACCGTCATCGAGGGTCTGATCGCTGCGGACCGGCGACGACGCGACTCGCAGCTCGACGACCTCACGCCCCGCGAGCACGAGGTCCTGGCGGAGATGGCGCAGGGCAAGAGCAACGCCGCGATCGCGGAGTCACTGGTCCTGACGAAGCGCGCCGTCGAGAAGCACGTCGGCGCGATCTTCCAGAAGCTCGCGCTCGAGGACGACGAGGTGGTGAGTCGGCGCGTCACCGCCGTGCTGCTTTACCTCAGCGACGGCGACTGACGCGCTCTCGGTCCGCGACCGGCAGGCGCCCTCCCCCTCGACGGATGCCGGCGTGCGCTCTCGCCGGATGCCTGCCCGCGCCATCCCGCCCACGCTCCGCGCGCCCGACCATCGTCGTGGGCCGCACCACCGGCGCGTGGCCACCGAGCGAGAGGTATCGAGATGGACGTTCGAGCTGAAGCGCGCCGGCTGGCGTCAGTCGCGACCTTCTTCGTGTGGGTCGGCTGGATCGCCGTCGTCTACGCGGTAGTCGCCGGTGTACTGTGGTGGATCGACCTCGCGTCGCGCGACGGCTTCTCGATCCTCGAAGCGCTCGGCATCTCGCTGAACGCGGTCGGTGGTCCGATCTTCCTCGCCCTGATCGTCGCTGGGCTCGGCCACTTCGTGCGGCTCTTCGCAATGGACGTAGCGGGCCGCGCCTGATCGAGCGCCGATGGACGGAAGAGACCGGCTCCCCCGAAGGGGATGCCGGTCTTCTCTTGTTGCGGGTAATCGTCGCCTCGCTCGAAGCCGGCGGGCGGATCAGATCCCGAGGATCTGCTTCTTCTTCGCCTCGAACTCCTCCTGGGAGATGATCCCCTGGTCCTTCAGGTGGGCCAGCTTGCTCAGTTCCGCCACGTAATCGGGCTCGGCAGGGGCCGCTGGAGGCGGCGGTGCGTACTGCTGGGGGGCGGGCTCGTCATAGCCGCCGTCGTCCTGGCCACCCTGCTGGTTCTGGTACATCGCCATCTGGCGACGTGACGTGCGGCGCGCGGTCCGGCGGGCAACCCGCCGAGAGGGTCCGAACATCTCGATCTCCTTCCCTGGGATCCTGTCGTGCGATCGGGTGTGACTAGGCGCTCGACGGCTCGGCCGCAGCGGCAGCCCCGTCTTCCGACTTGGCCGTATCGGCTCGCGAGAGCAGCGCCTGATCCGCCGCGGCCTCCTCGGCCTTCAGGAGACCGATCGCGACCAGATCGATCGGGGTCACGAACGTGCTTGCGACGGGGAACCCATTCGCGCGGTAGACAGCGTCCCGCAGGGGGATCGCCCACCGGTGCTCGATGAGAAGGATCGCCGCTGCCGAATCGGGCGGGATCTCAGCGAGGACGTCGAGGGCGTCGTCGAGCATCCCGTCGTCGTCGTCGGCCGCCTCTGCGCCGACTGCTGCGCCGATCTCGGCGCCTTCCTCGCCCGCGGCCCCGAAGCCGATGAGGGCGCCGACATACGCCCCGAACTCCTGGCGGTCGGCCTTGTCCATCTGGCTCAGCTCGAGACTGGCGACGTTGCCTTCAGCGTCCTTGTAAACAGTCAACGAGTCGATGACGCGAACGACATCGCTGTCGCGCAGGCGTCCGAGCTCCTCGATGACTTCGCCCTTGAAATCCGGCTTGCTGAAGCCGAGGACGATCAACTGCACGGGTCCGATCGACACGGCGTCACTCCTCCTGTTGGGTGGTCTCCAGAAGGCTAGATCCCGCCCGCCGCACGTTCATCACCCCAGACGGGTGATGACACCACCCGGCCTCGCGGTGTCTCGTAGACGAGCCGCGGAGCTGTTCCGACCTCGTTCGCCTGCCTCCGCTCGCCACGCGATGAAGACGCGTCACTGGCACGGTCACCCGGTCTCCGGGTGGTCAGGAGGAACCCATGGCTGCCGTCGTCCCAACCGAGTCCGAGTTCCCGGCCACAACCGGGTGGGAGTTCGGCGTCCATTCCGAGGTCGGGAAGCTCCGGCGGGTGATGATCCACCGCCCGGATCTCGAACTAAAGCGTCTCACTCCGGAAAACCATGACGAGCTCCTGTTCGACGATGTGCTGTGGGTGCGACGTGCGCGGCAGCAGCACGATGCGTTCGCGGACCTGATGCGCGATCGGGGGGTCGACGTCGTGTATCTCGAGGAGCTGCTGACCGAGACGCTGCACGCCCCGGAAGCGCGCCAGTGGGTCCTCGATCGAGCGGTCACACCATTCACGGTGGGGGCGGGTATGTCGGATGAGATCCGGGCATACCTGGAGGAGATCGACCCCGTCACGCTCGCCGACCACCTGATCGGCGGGCTGACGGTGCGCGAGGCGCGCCAGATCCTTCAGGACAAGGGCGTCCGTGGGGTCGGCAGCGGCGAGGTCGCGAAGCGGTCGCTCGTCGTCGCCGCGATGGAGGAGGACGACTTCGTCCTGCGCCCGCTGCCGAACAGCTACTTCACGCGCGACCCATCGGCCTGGATCTACGGCGGCGTCGTCGTCAACCCGATGTACTGGCCGGCACGGCGCCTGGAAGCCCTCAACGTCGAGGCCATCTATCGCTTCCACCCGAACTTCCGGGACGCCGGGTTCGATTTCTGGTACTCCCGGGAGCAGGAGGGCGAGTCCTTCGGTCGAGCGAGCTCCGAAGGTGGCGACATCATGCCGATCGGCAATCGCGCGGTGGCCATCGGGATGAGCGAGCGAACGACCGGGCAGATGATCGAGAAGATCGCCCTCGGGCTCTTCGCGAAGGGCGCGGCCGACCGCGTCATCGTCGCGGGCATGACCCGCGATCGCGCCCACATGCACCTCGACACCGTCTTTACGTTCCTCGACCGGGACAAGGTCACCCTCTACCCGAAGGTCGTCGACGCCATCACCGCGTACTCGGTCCGTCCTGCCGACCAGGAGGGCGAGCTCGATATCCGTCGCGAGGACTCGTTCCTTGGGGCGATCAAGGATGCGCTCGACCTCAAGGACCTGACCGTCATCGGCACGGGCGGCGACGCCTCACAGGCACAGCGCGAGCAATGGGACGACGGCAACAACGTGGTGGCGCTCGAGCCGGGCGTGGTCGTCGGGTACGAGCGGAACGAGTTCACCAACACGCTACTCCGCAAGGCCGGAGTCGAGGTCATCCCCCTCGACGGGTCGGAGGTCGGAAAGGGTCGAGGCGGCGGCCACTGCATGACCTGCCCGCTTCTGCGTGATCCGATCTGAGTTGGCACTCCGACTACCGAATGCCGAATCGGCACCGCGACGACCGACAACGGAGGACGACATGGCGACGATGACCCCGACCCCGACCCTCAAGGGTCGCAACTTCCTCAAGGAGCTCGACTACACGCCCGACGAGATCCGCTACCTCCTCGACCTCGCCGCGGAGCTCAAGGCGGCCAAGAAGGCCGGCAATGAGACCGAGCATCTCCGGCAGAAGGAGATCTGCCTGATCTTCGAAAAGACGTCGACGCGCACCCGCTGCTCGTTCGAGGTGGCTGCGTACGATCAGGGCGCGCACGTGACGTATCTCGACCCCGTGTCGTCGCAGATGGGCCACAAGGAGAGCATCAAGGACACGGCCCGTGTGCTTGGCCGGCTGTACGACGGGATCGAGTACCGCGGATTCGATCAGGACATCGTCGAGGTCCTCGCGGCGAACGCCGGCGTGCCTGTCTGGAACGGACTGACCGACGAGTTCCACCCCACGCAGATCCTCGCCGACATCCTCACGATGCGCGAGCACTCGGACAAGCCGCTCGGCCAGATCGCGTTCGCGTTCCTCGGCGATGCCGCGAACAACATGGGGAACTCGCTCCTGATCGGGGCGGCGAAGTTGGGTATGGACGTGCGCCTCGTCGCGCCCAGGATCCGCTGGCCGCACGAGGAGCTGGTCGAGCAGGCGAAAGCGATCGCTGCCGAGACGGGGGCCCGGATCACGCTCACCGAATCGGTCGAGGAGGGGGTTGCCGGCGCCGACTATCTGTACACCGACGTGTGGGTCTCGATGGGCGAGCCCAAGGAGGTCTGGAAGGACCGCATCGCTGAGCTGAGCGCGTACCAGATCAACGGAAGGACGATGGCGGCGACAGGCAACCCCGACACCAAGTTCATGCACTGCCTGCCGGCGTTCCACAACACGGACACGAAGCTCGGCGCGGAGATGGCGGCGGAATTCGGCATCTCCGAGATGGAGGTCACCGACGAGGTCTTCGAGTCCCCGGCGTCGATCGTCTTCGACCAGGCTGAGAACCGGATGCACACGATCAAGGCGATCCTGGTCGCCACGATCGGCGACTGAGGTCGGCGATGCGGGTCGTGGTCGCGCTCGGCGGCAACGCGCTGCTCCAGCGTGGCCAGCCGATGTCGGCCGACCAGCAGCGTGAGAACGTGCGGGTCGCCGCGCAGCAGCTCGCGCCCGTGGCCGCCGAACATGAGTTGGTCATCTCGCACGGCAACGGGCCGCAGGTCGGACTTCTCGCCCTCCAGGCGTCGGCCTACGAGGGCGTCGAGGCGTATCCGCTCGATGTCCTCGGCGCGGAGACGGAGGGGATGATCGGGTACATGATCGAGCAGGAACTCGGCAACATCCTGCCGCCAGAGCGCCCGTTCGCGTCGATCCTGACGATGGTCGAGGTGGATCCCGAGGATCCGGCGTTCGGCGACCCGACCAAGTTCATCGGTCCGGTCTACGCCAAGGCTGATGCCGAGCGGCTGGCCGCCGAGAAGGGATGGGCGATCAAACAGGACGGCGACAAGTGGCGCCGCGTCGTCGCTTCGCCGCAACCCAAGCGGATCTTCGAGATCAGGCCGATCCGCTGGCTGCTCGAGCGTGGCTGCGTCGTCGTCTGCGCGGGCGGCGGCGGCATCCCGACGATGTATGCGCCCGGCACACGGACACTGGTCGGTGCGGAGGTCGTCATCGACAAGGACCGCGCCAGCGCGCTTCTCGCGGAGGAACTCGGTGCCGACGTGTTCGTGATGGCGACCGACGTCGACGCGGTCTATCGCGATTTCGGGACGCCGACCCAGGCCCCGCTCCGCCACACGACGCCCGAGGAGATCCGCGACCTCGACCTCCCGGCCGGCTCGATGGGCCCGAAGGTCGAGGCGGCGATCGCCTTCGCCGAGCACACCGGCAACGCTGCGGCCATCGGCCGATTGGCGGAGATCGGCCAGGTGATCGCTGGCGAGCGGGGGACGCACATCGAACCTGCGGGGGTCGCCGCGGGCCAGGCATGACCGGAGATCTCGCATGACCGCCGCAGCGCCCGCCGTCGAAGCCGAGCCCGCGCGCCGCGGCATCCACCTTCCGTCCGCCTACACGATCCTGTTCATCCTGATCGTCGCGGTGGCGATCGCGACGTGGATCATCCCGGCCGGCCGGTACGACTACAACGACGATGGGACGCCGATCCCCGGCACCTACCATGGCGTGGAGCAGAGCCCGGCCCGCATCATCGCGGACTCCTTGACCGCGCCGATCAATGGCCTCTACGGGATCACCGGTGCGGATGGGTCGATCTCGTACTACAACAGCGGTGAGCTCTTCGGCGCGATCGATGTCGCTCTGTTCATCCTCGTGATCGGTGGGTTCCTCGGCGTGACGATGCAGGCTGGGGCGATCCAGGCGGGGATCGGCCGGGTCGTCGAAAGCCTGCGTGGCCGCGAGCGATTGATGATCCCCATCCTGATGGCGCTCTTCGCTCTCGGCGGGACGACCTTCGGCATGGCGGAGGAAAGCCTCGCCTTCTATGTCCTCGTCATCACGGTCATGGTCGCAGCCGGGTACGACTCGCTCACGGGAGCCGCCATCCTGCTCCTCGGTTGCGGCATCGGCGTCCTGGGGTCGACGATCAATCCGTTCGCGACGGGCATCGCGTCCGGCTTCGCCGGCACGGGCATCGACGAGGGGCTGATCGGCCGGCTGGTGATCCTCGTCATCGGCTGGGCCGTCGGCGTCTGGTGGGTCATGCGCTATGCCGCGCGGATCAAGGTCGACCCCGCGCGGTCGCTGATCGCCGCGGATCGCGCCGAGATCGACGCCCATTTCTCAGCAACGTCCGACGTCGACGGGCAGGCCGCCGGTATGACCGGGCGCCAGAAGATCGTCCTCGGCCTCTTCTTCCTCGCCTTCGTCGTCATGATCATCGGCGTCGTCCCGTGGGCCGATCTCGGCATCCAGCGGATCCCCACCCACTACTGGTGGTTCCCGGAGATGACGGCGTCGTTCCTGCTGTTCGCGATCCTCATCGGGTTCGCAGCGCGCAGCTCCGAGACGAACTTCGTCGAGAGTTTCGTCAACGGCGCGCGAGATCTCCTCGGCGTCGCGTTGATCATCGGGATCGCCCGTGGCGTCACCGTGATCATGACGAACGGCCAGATCACGGACACGATCCTCAACTCCGCTGAGCAGGCGGTGTCCGGCCTTGGCGGGGTCGCCTTCATCAACCTGATGTTCGGCCTGTTCCTGCCGCTCTCGTTCCTGATCCCATCCTCGTCGGGGCTCGCCACGGTCGCCATGCCGATCATGGCCCCGCTCGCCAGCTTTGCGAACGTCCCGCCCGAGCTCGTCGTCACGGCATACCAGACCGGAAACGGGCTGGTGAACCTCGTCACGCCGACGTCCGCGGTGGTCATGGGTGGGCTGGCGATCGCGCGCGTGGGCTACGGCACCTGGATCAAGTTCGTGTGGCCCCTATTGGTGATCCTCGCGATCCTGTGTATGGCTGTCATGTCGATCGCCGTCCTGCTCGGCTGACCGACGAAGAAAGAGGCAGAGGTGGTACGAACATGACCGAGCGATACGCGATGACAGCGGGCGAACCGCCGGTCTGGCATGCCATGAGCGCCCAAGAGGCGCTGGGAGCCCAGAAGGTCCAGCAGGAGACCGGGCTGTCGGACGCCGAGATCGCCACCCGCAAGCAGACCTACGGCCCGAACAAGTTCGCCGAGGCGCCCAAGGAGCCCACGTGGCGCCTCTTCCTGCGGCAGTACACAGACCCGATGCAGATCGTGCTGCTGATCGCGGGCGGCATCAGCTTGTTCCTGCCGAACCAGGTCGCCACCGGCATCCTGTTGATCCTGCTGACACTGCTCAACGCATTCCTCGGCGTCAACCAGGAGGGCAAGGCCGAGGCGAGCGTCGCTGCGCTCCAGAAGATGATGGTCGTCCAGGCGAAGGTCCGGCGCGGCGGCGAGATCGTGCTCGTCCCGATGGAGCAGCTTGTCCCAGGCGACATCGTCAATGTCGAGGCGGGCGACCTCGTTCCTGCCGATGGCCGGATCATCAGGGCGGCCACGCTCGAGATCGACGAATCGGCGTTGACCGGCGAGAGCGCGCCGGTGCCCAAGAGCACGGACGCCGTTGCGGCGGATGCCGCTCTCGGCGACCGAGTCGATATGGCGTTCATGAATACGCAGGTGACCCGCGGCGCTGCCACCCTACTCGTGACCGCGACGGGGATGTCGACCGAAGTGGGCCACATCTCCGACATGCTCCAGTCGCAGACCGCGGAGGCGACTCCGCTCACCAAGCAGCTGAATCGCCTGACCAATCAGATCCTCATCATCGCCGGGGTCGCGCTGGCGATCTCGATCGGGCTCGGCCTCGCGCGGAACCAGCCGTTCGATGTCCTGTTCCTGTCAGCCGTCGCGTTCTCCGTGTCGGCGATCCCGACCGGTCTGCCGGCGGTCGTGACGACGATCCTCGCGGCGGGGACCTCGACCCTCGCTGCGGCGGGCGCCATCGTCAAGCGCCTGCGCTCCGTGGAGACGCTCGGTTCGACCTCGGCGATCAACTCCGACAAGACCGGCACCCTCACGCTCAACCAGATGACCGCCGTCCAGATGGCCATCGTCGGCCAGCGGTTCACAATCACCGGCGAGGGCTATTCGCCGGTCGGGCAGATCGCCGGCGAGGCCGGCAAGGGCGAGGTGCCTCTGGAGCGCTACCTCATGCCGATGGCGCTTTGCGCTGATGCGGTCGCCAAGGACGGAGGTCTGGTGGGCGACCCGACGGAGGGTGCGCTCGTCGTCCTGGCTGCCAAGGGCGGCGTGGACCCGGTCCTGACGCGCGAGAAGTACCCGCGGATCGCCGAGGTGCCGTTCGACGCGGCCTACAAGTTCATGGCGACGTTCCACCGCATGAAGGACGAGAACGGGCGCGACGTCATCCGTTGCTACGTCAAGGGCGCTCCTGACCAGCTTCTCGCGCGTGCCAGCGGCGCCATCTCCGGGGATGGGACGGTCGTTCCGATCACCGCCGACGGCAAGGATCGCTACATGGCCGAGAACCAGCGTCTCGGGGAGCAGGGCCTGCGGGTGATGGCCACAGCCGTGCGCGACTTCGAGCCCGCGACGTTCGATCCGAACGCGGCGGACATGTTGCCGCTCGTCGGGGATCTCACCCTGTTGGCGCTGGTCGGCATCGTCGACCCGGCTCGGCCCGAGGCTCGCGACGCGATCGCCAAGGCCAAGGCGGCCGGCATCCAGACCCGCATGATCACGGGCGATCATGCGGTGACTGCCGCCGCGATCGCGTCCCAACTTGGCATAGAGGGTCGCGCGATCACGGGCGCCGAGTTCGCCGCGATGAGTGACGCCGAGCTCGAGCGTCAGATCGAGGGCGTCGGGGTCATCGCGCGGGTGGCCCCCGAGGACAAGGTCCGCCTCGTCGAAGTGCTCAAGCGCAAGGGGCACGTCGTCGCGATGACGGGCGACGGCGTCAACGACGCGCCCGCCCTCAAGCGCGCCGATATCGGCGTCGCGATGGGCATCACCGGCACGGAGGTGTCCAAAGAGGCCGCCGTGATGATCCTCACCGATGATAATTTCGCGACCATCATCCGCGCCGTCGAGCTCGGCCGTGCGCTGTACGACAACCTCGTCCGCTACATCCGGTTCCAGATGGCAGTGCTCTTCGGGTTCATCGCCACGTTCCTCGGGTCGAGCCTGCTGTTCATCGCCGGTGGGATCCCGTTCCTGCCGCTCCAGACGTTGTTCATCAACTTCACCGTGCAGGTCGCGTTGGCTATCGGGCTCGGTTACGGGAAACCACGCCCCGACTTGATGCGGGACGTGCCACGCTCGCCCGACATCCCGATCCTGCCCCGCCGCCTGCTGGTGTGGCTGGTCGTCGCAGGTCTCGTGATGGCCGTCGTGACGCTCGGGATCATCAGCTGGGCGACACCGGTTTACGGCGAGGACGTCGCTCGGACCATGGGCCTCGTCGCGTTTTCGCTGTGCAACATCTGGTTCGCCCTGGAGACCTCGGATGAAGAGAAGTCGGTCTTCAGCTCCGAGACGCTCCAGAACCCGACCCTGCTCAAGGCGGCCGGTATCGCGTTCGTCTTCGTCATCCTCGCCACGGAGCTACGCATCACGAACACGATCCTCGACACGGTCAACCTCACGGTGGAGCAGTGGCTCATCGCGTTCGTGGTCTCGCTGGCGGTGATCGTCATCGCCGAGGTCAAGAAGCTGCTGAAGATCCGGACGACCACGCTGCCGGCGCTCGCGACGACAGAGTCGCCCGCTTCGGCGGCTGCCTGACGGACTGCCCGACGCCCCGCGACGCCGGGCACGAGAGAGGGGCCGTGGGGGTAACCCACGGCCCGCCGGCTCAGGCCGTCAGCGCCTCGATCGGCTGCGCGCCATCGAGCAGACCGAGCGAGCGCGCACGGTCGACGGCCTCTGACCGCGACGTGGCCTCGAGCTTGCGATAGATCGACTTCGCCTGGGTCTTGATCGTGTTCGACGAGCGGGCGACCTGCCCGGCGATCTCCGGCAGCGAGCGGTGGGTCGCCAAGAGCGGGAGCAGCCGGAGCTCGGCAAGCGTGAGCATCGAAGCGCCGGGCGGCCCCTTGACTGAGCGCTGCAAATGACTCCGAAGCTCCTCGATCTCTTCGACGAGAACGCCCATGGCGGGGTCGCGGCGGCCGATCTCCTCGGCCTCGCCGAGGACGGTGTCGGCAGCATTCGGGTCAGCGAGCGCGAGGAGCGCCCATGCGAGGTCGAGGCGCGAGCGGATCGCGAGCCACGGGACGGCATGCCCGACGATGACGCGGAGTCGCTGTGCCCGGACGGCATCGGCCGTCGCTTGATGCAGCGCGCCACGCCTCGCGGCGATCCTCGCCGACATCGCATCGACTGCCATCCCGGCCGCCCCCTCGGCAACGCCGCCCTCGATGACGACCGCGCGGGCTTGGCGCGCGAGGGTCTCGGCCGCGGTCCAGTCGCCACGCTCTACGGCCAGCGAGGCACGGAACACGAGTCCGATGACTGTGTGGTTGGGAGAGCTGCCGGCCGCGCTCGCGAGCTCGGTGGCGGCTGCCAGCTCGATATCGGCCGAGCGGCGCCGGCCTTCGAGCGCCAACGCCACGCCGAGCAGGATGCGGGCCGGCGGCGACCACGTGCTGTCAGCCGGGAGCAGGCTCACCGCGATCTCGGCGTCGTCAGCCATCCGCGCGATCCCGGTCCGACACAGTGACGCGCGGACAAGCGCTGCAAGACCCGCGTCCCCATCCTCGATGCGCGACGGCTGGTCGACGTGCGCGAGATCCGCCCAGCGGAGCGACCGCGCTGACCGTCCGACGAGGCCATAGATGATGCTCCCGAGCAGTGCGACGCGCGCGTATCCGCCCGGTCCATCCTGTGTCTCGAACCAGTCGAGCCACCCCACCACCGTGTCGATCCTGCCGGCGTTCCAGGCAGTCTCGCCGAGCGCGGTGACCGATCGCGCGACAAGGGCGGCGTCGCCCGCACGCATCGCGAAGGTGATCGCGGTCTCGAGCAAACCCGCCCGCTCGTACCAGGCCGCTGCGAGCGCGACCAGCGCCCGTTCGGCGTCAGGTTCGTGATGGGCCAGCTCGGCTTGGACGATCCCCCGCAGCAAGCGGTGCCAGCGGTACCACGTCCCGGGCACGTCGAGCTCGATGAGCAACGGCGTTGTCCGCGCCACCTCGGCGAGAGTTTCTTCGACGTGCCGGGAACCGAGCAGCTCGCCTAACATCGCAACGTCGATCGGGTCGACGGCCGACGCCCGGAAGACCAGATCGCGCTGATCCGGCCGGAGCGAAGCGAGGATCTCGCTTCGGACGTACTGACCGACCATACGATCGGCGACCGGGGCGTCGTCAGATCCCGTGGGCCCGACGGTGGTCCGCTGTGTGATCGCCTCGAGATACAGCCCGGCGGCCCATCCCTCGAAGGCATCGTTGAGGTCGTGTCCCCGCTCGACCGGGAGCGGCCGACCGACGAGTCGTAACAGCTCCACGGCCTCGTGATCCGCGAGGACGAGGTCATCGCGCTCGATCAATGTCATCAACCCCGCGGTGACGAGACGCGGGATCGGGAACGCGTCGGATCGTCGGGAACCGATGGCCAGCTGCGACCCTGGTGGCAGCAAGGCAGACAGGGCGACGATGGCCTCACACACTTCGCCCATACCGACCCGCTCGACGTCGTCGAGCACGATCAACAGCGGTTCGCGAGTCGTCGCGAGGGCCGCCCCCAGTTGGGAGAGTGCGGTCTGCCAGTCGGCCGGATCGGCGACGCCGACAGAGCCGAGGACGCTGCCAGGGAGGCCAGTCGCACGATCGATCGCCGCGGCGACGTACGCGATCAGCGCGGTCGGGTCAGCCTCACGCTCGTCGAGCGTGAGCCAGGCGACGGCACGCCGATCGACAGCGGCCCACTGGACGAGCAGCGTCGTCTTGCCGAAGCCCGCCGGGCCGAAGACCCCGACCAGCGGCACCTGAGGGTCGGCGGCGACGCGATCGATCAAGCGCGGGCGGGCGACGAGTGGATGCGTCTGCCGCGGGACGAGCAGCTTCGTCTCGAGGATGCCCGGGCGACGCGACATGCGTCGCGCGGGGACGGGTAGTGCCTGTCCGTCGGTGGGCACCCGCCTCAGGTCAAGCGCCAATGGGCATCCGCTCGCGGTTGCCGTAGGCCGATCCGATCACGCCGCCGAGGTCCAGGACGAACGCGAGCCCGAGCCACACCCAGTCGAAGCCGTTGAGCCCGTTCGGCGACCAGAGGAGCACGTACATCAGCGTGGTCAGCGGGAAGAAGATGATCCCGAGGACCGCGACGAGTGCGGATGGGATGGCGGCCTCGAAGACCGCCGGACGCGCCAGCCACACGAACAGCACGCCGAGGCGAGGGAAGAACGCCCCGAGCATCACTAATAGACAGCCCATCGATCAGACCCTCCGTAGGCGGATCACGTCACTCGCCGTCCTCTCGAGCGCGCATCCGATCCGGCGCGACCGTGCCGCCGTCGCACCGTGGAGGTCCAGCGTCGTCGCTCCCATCGCCCGCCTCCACCCGGCGTGCCCCCGACCGCGCAGGCGCGCGCACCCACGGCGATCAGCCCGGTTCATGAGGAGACCGATGCGCGTTTCCGCGGTCGAGTGTCCGCGTCGTCGCGACTGCCTCCCTCGCTCGCCGCAGTGTCCGCGGCGGCGCCATCCGGCAGGGCCGTCGAGGACACTACATCCTCGGACAGGGTGTGCATGACGAGGGAAGCCGCGACGTCGCTCCCCGAGCCGACCTGGACCATGGCGCGCGTGTTGGCCGCGAGCGCACGTGCGACCTCGAGCCGCTGCGTCTCGACGTCCCAGTGGACCGCATTCGGATAGGCGCGGAGCCGCTCCTCGAGGCGCGTCAGCCTTGCGACCTCGTTCGCGGCTTCCAGTTCGATGGCACGCTCCCGCGCCTTGATCCGCTGCTGCTCGAGCTCCTCCTGATCCGCCTGACGAAGTAGCGCGAGGGTATGGTGCTCGGCCTCCTCGGCTCGCTGGACCGAGGCGAGGCGGCGCGACTCGCGGGACGCCATGAAATCGAGCGGCGGCATGACATGTGTCACGACGACACGTACGACCACCACGCCATACGGCTCAAGCGCGGCGCCGATCTCGGACCGCAGCCGCTCGGAGTCCGCTTCGCCGAGATCGAGCGTTTCGTCCGCCAGCTTGTCGCGGAGCAGCAGTCGGACGACCTCCTGGCACGTCGCCTGACAGACCTGGTCGAAATCGGCTGCCGAGATGGTGAACACGAACTTCTCCGGCGCCTCGATCCGGAAGGTCATGAGGATGTCGACGCTCGTTCGCACGTCGTCGCGCGTCGGGATCTCGGTCGCTGGGGCGTCGAAGGGCGTCTCACGCGTCGTGACGATGTGACTCACGACTATGTTCGGGACGACGATGTGATTGCCGGGTCCGAGGGTCTTGTGGAACCGGCCGCGGCGCAGCAGGACGGCACGCGATCCCTCCGGGACGGGCACCATGAAGGCGCGGAAGACCCCGAGGACCACGAGCAGCGCGCCAGCCGCCAGCGACCCCCCGCGAAGCGGCAACGTCACGTCGAAAAGGAAGCCACCAAGGACGAGCAGCAGACCGGCTCCGACCAGACCGTTGCGGATCCGATAGGCCTGCTTCGGGAGGACGACGATCGGGAGGCGGCCCGCCTCGTCCTGCGTGCTGAGTGCCTCCGCGGCCTCGTCGAGCGGGACGCGGACCTGCGTGAGCTGGACGCCCACGACGGGAGCGACGACGGCCTGAGCGTCGACGTCCGTCTGGCTCGTCTCGGTGGCCATCGATCAGCCCCTTCCTGCCGGTGCGCTGATGGTGGCGCCGGCTGACGCAGCTCGAGTCGGACTGCGGCGGACGGTTCGGTAGATGTTGGGCACGCGGCTCGGCGCGGCCGGCGCCAACCGACCGAAGCCCGCCGTCCTGGGCAGGACGCCGGCCGGTAGCGGGGGCTCCGACAGGCGACCATGGACGTAGCGGACGATGTCGGCTGCGATGGTGAGGATCGGAGCCGACAGGAGCAGCCACAACAGCCCGAACTGGCCGAGCACGACCACGCCCGGAACGAGGATCACCGGCGGGACGCCCTCATAACGATCCCGAAGGCGAGCTCCGACGGCAGTCGCCGCGATCACCCGAGCCGCCACGTAGATCACGAGATATGCGGCGGCACGTTCAGGGGAGATCGGGAGGATCAAGAGCGCTGGCAGTGCACCGGCGATCGGCCCGACGATGGGCACGACCTGCGTCGCTCCGGCGAGGACGGCAAGCGCCAGCGGCTCCTGGAACTGGGGGCCACCGAGGCGCATCGTGCCTTGGAGGCCGAGATACGTCAGGACGCCGACAAGACCAGCCACAAGCACGTATCCCCGAAGGTACGACCCGACGGCACGGTCGACGATCGCGATGACGGCCCACAGGTCGCGTCGGAGCCACGCAGCGAGCTCACGGTCCACCGCCATCCGACCGCGCCGCTGCTCGCTCATGACGCTGAGCATCCACGTCGGCAGGACGATGAGGCCCAGGACGGCGCCGAGCGTGTTCAAGAACACCCTAAGGATGTCCTGCGTCAGTGCGTCGGTTCGCTCGGGTAGGCTGGCCATCACATCGCGCGCGGTAGCGGCAAGGGTCGCCAGGATCGGGAGGATGGCGTCAGCGGATCCGTCGGGTAGCGCCGCGAGCTGGGTACGGGCTCGCTCGAGCGCGGCGTCGATGTCTCCGGCAGTCGGAAGATCGATCGCGAGCTGACCGAACGCACGAACGAGCGGCGGAGCGACGATGACGACGATCGCGACGATGACGGCAAGTATTCCGACCACCGACACGGCTGCGGCGAGTGCTCGCGGCATCGCGTGATCGAGCGTGTCGACGACGGGGAGCAGCATGTACGAGATCAGCCCACCCACCACGAACGGCAGCAGTGTGGGCCACGTTGCGACCGCGACCCACAGCGAGCCGCCGACGACGGCCAGGGCCAGCAGGCCTCGACCGATCGCCTGTGGCGTCGTGCTCGCGAGGCCGTCCCGCAGCTCCGCCCACCGCCGCGCCGAATACGCCCGTCGCGCGAGGCGCGGATCGGTGGTCGATGTCGTGCGGAGGTCGGTCGCCACTCGCATAAGCATCCGACAGAGACGCTGCCGGAGCGATGGCGCCGACCCAACTCATCCGGCGTGCCGGCACGCACGCGGGAGCGGCATACCCCTTAAAGGGTGACTGCCCTCGTCAGCGTCGGTGATAGGTTCGCACCCGTCGACTCCTTCACGAGCGGAGCCCGAAGATCCGATGACCTCGTCCGACGCACCACGTCGCAGGTACGTCTCCACGCGAGAGGCAGCGTTCATCGGTGTCGGGGCCATGGTCGGCGCGGGCATCTTCTCCCTGCTGGGGACGACCGCCGAAGTGGCAGGATCCGCCGTATGGCTGGCGTTCGCGCTCGCCGGGGGGATCGCGGCCCTTCAGGGCTACTCCTTCGCCAAGCTCGGCGCTCGCTATCCGACGGCCGGTGGGCTGCTCGAGTACGTCAACAAGGGATACGGCGTCGGCCACACCGCCACGATCGTCGCGTGGCTTACGTACGCGGCGAACATCATCGTCACGGCGATGGTTGCGGTCTCCTTCGGCAGCTACGCGAGCGACGCGATCGCCGGCGGCGATCCCGCGACAGTGAAGGCGCTCGCGGTGGTGCTCGTGATCGTCATGACCGGCCTCAACATCGCCGGATCTACCCTCGTGGCTAAGGTCCAGAGCCTGATCGTCTTCGTCGTCATCGGGATCCTTGCCTTCTTCGCGGTCGTGACGATCTCCGAGATCGACCCGGCGTTGATCGCTCCGTCGACCTACCCGGGGGTTCGTGACATCGTCTCGGGCGTAGCCCTGACGTTCTTCGCCTTCCTCGGATTCGGCGTGGTCACGTTCACGGCCAAGGATCTCCAGGACCCATCGCGCCAGCTCCCCCGGGCCATGACGATCGCGATCGGCCTCGCGACGGTCATCTATATCGCGGTATCGCTCGGGGTCCTCGGGACGCTCGGAGTCGACAAGGTGATCGAGGCGGGCCCGACGGCGATCGCGGTCGCCGCCCAACCCGTCCTCGGGGACCTCGGCTACTGGCTGATCCTCATCACCGCGCTCTTCGCGACGTCCGGGGCGACCAACGCCGGTCTGTACCCAGCGTCCGGGCTGACCGAGCACCTGACGTCGACCGGCCAGTGGCCGACGGGCATGGGCGGACGCATCGGACCGCTGCCCGTCGGACTCCTCGTGGTCGCGGTCGGCGTCATCGCGATGGTGCTCTTCTTCGACCTGTCGGCCATCGCGTCGATCGGCAGTGCCGTCGCGTTGCTGATCTTCGGCCTCGTGAGCTTGGGACATCTGCGCATCCGGCACGACACGGGCGCGAACCTGGTCGTCCTCCTGCTCGCCGTGGGGACGACGGCGGTCACGTTCGTCACATTCGCGCTCACGACGCTCATCAAGGAGCCGGCGTCGATCGCGACGCTCATCGGGATCATCGTCGCGAGCGCGATCCTTGACGCCGCGTGGTCGCGATCAAGGGAACGAGGCGCGACCGCAAGCGCTTAGCCGTCCGCCTGCGACAGTCTGTCGTGGCCTCCGGTCGCACCGGGCGTTGACCTCGCTTTAGCGAGTCGTTAACAGAGACCGATATGCTCGATGACGGATGGCACGAACGATCCTGGTCGTCGAAGACGAACCGACGCTGCGCGAGACGATCGTCGACGCGCTCGAGTCGGAGGGATTCCGCGCCGTCGCGGCGGCCGATGGGCGCGAGGCCCTGACGCGCTTCCGGGGGGAGCGTCCGGACCTCGTTCTCCTCGACCTCATGCTCCCGGAGCTTTCCGGTATCGAGGTCACCCGCATCATCCGGGCCGAGTCCGGCGTGCCGATCGTGATGTTGACCGCGAAGGACTCCGAGCTCGACAAGGTCGTCGGGCTCGAGCTCGGCGCCGACGACTACGTGACCAAGCCGTTCTCTCTCCGCGAGCTCACGGCGCGCATCCGTGCCTTGTTCCGCCGCTCCGAAGCAGCCGTCGCGACCGGGGCGCCGCCACAGATCGTCGACCTCGGCCGCGTTCAGGCGGACCTGGGGGGCCACCGCCTGATGCGCGACGGCGAGGTGCTGCCCGTGAAGCCCAAGGCGTTCGAGCTGCTCGCGTTCCTGATCCGCAATCCCGGCCAGGTGTTCACCCGTGACCAGCTCCTCGAGAAGGTGTGGGGGTACGACTATGCCGGCGAGACGCGCACGGTCGACGTCCATGTCCACTGGCTCCGTAGCCAGATCGAGGAGGATCCAGGACAGCCGGCGTTCATCCACACGGTCCGCGGCGTCGGCTACGTGTTCCGTCGGCCCACCTGATCGGCGGTGAGTGCGCCTGGGACTCGCTGCCCAACGTTGACGCCGCGCTGATATCCCGTTCATATGCCGGGTCGAACCGTCGACCATGCCGGTGGAGATCGTCAGCCCGAGACCACGGACCACGCGAGGGCGCACCCCGTTGACGTCGTGCGTCACGGCGCGATGGAAGGCGGCATGAACGCGCAAGGACCGGCGTCGTCCTCTCGCCGGGTACTCCTACCCTCCAGGCATCGGTGCCTGCCGCTCGGGCGCTGGCGCTGGATGCCCTGCACGTGACCCGACTCCTGCGCGACTCGCCGCGTCGGCCCGAGCGTCGGGCACGACCGCGGTTCCCGGCCGAGGTCAAGCAGATCCGGCGCCATCTCGCGCCGGTTCGCACGCGGCATACGCTGGCCGCGTCGTACGGCCGGGAGGCATTCCATCTCGCCCTGGTGCCGTTCGGATCCGAGTGACGCCAGCCCCGCCAGGCTCGCGTATCCGCTCCGTTGGCTCGAGCTGCGCGACGCTCCGACGGGCCGTCGAGGCAGTCCTTGGTGAGCTAGCTCCGAAACGGGCGAGCCACGGTCCGGAGCAGAAAGTGGTGCCTACTTGCACCACCTGTGTATGCTGCTGGCCGGCCCGCCGAAGCACGTGCCCGACTCGGCGCCTTGGTCGAACCACTCGTGAGGGGGTTCATCGAGGTCTACGTGCATGCGATCCGTCCGGCGCGCCATCGAAGCCGACGAGGCACTCGACGTGACCCGCGCGCTGGCGCTCGACGCGCTCCGGCTCGGCCGGATCCTGCGCGACCGGTCGCGCTGGCCGAGGGCGTGGTCCCAGCCGGCCTTCGGCATCCAGGTGGAGCGCCACCGTCGAGACCTCGCGCGGCTTCGTACGCGAGAAAGCCTCACCGTCGGGTACGAGCGAGACATCTTCCTGCCTGCTGACATCGGGGCGCATACGTCGGAGGAAAGCGCGATCCGAGTCGCCTACGCGCTGCGCTGGCTCGAGCTCTTCGACGACGCCACGGCGCCGTCCTGGCCCGCCCTCGTCGGCTAGGAGTTCGCCGGGCCAACGACCCGTGGAGCGACCACCAGACACGCCGGGCTGTCAGGTCGCCTTCTGGAACATCCGCTCGATGGCCTCCGCGGTGTCCTCGGCTGCGTCGATCGCGTTCTCGAGCTCGCGATACAGATCCCGCCACTTGATCACCTCGAGCGGGTCGAGGCCGTCACGGAACAGGCGCGCGACAGCGGCACGCGACAAGGTGTCCGCTTCGTGTTCGAGCTCGTGGACGCGAATGAGGTCCGCATCGAGGTCCTTGAGCCCGTCGAGCTTCCGGAGGGCAGATAGCAGCGAGTCGGACTGATCCGCGAGGATGCCCGCGAGCTGGCGCGCTTCGTCGGTCGGGCGATCGACACCGTAGATCACCATCGTCTCGGCGATCGCCTGGATGCCATCGACGACGTCGTCCAGCTGGATCGTGAGGTCGTGGATGTCTTCACGGTCGAAGGGTGTGATGAACGCATCCTCGAGCCGCTGGTTCAGTTCGCGGTCGATCTCGTCGCCCCGCTTCTCGAGCGCCTGGATCTCCGCGATCCGGCGGTCGAGATCGTCGAACTGATCGAGCATGTCGCGCAACTTCGTCGCGGCAGCCTGGAGGTTTTCGCCATCGGCGACGAAGAGGTCGAAGAAGCGAACGTCCTTGGGCAGTAGGCGGAACGACATCGAACGACTCCCTTGCTCAGCCGAAGCCGATAGCGTTAAGGATGAACCATGACGCTGCGGCGACGATCGCCGAAGCTGGGATCGTGATGACCCAGGCGAGGAGGATCCGGCGGGCGACGCCCCAACGAACGCCCTTCGGCCCGCGGGCGGATCCGACGCCCATGATCGCGCTCGAGATGACGTGCGTCGTCGACACCGGCATGCCGAACTGAGCCGCACCGAGGATCACGCTGGCCGCCGTCGTCTCGGCCGCGAAGCCGTGCACGGGCTCGAGCTCGACGACCCGGTGGCCCATCGTGTGCATGATCCGCCAGCCGCCGACCGCCGTCCCCAATGAGATGGCGGTCGCCGACACCACGATCACCCAGATCGGCACCTCGATCGACGGGATCGCGCCGGCCGCGAAGAGCGCCAGCGTGATGATGCCCATCGTCTTCTGTGCGTCGTTCGAGCCATGACTGAACGCCATGAACCCGGCGGAGAGCACCTGAAGCCTGCGGAAGATGCGGGCCATGGGTTTGCGTTTGGCGTTCCGGAAGATCCAGTAGATCGCGAGCATCAGGAGGAACGCGCCGGTGAACCCGATCAGCGGCGAGCTGATCATCGGCACCAGGACCTTGTTGTAGATCCCGTCGAGCTTGAGGGCGCCGACGCCCGCTGCGACGATCGTCGCCCCGAGGAGCCCGCCGATCAGCGCGTGCGAGCTCGACGACGGCAGCCCGAACCACCACGTGATGAGGTTCCACGTGATCGCGCCGATGAGCGCCGCGGCGACGACGGCCTGGGTCGTCGTCGTCTCATCGACCAGCCCGGCACCGATCGTCTTGGC